>NZ_BDBV01000095.1 GCF_001613165.1 Nocardia mexicana NBRC 108244
CATGGTCGGTGTCCGTGACTCGAAGGATCCGGCTGGTCCTGCTTTGGTCTTTACCCCGGCACAGTGGGATGAGTTCTTAGCCGGTCCCCGGACGGGCGAGTTCGAGCGTTCCTGACGCGGAATCGCAACGCGCGCAAGCCATCCCGTTCCTGGCGAGGAACTGCTGCGCACGCCAGCCTGCCGTTCGCGCGCGCCGATCACACCATCCGAGGGGATCCGCTCTCGATCAGCGCGGCGCGGGTACGTCGATGGTCAGCTCGGACGGGTTGGGGTTGGTGCTCACCTGCACGGCTACTCGGCCCGAGCCGTCGAGCGTGAAAAATGCCGCGTGCCAACCGTAGTGGCCGTCGTACTCGGTTTTGCGCGTCTCGGTCTTGTTCGCTCCGGTGTCCAGGTTCCGCATCGTCACGGTGGTGGAGATTTCGCAGCTGCCGCCGGGTGACGCGGACATCGAGCCGAGGGGGTTGGCGTCGGGGGTGAAGCTCACCGTGACCCGGGCCGAGCTGTCGATGAAGCTCGCGAACTCTCCCGCCTGCTGCCCCTGGCTGGCCGCGACCTCGGCGCCGACCTTGCCCGAGCACCCCGCGTCGTTGACCTGGGCGGTTTCGAAATGTAGCGGGTCCGCGGAGGCTGGACCGGCCGGAATTACCAACGCCAGAATCGGCAGGATCGGTGCTGCGACGATCTTCAGTGCGGCTCGCTTCATGGCTTCCGTCCCTCCTCGCGTCGACCGCGGGGATAACGCAACTGTCCGGCAAATTGTCTTCATGCTACCCACCCTCGAATCGGTGGGATGGATCACATCGCGGGCTACCGCCTACCAATACTTGGACGTCCAACTATAGGATGACCGCATACCGCTCGCTCCGGTTCGTTCGGCACGGCGGCAGGCATCGACGGCATCGAGAACAGGACTCGCATGGTTCGCGAACTCACCCACTTCATCGGCGGGCGGCACGTCTCGGGGGCGTCCGGCAATTTCGGCGACGTCTACGACCCCAGCGCCGGGCACGTCCAGGCACGGGTGCCGCTGGCGAGCGCCGCGGAGGTCGAGGCGGTCGTCGCGAATGCGGCCGAGGCGCAGCGGGAATGGGCTTCGTTCAATCCGCAGCGGCGGGCTCGGGTGCTCATGAAGTTCGTGAGCCTTGTGCAGGACGAGATGGATTCCCTTGCGGCACTGCTGTCCTCGGAGCACGGCAAGACCATCCCCGACGCCAAGGGCGATATCCAGCGCGGCCTGGAGGTCGTCGAATTCGCCACCGGCATCCCGCATCTGCTCAAGGGTGAGTACACCGAGAGCGCGGGCACCGGCATCGACGTGTACTCGATGCGGCAGCCGCTCGGCGTGGTCGCGGGGATCACCCCGTTCAACTTTCCCGCCATGATCCCGCTGTGGAAGGCGGGCCCGGCGCTGGCATGTGGAAACGCGTTCGTGCTCAAGCCTTCCGAGCGTGACCCGTCGGTGCCGCTGCGGCTGGCGGAGCTGTTCCTGGAGGCCGGACTGCCCGCGGGCGTCTTCAATGTGGTCAACGGCGACAAGGTGGCCGTGGACGCGCTGCTGACCGACCCGCGGATCAAGGCCGTCGGCTTCGTCGGCTCGACGCCGATCGCCCAGTACATCTATGAGACCGCGACCGCGCACGGCAAGCGCGCTCAGTGCTTCGGCGGCGCCAAGAACCACGCGATCGTCATGCCCGATGCCGATCTCGACGACGTGGCCGACCAGCTCATCGGCGCCGGATACGGTTCGGCCGGTGAGCGCTGCATGGCCATCTCGGTGGCCGTACCGGTCGGCGAGGAGACCGCGGATCGACTGCGGGCCAAGCTGATCGAGCGCGTCAACAAGCTCAATGTCGGCCGCTCCGACGATCCGGGCGCCGACTTCGGCCCGCTGGTCGGCCGCGACGGTGTGGACCGGGTGAACAGCTACGTCCAGATCGGCGTCGACGAGGGCGCGGAGCTGGTGATCGACGGCCGCGGCGTCACCGTCGACGGCGCGGAGGACGGATTCTTCGCCGGCGCAACACTGTTCGACAACGTCACTTCGGAGATGCGGATCTACCGCGAGGAGATCTTCGGCCCGGTGCTGTCCATCGTGCGCGCGAAGGACTACGAGGAGGCGCTTCGCCTGCCGAACGAGCACGAATTCGGCAATGGCGTAGCGATTTTCACCCGGGACGGCGATACCGCTCGCGACTTCGCGGCGCGCGTCGAGGTGGGCATGGTCGGCATCAATGTGCCGATCCCGGTGCCGATCGCGTACCACACGTTCGGCGGCTGGAAGCGTTCCGGTTTCGGCGATCTCAACCAGCACGGCCCCGACTCCATCCGCTTCTACACCAAGACCAAGACGGTGACGCAGCGCTGGCCCAAGGGGCTGAAGGAATCCAACGCCTTCGTCATCCCCACGATGGACTGACCGTGTTCGCACTCGACGACGACGAGAAGGCGATCACGGAGACCGCCCGCGGCTTCGCCGACGAGCTACTCGCCCCCCACGCGCTGGAATGGGATGAGCGCAAGCACTTTCCGGTCGACGTGGTCCGCAAGGCCGGATCGCTGGGCATGGGCGGTATCTACGTCGGCGACGACGTGGGCGGGTCCGGGCTGCGCCGGTTGGATGCGGTGCGCATCTTCGAGCAGCTGGCCACCGGATGTCCGGCGATCGCCGCATACATCTCCATCCACAACATGGTCGCGTGGATGATCGACAGCTACGGGAGCGAGGCGCAGCGGCATCGCTGGCTGCCCGGCCTGACGTCGATGGATCTGCTCGGCAGCTACGCCCTGACCGAGCCGGGTGTCGGCTCCGACGCGGCGGCCCTGAGCACCAAGGCCGTTCGCGACGGCGACGACTACTTGCTCACGGGCGTCAAGCAATTCATCTCCGGCGCGGGCAGTACCGACGTCTACGTGGTGATGGCGCGCAGCGGTGCCGACGGGGCGCGGGGCATCTCCGCCTTCATCGTCCCGGCCGACACCCCGGGAATCTCCTTCGGCGCCAACGAGAAGAAGATGGGCTGGAACGCGCAGCCCACCCGGCAGGTGATCCTCGACGACGTCCGGGTGCCCGCGGCGAATCTGCTCGGCGCCGAGGGCAACGGCTTCCGCATCGCCATGAACGGGCTCAATGGGGGGCGGCTCAATATCGCGGCCTGCTCGCTGGGCGGCGCGCAGTCCGCACTGGACAAGTCCGTGGCATATCTGGCGCAGCGCAAGGCATTCGGCGCGCGGCTGCTGGACAATCCGGCACTGCAGTTCGAACTGGCCGATATGCGGACATCGGTGGAGGCCGCCCGGACGCTGCTCTGGCGTGCCGCGGCGGCGCTGGACGCCGACGCCGACGACAAGGTGGAGCTGTGCGCGATGGCCAAGCGCTTCACCACCGACGCCGGATTCGAGGTCGCCAACAAGGCGCTGCAATTGCACGGCGGCTACGGCTATCTGGCCGAGTACGGCCTGGAGAAGATCGTCCGGGATCTGCGGGTGCACCAGATCCTCGAGGGCACCAACGAAATCATGCGGGTGGTCGTGGCCCGCTCAGTGGTAGGAGCAGCATGAGCGACGAGGTTCTGATCTCCCAGCGCGACGGGCTCGGCCTGATCACGCTGAACCGACCCAAGGCGATCAATGCGCTGAATCATCCGATGGCGCTGGCGATCCTGACCGCCTTGCGGGAGTGGGCCGACGACGACGAGGTGCGCGCGGTGGTCGTGACCGGCGCGGGCGAGCGCGGCCTGTGCGCGGGCGGCGACATCGTCGCCATCTATAACGATGCGAAAGACAATGCGGCGCAGGAGGAGTCGGGCTCCCATCGCGCGGCGGACTCCGCCACCGGCCGGTTCTGGCGTGACGAGTACATCCTCAATGCCTATATCGGCCGGTACCCCAAGCCCTACGTGGTCGTCATGGACGGCATCGTGATGGGTGGCGGCGTCGGGCTTTCCGGGCACGGCAGCCACCGCATCGTCACCGAGCGGTCCAAGGTCGGCATGCCGGAGACCGGCATCGGCTTCATCCCGGATGTCGGTGGCACCTACCTGCTTTCGCGCACGCCGGGCGAGATCGGCGCCCATGTCGCGCTCACCACCGCGCGCATGAGCGCGGGCGACGCCATCGCCGCCGGATTCGCCGACTACTTCGTCCCCTCCGATCAGATTCCGGCGCTGCTGGAGGCGCTGCACACCGCGGAGCCCGATGTGGCGATCGCCAAGTTCGCCCAGCAGGCCCCGGAGTCCGGGCTTGTCGCGCAACAGGACTGGATCGACGCCTGCTACAGCGCCGATACCGTCGAGGAGATCGTCGCGCGGCTGCAGGCGCGCCCCGAGCCCGCGGCGAACCAGGCGGCCACCGACGTGCTGTCGAAATCGCCCGTGGCGCTGAAGGTTACGTTGCGCTCGCTGCGCAATGCCGGTGCGGCCGCGAGCCTCGAGGAGGCGCTGAACGAGGAGTACCGGGTCTCGGTGGCCTCGCTGTCCAGCCACGATCTGGTCGAGGGCATCCGCGCGCAGGTGGTGGACAAGGACCGCAACCCGCGGTGGCAGCCCGCCGCCCTCGCCGACGTCCCGGCCGGACAGGTCGACGCCTACTTCGCCGAGCTGGGCGACGACGAGCTGAATCTCGTTGCCCCGGAAGGAAACCGATGAGCATCAAGGTCGCATTCCTCGGCCTCGGCCACATGGGTGGTCCGATGGCCGCGAACCTGGTGAAGGCCGGATACGAGGTCCTGGCCTTCGACCCGGTCCCCGCCGCACAGGAGCAGGCCCGCACCGACGGCGCCACCGTCGTCGACACCGGCGCCGCGGCCGCCGCCGAGGCAGAGATCGTCATCACCATGCTGCCCAACGGCCGCATCGTCCTCGACGCCTATCCGGACCTGCTGGCCGCCGCCAAGCCCGGCACGCTGTTCATCGACTGCTCCACCATCGACGTCGGCGATGCCAAGCAGGCCGCGGAACTGGCTGTGGCGGCAGGACATCGGGCCCTGGACGCTCCGGTCTCCGGCGGCGTCGCGGGCGCGGCGGCGGGCACGCTCACCTTCATGGTCGGCGGGGAGGCCGAGGACTTCGCCGCGGCCCAGCCGCTGCTCGACGTGATGGGCGGCAAGGTCGTGCACTGCGGTGGCGCGGGCGTCGGCCAGGCCGCCAAGGTCTGCAACAACATGATGCTGGGCATCTCCATGATCGGCCTGTCCGAGGCCATCGTGCTCGGCGAGAAGCTGGGTCTGACGCACGAGAAGTTCTTCGACGTGGTCTCGACGGCCTCCGGGCAGTGCTGGGCGCTGACCACCTACTGTCCGGTCCCCGGACCCGTACCGACCAGCCCGGCCAACAACGACTACCGGCCCGGATTCGCCACCGCCCTGATGACGAAGGACCTGGGCCTGGCCGCGAATGCGCTGCGCGACAACGGCGTCGACGGGCAGATCGGCATGCTCGCCGCCGAGCTCTACAGCCGGTTCAACCAGGCCGAGGCGGACAAGGACTTCTCCGCTATCGTGACCGATATTCGCAAGCGATCCGGAGAGGAAACCCTGTGACCGACTTCGAGACCATCCTGCTGGAGCGCAAGGGCCGCGTCGCCCGTCTCACGCTGAACCGGCCGAAGGCCCTCAACGCGCTGAACTCGCAGGTGCTCACCGATATCACCGCCGCCCTCGACGAGCTCGAGGCCGACGAGAACATCGGTGCTGTCGTGCTCACCGGGTCCGAGAAGGCGTTCGCCGCCGGGGCCGACATCAAGGAGATGCAGAGCAAGTCCTATATGGACATGTTCCTGGCCGACCACTTCGCCGGGTGGGACCGCCTCACCGCCTTCCGCAAGCCGATCATCGCCGCGGTCTCCGGATACGCCCTCGGCGGCGGCTGCGAGCTCGCGATGATGTGCGACATCCTGATCGCCGCGGATACCGCCAAGTTCGGCCAGCCCGAGATCAAGCTGGGTGTGATTCCGGGAATGGGCGGTTCGCAGCGGCTCACCCGCGCGGTCGGCAAGGCCAAGGCGATGGACCTGATCCTCACCGGCCGCAACATGGGCGCCGAGGAGGCCGAGCGCGCGGGCCTGGTGGCCCGGATCGTGCCCGCCGCCGACCTGGTATCGACCGCCCTCGAGGTGGCCGAAACCATTGCGGGCATGTCGCTGCCCTCGGTGATGATCGCCAAGGAGGCGGTGAACCGCTCTTACGAGACCACCCTCACCGAGGGCCTGCGCTTCGAACGCCGAGTCTTCCACTCCCTGTTCGCCACCGAGGACCAGACCGAGGGCATGAACGCCTTCGTAGAAAAGCGCCCGGCCAACTTCACCAACCGCTGATTCCGGCCAAGAGCACGCCGGAATGACTGGGGCCGGCACGCCGGAATGACCGACGCAGACGGCAGCCTGCATTCCTGGCGTGCGTTTCAGCTTCATTCCCGGCGTGCGTCTTCGACGTCATTCCCGGCATGCTTTTGGCCGGGATCTCACTGTGGATTCCGGCCGAAAGCACGCCGGAGATGGGGGAGTGGGCGTGGGTGTTCCTGCAGGTGGAGGGCGCGAAATTACCTGGGCTGGGCGGGTTTTGCGGGGGTGCCCGCCACTTCGACCGGGGAAGGCGCGACGCCGTGGGTTGTCGGCTGCGGGGTTTGGCGGTCGGCGGCGAGTAGTCCGGCCACCGTTGCGCCCAGTGTTGCCGTGACCGCCAGGGCCGCGACCACCTTGCGGCGGGAGACCGGGGACGATCCGTCGGGGCGTAGGACCGGGGCGGCGAAACGGACGCCGCGCACCCGGCGCGCCGAGGGCATCTGCGTCGCCATCAGCACGGCGCCACGGGCCGAAACATATTCCGGCTCAGGGTCGTAGATCACCGGCAGATCCAGCATCTGCGCCAGCGACTCGCGAATACCCGGATTGCGCGTGCAGCCGCCCAGCAGCGCCAGCGCCTGTGCCGGAACGCCCGTCTCCTCCATCTGCTGCCGCACGAACGAGACCGAATGGTGGATCCCGGCTGCCACGAGTTCGCTGAAATCGCTGCGGGTGAACACCATTCGGGTACCGGTCAGCGGATCGCTGGTGGTGAGCACCGGGGTGGAGGTCAGCGCCTCCTTGTAGGCGCGGCTGGTCGGCTTGTCGATCATCACCCCGCCGTGCGCCAGTCGCCAGCGCAGCAGCGCGTCGTGGCCGTCGCCGCCGAGCACCGTGCTGCGCCGGGCCGCCAGGATGGCGTCGGTGCGGCAGTCGGCGCCGGTGACGGTGAGGCCCGAGGCGCCCAGGTCGTAGAGCACCACGGCGCCCTCGTCCGGCAGCTGGCCGCTGAACCGCAGGTACCGCAGCTGCGCCACCGGCTCGTCGACGATGGTGAGCCGGCTGCGCCCGGCCGTGGTGCGGATCGCGTCGGCGTGTACCGCGCTGCGGGAGGTCACCGCGATGCCGGTGATGAACTCGTCGCGGCGGGCCGCCGATTCGCGCATCAGGCGGATCGCCTGGAAAACCGGCTCCTCGACGCCGCCGCCCGCGCGGCGCGGCACCGTGCAGCGGTCGATGGGCGGCAGATGAGGCTGATCGGAGTGAGTGAGCATCGCGCGAGCGCCCCCAGCGCCCGCCGACACCCCCAGGACCAGCACCATGGCTCCATGGTGGACCTTTTGCGCGCTGATGTGAAGACGGGGGCCGGAATGTCGCTGGCAGGATGCTGAACGGTTATCGCATCATGCCCATCGGGTCGGCGTGTCGCCCGTGTCGAAGTCGCCGGCCGATCGCCGGAACTCCGCGAGCAATTGCAGCAGCAGCTGCAGCCGGTCCGGTGCCAGACCCGGGAGTGCGAAGACCCGCTCGTTCAGTTCCCGCGTCGCCTCCGCCACCAGCTCGCGACCGGCGCCGGTGATCTCGATCAAGGTTGCTCGACGGTCGCTGGGATGCGGTACGCGCTTGACGAGATGGGCCGCTTCCAATCGGTCGACCGTATTGGTGACGCTGGTCGGGTGCACCTGCAGCCGCGCGCTGGCCATCGCCATCGGCAGCGCGCCGGTCTTGCTGAAACTCAGCAGCATCAGCAGTTCGTACCGGGAAAACGTCAGCCCCGACGGGCGCAGCGCCTCGTCCACCCGCGCCATCACGATCTGCTGCGCCCGCACCAGCGAGGTGACCGCGGCCATCCCGTCCGCGACCTCACCCCAGCCGTGGGCGGTCCACTGACGGTGGGCCTCCTCGATGGGATCCAGGGGGAGCGGGCGGGTGGCAGCCATAGGGTGAGTTTAGGGGGTATGTGGACGACTGTTCCGATCATCGTGACGCCAACCCTGGGCAGCTGGCGGCCGGTCGCGCAGTATTGGTCTCGATGCGGGTGTGCCTGAGTGGTTAGGGGGCGGTCTGCAAAACCGTGTACGCGGGTTCGATTCCCGCCACTCGCTCTGTATTTCGGCGCCGCCTCCGGTGTCGCGGGGCTTGTACTATGACAGGCCCGAAAAGTCTCGTGGGACAACGTGGTTGCGGTCGGCTGTTGTGCCCAGGGTGTATTCCGGGAGTAGGCCCAGGTATTCGGATCGGGTGCGGGTGCTCCAGCGGCGGGAGAGGTCCGTGCGGGTTTTGTAGAAGTTGGCCATGTAGCCGCCCTCGTAGAGGCGGAGCAGGGTGTAACCGCCTGGATATTCCTTGACGGCGGCGACCTCGAGGAATTCCACGTTCAGGGGGAGGTCTGCGGGGGAGCGGCGGTTGCGGTGGGTGTGGCCGCTGTGGTGTAGGAAGACGCCGGGGGCGGACTGGTACAGCGTTTGGAGTTGGATTGCGTCGGGGCGGTTCAGGACGAAACTCGGTCCGGCGATATTGGATACGGCCGAATCCTGCGTGACGGGATGGTGGCCGAACATCAGCGTCGGGCGGTCCGGGTCCGCGCGCAGGAGCTCACGCACGCGGTCGAACTGCGCGCGGTCGATGCTGCCGCCCGCGGCGTCGAGTTCGGTGGTGTCCAGGCCCAGCAGGCGCAGGCCGCCCACCCGGTGGTCGATCACATCGCCTCGGGCGGTGAAGGTTTCGCCCCAGCAGTCGTGGTGTTCGGCGTCGGCCACCACCGGGCATCCGGCGTACTCGGCGCCGGTGTGTGGCCGGTCGTGATTGCCGCGGGCGGCGAACCAGTCCCGTCCCGAGACGCCCCATTCGTCCAAATGTGCTCGGACACCGCGAGATTGGGCGGCCGTCGCCTCGGAGGTCAGGTCTCCGGCCAGGATCAGGTGGTCGGCACCGCGGTCCGGGCGGCGCAGATCGTCGAGCACGGCGGCGAGCATCACCTCCGGATACGGCGCCAGCCCCGGCTCCTGTCGTGCCCCCGGCGGCAGGTCGGCCGCGATCAGTCCGCTCACCTCCTCGCCGAAATGCACGTCGTTGCACAGTGCGACGGTGCGCAGCGGGCGCCCGGGCGGCGGCACCAAAGTCGTGAATTCCCCGGTGCATTCGGGACTCGCGGGCATGCGAGTCACGAGATTCAGCGCCGGAGTGGCACGGACGCCGTCCGACCAGGCCTCGAACCGATAGGCGCGGCCCGGCTCCAAGCCATCGACCTCGGCATAGTGGAACGGGGTCGGTTCCGGATCGGCGGGGAAGTGCACCGCCGCCGGAGCCCGCGAATCCGCCGGAGCGAGCCGGACCTCCGTCCCCGCCGCCACGGGGGCCGGGCCACCGCCCGCACCGGGTGCCAGCGTGGTCCACGTCAGCACCACCGAGGTGTCGGTGACGGTGACGACCTCGAGATCGGTGGCGATCATCGAATTCGCCTGTGCACGAGCAGGTCCCGGCCGGAGGATCGGCAGCAGCGGCACCGCGGCGGCCAGGCCGAGGGCCTGCAGCGCGCGACGCCGGTTCGGTCCGCAGCAGGTCATCGCCAGCCCACCCTCATCCGCGATCTCGCCGTTGGTGCACCCTGTCCCGGCGACCGTATCAGGGGACTACGGGGTGTTCGCCGTGCAGACCTTCCAGTCGCCGTCTTCCTTGCGCAACTGCTCGGTGGTGGTGTCGGCGCCGTCGAGCTGGTCGCCGGACATCGACACGTCCAGCGTGCCGCGCACCTGCGCGGTGGCCCGGTCGCCGCTGACCGTGATGTCCTCGATCGTGTCGACGTGCGCGGAGAACGTGGTGCTGCCGATCGCCGCGCGCTCGTCGTCGGGCAGTTCGGCGTACTCGGCGCGGTCCTGGCGGCACGACTTGGCCATCGCGGCATCGGCGCCGTCGGCGTCCAGGGTGCGGTAGAAATCGCGGATCGCGACCTCGATCTTCTTCTCGTCCGAGGCGAGCGGGCCGATGCCCTGGCTGGTCAGCACCACGGCCGTCGCGGCACCGCCGCCCGCCACGATCATCGCCAGCAGCACCAGGCCCACGACCACGGCGGTGTGACGCCTGCGCGGCGGTGGCGCGGCATGCGGTGGCGGCGGATAGCCGTCCTCCGGCGGATAACCCTCCGGCGGGTAGTAGCTCGGTGGCTGCTGTGTCGAATAGCCGTGAGGTTGCTGCGGCTGGGGCCGTGGCTCGTACGGCTCCTCACCGGGTGAATAGGTCATGGCGCTCCCGTCATATACCCGCCGGTCTCGTCGGAACATTACGGCAAATCGGGCTCGAACCTTCGGGGCGCCACTCCGCGATCCGATACTCACCGAGTACGGTTGGCCGACCTCACAGCAGTGAATTGTGACTCGGAAGGATCCCGTCATGATGTCGGCCCGTCGAAAACTGCTCACCGGTGCGATCGCGGCGCTCGGAGTCTTGACGGCGACCACCGCGTGCTCGAGTACGCCGGCCGACGATAACGAGATCCTCGTCTACAACGCCCAGTACGAGCCGCTGACCAGGCAGTGGGTGGAGGCGTTCACCAAGGAGACCGGTATCAGGGTCACCTTGCGCAACGGCGACGACATCGATCTGGCCCGTCAGGTCGTCTCCGAGGATGCGGCGTCCCCGGCCGACGTGCTGCTCACCGAGAACGCCCCGGCCATGGCGCTGGTCGACAGGTCCGGGCTGTTCGCCGAGCTCGAGCCGCCGACCCTGGCCCAGGTGCCCGAGCAGTACCGGCCGTCGAGCGGACGGTGGATCGGAACCGGCGCTCACGCAACGGTTTTCGACTACAACATCGGCAAGCTGCCCGCCGAGCAGCTGCCTGCCTCGCTGCTGGACCTGCAGCAACCGCAGTGGAAGGGACGCTGGACCGTCCCGACCTCGGGTGCGGACTTCCAGGCGCTCGTGGCCGGACTGCTGGCGCTGCGGGGCGAGCAGGACACCGCGGCCTGGCTGCGGGGGATGAAGGAGAACGCGGTGTCCTCGGGGATCGCCGTCGCGGCGATGCGTCGAGTCGACATCGGGCAGGTCGACGGCGGCGTGATCTACCACGACGACTGGTATCGCGATCAGGCCGCGGCCAGGGCAAACAGCGGCAATACCGCGCTGCACTACTTCAGGAATCAGGATCCGGGGGCCTTCGTGTCGATTTCCGGTGCGGGAGTGCTGAAGTCGAGCAAGAAGGCGGCGGCCGCACAGCGGTTCGTCCGTTTCGTCACCGGCCGGATCGGCCAGGAAGTGCTGGCCCGGGGTGACTCGATGGCCTATCCGGTCGGCTCCGGTGTCCCCGCGAATCCGGTACTGCCGCCGCTGGACAGCCTGCAGGCGCCGCGCATCGACCCGAGCACCCTGGACGCCGAGCAGGCGATCCGGCTGACCACCGAGGCGGGTCTGCAGTAGCCGCGCTACTTCTCGAGTAGCCGCACCGCCATATCCTGCACGGAGCGCGTGAATCGCCGCGGCTCCTCCGGCGTGGTCAGGTGGCGCACCAGGTCGCCGTCGAACGCGGCGAGCAGGGCGTGGGCCAGGAAATCGGTATCCAGTTCGGGCCGTTCCGTCGCGTACAGGGCCCGTAGGTGGCGATGCCAGAACTGGTAGCTGGGATCGTCGAATTTGTCTGCGGCACAGGCTTGTTCGTGTGCCGCCAGCAGGACGGCATTACCCTCGGCGATGGCGCCTAGGGCGTCGAGAAAGGCCAGCAGCCGAGCCCGGACCGGGGCGTCCGGGCCCAGCGGCGGCGGGCCGGACGAGACCGCCTCGCGCAGCTCCCGGGATCGCTCCTCGAGCAGCGCCTGCAGCAGTCCGGCGCGGCTGCCGAAGCGCCGGAACACCGTGCCCTTGCCGACTCCCGCGAGCGCCGCGACGCGGTCCAGCGACACCCGATCCCCGCCGCCCTCGGTCAACAGCTGCTCGGTGGCCCGCAGTACCGCGTGCCGGTTGCGCGCCGCATCGGCGCGTTCGCGCTGCTCGGGCATGGATACCTCCACTGAAACGGACTGCCGGTCCGAATCATGCTACCGTCGACTAATCGGACCGGTGGTCCGTTTAAGTCTCGAGGAGGTATCACCGCCATGCGTGCACTCGTGGTCGATTCGGATGCGCCGGGATCGTTGCGGCTGGGGTCCGCGCCGGAGCCCGAACCGGCGTCCGATCAGGTCGTGATCGAGGTCCGGCATTTTTCGCTCAATCGCGGCGAGGTGCTGTTCGCGGGGCGCAGGCCGCGCGGGACCGTGCACGGTTACGACGCATCGGGTGTCGTCGTGCGGGCGGCCGCGGACGGGTCGGGCCCGGAGGTCGGATCGAGGGTCGCGGCATTCGGCGCGGGGGCGTGGGCGGAGCGGATGGCGGTGGAAACCACCGCGGTCGCCCGGGTGCCGGACGGTGTGGATCTCGGTGCTGCCGCGGCGATTCCGATGGCGGGCGTCACCGCGCTGCGGACGCTGCGGTCGCGCGACATTCTGGGCCGCCGGGTGCTGATCACGGGCGCCGCGGGCGGGGTGGGCCGGTTCGCGGTCCAGCTGGCGGCGCTGGGCGGTGCGCATGTGATCGCCTCCGTGGGGTCGCCCGGCCGGGGCGCGGGCCTGGCCGAGCTGGGGGCGCACGAGATCGTGGTCGGGGTGGACGGCATCGAGCGCCCGGTGGATCTGGTCCTGGACAATGTCGGCGGTCCGCAACTCGCCGCGGCCTGGGAGCTGCTGGCGCCGGGCGGTGCGGTCCAGAACATCGGCTGGGCATCGGGCGAACCGGCTGTCTTCGAACCGTATTCGCTGTTCTTCGTCGGACCCGCCAAGTCGATGAACACGTTCGGTGATGTGCGCGAGGTAGGGCCGGACCTGGCGACGCTGCTGGAATTCGCTGCGGCAGGACGGCTTTCGGCGGAGGTGGATTGGCGCGGTCCGTGGGAGCGATTCCCGGAGGCCACCCGCGCGCTCGTCGAGCGCCGGATCGCGGGCAAGGCCGTGCTCGAGATCCCTACCTCGGGCTGAGGGCGAGCCGGTAGTGGTAGCGGCTGGTCGGGATCACATCGAGGTCCTGGCCGACCCCGAAGGCGTTGACGCTGTCCATCATTCGGCCGATGCGGCGCTGCAGTTCCGCGTCGTCGCCGCCGCTGCCCCAGAACGCGTGCTGGTCGGTCATGGCGGCCATCGGGAACAGCTCCTCGACGACCGCGTCCACGCGGCGGCCCGGGGTGATGGCGGCGACCACGGTGTTCTGCACGTAGCCGAACGTTGCCTGGGTCTCGATCGCGACGGCCGTGTGCTTGTCGCGCCAGTGCCCGAACCAGTCCGTGCGCTCGATGTCCGGCGGAATCCGCAGCAGCGCAATGTTGGCCAGCGCATCGCACCGTGCACCGTCCGCTGTCGGCGGCGGTTCGAGCGGCACTCGTTCTTCGACGATCCAGCCGTTGACGCCGTCGGACACCGCGGCCAGCGCGTCGGTGATCGGCCCGTTGTCGGCCTCGGTCCAGATGCTGACGATCGCGGCGACCGGATTGTCGTAGGTCGAATGTCGCAGCTGGGCCGCCGTCACATCGGCGTCGGAGATATTGAGCTGCAACGACTCGGCGCCCACGGAGGCCAACTGCTCGTGCAGTGCCTGAGCGTGCAGCACCTCGTCGAGGTTCGAACCCCACAGGGCGTACATCAGTTTCATCGCGGTGACTCCCGAATCGGCGGCTGCGTAGACGCTATCGTCGTGCACTGAACGCCACAGGTGATTCGGCTGCCGATCCTGGTGGGCGGGACTGTTTTCCGTCGGCAGCCGAGGGGGCGACGCGGCATGGGCCCCGGGGTCCGGTTGATCACCGGGCCTCGAGGCCAGCTCACTGCGGTGGTTGTGCCGCCTCGGGCCGGACGGCTGTCCAGTCGTTGCGGCCGGTCGGACGCGACGTGGTTCGGAGAGGTCAGCGGTTGGCGAGTTCGGCCAGGCGGTAGGCGAGGGCCTGCCGCACCGCCGGAACGCGGGTGAGGGTCCGCAGCGCGATATTGCGCACCATGCGGGCGGGGCGCGGGCGCAGGGTGGCGCCTCGGGTCATCCGGTCGGTGAACGCGACCACGTCGAGAGCGACCGGGCGACGGGTCTTTTCGTACTCGTCCAGCAAGTCCTGCGGCTCGCCGCGCAGTACCCGCACCAGCAGGGCGCCCAGGGCTGCCGCATCCTGGATGCCGGTATTCATGCCTTGCCCGCCCGCCGGGCTGTGCACGTGCGCGGCATCTCCCGCCACGAAGATCCGCCCCGCCCGGTAGCGGTCCGCGACCCGATGGTGGACACGGAATCGCGAGCTCCACAACACCTCTCGGATCCGGGCGCCCGGTCGGCGCGCATCCAGGATCGACTGGATGTCGTCGCGCGTCGGGTGCTGGGGCGCCTCGGCGACCGTGGCGACCACGCGGTACCGGTCGCCGTCCGCGCCGGGCAGCGGCGCGACGACCGTGACCCCCTCCGGGGACAGGTTCAACGACACCTCCTCGCGCGAGTCCATCCAATCCATCCGGACATCCGCCAGCACGAACGATTCCGGGTAGGTGGCGCCGGTGAATCCGATTCCCGCCTGCTCCCGGACCACGCTGTGCATGCCGTCGGCGCCGATCACGTAGTCGGCCCGAATCGATCCGGAAGTCCCTGCGGCATCGGTGAATTCGACGGTGACGCCCGTGCCGTCCCCGGTCACGGCGGTGACCTCGTACGGCCGGTGCACCTCGCCGCCCGCCTTGTGCAGCCGGGACAGCAGTACCGCCTCGGTGGTCTCCTGGCCGACCATCAGCGTGTAGGGAAATGCCGTGGGGAGTCCGCCGAACGGGATGGTGGCCAGCCGCGCCGGGCCGTCGTGCATGACGAACCGCGGTACCTCGACGCCGAGGTCGTGCAGTTCCTCCGCGATGCCGAACTCGTTCAGCACCTCGAGCGTCCGGGCGTGCACGACCGCGGCGCGAGAGGTGTTGGCGCCCTCGGCCTGCCGATCCAGCAGCACGAAATCGACACCCGCGTCGGCGAGGGCGACGGCGGCGGTGAGCCCGGCGGGCCCGGCGCCGACGATCACGACCGAGGTGGTGGCGGGGATTGCGCTCATGACGACTCCTCTGGCTTGCCAACAAGTGTTGGCCAACGTGTGTTGGCAATAAAGGTAAGTCCCCGGCGCTGGTCTGTCAACAATTGTTGGCCTACAGTTGTTGGCATGACCGTCGATACGCCCCGCCGCTCGGACGGCACCCGCGCCGCGATCCTCGACGCGGCCCGCCGCCGCTTCGCCGAGGACGGATTCCGCAAGGCCACCATCCGCGCGATCGCCGCCGATGCCGGAATCGATCCGTCGATGGTGATGCGGTACTACGGCAACAAGGAGGGGCTGTTCGACGCCGCCCTCGACGTCGACCTGTCGCTGCCCGACCTCGCCGGGGCGGACCCGGATTCGCTGGGAGAACTGCTGGCCCGGCGCTTCATAGAACTGTGGGACTCCTCCCCGGGCAACGAGATCCTGTTGACTCTGCTGCGGTCCTCGGTGACCGACGATGCGGTGGTCGAGCGCCTGCAGCAGGTTTTCGCGCACCAATTGACCCCGGTGGTGCTGCGGATCGGCGATCCGGCCGATGCGCCCCGGCGGGCGGGGCTGATCGCCTCCCAGGTGCTGGGCCTCGCGCTGTGTCGCTATGTCCTGCGCTTGCCCCCGGTGGTGGCGCTGACGCGGGCGCAGATCGTCGCCGACGTGGGCCCCACCCTGCAGCGCTATCTGACCTCCGCCGCGTAGCGCAGCGATCGGCCACGCCCGGCGCCGGGTGAATATTCCCCGATCGGACGAGGGTGAGATCACAGCCGCGATACGGAGAACGTTCTCCGTTTCCTGTTAGGGTTTTGAACCGGAGAATTGCTCCGCTTCTACTCGTGGGGAGAAACCTGACCCATGGCGCTCGTGAAAACCCGCCCGCATTACAACGTCGTCTTCGCCGTGCTGCTGCTCGGCATCGCGTCCTACGGCCTGTTGCAGTCGCTGATCGTGCCGGTGTTCTCGCTGCTGATCCCGGCGCTGCATACCGACCAGAACACCGCGACCTGGCTGATGACCGGCTATCTGCTGTCCGCCTCGGTGGCCACCCCGATCCTGGGGCGGATCGGGGACAAGGTCGGCAAGGAAAAGATGCTGGTGGTCACCCTGGTCGCGTTGGCCGGCGGTTCGCTGCTCGCGGCGCTGACCGAATCGGTGAGCGTGATGATCGTCGCGCGCGTGATCCAGGGCCTCGGCGGTGGCGTGATCCCGCTGGCCTTCGGCATCATCCGCGACGAGTTCCCGGCCCGCAAACTGAACGGCGCGGTGGGGATCGCCTCCTCGCTGATCGCCGTCGGCTCCGGCATCGGCCTGGTACTGGCCGGGCCGATCGCCGATCACCTGAACTACCACTGGCTGTTCTGGATCCCGATGATCGTGAGCGGCGTGGCCGCGGTGGCCGCCGTGCTGCTCGTGCCGGCCTCTCCCGTGCGCAGTCCGGGGAAGATCAGTTGGGGCGCAGCGCTTTTGATGTCGGCCTGGCTGGTGGCGCTGCTGCTGGCGGTCAGCAAGGGGCCGGCGTGGGGCTGGACCTCTGGAGTCACCCTCGGATTGTTCGCGGCGGCCGTCGTCTGCGCGATCGCATGGGTCTTCGTCGAACTGCGGTCGAAGTCGCCGCTGATTGATATGCGCACCATGCGCATTCCGGCGGTGTGGACCACCAACGTGGTCGCGGTGCTGGTCGGCGCCGCCATGTACGCGATGATGACCTTCCTGCCGCAGCTGATCCAGACTCCGAAAGCCATTGCGGGATATGGGCTGAGCGCCAGCATCACGCAGTCCGGGCTGTACATGCTGCCGCTGTCGGTGGCGATGTTCCTGATCGGCCTGGCCATCGGGCCGATGTCGCGGTGGTTCGGACCGAAGATGATCGTGCTGGTCGGCAGCATCCTCACCGTCGTGGCCTTCGGGATCGTCGCCGTCGGGCACGATCAGGTCTGGCAGGTGCTGGTGGCGGGGGTGCTGCTCGGCCTGGGCATCGGTATGGCGTTCTCGTCGATGCCGGCGATCATCGTCTCCGCGGTGCCCGCCGCGCAGACCGGCGCGGCCACCGGCATGAACGCCAACGTGCGTACCGTCGGCGGCGCGGTCGGCAGTGCGGTCTCGTCGGTCATCCTGACCTCGGGCGCACACACCGCGCACGGGTTGCCCGCGGGTTCCGGCTATACCAACGTCTTCTGGTTCCTGGGCGGGGTGGCGTTGCTGGCCGTGCTGGCGTCGATGATCATCCCGTCCCGCCGGTCACGGTCGAAGTCCGAGGAAGCGGTGGATACGGAGCTGTTGGCGAACGAGCCGACAGTGGTGGATCCCGCCGCTGCCGGGGAACTCGTTGGTGCCGCCGTGCACCTCGCGGGAACCGCTGCGCACGAACGGGATACCGGTCACATCGTGACGGCGAATCAGGCCGTGCCCGCCGGATCGGGCCGCAGATCGGAGCCGGTCGTGGTGAATTCCGTTCCGGCGCAGTCGGTTACCGGTGCTTCGATCGAGGGCTACCTGCATCGCGACAGCGGCGATCCGGTGCCCGGTGCCGCGCTGACTCTGATCGATCAACATGGACATCAGGTTTCACGGACGCACAGCACCGCCGATGGCAACTACCACATCACCGTCGCGATCCCCGGCAGCTACGTGCTGATCGCTTCGGCCGAGGGACATCAGCCGGTGGCGGTCAATGTCGTCGCCGGTTCGCGACCGCAGCACGTGGACCTGACGCTGTCGAGCTCCGGTCAGCTGTCGGGCACGGTGCGCCGGGTCGGCGGGGGACCGGTGGCGGGCGCGACCGTCACGTTGACCGATGCGCGCGGGGAGGTCGTCGGGGCGGCGGTCAGCGGCGACGACGGCAGTTATGTCTGCCGCGGCGTCCCCTCGGGCACGCACACCGTGGTCGTAGTCGCCGAACACCAGCGTCCGCACGCGGCGACCCTGACCGTGCCCGAGAGCGGACTGCTGCGCTACGACGCGGAGCTCGATCCGATGGCGACCCTGGCCGGAGCGGTGCAGGCCGAGGGTCGGGTGGTATCGAATGCGCAGGTCACAGTGCTGGACGAGACCGGCGGCCTGGTCGCCACCGCCCACACCGACGACGGCGGCCGCTACCTCGTGCCCGACCTGCCCGCGGGCGACTATGTCGTGGTGGCCCGCGGCTACCCCTCGGTGACCAGCAGCGTCACGGTGACCGGCAGAGAGATCACCCACGACGTGGAACTCGGCTACGACGAGGCGATGCGGCTGCCCGTGCGGTGACCCGGGTGCCGTAGGTTGACTCATCGATGACCTCACCCGAACCGCCTGGGAGCGCCGGTAGCCGGCCGGTGCGCCGCGACGTCCTGCGCAATCGGCAGCTGCTGCTGGAGGCGGCCCGGGAGGTCTACGCCGAGCAGGGTCTCGATGCCGGTGTCGAGGAGATCGCGCGCCGGGCCGGGCTCGGCATGGGCACCCTGTATCGGCATTTCCCCACGAAGAAGGATCTCCTGCTGACGCTGCGGCAGGAGATCCTCGCCGATATCGCGAGCCACGGTTCCGCTGCGGCGGCCGAGCAGCCCCCCGGCCTCGGGCTGGAGGCGTGCCTGTGGAGCGTCTGTGCCGAGATCCAATCCCATCACCGCGACCGCGAATTGCTGTGGCACACCTTCTCTTCGGACGAGGATCCCGGCAGGCCGCAATTCTGGGCGATGATCCGATCGCTGCTGCACGAAGCTCAGGCGGCCGGGCAGATTCGAGACGACCTCACCTTCACCGACGTATTCCTCTGCGTGCTCTCCGTCCGCGGCTTGATCAACGCCACCGCCGATCGCGCCCCGGACGCCTGGCGCCGCCACCTCTCCCTCCAGCTGGCCGGATTCCGCCCCGGCGCATCGCAATTGGACTTCCCGCCCACCGACGAATCGCTGGTGATCTCGGGGCTGGAACGGAACGAATAGCGTCGAGCGGCACGTGACCTACCGGTTGGCGAGCAGCAGTGTCTGGACGCTGCGGCCGACCGCGCCCTTCTCGTCGTAGATGCGCGATTCCGCCAGGCCGATACCGCCGCGGTCCGGATAGGTGACCGCGTCGAGGCAGATCCATTCGTCGACCGGTTCGCGGTGCAGGGTCACGGTGAGATCGGTGTTGATGAAAAGGTAACGGCCCCAGTCCAATGTGGCGCTCACGCCGCTGGCCGCATCCGCCGCCGCAAGGGTGCGCTCCCACGGGCTCGGGCTGGTCCCGGCGACGATGGGCTGCCGCAGCCGAAACCAGCACACCGCCGGGCCCGGTTCCGCGAAATCGCCTGTGAGGAACCGGAAGTCGATACTCGTGTGATACCCGATCGGCTGGTCGGACGGGAAATGTGCTTCCTCGTTACCGGTTTCAGGCCCGGGGTGGCCGCCGGTCGGCAGCACCTCGGGCGGCAGCTCGAGTTCGGGTTCCGCCTGCCGCAGCCGCCACGCCGTGGCCTTCAGCACCGGCCCCTGGTCGGAGCTCAGGGTCGCCTCGAGCATTTCGACGCTGCGGCCGGGGCGGACCACCCGGGCCTCGACGGTCAGCGGGGCGATCGGGACCGGCCCCAGGATCTCCACCGCGATCCTGCCGATGCGGAAACCGTCCCGCGGCTCGCACCGCTCGATCACGTGCGCGAGCAGCGCGGACGGCGGCCCCGCGTGCTGAGCGTGGGGTGACCACGGCCCCCGGGTGAGCTCGGTGGATTCGAAGCGGTTCGGATTCGCCGGGTCGGGTAGGTAGTAGGCATCCATGGTGAGGTGAGCCTACGACGCATCGCATCGACGCCGGGTCAGGGGCGGCACGACCTTGATTGACCTACTGTCTGGGACGGCTTATCGTCGAGGGTATGGTAGCGAGGGCGAGTACCCCCGCCGCATCGACGGAACACCGGATGCGGCGCTGGACGCGGGAGTGGCTGCGGTTGGCCGCACTGCCGCTCGTGCCGGATCGGGCGGAGCGGATCGGGCGGCTGTACGACCTGGTCGGGACCGGAAATCTGTTCGGCGAGGACTCGCTGTACATCAACCTCGGCTACTGGCGCCACCATCCGGCCACGCTGGACGAGGCATCGGTCGAACTGGCGCGGCTGCTCGGCCGGGAGGCGTTCCTGCGTGCCGACGATGTGGTCCTCGACGTCGGCTGCGGTTACGGCGAACAGGATCTGCTGTGGGCCAGGGAATTCGGCTGCGCGGAGATCATCGGGGTGAACGTCGCGCCGGAGCAGGTGCGGGCCGCGAACGCGCGCGTCGCGGCGTCCGGGCTGGGCGATCGGATCCGCTACGTGCAAGCCTCGGCGATGGAGCTGCCCCGCGACGACGCCTCGGTGACGAAGGTGCTGGCGCTGGAGTCGCCTTTCCACTTCCCGTCGCAGCGGCGGTTCTTCGCCGAGTCGTTGCGGGTGCTGGAGCCCGGTGGTCGCCTGGTGACCGCCGACATCGTCCCCCGGCGCGGCGTGCTGAACCAGCTCGACCGGGAGGGATATCGTGATGCCTTGCGCGAGACGGGTTTCCAGGATGTCCGGGTGTACTCGATCCGGCGCGATGTGTACCGGCCGCTGTCGGTGTATCTGCGCACGCGGCTGCGTGATCCCGATATGCGCGAGGTGAATCCGTTGCTGCGCATGATGTTCAGCACCGGCGGGGTGCGGGCGTGGTCGGTGTGGCTGGACTATGTGATCGCGGTGGCGACCAAGGGGGACGGGGGTCAGGAGACCAGGGTCGCGCGAGGTGTCTCGGACTCGCGGTCCAGGCGCTCGTAGCTGTAGTCGTCGAGCGGGAAGCGGCGGTTGCCCCGGCTGGCCTCGAAGAACCCCGAGGGGCGGACATAGGTCGTATCCCCTTGGGAGTTGCGGTAATACGTCGGCACGTGGCCGTTGAGGTCGGCCAGGTAGTAGCGCAGCGCGGCCGCGCGTCGATAGATGCGCCGATGATAGGCATCGTGCACATCGGGGCGGATCTCCATGACGGTGGCCCCGCGCCGGGTGGCCTCCTTGATCGCGCGCACCGCATGGTCGGCGGTCATCTCCACGAAGGCGTGCCAGCCGCTGCCGGTCCAGGAATACGGGCCGACCAGCGTCCAGCGGTTCGGCAGGCCCGGCAGCGAAACGCTCTGGTACGCCTGCAGGCCGTGCGCGGTGTAGAACTCGGCCAGATCGAAGCCGTCGCGACCGACGATGGCGCCGGGCCGGTAGGTCTCCGGGTCCGAGAACACCTCGTAGCCGGTGGCGAGCACGATCATGTCGACGTCGTGCTCGGCGCCGTCGCGAGTGCGGATGCCGCGCTCGGTGATTCGGTCGATCGGTTCGGTCACCAGGTCGACGTTGTCGCGGTTGAACGCCAGGATGTATCCCGTCGACATGGTCGGCCGCTTGGCGATCGGGCCGTAGTCCGGTGCGAGCCGATTCGCGGTGTCCTTGTCGCGCACCACCATTCGCAGATACCGCCGATACCCGGTGATGGCCGCCCTGTCGAAGGTCCGCATGACGGCCTTGGCCGACCAGAGCGGGGCGGAGGTGCCGAACCGCAGCCCGGCGTCGACCACGGCCAGCACGGCCCCGTGCCCGGCCGCGACCAGCCCCGGTATGCCGAGCACCCGCTGCGCCAGGCGGGGGACCCGGAAGTCCGGCTTCGGTGCGCACCAGACCGGAGTCCGTTGGAACACCTCGAGTTTCGCGGCATCACGGCAGATGGCGGGCACGATCTGCACGGAACTGGCGCCGGTGCCGATGACCGCGACGCGCTTGCCGCGGTGGTCGTATTCGTCGTCCCAGTCCGACGGGCGCTGGATCTTCCCGCCGAATGCGGCCAGGCCGGGAATGCCCGGATCGTCCTTGGGCCGCACGAAGGCGCCGACCGCGCTGATCAGGAAGCGCGCGGTGATCACCTCGCCTGCGGCGGTATGCAGCCGCCACAGGTGGTTCGCGTCGTCCCACTGCTCCTTCGCCACGTCGACGCCGAATCGGATGTGCGGATAGATTCCGAAGCGCCGGGCGACGTCGGCATGGTAGCGCCGGACCTCCGCCCCGCGGGGAAACACCCTGCTCCAGTTGGCATTTCGAGCGAAGGAGTACTGGTAGGCGACGCCGGGGATATCGACCCCGAGGCCGGGATAGTGGTTCTCGTACCAGCTGCCACCGACGTCGTCGGCGCGCTCGAGCACCACGAAATCACGCAGCCCGGCCTTGCGCAGTTTCACCGCGGCGGCGATGCCGCCGGGTCCGGCGCCGATCACGGCCACCTCGAAGTCGGGGGTCGAGGGTCCCACCTGCCCGGTCGAACTCCCTGGGGCGGTAGCGGTCATCGTCAACCTCCTCGAGCTGCGGGTACGCCTCGCTGCGGCCGTCAGCGCCTGGTTCTGTCCCAGACAGGGTATCTCGTCGGCAGGGTGTGTCACCAGGCCGGCAGGTTCAGACCGATGCCGTCCGCGATGCGGATTCGGGCGTGCTGATGGCGGTACCGAGCGGGAGCCGGTCGGCGAGGGTCGTCGCCAGGTGGACGGTTCGAGGATCGTCGATGACCCGGCGCACGAGTCGTTCGACGCGGCGATCGCTCGCCAGGATCATTCCGGCGCGGACAACGCCCGGAAACAGGCGTGCCAGCGGATAGGAGATCCGCGCCTCGGGCCGGATCGGTTCCACCGCAATGTTTTTGCGGATGGCACGCACGATCGTCCGGCCCGCCCCGTCGGGATCCGCGCCGAACAGCGCCTGCCCCGCGAGTGCGAGGCGCCGCCCGATATCGGCCTGCCGGTCGGTCAGCGATGCCATGCGCGCGGTGGCGGTGAGGTTGGTCGCGATGAGACCCGGGCAGATCACCGTCACACCGATGCCGTGGGGCGCCAGCTCGGCCCGGAGGCATTCGCTGAAATGCTTCACCGCGTACTTGGAGATGCTGTACGGCCAGCCGTACGGCGCCGGAGCGAAGGCGGCCATCGACGAGATGTTCACCAGATGCCCGCCCGTGCCGCGCGCGACCATCTGCTGCCCGAAGATGCGGCACCCGTGGATCATCGCCATCAGGTTGATGTCGATGATGCGCTCCAGGTCCTCGACAGGCACGTCCAGAAAGGGTCCGCCGACGACGATTCCGGCGTTGTTCACCACGACGTCCGGCACGCCGTGTGCGGTGCGGACGGTCTCGGCGAACTCCTCCAGCGCGGCCGTATCGGCGACGTCGAGCTCGTAAGCCGTTGCCTTGCTGCCCAGATCGCGAAGCTCGGCGACGGCGTCGTCGGCCGCCGCGCGATCGATATCGGCGACGATCAGCTCCGCACCGTGCGCGGCCAGCGCTTTCGCAGTGCCGCGCCCTATTCCGCTGCCCGCGCCCGTGACCACTGCGACTCCGGGATGAAAGTCCTTCATCGGCTGTCTCCCTTCGGAATTCGGTACGCCGCCATCGGTGACTCCGCCACGGGCGGTGGGCCGCAACCTTGTCGGCACTGTGCATCCAGCGTACAGTGTCTGGGACAGTCCACAAGAGGGTGAAGGGCGCGGTCATGGCCAACTTCGACGGCAAGCTCGTCATCGTGACCGGAGCGGGCAGCGGCATCGGCCGCGCCGCGGCGAGGCGATTCGCGGCGCGGGGCGCCCGTCTC
Organism: Nocardia mexicana NBRC 108244; assembly: GCF_001613165.1. Classification (GTDB taxonomy): domain Bacteria; phylum Actinomycetota; class Actinomycetes; order Mycobacteriales; family Mycobacteriaceae; genus Nocardia; species Nocardia mexicana. Next base: position 23,906 of record NZ_BDBV01000095.1, read on the forward strand.
ATCGTCGGCGATATCAATACCGACGCCGCGAATTCGACCGTCGACCTGATCGCGGCCGCCGGTGGCCAGGCGCACGCGTACGCGGTCGACGTGGCGGATCGGGCCGCGATGGAGTCCTTCGCCGACGAGGTGGACGGCGCACACGGCGCGCCGCACGTTCTGGTCAACAACGCCGGATTCACCACGGCCGGGCCCTTTCTGAACCACACTGCCGAGGACTGGAAGCAGATCATGGGGGTCAACTTCTGGGGCGTCTACCACGGCAGCCGCCTGTTCGGGCGGCGGATGATCGAGTCCGGCCGGGGCGGCCGCATCCTGAATGTGACCTCGCCCGCCGCCATCACCCCGATTCCGCTGTCGACCCCGTATTGCACCAGCAAGGCGGCGGCACAGATGCTCACCGAGTGCCTGCGTCTGGAGTTCGCCGGGACCGAAGTGGGTGTGACAGCTGTTCTTCCGGCCTTCATCGATACCGGGTTCTATCCGTCGGCGCGGCTGGTCGGCGACAACAGGGAGATGCTCGAACGGGGGAAGAACATCTCCGTGCTCGCGGCCAAGGTGATCGCGCGCAGCCCGGAAACGGTGGGCCGCAATATCGTTCGGATCGCCGCCCGCAATCCGGCGATCGCGCCGACGCCGATCGAGGCCCGCGTCGTCTACCTGGCGTCGCGTCTGTCGCCCGCCGGTGCCCGGCTGGCGTCGCGATTCATGGATCCGGGCACCATGATCGAGCTGGCGACACGCTTCGCCCCGGATATCGCCGTGCGCGCGGTGGACGGCCTTGCGGAGCGCATACTCGCGGGCAGCAAGTCGGCCTGACGCTTCGCTGGGCGTCGTCCGGTCGGGGGACGGTTATCCGGCCCCGTGCGCATCGTTCCCCGGATCAATCGGCGAGCGTGGCGGCGACCACCGAGGCGATGTGTGCCTGCCCGGTCGCATTGGCGTGCAAGGGAACCGAGGGTGTGAAGGGAATCGGGCCCTCGACCCAGTTGGCGCCGGGCGGCTCGCACATGCCGTGCCCGGTGAGCGCGAAGTTGTCGGCGAAGCGCGCGTCGTGTGTCGCCGCCACCGCGCGCAGGGTATCGGTGACCCGTTGCATGCCACCCTGATCGGTGAGGCCGTAGCAACCACCACCGACCGGCAGGTAGCGCAGGTAGGTGGTGACGACGACGGTGGCATGCGGTGCGCGCGCGTGGATCCCGTCGAGCACCGCGCCGACGTTGCCGCGCACGGTGTCGAGTTGCTCCGCGGTGAGGGTGTTGATATTCGTGGCGCCGACGTCGTTGGCCCCGATGGTGATCGTGACCAGATCGGTGTCGGCGGTGAGCGCCTCGAACTGCGCCGGATTCGGCGGCCCGACCCGGGGCGTCTGCGGCACGGTCATGTGCTGGGTCTGTGCACCCGCACAGCTGACATCGGTGAAGTTCGCGACGCCCAGCGTGCGTGCCAGCACCGAAGGGTAGTTGTCCGCGGCCCGCAGGCACCCCGGGGAGCTGCCGGGCTTCAGACGATCCACCGTGCCCACGGCCGCCGCGGAATCCCCCAGGGCGACATACTTTCCGTAGGCGGGTGCCGCCTGGGCCGCGGGCGCGGCGAGCAGCAGGGCAGCTCCCGTGGCCAAGGCGGCGGCGAGCACGCGACAGGTGCGAGCAGCGGGCATCGAGGTCTCCTCATCGATGGATGAATCGCAGACGGGCTGACGGTTACTTCGCGACTTCGCATTGTGCCCTGGATGTGCGGCACGCGCGGGGATCAGCCGTTCACGGCCCTATCGATCCGCAGCGTCACATCGAGGCTGTCGAGCACGGTCTGCGGCCCGATCATGTTGGCGGCCTCGCCGTTCAGGCAGTCCAGGACGTGGTCGATCATCGCCGAATACTGGTCGGCGGCCGGAATGTCGAGCCGCTGCGCGCCCCCGGCGGTGTAGGCGCTGACGACGGAAGCGGGCTTGCCGTCGAAGCCCATGGTGAAGGCGCATTCCAGGGTGCCGTCGTCGAAGACGGCGCGGTAACCGCCCTGGGCGCCGTAGCTCATCGGCAGCATGGAGGACGTGGAGCAACGCACCAGCGCGCCCGGGTAGTCGAGATGAACGTCCACCGCAGCGGACTCCGCGTCCTTTTCCGTCGTGGCTACCGAGACCCCGTCGGGCACGCCTAGCGCACGCACGATCGTGTCGATATCGCCGAGCATCGAATCCAGCGGAATCTGCCGCAGGCCGATGCTCGCGCCCGGCCACAGCAGGGCGGTGTTCATCTCGACCGACAGTTGGCGCAGCCGGCCGTGGGAACCGCCGCGCACGGTGTCGACCAGCAGACGGCTCTGCGGCACGAAACGATTGAACATATCCACGAACACCTGCCTGTCGGTGTTCGCCGCGGCCTCGGCGACCGCACGAGCGTCCGTCATATTCGGCGCGAGCGGCAGTTCCGTCAGCACGTGCTTCCCGGCGTCGAGGGCACGCAGCACGAGGTCGGCGTGCATGCGGGTGGGCAGGCAGATATCGATGAGATCGATATCTGGATCGGCGAATACCGAATCGAGGTCCGCGGTGAACGGATAGCCGAATCGGTTCCCCATCTGCTCGGCCTTCTCGGCCGTATGACCGTAGACGATCACCTCGACCTCCGGATGTGTCCGGAAACCCGCGGCGTGCGCCTGCGCGATGCTGGTGCCCAGCAGTGCAACCTTCACGATGACCCCTTCCTTGCGTGTCTCATCGACGCTAAGGGGTCAATAGGTCACCCAAAGACCTATTGGGGCGACAGAATGGGCGTATGCGCGATCCATCCGGCCGCTTGTTGCATCTGCTGTCTTTGCTGCAGTCCCCGCGGGAGTGGACCGGCGTCGAACTCGCAGAACGTCTGCGGGTCACTGCCCGAACCATCCGCCGTGATATCGAACGGCTCCGCGAACTGGGGTATCCGGTGCACGCCACCCAGGGCAATATCGGCGGATATCGCCTGGTCGCGGGCGCGGCGCTGCCACCGCTGGTCCTCGACGACGAGGAAGCCGTCGCGATCGCGGTCGGCTTGCGCACCGGCGCGATGTCGGCCGTCACCGGTATCGAGGACGCTTCGCTGCGGGCGCTGGCGAAACTCGAACAGGTGCTGCCGGGCCGGCTCCGGCGGCGCGTCTCGGACCTGTCGCAGGCCGACGTGCTCCCGACCGGCGGCGGGGCTGAGGTGGATCCCGAAATCCTGGCGGGCCTGGCGGCCGCGTGCCGTGCCCACGAGAAGGTGCGCTTCACCCACATCAAGCCTGGTGGCGAGATCACCAGGCGGTTCGCCGAACCGCACCGGCTGGTGGCCGCGGGCAGCCGCTGGTATCTGATCGCCTTCGACGACGACCGCTCCGACTGGCGAACCTTTCGGCTCGACCGCATCAGCGCGATCCACCGCACCGGCGTGCGCGTCCCGGAGCGGGAACTCCCCGACGGGATGGACGGTGCGAGCTGGCTGACCCGCTCGCTGCGCCGCACCGGAACCGTGCAGGCCCGGCTGCTGCTTCACGAACCGATCGACGTCGCCCGCAGGCATGTGGGTGCTCGGCAGGGAATGCTCGAACCGGCCGACGAGCAAGCGTGCATCCTCACCACCTACCCCGACGCCCCGCGCTACGTCGCCTTCAACATCGTGCTGCTGCCGATGCCCTACACCCTGCTCGACCCGCCCGAACTCGTCCCACTCGTCCGCGCCATCGCCGAACGCGCCCTCGACGCAACAGGATCGGGCCCCACCGCGCCGAGCTGCTAACCGGGGCGAGAACGAGTAAGCCCCCGATCAGCATTCGCTGGTCAGGGGCTTCGGTGACTGTGCCCTCGGCAGGAATCGAACCTGCGGCCTTCTGCTCCGGAGGCAGACGCTCTATCCCCTGAGCTACGAGGGCGGGGTGGACCCTCTCGGTTACGTTGTCCGATCGGGCTGGGAAAGCGTATCGCATCCGGCCGCGTGCGCCAAAAAGTGGGGTGACCGGGGTGTCAGCCGAGGGGGAGGGGAGTGGCGCCGCGAGCGGCCAGCATCCGGGTCATGAGCTGTATCTCACCCTGCTGGGTGGCGCCCATGCCGGTGGCCAGTGAACGCACCGCGTCGGTGTCGGCGCGGGTTGCGGCGTAGTCCGTCATCGGGATGCCGCCCTGATGGTGCCGCAGCATGAGCTGCAGAAACAGCGTGTCGAGCGCGGGGCCGGTCGAGCGGCGCAGCTGCTCCATCTCCTCCGGGCTCGCCATGCCCGGCATCGACGGCATCGGGCCCGCGTGCTGCCCGCCGTGGTCGTGCCCGCCGGTCGACTCCATCCAGCCCATGTAGCCGTCCGGGCTCACCGTCGGCTTCCCCCACAGCTGCAGCCAGCCCTGCATCCGCCCGGCCTGGTTCTGCTGCGTGGTGAGGATGTCGTAGGCCAGCCGCCGCACGTCGGCGTCGCTGCCGCCGGACAGCTCCAGCCCGGCCATCTGCACCGCCTGGGTGTGGTGCACGGACATGTCCTGACAGAATCCGGTGTCGACGGCATTCGGGGCGGCATCGGTCTTGTCCTGCAATGGAATTCGCGCGGCTACACCTATCGCGCAGCCGACCAGCACAAGAACGATCGCCACCAGTGCCAGCAGGGCCGGGCGACGTCGCTGCGGCGGGCTTTCGGTACCCCCGCCCACGCCATTCTCGGCCTCGGTCACTGCCCCGGCCGCCCTGCGGCGCCGCCCGGCTGCTGACCTGGCAGGGCGTCACCCGGCATCACCCCGCCTGGCAGCGCCGCACCGGGCATCGCCCCGCCTGGCAGCGCCTGGCCCGGCAGCCCGCCCGGAACACCCGGCATGCCGGGCAGCCCGGGGATCCCGCCGGGCAGGCCGCCGGTCGTTTCGCTGAGGTCGGGCGTGAGGCCCCTACCGTCGATCGGCACCGCGTCGGGGCCCGGGGGCGTGGCGTCGAACGGCGGCGGGTTGTCGGTGTCGAACGTCGGGTTCGCGCAGTCGGCGCCGACCTCGGGATAGCTGTACTGGTTGAGCCGCAGCGCGGCGATGAACTGGCCGATGCGCTTGTCGTCGGCGCTGTCGAGCTTCAGCTGATGGCCCCACGCCTGCAAGGCGATCGGCGAATCGAGGCCCGGATAGGGCGACATCAGCATGGCGGGCTGCCCCTGCACCTTCCGTTTCAGCGTGTCGGCCGCGGCGCCGTCGATCCGGTCCGGGTCGTAGGCGATCCACACCGCGCCGTGCTCGAGCGAGTGCACCGCGTTCTCGGTGCGGATGGGCTTGGGGTAGACCACGCCGGTGCAGTTCGCCCACGAGGCGTCGTGCGGGCCGCCCATCGGCGGGCTCTGGTCGTAGGCCACCCGCTGCCCGGGCCGCACGTGCAGGCCCGCCGGATAGTCCTTCTTGGTCACGCCGGAGATCTCGGTGGACGGATCCTTCTTGTCGGCGGTGGGGGTGAACTTCTCCGCCTCGGCCTTCTCCTGATACTTGGGCACCAGGTAGACCGCCAGCGCCCCGATCAGCGCGATGATGACGGCGGCGGCGCCGATGGCCAGCCACGGAATCTGTCGTTTGGGCCGTTTGCCGCCTGCGGACTTGCCTGCGGGCGAGTACTTCGCGGCGGCCCGAATGGCCTTGGCCGATTTCGCGCTGGTGTTCGGCATCCTGCTGTGCTCTCTTCGATTTATCCGACGTTCCCCGGTGCGGCACCCCGGCCTTGCCGGTCCCGCGCGCCCGGGCGCCCGCCCGGCAGGTGCCCGCTGACGTCGCCCACCTGCTCGGACCATAGGATAGAGACTCGTGACTCCAGCTGACCTTGCAGACCTCCTTCGTGCTACCGCGGCGAAGGTGCTCGTCGAACGTGGATCGGACCCTGCGGTCCTGCCCGACGAGGTCAAGGTGGAGCGTCCCCGCAACCCGGAACACGGTGACTATGCCACGAATGTGGCCATGCAGGTGGCCAAGAAGGCGGGATTGAACCCGCGGGAATTGGCCGGGCTGCTCGCCGAGGCGCTGTCGGCGGCCGAGGGGATCGACTCCGCCGAGGTCGCGGGCCCGGGCTTCCTGAACATCCGGCTGGCCGCCGCCGCACAGGGCGCGATCGTCGAACAGGTGCTGGCCGCGGGCGAGAACTACGGCACGGCCGCCGCGCTGTCCGGCCGGAAGATCAACCTGGAGTTCGTGTCCGCCAACCCGACCGGGCCGGTCCACCTGGGCGGCACCCGCTGGGCCGCGGTCGGCGACGCCCTGGGCCGCATCCTGGCCGCGCAGGGCGGCGACGTCACGCGCGAGTACTACTTCAACGACCACGGCGCGCAGATCGACCGGTTCGCGAATTCGCTGGTCGCCGCGGCCACGGGCGCGCCCACACCCGATGACGGCTATGCGGGCGCCTACATCGGCGAGATCGCCGCCCGGATCGTCGCCGAGAACCCGGGCGCGGCCGAACTGCCGGAAGCCGAACGGCACGAGCTGTTCCGGCGCGAGGGTGTCGAGCTGATGTTCGCGCACATCAAGCAGACGCTGCACGACTTCGGCACCGATTTCGACGTCTACTTCAACGAGAGCTCGCTGTTCGAGTCGGGCGCGGTGGAGCGGGCGGTCGATGCCCTGAAGGCCTCCGGCGACCTGTACGAGAAGGACGGTGCCTGGTGGATCGCCAGCTCCGAGTACGGCGACGACAAGGATCGCGTCGTCATCAAGAGCGACGGCAAGGCGGCCTACGTCGGCGGTGACATCGCCTACTACCAGAACAAGCGCGATCGCGGCTTCGACCTGTGCATCTACATGCTCGGCGCCGACCACCACGGCTACATCGGCCGGTTGAAGGCGATCGCCGCCACCTCCGGCAACGATCCCGACACCGTCGAGGTGCTCATCGGCCAGATGGTGAATCTGGTGAAAGACGGTGTGGCCGTACGGATGTCGAAGCGTGCCGGTACGGTGATCACGCTGGACGACCTGGTCGACGCGATCGGCGTCGACGCCGCGCGGTACTCGCTGGTGCGGTCGTCGGTGAACTCCACCATCGATATCGACCTCGACCTGTGGACGACCCAGGGCAGCGAGAACCCGGTCTACTACGTGCAGTACGCGCACGCGCGCACCTGCCGCATCATCGAGAACTCGGCCGCGTTCGGATTCGATTCGGTGACACCGGATCTCGGCCTCATGACCTCCGACCGGGAGGGCGATCTCATCCGGACCCTCGGCGAGTATCCGCGGGTGGTGGCGACGGCGGCCGAGATGCGTGAACCGCACCGGGTCGTGCGCTACCTGGACGAGCTGGCGGGCGTGTACCACCCCTTCCAGTCCGACGACGACATGCGCGTGCTGCCCAAGGGCGACGACCCGGTGACGCCGCTCAACGCCGCCCGCCTGGAACTGGTCCGGGCCACTCGGCAGGTCCTGGCCAACGGCCTTGCCCTGCTGGGTGTCTCGGCACCGGAGCGCATGTGAACACCCCGGCTGGAAAGGAACCATCGTGAGCGCACACCCCGCCGGGCCCCGGCACGCCGAAATCCCGCACGCCCCCAATCTGCCCGAGCGCCCCGCGCACCCGTCGGAGCTGATCGAGCTGCCCGCGAACGTGTGGCCGCGCAACGCATCTCGCGACGCCGACGGGGTGGTGCGGCTGGCCGGTGTGCCGGTCACCGAGCTGGCACAGCAGTACGGCACGCCGCTGTTCGTGGTGGACGAGGACGACTTCCGGTCCCGGTGCCGCGACATGCTGCGCGCCTTCGGTGACAATGCGCGAGTGCACTACGCCTCCAAGGCATTCCTGTGCGGTGAGGTCGCGCGCTGGGTGCGCGACGAGGGCCTGTACCTGGATGTCTGCTCCGGCGGCGAGCTGGCCGTGGCGCTGCACGCCGGTTTCCCGGCTCGGCGAATCGCGTTGCACGGCAACAATAAATCCGTCCCCGAGCTGGAAGAGGCGGTCGCCGCCGGGGTCGGCCACGTCGTCGTCGACTCGCTGATCGAGATCGATCGGCTGGAGGCGGTGGCCGGTCGCGCGGGCGTCGTCCAGGACGTGCTGGTGCGCGTCACCGTCGGCGTGGAAGCCCATACGCACGAATACATTTCGACCGCGCACGAGGATCAGAAATTCGGCTTCTCGATCGCGGGCGGCGACGCCATGGAGGCGCTGACGCGGGTGTTCGAGGCGCAGAACCTGCGACTGGTCGGCCTGCACAGCCACATCGGCTCGCAGATCTTCGAGATCGACGGCTTCGAGATCTCCGCCCGGCGCATGCTGCGGCTGCTGCGCGACGCCATCGACAAGTTCGGCGTCGAGCGCACCGAGCAGATCCACACGCTGGATCTCGGTGGCGGGCTTGGCATTTCGTACCTGCCCAGCGACGATCCGCCGCCGCTGGACGACTTCGCCGCCAAGGTCCGCGATCTGGTGGCGAGCGAGGCCGCCCAGATCGGGCTGGCCACACCGGAGATCGCGGTCGAGCCCGGCCGGGCCATCGCCGGTCCGGGCACGGTGACGCTGTACGAGGTCGGTACCACCAAGGACGTCACGCTCGACGCCGGCGCGCAGCGCCGCTACGTCAGCGTCGACGGCGGCATGAGCGACAACATCCGGCCCGCGCTGTATCAGGCGGACTACGACTGCCGGTTGGTTTCGCGGTCCACCGACGCGGCGCCGGTCGTCGCGCGCGTGGTCGGAAAGCATTGCGAGAGTGGCGATATCGTCATCCGCGACACCTGGATCCCCGCGGACGTGGGTCCGGGCGATCTGGTGGCGGTGGCGGCCACGGGCGCCTACTGCTACTCGATGTCCAGCCGCTACAACATGCTCACGCGCCCGGCCGTGGTGGCCGTGCGCGACGGGCAGGCGCGGCTGATTCTGCGTCGGGAGACGGTAGGCGACTTGTTGAGCTTGGAGGTGGAAGCATGACCGAGGTTCTGGGGCAGGCGCGGGCCGGAGGTTTCGGACCCGACCATCCGATCGGCGTCGCGGTGCTCGGCATGGGCAACGTCGGTACCGAGGTGGTCCGGATTCTGCGTGATCACGCCGACGACCTGCGCGAACGGGCGGGTGCGCCGGTCGTGCTGCGCGGGGTGTCCGTGCGCCGCGTCGGCGTCGACCGCGGCATTCCGGAGGAACTGCTGACCACCGACGCCGAGGCCCTGGTCGCTCGCGACGACGTCGACCTCGTGGTCGAGGTGATGGGCGGCATCGATCCGGCCCGCAAGCTCATTCTCGCCGCGCTCAACGCCGGTAAGTCCGTGATCACCGCGAACAAGGCGCTGCTGGCCGACTACACCGGGGAACTCGCCGCGGCCGCCGAGCGCAGCCGCGCCGACCTGTACTTCGAGGCCGCGGTCGCCGGAGCGATCCCGGTGGTGCGCCCGCTGATCCAGTCCCTGTCCGGCGACCGGGTCAATCGGATCATCGGAATCGTCAACGGCACAACGAATTTCATCCTGTCGGCGATGGACGAGACCGGTGCGGACTACGACCTCACGCTGAAGGAGGCCACCCGCCTGGGCTACGCCGAGGCCGATCCGACCGCCGACGTGGAGGGCTACGACGCCGCCGCGAAGGCCGCGATCCTGGCCTCGCTGGCCTTCCACACCCGCGTCACCGCCGCCGACGTCTATCGCGAGGGCATCTCCCGGATCACCGGCGAGGATCTCGAGACCGCCGATGCGGTCGGTTGCACCGTCAAGCTGCTGGCAATCTGCGAGCGGATCTCCGGCGACCCGTCCCCCGACAAGGGCGGCAAGGAACGGGTGTCGGTCCGGGTGTACCCGGCCCTGATCCCGCGCAAGCATCCCCTCTCGGCGGTCGACGGCGCCTTCAATGCCGTGGTCGTGGAGGCCGAGAACGCGGGCCGACTGATGTTCTACGGCCAGGGCGCCGGTGGCGCGCCGACCGCCTCCGCGGTCATGGGCGACCTGGTGATGGCGGCCCGCAACAAGTTCTACGGTGGTCGCGCACCGGGCGAATCGGTTTATGCTGAGCTACCGATCGCGCCGATCGGGGACACCCCCACCCGCTACCACGTGAACCTGAAGGTTGCCGACCGCACCGGGGTGCTGCAAGCGGTGGCCGGCGAGTTCGCCGAGCACGGTGTCAGCATCTCGACGGTCCGCCAGGAGGGACACGACGAGGGCGCCCGACTCGTCGTGGTCACCCACCACGCGGAGGAGTCGGCGCTGGCCGATACGGTGGCAGCGCTCGCCGAGTTGGAGTCCGTCACGTCCGTGACCAGCGTCTTGAGATTGGAAGGCACCGAAGAATGAGTACAGGAGTGCAGCCGGCGGCTGTGCACACTCCCTGGCCCGGATTGATCGCCGCCTATCGCGACCGGCTCGCGGTCGGCGCCGACTGGGAGCCGGTGACGCTGTTCGAGGGCGGCACCCCGCTGGTGCCCGCGCATCACCTGTCGGAGCTGACCGGCTGTGAGGTCTATCTCAAGGTCGAGGGTCTCAACCCGACCGGTTCCTTCAAGGACCGCGGCATGACCATGGCGATGACCGACGCCAAGGCCCGCGGCCAGAAGGCCGTGCTGTGCGCCTCCACCGGCAACACCTCGGCCTCGGCCGCCGCCTACGCCACCCGCGCGGGCATGCACTGCGCGGTGCTCATCCCGCAGGGCAAGATCGCGATGGGCAAGCTGGCCCAGGCGGTCATGCTGGGCGCCAAGATTATTCAGGTGCAGGGCAATTTCGACGATTGCCTGGAGCTGGCGCGCAAGGTGACCGCGGAATTCCCGGAGGTCGGCCTGGTGAACTCGGTCAATCCGGCCCGCATCGAGGGACAGAAGACCGCGGCGTTCGAGATCTGCGACGCCCTCGGCCGGGCCCCCGACGTGCACGCGCTGCCGGTCGGCAACGCGGGGAACATCACCGCGTACTGGAAGGGCTACAGCGAATACCACGCCGACGGCGTCACCGCGATCCGCCCGCGCATGCTGGGCGTGCAGGCCGCCGGGGCGGCGCCGCTGGTCAGCGGCTCGCCCGTGAAGGATCCCGAGACCATCGCGACCGCCATCCGGATCGGCGCGCCGGCCTCGTGGAACAGCGCGGTGGCCGCGCAGCAGGAATCCGGCGGCGCCTTCCGGGCCGCCACCGACGAGGAGATCCTCGCCGCGTACCGGCTGATCGCGAGCACCGAGGGCGTCTTCGTGGAGCCCGCCTCGGCCGCGAGCGTGGCCGGGCTGCTGGCCGCTCGCGCGGAGGGCTGGCTGGACGCCGGTCTGACCGTGGTCTGCACCGTGACCGGCAACGGTCTCAAGGATCCCGACACCGCACTGTCGGGGATGCCGGAAGTTCAGGCGATCCAGGTCGATCCGGTCGCGGTGGCCCACGAGCTCGAGCTGGCCTGAGTTGAGTTCGCGCGAAGGCCAGGTGATGGCAAGGACCCTGCCCGCCGATATTTCGGTGACGGCGCGGGTGCCCGCGTCGAGCGCAAATCTGGGCCCGGGTTTCGATTCGCTCGGAATCGCCCTGGGGCTTTATGACGAGATCGTCGTGCGCACGACCGACTCCGGGCTTACGATCCGGGTGGAGGGCGAGGGTGCCGACGACGTACCTTGGGGCCCTTCACATCTCGTGGTGCGAGCGATCGAAAGGGGGTTGGAATCGGCGGGAGTCTGGGCCGACGGCCTGGATGTGTTGTGCCGCAACGTGATTCCACATTCGCGGGGGTTGGGGTCCTCCGCGTCGGCAGTGGTGGGTGGATTGGCCGCGGGTCGCGGCCTGGCCCGCGAGTTCGATCCCGAGCTGGCCGGTGACGATGCCGAATTGGTGCAGCTCGCTTCGGAATTCGAGGGTCATCCGGACAACGCGGCCGCCAGCGTACTGGGCGGCATCGTGGTGTCGTGGACCGAAACCGGTAGCCCGGTAGACACCGGCGTGAACGGAAAATCCGACCACCACCAGCGCCTTTACCGCGCGGTGCGGCTGGATCCGCATGCCGCCCTGCGGGCGACGGTGCTGGTTCCCGAGGAGCGGTCCTCGACCGCGCACACCCGCGGCCTGCTGCCGGAACTGGTTCCGCACGGTGATGCGGCGTTCAACGCGAGCCGTGCCGCCCTGGCGGTAGTGGCCTTGACGCAGCGTCCTGACCTGCTGCTACCGGCCACGGCGGACCGTCTGCATCAGGGCTACCGGTCGTCTGCGCTGCCGCTGACGACGGCGTGGATCACCCGGCTGCGGGACGCCGGAATCGCCGCCACCGTATCGGGCGCCGGGCCGACGGTGCTGGCTCTGCACACCGGAGAATTCCCTGCTGAGCTGCGTCAACAGGCCGCCGCCGACGGCCTGCGCGTGGTGCATCCCGCCATCTCCGACGGCGTGCGGGTGGTTTGACGGCGTGCCTGCCTTGCTGAGCTGAACAGTGGGAGCTATCCTGAGCGAGTCCGTACATCGTGCGCGTCAGTCGCCGGTGCTTCATCAGGGCAATCGCTCCAGCAGGCTCCTTGCTCAGGCTCGGAACCCGGGTCTCGGACGTCGGGGATAGCAACTGGAATGATCACTCCCACCTTTGTGAACCGGTGGCTGTGACCAGGTGGTTGATGGCCGCCGGTCCGGCGGGGCAGGCGATACGGCATCCGAGTTCGGCGCAATGACCGGACTTCGGTACGGAACCCTCGAATAAGCACACGGCAATCGAGGGAAGGAAAGGATCTCCGTGACAGATACGGACCTGCTCGCGACCCCCGGGGTGGATACCGATGCGCGCACCTCGGGCCGCGAAAGTGACTCCGGACAGATTTCGAAGATGAGCGAACAAACCGACGTCGCACGATCGGGGCTGACTGGAATGTTGTTGCCGCAGTTGCGCGCGCTTGCCGGAGAACTCGGTATCCGAGGGACATCCGGGATGCGTAAAGGCGATCTGATCGCCGCCATCAAGGAAAATCAGGCCTCCGGGTCGGGAAAGCCGACGCGTGAGACCAAGACCGCGGACGCCCGGGACGAGGCGAAGACCGCGGCCGCCGAGGCGCCGAAGGCCGGTGGGGAGTCCGGCTCGACCAAGGCCGAGGCCACCAAGACCGAATCGGGGAACAAGGCCGAGTCCGGCGCCAAGACCGAATCCGGCGGTAAGTCGGGATCGGCGCGCGCGGAGCAGCAGACGCTGGACGGCGTCGGCGCGGACAAGCCCGCCGAATCGCAGAACGCCGCATCGGATTCGGGCGACGACAGCGGCCGCGAGGGCGGCCAGCGGGGCCGGGGCCGGCAGCGCCGCGGGCGCGAACAGCGTTCCGGCGCAGCGAATGCCGAGGGCGAGGCGAAGGCCGAGGGCAAGGGTGGCGACGCCAAGTCGGAAGCCAAGGTTTCCGAGGGCAAGGGTGCCGACGCGAAGTCCGAGGGCGAGGCGAAGCCGGAGCAGGAGGCCGGCGACCGCCGCCGCGACCGCAATCAGGGCGGCCAGAACCAGAACAACCAGAACGGCAACCGCAGTGACAACCGCGGCGGTGACGACGAGGAGTCGGGCCGCGGGCGGCGGGGTCGCCGCTTCCGCGAGCGCCGTCGCGGCCGCGACCGCGAGGGCGGCGGCGGTGGCGAGAGCCGCGATGTCGAGATCCGCGAGGACGACGTCCTGCAGCCGGTGGCCGGCATCCTGGACGTGCTCGACAACTACGCGTTCGTGCGCACCTCGGGCTACCTGGCCGGGCCGAACGACGTGTACGTCTCGATGAACCTGGTCCGTAAGAACGGCCTGCGCCGCGGCGACGCCATCACCGGTGCGGTGCGTGCGCCCCGCGACGGCGATTCGAGCAATCAGCGGCAGAAGTTCGATCCGCTGGTGCGACTGGACACCGTCAACGGCGCCGATATCGACAGCGCCAAGCGCCGCCCGGACTTCAACAAGCTGACCCCGCTGTACCCGAATCAGCGGCTGCGGCTGGAAACCCAGCCGAACAAGCTGACCACGCGCGTGATCGACCTGATCATGCCGATCGGCAAGGGCCAGCGCGCGCTGATCGTGTCGCCGCCGAAGGCGGGTAAGACCACGATCATGCAGGACATCGCGAACGCGATCGCGGTCAACAACCCCGAGGTCTACCTCATGGTGGTGCTGGTCGACGAGCGTCCGGAAGAGGTCACCGATATGCAGCGCACCGTGCGCGGCGAGGTGATCGCCTCCACCTTCGACCGTCCGCCGGGCGATCACACCTCCGTCGCCGAGCTCGCGATCGAGCGGGCCAAGCGGCTGGTGGAGATGGGGCAGGACGTGGTCGTGCTGCTCGACTCGATCACCCGACTGGGCCGCGCCTACAACAACTCGTCGCCGGCGTCGGGCCGCATCCTCTCCGGTGGTATCGACTCGACCGCGCTGTATCCGCCCAAGCGGTTCCTCGGCGCGGCGCGCAATATCGAGAACGGCGGCTCGCTGACGATCATCGCCACCGCCATGGTGGAGACCGGTTCGACCGGTGACACGGTGATCTTCGAGGAGTTCAAGGGCACCGGTAATGCCGAGCTGAAGCTGGACCGCAAGATCGCGGAGCGGCGCGTGTTCCCGGCGGTGGACGTCAATCCGTCCGGTACCCGCCGCGACGATCTACTGATGAACCCGGACGAGGCCGCGGTCCTGCACAAGCTGCGCCGGGTGCTGTCCGGACTGGATTCGCATCAGGCCATCGATCTGCTGATCGACCGGCTGAAGAAGACCAAGAACAACCTCGAGTTCCTGATGACGGTCTCCAAGACCGCCCCGGGCCAGCTGGAGGAATAGGAGTCCTGATATTGCATTCCGGCATGCTTTCGGCCGGGACCTCACGGCGGCCTCGCTTCGGCGGGGCCGCCGCTGTGTTTTCGGGCCGAAGAACAGCAGCCCGATAACGGCCGCACCGATGATCAACATCGCCAGGATCATCGCGGTGGCCGAGGTGATGCCGCCCGTGGGAACGGTGTGGGCGGTGTATTCGAGTTCGGGTGTGCCGGGTTGCGGGGCGGCGGACGGGTCCGGTTGCTCACCGGGTGCCAGCCACCAGCCGATCCCGGCCGTCAATGCCAGCGCGGCCAGTACGGCACCGGCCGACATGCGGGCCGCGTGCCTACCCCCCGGCAGCGCGCGGCGCCTCGAGCGCGTCGGGTCCCTCCCGGATGTCAGGGACCTGGACCTCGTCGCCCCCCGAGCGGCGTGGAGATTCACTGCTGTCCTCTCATGTGATCGCACGGTTCTCACCTGGCGATACTCTATGAACAACGGTGTTCGTGTTCCTGCGTAGTCGACTACTCGACTTCAGCCTGGCTCGAGAGCTGCAAAGATGCGTGCCCGAAATTTCAGGGGGGAAGGAGTTGGGGGCAAGGGGGGAACAAACCCGACCCGGGGTGCGTTTTGGGAGCGTGTCAGCGGTTCTGGCATACTGGATCGCTGGTGCGTCTGCTGGTAGAAGGCAGACCATCCCGCCTAGTCGGTTCCGGTTCACGCCCTCGAGCTTCGACGGCGACCCGGCGACCACATCGAAAGGACACCCATGAAGGCAGGAATCCACCCCACGTACGTGGACACGACCGTCGTCTGCGGTTGTGGCAACACGTTCCAGACTCGCAGCACCAAGGAGTCGGGCCACATCAACGTCGAGGTCTGCTCCCAGTGCCACCCGTTCTACACGGGCAAGCAGAAGATCCTGGACACCGGCGGCCGCGTCGCCCGCTTCGAGGCCCGCTACGGCAAGCGCGCCAAGAAGGCCGAAGACGCCAAGTAACTGTCCCGCCGACGCCCGTCCTGCCCAGCAGGTCGGGCGTCGACGTGTTTGAGCGCCCGCTTCACGTTCCCGGCGTTGAGCGTCCCTTTGTATTCCCGGCATGCTTTCGGCCGGGATCTCCCCATCGTCATAGGAGCACACGCGATGGCCGATAAGACGGCCCCGTCCGCGATCGACGACATCCTGGCCGAGCATGCCGGGCTGGAGATGCAGCTGTCCGATCCGGCGCTGCACAACAACCCGGGAGAGGCCCGTCGCGTCGGCAAGCGGTTCGCCGAGCTCGCTCCGATCATGTCGACCTACACCAGGCTGCAGTCCGCGCGCGACGATCTGGCCGCGGCACAGGAGCTGGCGGCCGACGATGCGTCGTTCGCCGCCGAGGTGCCCAACCTGGAGCAGCTGGTGTCCGAGCTGGAGCAGACGCTCACCGATCTGCTCGCGCCGCGCGATCCGCACGACGCCGACGACGTGGTGCTCGAGGTGAAGTCCGGCGAGGGCGGCGAGGAATCGGCGCTGTTCGCCTCCGACCTGGCCCGGATGTACATCCGCTATGCCGAGCGGCACGGCTGGAAGGTCGAGGTGCTCGACGCCAACGTCTCCGATCTGGGCGGTTACAAGGAGGCGACGCTGTCGATCAAGAGCCGCGAGCCCAGCCGCGACGGAGTGTGGTCGCGGCTGAAGTTCGAGGGCGGCGTGCACCGCGTGCAGCGGGTGCCGGTCACCGAATCGCAGGGACGCATCCACACCTCGGCCGCGGGCGTGCTCATCTACCCCGAGCCGGACGAGGTCGAGCAGGTGCAGATCGACGAATCGGATCTGCGCGTGGACGTGTACCGGTCCTCCGGCAAGGGCGGTCAGGGCGTCAACACCACCGACTCGGCGGTGCGCCTCACCCACCTGCCCACCGGCATCGTGGTGACGTGTCAGAACGAACGATCGCAGCTGCAGAACAAGATTCGCGCCATGCAGGTGCTCGCGGCGCGGCTGCAGGCACTGGCGGAGGAGCAGGCCGACGCGGAGGCGGCCGCCGGGCGAGCCAGCCAGATTCGCACGGTCGATCGGTCCGAACGCATTCGCACCTATAACTTCCCGGAGAACCGGATCACCGATCATCGCATCGGTTTCAAAGCTCACAATTTGGATTCGGTGCTGGGTGGTGACCTGGACGCCCTCTTGGACGCACTGGGTGAAGCAGACCGCGCGGCCCGCCTCGCCGCCGAGTGACCGTCGATGGCTGACGGGGCGGGCATTCTGGACGGTGTGAGCCGAGTTCCGTTGCGGCCCGCGATCCTCGAGGCCGCGGAGACCCTGCGGGCAGCGGGGGTGCACAGTCCGCGCGTGGATGCCGAATTCCTGGCTGCGCACGTGCTCGGTGTCGAGCGTTCGCGGCTGGCGTTGATCCCGATGGTGACGGCCGAACAGCTGGGGGAGTTCCGGGAACTGGTGGCGCGGCGCGCGGAACGCGTTCCGCTGCAACATCTCACGGGCAGCGCGGCGATGGGGGAGATCGACCTGGCGGTCGGGCCCGGGGTGTTCGTGCCGCGGCCGGAGACGGAGCTGCTGTTCGCCTGGGCGCTGGCGCAACTGGAGGCGGCCGGGCACGAACATCGGCCGATCGTGGTCGATCTGTGCACCGGCTCGGGGGCACTGGCGCTGGCCATCGCGCACGCCCGCCCCGATGCCGAGGTGCACGCGGTCGAACTCGATCCGGCCGCGCTGAGCTGGGCGCGGCGCAATGCCGACCGCTGCGCCGCGGACGGCGACACCCCGATCACCCTGCACGCCGGTGACGTCACCGACCCGCGGATCCTGTCCGAACTCGACGGGCGGGTCGACGTCGTGGTCGCCAACCCGCCGTACGTCCCCGTCGCCGCGGAGCTGGATCCCGAAGTGCGCGACCATGATCCGCACCTCGCACTGTTCGGCGGCGGCGACGGCCTGGACGTGATCCGCCCGATGGTGGGCACCATCGCCCGCCTGCTCCGCGCCGACGGTGTCACGGCGGTCGAACACGACGACTCCAACGGTTCTCAGGTCGCGGCGCTGTTCCAACGCACCGGATTCATCGCCGTGGTCGAGCATCCGGACCTCGCCGGTAAGCCACGCTTCGTCGCCGCTCGCCGGGTGGTCGCCGACTGATTCACCGGACCGTCCGTCGGCTCCGCGGGTCCAGCCGGCCCTCGGCAACCCGGTTCGTATCCCTCGGAGCACTCTCGCCCATGGGGCGGAGCGATTCCTGCCGGGCCTATCCGACCTCGAGGCGGCAGATCTCGGCGATGGCGGCGGTGTCCCAGTAGAACGGGTGCACCTCGCTGATCTGCCCGTCGGTGATCTCGACGGTCTGCAGGATCGGGAACTCGAGCTCCCGGCCGGTCGCCCGCGCGCGGGCATGCACCCGC
The DNA here is from genome assembly GCF_001613165.1 of Nocardia mexicana NBRC 108244. GTDB lineage: Bacteria > Actinomycetota > Actinomycetes > Mycobacteriales > Mycobacteriaceae > Nocardia > Nocardia mexicana. The sequence continues at coordinate 41,947 of NZ_BDBV01000095.1, forward strand.
GTCAGCACGACGAGCGGGCTGACATCGCTCAGGAACGTCTGCTCCACCATGTCGAAGCGCTCCCATACCCCGCTCATCGCCCGGAAGAACTGCTCCATGCCCGCATGCCCGCGCCAGATCCCGCCGTACGGCAGCGCCTCGGCCTGATACAGCGCGACATCCGGCGCGAAGTAGGGCGCCAGCGTCGCGAACGACGCCCGCCCCGGCCCTCCGGCCGCAAGGTACTCCGCCTCGGCCCGATACATCCCTTCGAGAACAGCAACAGCGGTCGACGCAGAAGAAGTGGTCATGGCAACCACTATCGGGCCAGGTCCCGACCCTCGCTGGCGGAAATCCGTCCCCGCTTTCCCCTGGGGTGCGGGCAGGGTATTCGTGCTGGCCGGGCTGGTTCGGGCGGGTGCGTACCCCGCCGGGGGACGTGCGGTGAGACACATTCAATAGACTCCCTGCCGTGAGTACCGTCTACGACTGCTCCGACCCCGACTCGCGGGCCGCCGGTCTGACCGCCGCGCGGACGACCCTGAAATCCGGGCGGCTGGCCGTCATTCCGACCGATACGGTGTACGGCCTCGCCGCCGACGCGTTCGATTCGGCGGCCGTCGAATCCCTGCTCGCCGCCAAGCGGCGCGGGCGGGATATGCCGGTGCCGGTGCTCGTGGGGTCCTGGAGCACCATCGACGGACTCGTCTTCTCGGTGCAGTCGCAGGCGCGCGATCTGATCCGGGCGTTCTGGCCCGGCGGGCTGAGTCTGGTTGTGCAACAGGCGCCCTCGCTGGCGTGGGATCTCGGCGACGCCCGCGGCACGGTCATGCTGCGCATGCCGCTGCATCCGGTCGCGCTGGAGTTGCTGCGCGAGGTGGGCCCGCTGGCGGTCTCCAGTGCCAATGTCTCGGGGCAGCCGCCCGCCACGACCGTCGACGAGGCCCGCACGCAGTTGGGCGACCTGGTCGGCGTGTACCTGGACGGCGGCACGGCCGAGCACGGCCTGCCGTCCACCATCGTCGACCTCACCGCCGATACACCGCGCATCCTGCGCGAGGGCGCGGTGACAGCGGTCCAGGTGGCCGAGGTGCTGGGCCTGTCGCCGGACGAGCTCACGCCCGAAACCGCGCGGTGACGGCCTGCTAGATGGGTTTCAGTCAGAGCGCGGTCGTTCCGCTGCGCGAGCTGCTCCTGGTGCTGCTCGTGTCGGCGGTGGTGACGCTGCTGTCCACCGGCGGCATCCGGGTGCTGGCCATCGCCTTCGGCGCGGTGGCCGTGCCCCGCGAGCGGGACGTGCACTCCAAGCCGACCCCGCGGATGGGCGGCGTCGGCATGTACATCGGCGTCCTCGCCGCGGTGCTGTTCGCGCACCAATTGCCCGCGCTGCGACGGGGATTCGATTTCGTGCCGGATATTCCCGCGGTGCTGGTGGCGGCCACGCTGATCGTGCTGGTCGGCATCGTCGACGATCGGTGGGGCCTGGACGCGCTGACCAAATTCGTCGGTCAGATCACCGCCGCGGGTGTCATGGCGGTGATCGGGCTGAGCTGGGTCGTCATCTACAACCCGTTCAACCAGACCACGGTGGTGCTGGACACGCTGCAGGGCGGCCTGGTGACGGTCGTCGTCACCATCACCATGATCAATGCGATGAATTTCGTCGACGGCATGGACGGCCTGGCCGCCGGGCTCGGCCTGATCTGCGCCGGGGCGGTATTCGTCTTTTCCATGGGCCTGCTCTACGCGCAGGGCGGTGACGTCAGTACCTATCCGCCCGCATTGCTCGCGGCCGCGCTCGCCGGCGCCTGCCTGGGATTCCTGCCGCATAATTTCCAACCCGCCCGCATATTCATGGGCGATTCCGGTTCCATGCTGATCGGGCTGATGTTGGCGGCCATCTCCACCGGCGCCTCGGGTCGAATTCCGCTCAACGGATACGGGCCGCGCGATATCGTCGGTCTGCTTTCACCGCTGCTGCTGGTCGGGGCCGTGATGTTCATTCCGGTACTGGACCTGGTGCTGGCGATCGTGCGCCGGGTGCGGGCGGGCGTGAGTTTCTCCACTCCGGACAAAATGCACCTGCATCACCGGCTGCTGCAGATCGGCCATTCGCAGCGCCGGGTGGTGCTGACGATTTATCTGTGGGTGGGCGTGCTGGCCTTCGGTGCGGTCGGAACCTCGCTGATCGAGAATCGTCAGGCGGTCGTGCTGCTGTTCGCGGCCGGGCTGATCTGCGCACTGGTGCTGACCGCGGTGCCGTCGCTGCGCGAGGCCGTCGGAATACGCCGCCGGGCACCGCGCGGGGGCGAGGGCGGCGCCGAGTAGAGTGGCCCGCGTGAGCACGGCATCCGAGTATCATCCCGACGCCCCGCTGCGCGCGGCGCTGCGCTACGGCATCGCCGGATTGATCGTGCTGGTGGTGTTGTCCGCCGTCCTGGGGTCGATCTTCGCCGGACTGCCCGGCCTGTGGGGCGCGCTGATCGGCGCGGCCATCGGCGGTTTCTTCATTCTCACGACCGCGGCGCTGGTGCTGTTCAGCGGGCGATTGGACTCCGGCATCCAGGGCATGGTGATGCTGGGCAGCTGGGTGGGCAAGTTGCTGGTGGTGATGGTCGTGGTCGCGGTGCTGCAGCGGTTCGACTTCTACAGCCCCGGCACGCTGTTCCTCACCGTGGTGGGTGCGCTGCTGATCGTTCTGGGTGCGGAAACGTACGGTCTTCTGCGACAACGGGTTCCGGTGGTCGACCTGCCGGACGACCACGCGGACCAAGATCGTTCAAACGTTTGAGACCACCCCCTACACGTTGTCGTAGATAGCTTGGTAAACTCTTTACCGTAGGCAGCCAAACCAGGGGCGTTCACAAAGATCGAGCCAGGGTGGCTATGCTTACAGCCGTGCCGGACCTGAGGGGGTTCGGCTCTGCACCGTCGACGATGTCGCCGACGTACAGACGCCATGGCGGGTATGCCGACCCGCGCAGCTGCTGACGAACTCGAGCCGACCTGAGTCGACCACAAGATCGTCAATGTCCGATCGAACCGCAGGCGAAAGCATGTCCTGCGGCCCGAACACGGGAGAGAACGCTGAGCGTCACCACTTTGGCGGCCGAGTTTCACGCGCCGTCGCTGTCAGATTTCTTCCCTCCAGCTGTGCTGTTCGAGGGGACGCCTTTCGAGCTCGACCGTTTGATGCTCATCCGCGTCCTGATGACGGCGGTCCTGGTCGCGGTGATGCTGCTGGCATTCCGCAGCCCCAAGATCGTGCCGCGCGGACTGCAGAACATCGCGGAGTCGGGCCTGGTCTTCGTCAAGGAGCAGATCTGCGACGAGGTGCTCGGTAAGGAATCCGGTCGGAAGTTCTTCCCGCTCATCGCGACGATCTTCTTCACGGTGCTGTTCCTGAACTTCTCGGGCATCATCCCCTTCCTGAACATCTCCTCGAACGCCCGAATCGGCATGCCGATAGTGCTGGCCGCGATCGCGTACGTCGCCTTCAACTACGTGGGCATCAAAAAGTACGGCTTCTGGAAGTACATGCGTTCGAGCATCGTCGTGCCCAATGTGCCGATCGCGATGCACGGACTGCTGATTCCGATCGAGTTCATCTCGACCTTCATCCTGCGCCCGTTCACGCTGACCGTCCGACTCATGGCCAATATGCTGGCCGGACACATCATGCTGGTGCTGTTCTTCAGCGCGACCCAGTACTTCCTGTTCGACGGCGCCGCCTGGATGAAGGGGCTGTCCCCGTTCGCGCTGCTCGGTGGATTCGCCTTCACGCTCTTCGAGATCCTGGTGATCTTCCTGCAGGCCTACGTTTTCGCGCTGCTCACCGCCGTGTACATCGGACTGGCGCAGCACGCCGACTCGCACTGACCGCACAACCGCACAAGACTGCCCCACCTCGTCGCCCGGCGGGTGGGCAACAGAAAGGGAAAGAAATCTCATGAGCCTCTCCTACGTGGCCGCCGAACTCGCCCAGACCTCCGAGAAGGTCAAGGGCTACGGCGCGATCGGTTACGGTCTGGCCGCCATCGGCCCCGGTATCGGCGTCGGCATCGTCGTCGGTAAGGCGATCGAGGGCCTCGCCCGCCAGCCCGAGCTGCAGGGCACCATCCGGACCAACATGTTCCTGGGCATCGCGTTCACCGAGGCGCTGGCACTGATCGGTCTCGTCGCCGGCTTCATCTTCTGATTGCCATGAACGGGATTCATTTGCTCGCCGAAGAGGCGGCGGAGGACAAAAACCCTCTCATCCCGGAGCCGTACGACATTGTCTGGTCGGCGGTCTGCATCATCATCATCGGGTTCGTCTTCTACAAGTACGTCATCCCGCGTTTGATGAAGGTGCTCGACGAGCGCTCGGACAAGATCGAGGGCGGCATCGCCAAGGCCGAGGCCGCGCAGGCCGAGGCGCAGGCGACCCTGGAGCAGTACCAGCAGCAGCTGGCCGAGGCCCGGCTCGAGGCCGCGCGCATCCGTGAAGAGGCGCGCACCCAGGGCCAGCAGATCCTCGCGCAGATGCGCGCGGACGCACAGGCCGAGGCCGACCGCATCGTGGCTTCGGGCAATGCGCAGCTGGACGCTCAGCGCCAGCAGATCGTGACCGAGCTGCGGTCGGAACTGGGCCACACCGCCGTCGATCTGGCCGAGAAGGTCATCGGGCAGTCGGTGTCGGACGAGGCCAAGCAGGCTGCGTCGATCGACCGGTTCCTCGCCGAGCTGGACGAGAAGGCCGGCATCGGGGTCGGAAGGTAACGAACCGAAAGTGGGAAGCATGTACGCAGCGAGCCGCGAGGCGAGTTCCCGTGCCCGGGAAGCTCTTTCGGCCGCTCTCACCGGGAGCGACTCCGTCGCCGCCACGACGGGCTCCGAACTGTTCGCCGTTGTCGCCGTACTCGACGACCAGCGTTCGCTGCGTGTAGCGCTCGCGGATAAGTCGGTGTCGAGTTCGGCGCGCGCCGAACTGGCCGAACGTGTCTTCGGCGGCAAGATCAGCGCGGCCACCCAGGCCGTGCTGACCACGGCCGTCGCCGAGGACTGGTCCCGCACCCGGGACCTGGTCGACACGCTGGTGCTGCTCGGCCGGGAGGCGCTGCTGCGCGCCGCGGCCGATCGCGAGCGGATCGACGCCGTCGAGGACGAGCTGTTCCGGCTCGGTCGCATCGTCGAGGACAATCCGGACCTCGAGCAGGCCCTGGCCGACCGCGGCAAGTCCGCCGCGGACAAGCGCGGCCTGATCGGGCGCCTGCTGACCGGCAAGGTCGAGGACATCACGATCCAGCTGGCCGAGCAGGCGGTCAGCCGCTCGCACGGCGACGTCGGCGTCGTCTTCGACCACCTGTCGGATCTGGCGGCGTCGCTGCGCAAGCAGATCGTGGCGCACGTGCGGGCCGCCTCGGAGCTGACGCCGCAGCAGCGGGAACACCTGGCGGCCTCGCTGCAGCGCATCTACGACAAGCCGGTCACCGTGCACGTGCAGATCGACCCGAGCCTGCTGGCCGGTGTCGTCGTGCGCGTCGGTGACGACGTGATCGACGGCAGCGCCGTCGGCCGACTGCAGCGGCTGCGCCAGTCCCTCGGATAATCCGGCGCGCCACCCCCCGACATTCCAGACCACACAGCGAGAGCAGGAAGAACCATGGCGGAGCTGACGATCTCCCCCGATGAGATCCGTAGCGCGATCGAGAGCTACACCCAGAGCTACACCCCCGAGACCTCCATCGAGGAAGTCGGTGTCGTCACCGACACCAGCGATGGCATCGCCCACATCAGCGGCCTGCCCTCGGCGATGGCCAACGAGCTGCTCGAGTTCCCGGGCGGCGTGCTGGGCGTCGCGCTGAACCTCGAGGACACCGAGATCGGCGCGGTCATCCTGGGTGAGTTCGACACCATCGAGGAGGGCCAGCAGGTCCGCCGCACCGGTGACGTGCTCTCGGTGCCGGTCGGCGACAACTTCCTCGGCCGCGTCATCGACCCGCTCGGCGCGCCGATCGACGGCCTGGGCGAGATCGAGTCCGACGAGCGCCGCGCGCTGGAGCTGCAGGCCGCGTCCGTGCTGGAGCGCCAGCCGGTCGGCGAGCCGATGGCCACCGGCATCACCGCCATCGACGCCCTGACCGCGATCGGCCGCGGCCAGCGCCAGCTGATCATCGGCGACCGCAAGACCGGCAAGACCGCCGTCTGCATCGACGCCATCCTGAACCAGAAGGCGAACTGGGAGTCGGGCGATCCGACCAAGCAGATGCGCTGCATCTACGTCGCCATCGGCCAGAAGGGCTCGACCATCGCCGGCGTCAAGGCCGCGCTCGAGGCGCGCGGCGCGATGGAGTACACCACCATCGTCGCGGCGCCCGCGTCGGACTCCGCCGGCTTCAAGTGGCTGGCGCCCTACACCGGTTCGGCGCTGGGCCAGCACTGGATGTACCAGGGCAAGCACGTGCTGATCGTGTTCGACGACCTGTCCAAGCAGGCCGAGGCCTACCGCTCCATCTCGCTGCTGCTGCGCCGCCCGCCGGGCCGCGAGGCCTACCCGGGTGACGTCTTCTACCTGCACTCCCGTCTGCTGGAGCGTTGCGCGAAGCTGTCCGACGAGCTGGGCGCGGGCTCGATGACCGGTCTGCCGATCATCGAGACCAAGGCCGGTGACATCTCGGCGTTCATCCCGACCAACGTCATCTCCATCACCGACGGCCAGGTCTTCCTCGAGTCCGACCTGTTCAACAAGGGTGTGCGCCCGGCGATCAACGTCGGTACCTCCGTCTCCCGTGTCGGTGGCGCCGCGCAGACCAAGGGTATGAAGCAGGTCGCCGGGTCGCTGCGTCTGGAGCTGGCCCAGTACCGCGAGCTGGAGGCGTTCTCCGCCTTCGCCTCCGACCTGGACGCCGCGTCGCTGGCGCAACTGGAGCGCGGTGCCCGCTGGGTCGAGCTACTCAAGCAGGACCAGTACAGCCCGGTCGCCGTCGAGGACCAGATCGTGTCGATCTTCCTGGTCGACGGCGGCTTCTTCGACACCGTGCCGGTCGGCGACGTCCGCCGCTTCAACAACGAACTGCTGGAGGATCTGCACCGCAGCGCCGCCGACGCGTTCAAGGCGATCGAGGGCGGCAAGAAGGTCGAGGGCGAGGCCGCCGACCAGTTCAAGGCCGCGACCGAGAAGTTCAAGCAGGGCTTCCTGGCCTCCGACGGCAGCCGTGTCGTGAACGAGGCCGCCGCGGGCGAACTGGGCCACGAAGAGGTCGAGTCGCTGGCGGTCACCCGCAAGCACGTCGAGAAGTGATCGGGTCGTAGACCGGATGTTGTCTGTCGAAGACCGAGCGAATGAAGGGAGTGTGAGTAGCTGATGGCAAGCGTGCGCGAATTGCGCTCCCGCATTCGCAGTGTGAGCTCGATCAAGAAGATCACGAAGGCTCAGGAGCTGATCGCGACCTCGCGAATCACCAAGGCGCAGGCCCGGGTCGCGGCCGCCAAGCCGTACTCGGAAGAGATCACGAAGGCGCTCGGCGAACTGGCCGCCGCCTCCAAGAATCTCAACCACCCGCTGCTGGTGGAGCGGCCGAATCCGCGCCGCGCCGCGGTCCTGGTGATCACCAGCGATCGCGGCATGTGCGGCGGCTACAACTCGAACGTGCTCAAGCGCGCCGAGGAACTGGTCACCACGCTGCGCGGCGAGGGCAAGGAGCCGGTGCTGTATGTGATGGGCGCCAAGGGCCTGACGTACTACACGTTCCGGCAGCGTGAGGTGAACGGTTCGTGGCTCGGGTTCTCCCAGCGCCCGAACTACACCGACGCGTCGGCCGCGTGCAATCACCTGGTGACGGCCTTCATGGCCGGTGCCGACGGTGAGGTGGCCACGCCGGACGGTGCGGGCACCATGGCCGGTGTCGACGAATTGCACGTCGTGTACACGCGATTCGTCTCGATGCTGACGCAGACCCCGGAGGTCCGCCGGCTGGCGCCGATCCAGGTGAGCTTCGTCGACGAGAACTACGAGCTGGGCCCGGATCCGTTCACCGATTCCGATGCGGAGGTCACGGCCCAGTACGAGTTCGAGCCCGATGCGGACACGCTGCTGGCGGCGTTGCTGCCGAAGTACATCAACACCCGCATCTACTCGTCGTTGCTCGAGGCCGCGGCCTCGGAGTCGGCCGCGCGCCGCACGGCAATGAAGGCCGCCACCGACAACGCCACGGATCTGGTCAACAACCTGACCCGCCAGGCGAACTCGATCCGGCAGGCCAACATCACGCAGGAAATCAGTGAAATCGTCGGCGGCGCGAACGCGCTGGCAGCAAGTCCTAGCGACTGAGCCCGAGCCCACCTAGGAAGAAGACAAATGACCGCAGCAGTTACTGCAGATAGCACGAGCCGGGCGGGCGCTGGCACAGGCCGCGTCGCCCGGGTCATCGGCCCCGTCGTGGACGTCGAGTTCCCGCGGGGTGCCATTCCCGAGTTGTTCAACGCCCTGCACGCGGAGATCACCCTCCCGTCGGTGGCGAAGACTCTGACCCTCGAGGTCGCCCAGCACCTCGGCGACAACCTGGTTCGCTGCATCTCGATGCAGCCGACCGACGGCCTGGTCCGCGGCGTGCCGGTGTCGGACACCGGCAAGCCGATCTCGGTTCCGGTCGGCGACGTCGTCAAGGGCCACGTCTTCAACGCCCTCGGCGACTGCCTGGACTCCCCGGGCACCGGCCGCGACGGCGAGCAGTGGGGCATCCACCGCCAGCCGCCCGCGTTCGACCAGCTCGAGGGCAAGACCGAGATCCTGGAGACCGGCGTCAAGGTCATCGACCTGCTCACCCCATACGTGAAGGGTGGCAAGATCGGCCTGTTCGGTGGCGCCGGTGTCGGCAAGACCGTGCTGATCCAGGAGATGATCACCCGTATCGCGCGCGAGTTCTCCGGCACCTCGGTGTTCGCGGGCGTCGGCGAGCGCACCCGTGAGGGCACCGACCTCCACCTGGAAATGGAAGAGATGGGCGTCCTGCAGGACACCGCCCTCGTCTTCGGCCAGATGGACGAGCCGCCGGGCACCCGTATGCGCGTGGCGCTGTCCGCGCTGACCATGGCGGAGTACTTCCGCGATGTGCAGGGCCAGGACGTGCTGCTGTTCATCGACAACATCTTCCGTTTCACCCAGGCGGGTTCCGAGGTGTCGACCCTGCTGGGCCGCATGCCTTCCGCCGTCGGTTACCAGCCGACCCTGGCCGACGAGATGGGTCAGCTGCAGGAGCGCATCACCTCGACCCGTGGTCGCTCGATCACCTCGATGCAGGCGATCTACGTGCCCGCCGACGACTACACCGACCCGGCGCCGGCCACCACCTTCGCCCATCTGGATGCGACCACCGAGCTCTCCCGCCCGATTTCGCAGAAGGGTATCTACCCCGCCGTCGACCCGCTGACCTCGACCTCGCGCATTCTCGAGGCCTCGATCGTCGGCGACCGGCACTTCGCGGTGGCGAACGAGGTCAAGCGAATCCTGCAGAAGTACAAGGAACTTCAGGACATCATCGCCATTCTGGGTATGGACGAGCTGTCCGAGGAGGACAAGGTCCTCGTCGGCCGCGCCCGTCGCCTGGAGAAGTTCCTCGGCCAGAACTTCATCGTGGCCGAGAAGTTCACCGGTCAGGTGGGTTCGGTGGTGCCGCTGGAGCAGACCATCGACGACTTCGACCGGGTCTGCAAGGGCGAATTCGATCACCTGCCGGAGCAGGCGTTCAACTCCTGCGGTGGCCTGGACGACGTCGAGGCGGCCGCGAAGAAGATCGCCGGAAAGTAGTCCACCATGGCGGAGATGTCAGTTGATCTGGTCGCCATCGAACGGCGGCTGTGGTCGGGGAAGGCGAGTCTCGTCATCGCCGAGACCATCGAGGGACAGATCGGTATTCTGCCCGGCCACGAGCCGCTGCTCGGCCAGCTGGTCGAGGGCGGCACCGTGACCATCGTCAGCACCGAGGGCGAGCGCATCGTCGCCGCCGTGCACGGTGGCTTCTTCTCGGTGACGGCGTCGACCGTGCGGATTCTCGCCGAATCGGCGGAATTCGCCGCCGATGTGGATGTCGCGGCCGCGCGGGCGGTGCTCGCCGATCCGAATGCGTCCGAGCAGGAGCAGAGTCTGGCGCGCGGACAGGTGCGTGCGGCGGAGGCCGTGAGCGCCCGATAACGCGCCGAATTATCCAGCGAAGGCCCCCGGGGAATTGCCCTGGGGGCCTTTGCTGTTAACATCTGGCAACGGTCCGATCGTGACCGAACGGCCGGATTTCCTGTCGGCCCTTTTCATAAGCTTTTCAGCTTCACCTGAAGTACCGAGCATTACCTCAGCACTGGTTGGTTGGCGCACGCGTGGTCGCCATCGGCGGTACCGGGCGACCTCGTCACGATTGAGCGAGGGGTGGATGAACAAGTACCAGGGAATAGGGCCACGGTGGATCGCGCGATTCGGCGCGGCCGCGGCAATTGTTATGACCGCGGTCGGTTTGTGGTCGCCCGGAGCGGCTCGGGCCGATACGTTCGTGCCGTTGCCGGACGGGCATATCGAGCGCCCCGGCGTGAAAATTACCAATGTCGGTGAGCGCGCGGTCATCTCGCCATCGCTGGCAGCCAACGGAGCCGGTCGTACGACGTGGGTGAGCGGCAACGTCACGGTCGATATCGAAACCCCGGACGGTGAGGTCGGGCCCAACAACGGCGCGCTGAACGAGCCGGGGACGAACAACTCGTCGACACACGGCGCCTCCGGGCTCACCGTCGGCTATCTCGTCGGATGCCAAGTGGCACTGGGAAATTTCGGCCCGTCACTGGCCGTGACGCTGTCGCAGACCCCGTCGGCGGCCGCCGGTCTGTCGTTCCCGATCAGTCCCGGCGAGGTGAAGTGGGTTCAGATCAACAACAAGGACATGAAGAAGTCCGGGCAGTACTACCTGAATTACCGGGACGTCCCCATGGATGTGCAGGGGTGCGCCGGCTATGCGCAGGCACGCAGCTTCGCCGTGGTCGAGGTCATCGGCCCCGACTACCAGAAACTCACTCTCTACGGGCAGCCGTTCAGCATCGGCTGACATCGGCCACAGAATGCGAAAGGAAACGCATGATCCGCAGTAATGCTTTGCGATGTGGCCGGCTGACGGGACTGGCGGTCGCGATCGCTGTCGGGATTGGCCTGTGTTCCTCGGGTGCCGCGAATGCCGACACCTTCATTCCGCTGCCCGGCGGTTCGATCACCACCACGCTGGGCGACGGGACCGAGGTCACGCTGTCCATCGTGGACGAGTCGGCAACGATCAGTGGCTCGATGGGTGCGACACCACTGCATCGCAATGTCTGGACGAGCGGCCGCGTCGTCGCGGACGTGTCCGGACCGGGCGCGAGCAGCGCCAGTATCCAATTGAATCCCGGATATGTCGTCGGATGCCAGGTCGATATCGCCTCGCTGAATTCGGAGGAGACCGATACCCAGGGCACCAAGGCTGGTGCGAACGGTGGACTGACGCCGCAACCGCCGGTCATCGGTGCCACGGAGACGCTGACCCTCGGGCCCGGCCAGGCCGTCGCCCGGTATTTGCTGGATATCGAGCAGCCGGACGATTACGGCAACGAGGACCACAAGAGGCATCCGACGGTGAAGGGTTCGCACGCGAGCGTCAGGTGGACCGACGAGACGTTCGCCGTCAACGGCTGCGGAGGGTATGCGCAGGCCCGGGCGTTCACGATGGCCGATGTCTCGACCGATGCCGGAGAAAGCATGCTCACGGTGTGGGGCGCGCCGTTCAGCATGGGCTGACGAACCCGGTGCCGCGGGTCCGGCGGCGCCGTATTCGGCGCACCGCCGGGCCCGCATTCGCCCAGCCTGTAGCCCGCTCGTTCTACTCTCTCCAGAATCCCTTGCGTACCAGGTCCTTTCCGTGACCCGGCCCGTGGAGTTCCGCCCACCGTTAGGATCGAGCGCACGCGAGGTGTACCGGGCGCGACCCTGGACGGACCGGTTTGTAGACTCGCCCCAACGGTGACCTTGTTCGGGATGGCACGGCACTCGCAACAGCACAGGGGCAAAGGCGAAGGGACGGACCTGGATTGCGGACCGGGATGGTGCTTCTTCTCATTCTGGTGCTGCTGCTCGTCGCCCTGGCGCTGATTTCGATCTATCGGTTCGTCATGTTGCGCCGCGGCGGTACCGCCGCGATCCTGCGCATATTGCCCGCCAAGGGCGGCCAGGGCTGGCGCCACGGTTTGATTCGCTACGACGAGGACCGATTGGTCTTCTTCAAGCTGACCAGCCTGAAACTGGGGGCCGATGCCGCGATCCGTCGCCTGGGCATCGAGGTCGTGGACCGGCGCGGCCCGGTCGGCGACGAATACGACATCATGACCGACGACATCATCGTGATCGCGGTGTCCGACGGCGACGGCAGCTACGAACTGGCGCTGGACCGCGGCGCCCTGGCGGCCTTCCTCTCCTGGGTCGAGTCCCGCCCGTCCGAGCGCATCCGCCGCCGCCCACCCCGCCTCTCAGGTTCCTAGCCCGCCGTCCGCGCTTCTCTGGGTTCCTAGCCCGCCGTCCGCGCTTCTCTGGGTTCCTAGCTCGCCGTCCGCGCTTCTCTGGGTTCCTAGCTCGCCGTCCGCGCTTCTCTGGGTTCCTAGCTCGCCGTCCGCGCTTCTCTGGGTTCCTAGCTCGCCGTCCGCGCTTCTCTGGGTTCCTAGCCCGCCGTCCGCGCCTCTCTGGCTCCGAGGCCGCCGCCCACGTCCTCTGGCTCCGAGGCCGCTGGCTCCCCCTCCCATTCCCGGCGCGCTCTTTGCCGGGACCCGTAGGGTGAATGTGTGAGCGTGCACCTGACTCGGATCTATACCCGCACCGGCGACGACGGCAGCACCGGGCTGAGCGATTTCTCCCGGGTGGCCAAGACCGACCCGCGGCTGGTGGCCTACGCCGACTGCGACGAGACCAATGCGGCGATCGGTGTCGCGATCGCGCTGGGTGCGCCGGGCCCGGAGATCGCGCAGGTGCTGCGGCAGGTGCAGAACGACCTCTTCGACGCGGGCGCCGACCTGTCCACCCCGGTGGTGGCGGAGCCGAAGTATCCGCCGCTGCGCATCACCCAGGCATATATCGACCGCCTCGAGCAGTGGTGCGACGAATTCAATGCCGAGCTGGCACCCCTGAATTCGTTCATCCTGCCCGGCGGCACGCCGCTGGGCGCCCTGCTGCACACCGCGCGGACGGTGGCCCGCCGCACCGAGCGCTCGGCGTGGGCGGCGGTCGCGGCGTACCCCGACGACACCTCGGTGCTGCCCGCGAAATACCTGAACCGGCTGTCGGATCTGCTGTTCATCCTGGGCAGGGTGGCCAACCCGGACGGCGATGTGCTCTGGCGCCCGGGCGGCTCCGCCGACGGCTCGGAGTCCTAGCTCAGGCTCCGGAACTCACGATGTCGTCGGCCAGCGGTGCGACGGCGCCGATGATCTGCCCCGTCACGTCCTCGGGGACGCCGGCGGCGAGCAGGGATTCGGTCAGGTGGGCGGCGACCTTGTCGAAGTGCTGCTGTGCGATGCCGCGCCCGCGGTGCACCTCCGCCATGGCGGCACCGGTGTAGGGCTCCGGCCCGCCCAGCGCGGCGCCGAAGAATTCGGTCTGCAGGCCCTTGAGCCGGGACATGTTCACCCCGCTGAAGAACCCCACCAGGTCCGGGTCGTCGAGCACCCGCACGTAGAAGTCGTCGACGACGGCGGCGATGGCCTCGGCTCCGCCGAGTTGGTCGTAGATGGATTGCGCCATGGCGGCGTTCCCCCTCGAATCTGTAGAACGTGAAATCAACTGTAGTGCAACATGTTCGGGCTAGTTGTCGGTGTTCGGTTCCCGCGCCGGCCGCTGGATGCCGAGTTCGTCCGTGCGGGCGAGCTGTGCCCGGCTCGGCATCGGCGTGCCGGTCCGGACGACCGGCACGGCGGGGTTCGGGGTCGCTCGGGTGGCGGTCGCCGCGGCGGCGGTGGCGTAGGCGGCGCCGGTCGGCGCAGCGTCCTCCCGCGATCGGAACCACGGCGAGGCACTTTCCGATCGAGCAGGCGGCGCCGCGGCCCGGCCCAGCTTGTCGATCTCCGTGCACAGCGCATCGATGATCGTCTGCATCTGCTTCTGCGCGACCTGTGCGTAGGCACGGACATACTCGATCTCGGCCGGCGCCGGTTCGGGCGCTCCCGGCGGCACCGTGGTCAGCGAGGCCATCCCGTCGGCGGCCTGGGCCGCGGATTCCTGTGCCTGGCGCAGGATTTCGGCGTATTGCTCCCGGGCCGCGGTGACGAGTTCGCGCGCGTAGGTCTCCGCTTCGCTGACCGTGGTCTCGGCGGAGAGCTGAGCCTGGCTGAGCAGGTTGATCGCGCGGGAGGTCACGCCCGTCACGTCCTTCTCCGATTCCTCGCGCAGCCAGCGGTTCTCCCGCTGCAGCATGTCCACCTCGCCGCGCAGCGCGTCGACGGTGGCATTGCCGACCGGCGCGCCGTGCTGGAGCCGGTTCTCCAACTCGGCGACCCGAGTGGCGAGGTACTCGTTGTTGGCCACCAGGGCCTCCTGGCCGCCGAACTTCAGCTGCTCGGCCATACGTTTGTTGGCGGCCACCTGATTTCCCAGCTCGGCGGCGACCTTGCGCAGGAAGCGGTCGACCTCGCCCTCGTCGTAGCCGCGCCGACCGAGCGCCGATCTCTTGAACTGCATCTTGCCGATGTCGCGTGGGGTCAGCGCCATGGATCTACCTCGGATTCGAACTGCTCGTATCGGATGTGCGTGGGCGCCATGCCAACTGCGAGAAGCTCACTCACGCAGTGTTCGACCATCGGGCCCGACCCGCACACCAGCGCCGTGTAGCCGTCCCAGCGCTGCGCGCGGGCCGCGATGGCGCCCACCGGTCCGCGCGGGCCGCGGAAGGACGGGTCCTCCGAGACGACCGGGGTGTAGCGCAACCACGGGCGGGTGCCTGCGAGTTCTGTCAGATGGTGGTGGTCGTAGAGGTTCCACTGGGTCCGGGCGCCGTGGAAGAGCTGAACGTCGGCCGCGGCACCGGTGCGATGCCACTGTTCGTCGAGGTGTTCGACCACCGCGCGCAGCGGCGCGAGCCCCGTGCCTCCGGCGACGAGCAGCAGGTTGCCTCCCTCCGCCGGGGCGCACAGGGCGGTACCGACGGGCGCGCCGAACCGCAGCACATCCCCGGGTCGCACCGCTCGCGCCAGCGCCGGACTGACCTGCCCACCGGCGACGATCTGCACGTGCAGCTCGAGCGTCCCGTCGGCGCGCGGCGCATTGGCGGGGGAGTAGTAGCGCCACAGCCGCGGCCGGTCGGGAATCTCCACGGCCAGCGACTGTCCCGGCACGAACGGATAGGGAACGGTCGGCCGGACCTGCACCACCGCGACATCGATGCTGCGCCGCTCGACGCCGACCACCTCGGCGTCCCACCAGGCCGGCGCCGACTGCTCATCGGCCTCGGCGGCGGTGACCATGATCCGGGCGACGGCGCCGTAGGCCTCCGACCAGTCCGCCGCCAGCGCATCGGTCCAGGTCGCCCCGAGGAAGTATTCGAGCGTGGCCAGCAGGGAGGCACCGGCCGCCGGGAAATGGTCGGCGACGACGCCGAAGCGCCGGTGGTCGCGGCCCAACTGTTCGACGAAGGTGGCGTCGGCGGCGATCCGGTCGACGTTGCTGACGATCTTGCCCAGCGCCGCGAAGAACCGGCCGCGCTGGTCGGCCATCGACACCGGGAACATCTCCCGCACCTCGGGATGCGCCATGAACAGGTGCGAGTAGAAGTACAGCACCGCCTGGTCCCCGACCTTCTCGACCTCGCGCCAGCTCGTGTGCAGAGCGTGGGTATCCATGCGGGTCAGTGGGCCGGATGTGCGTCGGCGCGGGACCGGACGCCCGGCCCCGGACAGGTGAGTTTCACGAAAATCTCCACACTCCGACGGGGCCGACGGCCTCCGAACGCGGCATGGTGATGTGGATGCGCCTGCGAGCTCGGCCGGGTGTCCCCGAATCAACGAACCGGTACGTACTCGACGCTGGGTACCTACCGAGCCGTCAGGTTACCGGTCCGTCAATACCCTTGCCACTCAAGGAAATTCCGGCCGCCCGTGCCGGATTCACCGGGCAGCCCTGCGGCGATGCGCCCGCGGCTCGACTGCGACATCCGCCCATGCCCGGACGGAGTGGCCACCATCGGCGGTCGGGCCCACTAGGCTGACCCCCGTGAGTGAGCGAAGCGAGCGAACCTTCAACACAGCGTGCGGCACGCACAGCGCCGGCGAGCGCTAGCGAGGAGGCGCTGTGAGTGAACGGTTTCTGGTGACCGGGGGCAGTCGGCTCGTCGGCGAGGTGGCGGTCGGTGGTGCCAAGAACAGCGTGCTCAAGCTGATGGCCGCCGCGCTGCTCGCCGAGGGCACGACCACGATCACGAACTGTCCGGACATCCTCGATGTGCCGCTGATGGCCGAGGTCCTGCGGGGCCTCGGCTGCGACGTCGCGGTCGACGGCTCCGTGGTGACCATCGCCACGCCGACGGAACCGAAGTACCACGCGGATTTTCCTGCGGTGACGCAGTTCCGGGCCTCGGTCTGCGTGCTCGGGCCGCTGATGGCGCGGTGCAAGCGCGCGGTGGTGGCGCTGCCCGGCGGCGACGCGATCGGCTCGCGTCCGCTGGACATGCACCAGACGGGCCTGCGGCTGCTGGGGGCGACCAGCGAAATAGAGCACGGCTGCCTGGTCGCTCGCGCTGACGAGCTGCAGGGCGCCCGCATCCGGCTGGACTTCCCGTCCGTGGGCGCGACCGAGAACATCCTGATGGCGGCGGTGCTGGCCGAGGGAGAAACGGTCATCGACAATGCCGCGCGGGAGCCGGAGATCGTCGACCTCTGCACGATGCTGACCAGGATGGGCGCGCGGATCAGCGGCGCGGGCACATCGGTGCTGACCATCGACGGCGTGCGCAAGCTCTCGCCCACCACACATCAGGTGATCGGCGATCGCATCGTCGCCGCGACCTGGGGTATCGCCGCCGCCATGACACTCGGCGATGTTCGGGTGACGGGCATCAATCCCAAGCATCTGTCCCTGGTGCTGGACAAGCTGCGCTCTTCGGGCGCGCGAATCTCGTTCGAACCGGACGGGTTTCGGGTGTTGCAGGCCGAGCGTCCGCGCGCCGTGAACTTCTCGACGCTGCCCTTCCCGGGGTTCCCGACCGATCTGCAGCCGATGGCGATCGGGCTGGCGGCGATCGCGGACGGCACCTCGATGATCACCGAGAACGTCTTCGAGGCGCGGTTCCGCTTCGTGGAGGAGATGATCCGGTTGGGGGCAGACGCCCGGACCGACGGACATCACGCGGTGGTGCGCGGTATCCCGCGACTGTCGAGTGCGCCGGTGTGGTCGTCCGATATTCGGGCCGGCGCCGGTCTCGTGCTGGCCGGTCTGGTTGCCGATGGCGTCACCGAGGTGCACGACGTATTCCACATCGATCGCGGTTATCCGGAGTTCGTCGAGAATCTGCGTTCGCTCGGCGCCGGTGTCGAGCGCGTCAGCTGATCATGGAACCGGCCCTGACCAGGCGATTTGACATCGATTCTGGTGCCACGTAACTTATTCCAGGTCAGAGCGACACGGACACCGACCCGGAGCCCCAAGGGCCCGGGACACGAGGTTGGACGAGGAGCGCCTGGCGATCACACTGGTTCGATCCGAGGAGCGGATTTGGTTCCGCGTCCGAGGGCGAGCTAAGCTGTTGAAGTTGCCCAGCCGATCGACCGGGATGATCCCGTGAGATTGTTGG
>NZ_BDBV01000096.1 GCF_001613165.1 Nocardia mexicana NBRC 108244
ACGGCACGTTCGAGCAGGCCGGTGAGCACGCCGTGATAGGTGGCGGTGACGAGAACGACGAACCACACGATGCCCGAGACCACGACCTCGTCGAAGTCGTCGGGCGGGGCCCGGTGGAACACGAGGCGGTCGTCCAGCTCGACATTGTCGAAATCGACGCGCGCGGTGTCGGATCCGCGCATACCCAGCGAATCCCAGGGCGCGCCCACGGTGATGCCGGGCGACTTGGCCGGGCACAAACCCACGACGCTGTCGGCGGTACCGGTGACCGTGGCGCTGAGGCAATAGATTTCGGCCGTGGTCGCCAGCGAGCACGGGAATTTGGTGCCGGTGATCGCATATCCGGTCGGCGTCGGTATCGCCTGCGCGGCGCTCTTCATGAAGTTCGGGCTGCCGCCCGGTTCCGCGAAGGCGGAGGCGACCAGCGCTCTGCTGGTGGCGATCCCCTCGAGCAGCATCCAGCTGTCGTCGTGATGACGCCGCCAGTAGTCGACCATCACCCCGATGCTCAGCGAATGCATGTTGAGCGCGATGGCGGTGGCGGGGTCGACTCGGGCCAGTGCCCGTTGCGCGGAGGCGACGTCGACGAGCGCGAGGCCCGCTCCGCCGAGCTGCTCGGGTATGGCGAGTGCGCCGAAGTCGCTGCGCGCCACGGCTTTTATCCGTTCGGCGGGGTCGTTGTGGCCGAGCGCCGGTATCACTGTCGGCGCGGACCAGCCCTGGTCGAGGAACGCTGTCGCGGCGTCCTCGGCGCGGGTCGTCTCGTGCACGGCTCTCATCGGGCGGCTCCCTCGGCGACGACCCGGCCGATCACCTCGTCGAAGATCGCCACGGCACGCTCGACGTGTGCGGCGGTGGCCACGATCGGCGGCAGCAACCGCAGTGCCTCCGGTCGTCCCAGGCACGGGCTGACCAGCAGGCCGGCGGTGCTCAGATCGGCGAAGATCCGGCCTGCCGTCTCGGCGTCGGTGAATTCGATGGCCCACGCGAGCCCGCGGCCGCGGATCTGTGTGACCACGTGCGGCCATCGGGCCGCGAGGTCGCCGAGTTCGTGGCGCAGGTGGTCGGCGAGGCGGGTGCCGTGCGCGGCGCGTGCCTCGATCTCCTCGATCGCGGCCGACGCCGCCGCGCATCCGAGCGGGTGACCGGAGAAGGTGGCGGTGTGCACGAACGGGTCGCTCAGCATCGGGGCGAACATCTCCTCGCCGCACACCACGGCCGAGACCGGCATGATCCCGCCGCCGAGGTGTTTGCCGTACAGCACGGCGTCCGGTTCGAGATTCGCCGAGATCGCGAGGGAGACGGGTCCGCAGCGCCGCAGGCCGACCTGGATCTCGTCGGAGATGACGAAGACACCCGAGATCTTGGCCGCGGTGACGACCCGCCGCAGCGCGGCCTGGTCCAGGGGGCGGATGCCGGCCTCGCCCTGGATCGGTTCGATGATCACCGCGGCGGTATCGGGTCGGCGCACCGCGTGTTCGGCGTCGGTGAGATCGGCGGCCAGGTGTACGCCGGGTGTCAGTAGCGGCTCGAGCGTGCCGCGGTAGCGGTGCCCGCTCGTCACCGACAGCGCGCCCAGGGTCTTGCCGTGGAATCCGCCGGCGAGCGCGACCACCCGGCGGCGGCCGGTGGCCATGCGGGCGAGCTTCAGCGCGGCTTCGACCGCATCGGTTCCGTTCTGCCCCAGCCAGACTCGGGTCAGGGAGGGGGCGCCGGTGAGTTCGACCAGGCGGCGGCACAGCGCGGGCGCGGCGGCGTTGGCCAGGATGCGGGTACTCGCCGGAAGGGTTGCCAGTTGCCGCTGCACCGCCGCGATCACGGCGGGATTCCGGTGCCCGAGCAGGGTGACGCCGTAGGAGCCGAAGTCCAGCAGTGTCCGCCCGTTCGACAGTGTCACCGTCACGCCGTCGGCCGACGCCTCGAGCGCGCTTCCGCCCGCCAGCTTCTGCGCCAGCGCCAGTCCGGGTGCCATGCGTGTGCGCGCGATTCTGAAAGTCTCGGCGGCGTCCGGTATGGCGCGCGCCGTCGTTTCCGGCGGTTCGACCCGTATTTCTGTACGCATGCGACAGCACTCCGAAAAGTCTCTACAACTGATTCGCAAAGAGATTCATATCCGGCGTTCGAGATGAACGTTCGGTGAATCGTTTCTGCTGAAACACATAATTGCCGGGGCCGATGTATGACCGCATCGGTCGATCAACCTATTGGCGGGGCAGGCCGAATTATCGGATCGAGAACAGTGTCTGTATCGAATCGCCGACCGGGCCGTGCCGGTCGGACAGCGCGGCGTGGGTCGAGGCGCCGTGCCCGGCGGATACGTGGGTGACCGCATCCATGCGGATCCATTCCCCGGTGGGGTCGCGGTGCAGGACGACGTTCAGATCGCAGTTGACGAGCGGGTTCTCGCGGGGGTGGGCGAGCAGGCTGACGCCGCTGGCCGAGTCGACGAGGATCACCGTCCGCTGCCAGGGCGTGAGTTCCTCACCGGCCAGCAGCGGAATCCTCGGCCGCGCCCACGCCACGGCCGGTCCGAAGGAGTCGAAGCTGCCGGATTCGAACCGCCAGTCGATCGCCGACATGTATCCGGCCATGTAGGCGCCGGGGAGGTCGACCGTCCCGGCGGGGGCGGGTGGTTCGGCGGGCGAGTCGTCGGTCGGCGGGGCGGGGAACCCGTCGGACACGCCGGTCAGCGCCCATCCCCGGGCCGCGAGGACGGTGCGGCCGCCGACGGTGGCGCGGGCTTCGACGAGTTCGGCCCGCTTTCCCGGTTTGACGGTGTCTACCTCGATATCGACCGCGCCCATCAGGACCGGGGCGAGGATATCGAGGCAGATCCGGCGCAGCCGTCGCGGTGCGGGCGACTCGTGCTGTTCGAGCGCGCGCACCAGCAGGGCCGCGGGCGGTCCAGCGTGCTGGGTGTCGGGCCCCCACGGGCTCCCGGTCGCGGAAGAGGGAGTGAAGGTGTGCTCGCCTGTCCGCGTATAGAAGGCGTCGGCCATGGTCCCTCCTCCGGCATCCGCACGGAGCGGCGGATGCTATCGAAATCCGTTCTGCCGCACAGCAAGTATCGGACACGCCGGGCGTGCGGGGTAGCACGAATCGCTGCCGCGGGCCGCCGCTCGCCGATGCGTGAGGACGTCGCGGACGAGTTCCACCGCGTGCGAACGGGATATCCTCGCGGTCACCAGTTCCCGATGATTGCCCGGTACCCAGGTCACCGACGACAGTCCGTTCGCGTGGACGGCGCCGTCGACGACCGTATCGTCGAGTCCGAAGACGCTGTGCACGGTCACCGAGTCGGGCCACGGCCGTTCGAGATCGTCCCAGAACCCACCGCAGCAGGCGCCGCGGAGGCAGGAACCGGTGACCAGGCCCGGAACGCCGATATCACCGATGCGCGACACACCCAGTACGCGCCGACGCGTGCCGGGGCCGAGGTTGTCCACGCCGCGGACCGTCGGCACGCCCAGCGCCACCGTTGCGGCGATGAGGTCCGGGTGGCGCACCGCCAGCACCTTCACGAATTGGCCGCCCCGACTGTGGGCCAGCGCCACCACGTCCGGATGTCGGGTGCGCAGCGCGGCGACGTGGTCGCGGAGCTGCCGGAAAGTTGCTTCGCCGCAATCCATTCCGAACCGGTGCACGAAGATCCCGGCGGCCCATCCCGCCGCGCGCAGCTGCGCGCGCAACGGCAGCAGGGCGGCGCGCGGCGTGGAGAAGCCGCCGACGATGAGCACGAACGGCTGCGCGCTCATGAGATCAGCGCGACTGCCTGTCCGGCCAGCCGCCGCAGCAGCCGGGGGCGCGGTCCCCGATCGGTACGCTTCTGTGCGACAACGTGATACGCCTGCAGACGGTTGACCTTGAAGGCATGCGCCCCCGCCCAGAGGTAGACCCGGAACCTCCGGTAGGTGTCCTCACCCCAGCGGGCGACCACCTGCTCGCGCGCGGCGTCGAATCGCCGCGCCCAGTGATACATCGTCCGCTCGTAGTCGGCGGTCTCGCGTTCGACCTCGACGATCTCGAAGCCGTGCAGCAGCAGCTCGCGGGTCACGTCCGGCAACGACATGAAGGTGTGGTGGCCGGGCCAGATGTATTTGCGGGTGAACGCGGTCATGGCGAACTTCTCCCTGGTCGCCGACCCGTCGAGGTACATCTTGCCGCCCGGCGCCAGCATGTCCCACGCCTTCGCCGCGAACCGCCGGTAGTTGGGCAGATGTTCGATCACGCCGTAGATGACCACGTGATCGAATGCACGCGGCGGCTCGTAGGCGAGGAAGTCGGTGTGCACGACCTCGACGTCGAGGCCCTCCTGCGCATTCACCCGGCGCATGTAGATCGCCGAATCCGGCGCCAGGGTCACGGCCGTGACGTGGACGCCGCGCGCGGCGCAGTACCGCCCGACGCCGCCCCACCCGCCGCCGATATCGAGCAGCCGCATTCCCGGTTCCAGACCCAGCGCGTTCCACATGCGCTCCAGCTTGTGCTCCGACGCCTCCTCGAGGGTGTCCTCGTGCGACTCGAACAGCCCCTGGGAGTAGAACCGCCACCGGGTGTCGATGAAGGTGTGGTAGAAGTCGTCGCCGAGGGTGTAGTGAAAGTCGATGGCGCGCTTGTTGACTCGCGTGGCCGGCGCGAGGAGATCGCGGGCGAGGGCGAGGGCCGCCGGTGCGGTGAGGCCGCCGGACAGGTGCGAGCGCAGTTCCATGACGGCGTCCATATCGCCCTCGACATCGATCTCGCCGTTGACGTAGGCGGTGCCGATGGCGAATTGGTTCGGCGGCATCGCCAGCGCCTTCTCGGTCTCGAACGTCGCGGTGAATCGCGGTTGTCCTGCCCCGAAGGTCATTTCGGTGCCGTCGGGCAGGATGACCCGGCAGTCGACGAGTTTGTCGGACAGGAACTTCAGGATCGGGGAGTCGGCTCTCCCGGCGGAGAGCAGATCTGTGGTGCCATAGGTGTGGATTGTCATCGAAAAGTCCTTCTTGCCATCAGGATCCGGAGACCCAGCGCCCGAATCGGCGGCGCCAGAGCCGGTCGTCGGTGCGGGGATCGATACCGCTCGATGCGCGGACGGCCCGCTCCAGCAGGCGGAACAGTCCGAGCCGTCCCAGCGTCCGGTCGCCGACGCCGTTCACCAGGCAGTAGTGCGAATCATGTTCCCGCGCATGATGTTTCATATGATGCTTCACCGACAGCAGGATGCCCGCATGCTGGAGCGCCGCGATCGCGCGAGGGGATTCGGTGCGGTGCCCGATCTTGTGGAATTCGAGCGACAGCGTCAGCAGTACCGAAAAACTCAGTCCCGCCACCCTCGTGAGGTCGGCGACCATACCGCGCGAGCGCGCCGTCAGCAGGGACGGCGCCACACCGGCCAGGCCGAACCACGACATGATCCCGACATCCTGCGCCAGACCGTGATTGAAGATCCGCTGCGGGTAGATGTGGTGTTCGCGGACGATCAGCACGACGCGCCGCACACCCGGGGTGTTCTCGTCGAACCAGGTGTCGAATGCCCAGTGCAGTACGCCGCTGGCGAGATCGGCGGCGTACCCGCCCGCGAGCAGACCCGCCACCGCGGACGGAATCCGCGAGCTCGGTGTGCCACCGGCCCGGACGAGTTCGACGGCGACCGCGACACACGCCCCCGCATTGAGCACCGCCCCCGCGACGTGCGTGGCGATCTCGCGGCGGCTGTAGGACGGCTGGGCGAAGTATTCGCTGCCCGGTGCGGGATCGTCCGGTCCGGTCCACTTGGGTCCGGCGGGAATGGTATCCGGCACCGCCGTCTTTTCCCTTGATTCGGTCATCGCTCGTATCGTTCAGCGGTAGTGCAGGGTGATCGGCAATTTGTCCTTGGGCGCGGGCAATGCGCTCACGTCCAGGGGCAGCTCGTAGGTGGCGGGCACCGTCCATTCGTAGTCCCGCAGCAGGTGGTGCAGAATAATTTTGATTTCGATCTGCGCGAAGTAGAGTCCGATGCATTTGTGCACCCCGGCGCCGAAGGGCGCCCACGCGAGCCGGTGCGCCTTGTGCTCGGCGCGTTCCGCACCGAATCGGCCGGGGTCGAATACATCGGGGTGGGACCAGATTTCACCGCGCCGGTGATTGGCGTCGGTGGGAATGTAGACGGTGTAGCCCGCCGGGACGAAGTATCCGCACACCTCGGTGTCACGCACCGATTTGCGCAGCTGGACCTGCAGCGGCGGGCACAGCCGCGCCGATTCCTTGAAGATCAGCTCCAGGTCGCCGAGTTCGGCCAGGTCGTCGTAGGACAGGTCCGGATTTCGGGCGAGGGATTGGCGCCGGGCGCGCTGCTGCCAGTCCGGCGCGGCGGCCATGTGGTAGACCATGTTCGCCAGCGTCGTCGTGGTGGTGTCGTGTGCCGCCATCAGCAGGAAGATCATGTGGTTGATCACGTCGGCGTCGGTGCAGCCGCCGCCGTCGTCGTCCGCCGCCCGGCACAGCACCGACAGCAGATCGGCGGTTTCGCGGCGACGGGCGACAGGGATGCGCTCGGCGAGGAACTCCTCGAGAATCTTCCGGCCGCGTAATCCCTTGCGCCATCGGCCTCCCGGCACGGGGCCGCGCACGATCGATCCCACGGCGCGCAGGTTGTCGATGAACGCCGAGTTGATGCGGTCCGCCTCCGCCCGCGACAGCCGGGCGCCCATGAAGACCTCCAGGGCCACGTCCAGCGTCAGCTGTTTGAGATGGGAGTAGATGCGCACCGGCGTGCCCGCCTCCACGCTGCCGGTCGGCAGCGCGTCGATATGGCGTCGGACCACCGGCTGCATCAGCTGCAGGTAACCCTTCAGCGCGGCGGGGGTGAAGGCCTGCTGCATCAGTGTCCGATGCCGTCGATGTTCGGCCGCGTCGAGCAGCATCAGCCCGCGCTCGAAGAACGGGCTGATCAGCGGGCTCCAGCCGGGGCCGTTGGCGAACGCCCTGTCCTTGTTCATCAGGATCCGTTCGGCGGCCTCCGGGCCGCACGCCGCAATCCACTTGTCCCCGAACAGGTTCACGACATGGACCGGACCGAATCGGGCCTCGCTGTCGCGCGCGCACCCCAGTGGATCGCGTCGCCGCCGCAGCATCTGCACCACGCTGTTGGTGGCGGGGCCGCTGATCTGTTTCAGGGCCGACCCGGCGGGCGGTCGTTCCAGGTACTGCAGGTACACCATTTCGGCCCTTTCGCGGACAACGGGTGAATGGCTCCATGATCCGTGACCCCCGATGCACCCACATCGGTCGAATGACCTAATCCCGCAACGGAACTCGCGTCCCGGCGCGCTCACAGCGACGCCCGCAGTATCGACCGGAAGGTCTCCCGATCGGCATCGGGTATGGGATCGTTGTCGATATCGCCGGTCACCGCGCCGACCATCGTGTCGAGGTGCCGGGCGTCGAAGCCGTGATCGCGCAGCCGCCCGCGAATGCCCGCCTCGGACATCACGCGGGCGACGGCGGCCCTCGCGTCGTCGGCTCCCAGGATCTCCCCGATCGCGTCGAATTGCTGCTGCGCGAACGGGTATGCGCGCCGCAGCCATTCCGGGTAGACCATGGCCAGGCCGCGACCGTGGGTGATCGGCACGGCGGGCACCGAACCCATGGCCTGCTGCAGCCGATGCGGCAGGCACGTGCTCGCGGTGGCGACGTTGAATCCGCCGAGCAGCGCCGCCAGGGCGAGGTTGTCGAGTATGTCGGGGCCGGTGTCGCCGGCCACGAACCTCGGCAGGTGATCGGCGAGCAGGACGAGCGCGTGTTCGGCGTAGCGGCGCGTCACCGGGTTGGCGCGCCGCGACACGTACCCCTCGACCGCGTGGGCCAGGGCGTCGAAGCCCGCGTCGCGGGCCAATACCGTTGTGCCGGTGCGCAATACCCTCGGATCGATGACCGCGGTATGCGGGAACAGGGCCGCGCCCCGGATGCCCGCCTTCAGTCCGCGGCCGACATCGGTGATGATGGCGCCCTTGGTGACCTCCGCGCCGCTGCCCGCGGTGGTCGGCACGGCGATGACGGGAACGAGCGGTTCCTCCGTGATCG
This sequence comes from Nocardia mexicana NBRC 108244, assembly GCF_001613165.1. GTDB lineage: Bacteria > Actinomycetota > Actinomycetes > Mycobacteriales > Mycobacteriaceae > Nocardia > Nocardia mexicana. Next base: position 8,047 of record NZ_BDBV01000096.1, read on the forward strand.
TGGTGGCGACGAGCGGTCCGACGGGTCCGTGGCGCAGTCCGGCCGATACGGCCTTGGCGGCATCGACGGCGCTGCCGCCGCCCAGCCCGATCACCACATCGCAGCGCCGGTCCGAGGCCAGTGCCACCGCGTCGTCGATATCGTCGGAGCGAGGATCGGGTGTCACGCGGTCGAACAGCACCGGCGTGACACCGGCGGCGCGCAGGGACGTCTCGACGGTGCCCAGCAGTCCGCTCGCCCGCGCGGAGTGGCGGCCGCACACCAGCAGCGCGGTGCCGCCGATATCGGCGGTGCGAGCGCCGATTTCGGCGATTCGCCCGCGCCCGAACAGGATTCGGGTCGGAATGTGGAGATCGAGGATCATCGACCGGCTCCCCGGGTGAGGTTTCGCTCGAATGCCCGGATGACGGCGCACGTCCCGGTGACCAGATATTCCAGCGCCGAACCGCCGCCGGTGCACTTGGCGCCACCCCACGGCAGGTCGGCCACGGTGTCGCCGCCCATCAGCACGGTGTGCCACCGCGAACCACCCAGCGCCCGCAGGATGACGGCGGCCGCGCGGCCGTGGCCGTCGCGGTATCGGCTCGGTGTCCCCGCGACGACGGCGCGTCCCGCGCGGCCGGGCGCCTCGAGTCGCCGCAGAATCGACGGCCGCACAACGTAATCGACGATGGCCAGCTCCCGCGGCACGCCGTCGTCGACCGGCAAGGGGACGGGCGGGCCGCCCGGCGCGCGCGGATCGGCCGCCAGCACGTATTCGGGCAGGTGTATCGCGGCCCGATTGCGCCGCGACAGCACCGCGGCCGCGACCCGGGCACACCGATCGGGCGCCGGGCCCAGCTCGGAGGCCCCGATCGCGCACCCGCGCACCCGCAACAGCGTATTGAGCACCACACCGCCGGGAATCACGAGATCGTAGCTGCGGGTGAGGATTTCGAGTCCGTGCACGGTCTTCTCCGGTTTCGTCCCGCCGAGGACCGCGACGGACAACAGGTCGTCGCGGGTGCCGGTCCACGGTGTCAGCGCGTCGATCTCGTCGAGGAGATTGTCGGCGGCGACGGCGGGCAGGAGATCGATGAGGCCGACGTTGGAGGCATGTGCGCGATGCGCTTTCGAGAAGCCGCCCACCGCGATGCGATCGCCCAGCCGCGCATAGCGCCGCGCCAGCTCGGGGTCGTTGCGTTCCTCGCCCGCGTGCACGCGAGCGTTGCCGAACAGCACGATGCCGCCCGGGGCGAGCGAGTGCGACCGGGCAGCGGCGGCGCCGGTGTCGTTCTCGGCCACATAGTCGACCGGTCGGCCGAGCCGCCGGGACAGGTAGCGGGCGGCGAACTCGAGCGAGCCGGCCGTCGCGTCGCGGTGGCTGCCCTGATGGGCCAGGATCGCGATGCGCGCGCCCGCGGTGGCCAGCCGGTCCAGATCGGCGAGCTCGCAGTCGATGCGCCCGGTGCTGCGCAGATCGGGTTCGACGTTGAAGCCCGCCGAGTAGATCCACCGCTCACCCGGTGCGATCGACTGTTCCGACAGCCGTGGCACCGTGGGGTGCGCGCGGTCAGATCCCATAGTGGCGCAGTCCCGTCGTCTCGTCGATGCCGATCATGAGGTTCATGTTCTGGATGGCGGTGCCCGCCGCGCCTTTGACGAGGTTGTCGGTGACCGCGACCACCTTGGCGATGCCGCGCGCCGCGTCGACATCGAGGCCGAGGTGGCAGAAGTTCGACCCGCGTACCGCGCCGATGCTCGGATAGAGCTCGTATTCCTTGGCATTGCGGCTCTTTCGCCGCGGCTCGTCGTTGACCAGGACGAAGTATTCGCCGTCGTGACCGCGGCCGTAGCGTTGCCGGTAGAGGCCGGTCAGTTCGGCGCGCGTCCGCGGCGCCGCCAGCGCGATATTGGCCTGCAGGTGGATGCCGCGGGCGAACGGGCCGTGCGTGGTGTTGAGGTCGACGGTGATCGGCAGGCCCGTGCGCTCGGTCAGCGCGAGTTCGATTTCCGGACCGTGGCGGTGGCCGTCGAGGTTGTAGGCGAGCATGGACTCGGCCATGGCGGCGTGCATGGTCGGCGGATTCGGGGTGGCGCCCGCGCCGGTGGTCCCGTTGACGGCGTGGATCGACAGGGGCCGGGTGAGGTCCGCCCATCCGCTGTCGAGCAGCGGCGCCGCGGCCAGCACCGCGGTGATGGCGTAACAGCCGGGATTGGCGATCATGCTGCTCGCCGCGATCTGCTCGCGGTGCAGTTCGGGGATGCCGTAGGTCGCGGCCGCCAGCAGGTCCGGGTTCTCGTGCCGCGGGCCGTGCACCCGTTCGTACAGGTGCGGGTCGGGGAAGCGGAAATCCGCGCTCAGGTCGACGACCTTGACCCCGCGCTCATGGAACGCCCCCGCGGCCCGCATCGCCTCGCCCGTCGGCGTACTGAAGAAGACCACGTCGAGTTCGCCTGCGCGCGCGGACAATTCGCCGACGGTGACGAAGCGCAGGCCGCTGCCCAGGAGGTTGGGGTGTACGCGCTCGAACGGTTCACCGGATCTCGACGTCGGCAGGATCGCCGCAACCCGTGGATGATTCGCCAACAGTCGGCACAGCTCCCGGCCCGTATGCCCGGTGCCGCCCACGATTCCGACGGTCAGGCGGTCGGCACTCACGGGATCTCCTCGGTCTCGGCGCAGTGGATGGTGACCTTCCCCGCCAGTCCCGCCGCCCGGTCGGCCAGTTCCATGGCTTCACCGGCGCGTGTCAGCGGAAAGCGGTGGGTCACCAGTGAAGTCGGGTCGATCACACCACCGGCGAGCCACGAGACGACGTCGTGGAAGTCGGCGGGCGTCGACAGGGCCGAGAAGCGCACGGTCAGCTCGGCGGAGACCATGGCGTTGAGGTCGAACTCCTGCGCGGTGTCGAAGTAGCTGACCACCACGACGAGCCCGCCCGGTTTCGTGACGGCACGGGCGTCGGCCAACACACCCGGATAGCCCGCCGCGACGACCGTCACGTCGGCGCCGCCCGGCGGTGCTCCGGGCACCGATGCCGCGGGCGGTCCGGTGCGCGCGTCGACGAAGACGTCCGCACCCGCCCGGACGGCCAGCCGGCGTTTCGGTGCACCGATGTCGACGCAGACCGTGTCGCCGATCCCGAGCGTCCGGGCCACCAGCACACAGCACAGGCCGATGCTGCCCGACCCCAGCACCACCAGGGATTTGCCCGCGGGTGCGTCGATCATCCGGATCGCGTGGGTGGCGATCGACAGCGGTTCGGCCAGCGCCCCGGCCTCGGCGTCGAGGCCGCCGGGCAGCCGGAAGACCATGGTGCGATCGAGGACGACGTAGTCGGCGAACGATCCGTGCCAGCCGAGATGACAGAGGTTGCGGCGGGCACGGCACAGATTCACCGCACCCCGGCGGCAGTGCGGGCAGTCACCGCACCAGGAGAACGCCGCCGAGGTGACCCGCTCGCCCACCGCGATATCGGTCACCGCACCGCCGACGGCCGCGACGCGCCCGCACAACTCGTGGCCGAGCACGATCGGCGGCCGTTTGTACGGATGCAGTCCGCGGTAGGTGGCCACGTCGGACCCGCAGACCCCCGACACCGCGACGCGCACCAGCACCTGATCGTCGGCGGGCGACGGTACGGGCAGCTGCCGGACGACGATCTCGCGATCGGCCACGAGCACCGCGGCCGTCATCGCCGAGGGGACGCTCAACATATCCGGTTCTCCGGTTCGCCACCCGACAGCGCGGTGGCGAGGGTGCGGATCACCGTTTCGCCGATGCGGCGCTGCGCTTCGGCGGTCATGGCGCCGATATGCGGGGTGAGCACGACCTGGTCGAGGTCGGCCAGTGCGGGGCGCGTGCCCTCGGCGGTGACGACATCCAGTGCCGCTCCGGCGATGTCGCCGCGAACCAGCCCCTCCAGCAGCGCCGTCTCGTCGACGACGCCCCCGCGCGACACATTGACCAGCAGGGCCGTCGGCCGCATCCGCCGCAGCTGTGGCGCACCGATGAGATGCCGGGTGGCCGGGGTCAGCGGGACGGCCAGGGCGACGATATCGGATTCCGCGAGCAGTTCGGGAAGCCCGACCAGGCCGATACCCTGTCCGGCGAGGCGGTCTCGTCGCTCGTCGGTCGGGTTATCCACTGCGGCAAGGATATTCATGGAGAACCCGGATGCCAGTCGGGCCAGGGCCACGCCGATGTGGCCCTGGCCGACGATACCGATGGTCTTGCCGCCGAGCTCGATTCCCGCCAGGTTCGGTTTGTCCCACACTCCGGCGCGCAGCCGCCGGTCGGCCACGGCGATCTTGCGGGCGACCGCGAGCAGCAGTCCGATGCCGAGTTCGGCCACCGCCGAGGCCGATTCGCCCGGAACGCCGAAGACGCCGATCCCCCTGCGGCGGGCGGTGTTCAGGTCGATATTGTCGGTTCCGGATCCGGCCCGCACGATCACCCGCAGCCGGGCGGCGGCCGCGAGCACCTCGGCGGGCAGGCGGGCGCCACTGCGCAGCACGACCGCATCGGCATCGCAGATCAATTCGACGAGTTCACCCGCGGACGGCCCGTACCGGACGGTGAGATCGTAATGCCGCGCGAGATGGGCCAGCGCGCCCTCGTCGATCGGGTCCAGCACGAGAACCCGGTCGCGGGTTCTCCTGAAATCGCTTGGTGCCACGGCGTTTCCGCCGCGATCCTGTCGCCACGGACTCAGCATCCGCCCTCGCCTGATCCCGCCCGGCGGCAGGTCCCGGCCTGGGCGTTTGTCGACCTTGGGGACCTGTCGAATCGGCAGGCCCCAGCACGGCCCAGAATTCCAAACGCCCGAATCTCCCGGCATCGGTCGTTCTACCTATTCCGGCGATCCACCTCACACTCCGGTTGCCAAGTTCTTCCATCCGGGTGTTTACTGGCCGACGCAAGGTGCCGTCGTTCGCTGAGGCTCCTTCGCGGAAACAGGCCGGCGACCCCGAACGTCGAGAGACGCCCCGGGTCAGGACAGGTCTTCCCGGATTAAGGGTTGACTCCGACCGGCTCCCAGCCCACTGGGTTCACGCCGCGAAGTGCCAAAGGTCTTACGAGGAGTGGCAACCGTCCGGCGATCCGAGCCGGACCACTCCCTGGCGCGTGAGAAGGGAGGTGGTCGTCGTGCCCGACAGTGACAGTCATTGCTACACGTTTGCTGAATCTTCATCTGGCGACCACCCCGCAATCCACGGTTTTCCCGGCATTTCCCGGTAGCCTGCTGCGGCACGTGGTCGCCACGAGCTCCGGAAGGGCTGTCATGACGACTGTGGAAATGCTGCTCCGGCTGGCCACCGGCGTCGGCTTGGGCGTGGTGATCGGCCTGGAGCGCCAGTACCGCGCCCGGATGGCCGGATTGCGGACCAACGCGCTGGTGTCCGCGGGTGCGACGCTGTTCGTGCTGCTGTCCGCGCACGGCTTCTCCGGCGGCACCGCCGATCCGACACGCGTTGCGGCGCAGATCGTCTCGGGCATCGGCTTCCTGGGCGCCGGGGTGATCATGCGTGAGGGTCTCAGTGTGCGCGGGCTCAATACCGCCGCCACGCTGTGGTGTTCGGCCGCGGTCGGCGCGCTCGCCGGTGCCGGTATGTACGACACCGCCGCGGCCGGAACCGTCGCGGTGGTCATGGTCAACACCGCGCTGCGCTGGGCGGGCCGCGCGGTCGACCGGCAGCCCGAATCGGGCAGCGAGCAGGCGGCGGAGTACCTGTTCACCGCCGTCACCGACGACGCGGGCGAGGCGCACGTGCGGGCGCTGCTGGTGCAGGCGCTGACGCGCACCGACTTCCGGCTGGTCTCGATCTCGAGCCGCAATATCGCCCCGCCCGACACCGGACCACCCGGCGAACCGATCACCGCGCCGCCGCGCGGGCAGGTGGAGGTCCGCGCCGAACTGGTCGGCGACCAGCGCGACGACCGGCAGATGGAATCCGCGGTCAGCCGCCTGAGCCTGGAGCCGTCGGTCACCAGCGTCGGATGGAGCATTCCGGAACCGGCGGAGGGGCAGCACCGATGACCGCCCTGCGCTCCTTCCCCGCCCGCGGCACCCTCGACCGCCCGCGCTCGCGGTGGGCCGACGCCGCGGTCTTCGCCGGAGCCGCGGTGCTGATCTGGGTGATCGTGCGCCTGTCGGCCGGGCTGAACGTGCCGTTCCACCCGAACCAGTCCAGCGCGAACATCTCCACCGACGCCGATCGGCTCCCCTACTACGCGGCCCGCTCGCTGCTGCGGATGTTCCTCGCGCTGGGCCTGGCGATCGCGTTCACCTTCGTCTACGCGACCGCCGCCGCCCGGCTGCGCCGCGCCCGCACGGTGCTGCTGCCGCTGCTCGACATCCTGCAGTCGGTGCCGATCCTGGGTTTCCTGTCGGTGACGGTGACCGCGTTCATCGCCCTGTTCCCCGGCTCCCAGCTGGGCCTGGAATGCGCGTCGATCTTCGCGATCTTCACCTCGCAGGCCTGGAACATGACCTTCGCCTTCTACCACTCGCTGGTGTCGCAGCCGCGCGAACTCGACGAGGCCGCCCGCAACCTGAGACTGTCGCGCTGGCAACGGTTCTGGCGCGTCGACGTGCCCAGCGGCATGGTGCCGCTGGTGTGGAACGCGATGATGAGCTTCGGCGGCGGCTGGTTCTTCCTCACCGCGTCGGAGGCGATCAGCGTCGACAACCACGACTACGCGCTGCCCGGCATCGGCTCCTACGTCGCCGCCGCCACCGCCGAGGGCGCGACCGGCAAGGTGCTCATCGCCATCGGCGTCATGATCGTCATGGTCATCGGGGTGAACGTGCTGTTCTGGCGGCCGCTCACCGCCTTCGCCGAACGCTTCCGGTTCGAGGACTCCGAACCGGCCGAGGCGCCGCGCAGTGTCATGCTGAACCTGTTGCGGCGCAGCCACATTCCCGATCTGCTCGGCAGGGTCCTCGGGCCGCTGGTGTATCCGCTGGACCGGGCGATGCGGGTCTTCGGGCTGGCCGAGCATCCGCTGCACGTGCCGCTGGGCCGCCGCCGCGCCGGGGACGCGGTGTTCGCGGTGGTCTGGCTGGCGATCATCGCCTACGGCTGCTACCACGTCGTGCGGTATATCGCCGACACCGTCGGCTTCGGCGAGGTGGCGCACGCGTTCGGCCTCGGCGCGGTCACGCTGCTGCGGGTGATCGTGCTGCTCATCGTGTGCAGCCTCATATGGGTGCCGGTCGGCGTGTGGATCGGGTTGAACCCCAGGGTGTCCCGCTTCGCCCAGCCGGTCGTGCAGGTGCTGGCCAGCTTCCCCGCCAACTTCCTGTTCCCCTTGGTCACCGCCGTGCTGGTGGCGACCGGCGCGAGCCTGAACTGGGCCGGGATCCTGCTGATGGCGCTGGGTTCGCAGTGGTACATCCTGTTCAACGTCATCGCGGGCGCCTCCGCGGTGCCCAACGATCTGCGCGAGGCCGCCGCCAACCTGCGACTGCCGCGAAACCTGTGGTGGCGCAAGCTGATTCTGCCCGCCATCTTCCCCAGCTACGTCACCGGCGCCCTGACCGCCGCGGGCGGCGCCTGGAACGCCTCCATCGTCGTCGAGGTGGTCAGCTACCGCGACACCGAACTGACCGCGGTCGGCCTGGGCGCCTACATCTCCGAGGCCACCTCGGGCGGGGACTGGCCGCGGCTGCTCGTCGGCGTTGTGGTGATGAGCGTCTACGTCGTCGGCATCAACCGCCTGTTCTGGCGCCGCCTCTACGCGCTGGCCGAACGCCGGTACTCGTTGTGACAGGAGAGAATTCGATGACCACCACCACAACCACCGGCCAGGTGCTGCTCGAGGTCGACGACGTCGGCATGTCCTTCCGCGGCGCCGCCGGCGACCGCCTGCAGGTGCTCGACCACATCGACCTCACCCTGCACAGCGGCGAAATCGTCGCCCTGCTGGGACGTTCCGGCTCCGGCAAGTCCACGCTGCTGCGCACCATCGCCGGTCTCATAGCCCCCACCTCGGGGCACGTGCGCTACCGCGGCACCGAACTCGACGGCGCCAATCCCGGTGCGGCCCTGGTCTTCCAGTCCTTCGCGCTGATGCCGTGGCTGACCGTGCAGGACAATGTCGAACTGGGACTTGCCGCGCGCGGCGTGCCCCCGGCCGAACGCCGCCAGCAGGCCCTCGACGCGATCGACATGATCGGCCTCGACGGCTTCGAAACCGCCTATCCCAAGGAGCTTTCCGGCGGTATGCGCCAGCGCGTCGGATTCGCCCGCGCGCTGGTACTGCGCCCGGACCTGCTGCTGATGGACGAGCCGTTCTCCGCCCTGGACGTGCTGACCGCGGAGAACCTGCGCACCGAGATCGTGAACCTGTGGGACACACCGGATTTCCCCACCAAGTCCATCTGCATCGTCACCCACAACATCGAGGAGGCGGTGCTGCTGGCCGACCGGGTGGTGGTGCTGGGCGCCAATCCGGGCCGCATCATCGCCGACATCCCGGTCACCGGGCCGCGCCCGCGCGACCGCCGCACCCCGGGTTTCGAGCTGCTGGTCGACGAGATCTACGGCCTGCTCACCGGCCGCGACACCCAGCGCGCCCAACCGGAACCGGATAAGGCGACCCCGACCGCGACCCCGCTGCCCGACGCCTCGGTGGGCGGGCTCGCCGGTCTGGTCGAACTGGTCTACGCCTCCGGCGGCCGCGCCGATCTGCCCGATATCGCCGACGAGCTGAACTTCGAGATCGACGATCTGCTGCCCCTCGTCGACGCCGCCGCCATGCTCGGATTCGTCACCGTCGAATCCGGCGACATCACCCTCACCGAGATCGGCACCGGCATCACCACCGCCGATATCCAGCGGTCCAAGGAGATCTTCGCCGAACAGGCCCGCCACCGCGCGCCGCTGGTGCGCACCATCTGCAAGGGCCTGGCAGGCAGCGCCGACGGCAAACTCCGCGCCTCGTTCTTCCTGGACCTGCTGCGCCGCGGCTTCTCCCCCGACGACGCTCGCCGCCAGCTCGACATCGCCATCGACTGGGGCCGCTACGCCGAACTCTACGACTACGACGCCGACGACGACATGATCACCGCCGACCCGGCGTCGGAGGAGTTCGCGGGAGTCCGCGACAACTGGACCTGAGCGTGGCCGCCTGACACATATTTCCGGCTCCGGCGGTCCTCCACATATTTCCGGCTCCGGCGGTCCCTCCGATTATTTCCGGCATGCTCTCGGCCGGAATCCCGTTCGCTCAAGATGATTCGGTACGCGGCCACGTCTCGATCGCGGGACGGCCGCCGCGCAACCGCGCCTCCAAACCGTCCAATACGCACAGCAGGCCGAAGTCGTAGGCGATCATGCGCGCGGCGTCCGGATTGGTGGGCATGTTGCGGTGGTAGTCCGCGAGCAGTTCGGGATAGTCGGCGGCCAGTTCGTCCAACGTGGTCATCGCGCTCTCGTAGTCCCACTCCTCGCCCCCGGAGGCGCGTTTGAGGCTGATCTCCGGAAGGACCTGGCCCAGTACGAAACTGATCACCGCACCGGAGGCGAGGTAGATGTCCAGCCCGGTGAATCCGGCCTGCACGAACGCCCGCCGCAGCCGGTCGCTGAGCTCGAACGCCTTGGGCCCCACCATCGGCATCTGACCGACTAGCGCGGCCACCCAGGGATGTTCCAGCATGGTCGCGCGCAGGCTGTAGGCGAAGGTCGTGATCACCTGACGCCACGACTCCTGCTCGGGTTCGGGCACCTCGACCCAGCCCCAGAACTCGTCGAGCGTGAGCTCGAGCAGCTCGTTCTTGTTCGCGACGTGCCAGTACAGGCTGGTGGCCCCGGCGTTCAGCTTGGCGCCGAGTTTGCGCATGCTCAGCGCCTCCATCCCCTCGGCGTCCAGCAGTTCCAGCGCCGCCGCGACGATCTGGTCGCGTCCCAGCCCCGCGCTCTTGGGTTGCCGTGGCGGTCGGGTCCACACCGAGGAGAACTGTTTGGGCACAGGGTCACCATAATTCACTGGCACAGTGTTCGAGACTATCGTACGCTGTGCGAGTGGAATCGAACGATGTACGAGAATCGTCCGAGGACATCACCCGCGACCCGCGGCGCTGGTGGATCCTCGGAGTGCTCTGCCTGTCCCTGCTGGTGCTGATGATCGACGGCACCGTGCTCAATATCGCCATCCCCGCACTGATCCGAGAGCTCGACGCCACCCCGTCGGATGTGCAGTGGATCCTCGACGGCTACATCCTCGTGTTCGCGGGCCTGTTGCTCACCGCCGGTGCGCTGTCGGACCGATTCGGCCGCCGCCGGATGCTGATCACCGGCCTGGCCGTCTTCGGCGCGGCGTCGCTGCTGGCGGTGCTGGCCACCGAGCCGTGGCAGGTGATCGCCGCCCGCGTGGCCATGGGCGTGGGTGGCTCGCTGCTGATGCCCTCGACCCTGTCCATCCTGATGACGTCGTTCGCCGAGGACGAGCGGCGCAAGGCGTTCGCCGCCTGGTCGACGGTGTCGATGGTCGGCATCGTGCTCGGCCCGACCCTGGGCGGGCTCCTGCTCGAGCACTTCTGGTGGGGCTCGGTGTTCCTGCTCAACATCCCCGTCGCGATCATCGCGATCGCGGCCGCGCTGGCGCTGATGCCCGAGACCTACGGTCAGCAGCGACCGATCGACCTGGTCGGCGTGGTGCTGTCGATCGTGGCGCTGACCTCGACGGTATACGTCATCATCGAGCGGGAGTGGAACATCCCCGTGATCGCGCTGGCCGTCGTCGCCGGGGCCGGATTCGCGTGGTGGGAGTACCGCTCGCCGCATCCGATGCTGCCGCTGGTGGTCTTCCGCAACCGCGACTTCACCGGCGCCTGCCTGACGCTGCTGCTGATGATGTTCGGCATGGGCGCGGTGCTGCTGATGCTCACCCAGTACCTGCAGTTCGTGCTCGGCTACGGGCCGATGAAGGCGGGCTGGGCGCTGTTCCCGTACGCCGTGGCCGCCGCGGTGTTCAACGGGCTCGGTGCCACGCTCGGCAAGAAGCTCAGCAACAAGACGCTCATCGTCACGGGCCTGCTGGTGATGGGCGGCGCCTTCGCGATCCTGGCCAATGCCGACAGCTACCCGTGGGTGCTGGCCGCGATGCTGGTGATGGGCATCGGCGGCGGCTTGGCCGGTCCCGCCGCCTACGCCTCGATCATGAGCGCCATCCCGCTCGAGCACGCGGGTGTCGGCTCGGCCATGAACGACACCCTGCAGCAGGTCGGCCAGGCGATCTCCATCGCCGTGCTGGGTAGCGTGCTGGCCGGGGTGTTCACCGAGAACATGCCCGCCGATGTCCCCGCGGCCGCCCGCGACAGTATCGGTGCCGCGTTCGGGCTCGGCTTCGTCGAACCGGCCAAGACGGCCTTCACCGCCGCCATGTCCTACGGTTCGTGGATCAGCGCCGGATTCGCCGTCGCCGCCGCCCTACTCGGTCTGATCCTGCTGCGTGCCCGCAAGCCCAGCGCGGCGAAAGAGCCCGAGACGGTCCCGGTCGCGTAGGTCCGGCACCCACCCCTATTTCCGGCACGCTTTTGGCCGGAATCCAACGGCGAGAGATTCCGGCCAAAAGCGTGCCGGAAATAGGGAGTAGGGCGGAACGATGATTTCCGCCGCCGCGGTCGGTCTCCATTCGTATGCGAGATCTGATTGTCACCGAGAACATCACGCTCGACGGGGTCATCGACGCGACCGGCGGCTGGTTCCAGGTCGCCGACGACGGAGATCAGGCGGATCTGGTTGCCGCACTGCGGGAGCAGAGCGCCGCGGCCGATGCGTTCCTCGTCGGCCGCCGGACCTTCGAGGACATGCGCGGGTACTGGCCGCTGCGGGACGACGACACCACCGGGGTGCGCGACTACCTGAACGAGGTCGACAAGTACGTCGTGTCCAGCACCCTCGGCGACCCGAAATGGGAGCACAGCACGGTCCTGCGCGGCCCCCTCGACCACGACATCCGGTCGCTGAAGTCGCTGCCCGGCAAGGACATCGTGACCACCGGCAGCATCATGCTGGTGCACGGCCTGATCGCCGCCGGACTGGTCGACGAATACCGGTTGTTCGTGTACCCGGTCGTAGTCGGCAGCGGCGCAAGACTTTTCGAGGAGACAGCGATACCCCGGCTCAACCTCGTCGAGTCCCGCGCATTCCGCAACGGCGTCGTGCTGCTGCGCTATCGGGCGTAGGCCGGTCCTGCGACCGGGTGGCTCTCCCGCCGCGACGACGGGAGGGCCACCCGAAACCCTCAGTGCCCCATCATGACCGGGGCATCGGCCCCCTCGGGGGCCTGCGGCCTGGTCCGCGGCAGGAACGCCGCCGGGATCAGGGTCGCGACGAGCAGCACGACCGCGATGATGTAGGTGTCGGCGAACGCCCCGGCGGCCTGGTCGAACCCGGCCTCCAGGGCGCCGGGCGGCAGCTGCGCGGCGATCTGCGGCTGGCTGCTCGACGCGATGGCCGCACCGGCGAGTTCGTTGTTGTTCAACAGGTTCGTCAGCACCACCGACATGATCGCGGTGCCGATCGAACCGGCCGCCTGATTCACGATGTTCATCAGCGTCGACCCGCGCGCCACCTGCTGGTGGGTCAGCGTCTGGATGGCGGCGGTCATGGTCGGCATCATGGTGCAGCCCATGCCGAGACCCATCACGAACAGCGCCCCGCCCATCAGCAGATACGACGTGTCGGCGTCCAGTTGCGTGAAGAACGTCAGGCTCACCGCCATCACCACGACACCGGTCAGCACGATCTTGCCGGGACCGATCTTGTCGACCAGGCGTCCGGCGATCGGCATCGTCAGCATCGCGCCGAGACCCTGTGGCGCCAGCAGCAGTCCGGCATCGAGCGCCGACTCGCCGCGCACCTGCTGCAGATAGCTCGGCAGCAGCAGCCCCGACCCCATGAAGGCGATCGCGAACAGCAGCATCGTCAGCACCGAGAAGGTCAGCGCCCGGTTCCGGAACAGATGCAGATCGATGAGCGGATGTTCGGTGCGCAGCGCGTGGAATACGAACGCCACCATCAGCACCAGTCCGATCGCGGCCGGGATGAGCACCTTCCCCGCCAGCACCGTCTGCTCCTCCGGGATGGTGGACACGCCGTAGAGGAACAGCGCCAGACCCGGCGAGGCCAGCGCCATGCCGAGGAAGTCGAACGACTGCGAGGGCTCCGGGCGGTCCTTCGGGAACATCAGGAAGGCCAACGCCAGCGACAGGATGCCGATCGGGACGTTGATCAGGAAGATCAGCCGCCATCCGGCGAGATGGACGAACCCGTCGATATCGATGCCGATCAGCCAGCCGCCCAGAATGGGCCCGAGAATCGGCCCGAGCAGCATCGGCACCCCGAGCACCGCCATCACCCGGCCGACCCGGTGCGGCCCCGCCGCATGCGTCATGATCGTCATGCCCAGCGGCATCAGCATGCCGCCGCCGAGGCCCTGGATCACCCGGAACGCGATGAGCGCCTGCATATTCCAGGCGGTGGCGCACAGGATCGAGCCGAGCACGAAGAACAGCAGCGCCATCATGTACAGCCGCTTGGTGCCGAACCGATCCGCGGCCCACCCCGTCACGGGGATGACGCTCGCCAGCGCCAGCGTGTACCCCGTCATCGACCAGGCGGCGACGGCGTAGCTGGCATGGAATTCGGTCTGGAACTTGGGCAGGGCGATGATCACCACGGTGATGTCGAGAATCGACATGATCGCGCCCAGCACCACGACGCCCGCCACCTTGAAAACGGCGGCGTCGAGCTTGTCGGAGGTCGGATCCGGATCCGCCCCGGTGTGTGTATCCGGAGGTGAAGTCACCGCTTCAGCCTGCCACCTGTTCTACCGAATGACCAGATCCATTTTCCGGGCCCGGCGGCCCGCGAAACCTCCACGGAAAGCAACTGTTTCGCAATCACCGGACCGCCCCGGCAACTGGGGTACCCGGAAACCGCGATACCGCCGCCCGGCCGCAAATACACTCGAATCGGGCACCGGGATGAGGGGAGGTGCGCGTGGTAGAGCAAACTGCGCGCGGATTCGGTCGATCTCGCGCATTCTCCCTCGGACGAACCGGCGTGCTGGCCGCGGTGCTGCTGCTGACGGCCACCGCCTGCGGCCTGCTCCCGGTGGTGCAGCCGCCCGACTTCTACCCGGCCGAACTGGCCCGGTTCTACACCCAGAAACCCCACTGGGGCTCGTGCGAGCGGATGGACGAACCGCAGATCGGCCCGGAGGCCCGCTGCGCCCGGATCCTCGCGCCCCTGGACTACGACCACCCGGCGGGACGCACCGTCGAACTGGCCGTCTCCCGCAAGCAGGCCGCCGGTGTGCGGGTCGGCGCGCTGCTGTTCAACCCGGGCGGTCCCGGCTCGCGCGGGCTGTCGCTGGTCGACAGCGTCGACGGCACCCCGCTGGCGCAGAGCTTCGACCGCATCGGATTCGACCCCCGCGGCGTCGGCGCCTCCCTGCCCCGCGTGTCCTGCGGCGACCCCAAGGACTACTTCGACCCCTTCGCACCCCGATTCGACACCAGCCCCGAGGGCATCGCCGAATACGAGCAGATGAACCGGACCCAGGCCGCCCAGTGCGAAAAGCACAGCGGCGCAGACCTTCTCGCACACGTCGGCACGCGCGAGGTGGTCCGCGACATGGACATCATCCGCGCGGTGACCGGCGACCGGCGGATGAACTACATCGGCTACTCCTACGGCACCCGGCTCGGCTGGGCCTACGCCGAGCGCTACCCACACCGGGTGCGCGCCATGGTGCTCGACGGCGCCGTCGCACCGCAGGAGAACACCTTCACCCGAACCCTGAACCAGGAGAGCGCATTCCAGAAGGCCTTCGACTCCTTCGCCATGGAATGCGCCCGCCGGTCGGACTGTCCCCTCGGCACCGATCCCACACAGGCACCCGCGCGCCTGCGCGAACTCACCGTGCCGTTGCAAACCGAACCGATGCGCTCACCCCGCGACCCGGCCGCCGAGCTGTTCTACACCGACGTCTACAACCGCACCGCCGTCGCGCTCTACAAGTCCGAGTCCTGGGACGGCCTGATCGCCGCCCTGCGCGCACTGCGCGACCGCAACCCCGATCCGATGCTCGACCTCGCCGACCACCTCGGCAGCGATCCGAACCCCGAACTCGTCGCCAGCGACGACGCCTACAACGCGATCACCTGCGTCGACCAGCCACCCATCACCGACCGCGCCGAGAACGACCGGCTCGAGGTGGAGGTGCGCCGGGCCGCCCCGTTCGAGGACGACGGCCGCGGCACCGGCCACGCCCCACTGGACCTGTGCGCGTTCTGGCCGGTGCCCCCGACCGGCCGCCCGCACACCCTGAACATCCCCGACCTGCCCACCGTGCTGGTCGTCTCCACAACCTACGACCCGGCCACCCCCCACCAGGCCGGGATCGACCTCGCACGGCAACTGCGCGCCCGCCTGATCACCTATCAGGGCACCCGGCACACGATCGCACTGCTGGACAAATCCAAATGCGTCGACCAGCCGGTGATCGACTATCTCGTGACACTGCGGTTGCCCGCACAGGACGTGGTCTGTTGAGCACGAGGCAAAAAGTTCTTTCCTCCCGACAACGACCATCGGGACGGATAGAGTGACCGGCACAGGGACGGCGACGAGGAGCGGGTGTAGGTGTCCATCGGGAAATTGGTGTCCTTCGATAGTTCTCGGGGGTTCGGTTTCATCCGCCCGGAAGACGGTGGCCCTGATGTGTTCGTGCACGTCAACGACATCGGATTGGATGAGGACGAATTGCGGCAGGGCCGCGTGTTCGAGTTCGAGGTGACCGAGGGCGATCGCGGGCCGAAGGCCGTCAATCTCACCGCGGTGGGCGGCCAGCCCGCGCCCGCGGCGCCGGTGCGGCATCGCAATCGCGAACGCAATTCCGGCCCACTCACCGCCGCGGAACATCGCCGGTTGATCACCGAACTGCTGCTGGACGCCAGCCCGGCGCTGACGGCCGGGGAAATACTCACCATCCGCGATCGCCTGACGAGCTTCGCCGATCAGCACGGATGGCTGGAGAACTGACGAATCGGATTACGATCTTGCTGGACGGTTGCGGGCGATGAATTCGACCGCCCCGCACCGTCGGTATGGGTGAGACCGACCCGAGGAGGATCGTGTGGACCTGCCCGTCATGCCACCCGTCAAACCGATGCTGGCCAAATCGGCGTCGGCGCTGCCCCACGATCCGGGCCTGTACTACGAACCCAAATGGGACGGATTCCGCTGCATCGTCTTCCGTGACGGCGACGAGGTGGAACTCGGGTCGCGCAACGACCGGCCACTGACCCGGTACTTCCCGGAACTGGTGGAATTGCTGAGCAAGGCACTGCCGGACAAATGCGTCATCGACGGCGAGATCGTCATGGTCACCGAACAGGGCCTGGACTTCGACACCCTGCAGCAGCGCCTGCATCCCGCGGCCTCCCGGGTGAACAAGCTGGCCGCCGAGACCCCCGCCAGTTTCGTCGCCTTCGACCTGCTGGCCCTCGGCGACGACGACCTGACCGAACAACCCTTCGCCGAGCGCCGCCGCATCCTGGAAACGGTCATCGACAATTCGCACGAGCGGCTGCACCTCACCCCGCTGACCTCCGATCCCCGGATCGCCCAGGACTGGTTCACCCGCTTCGAGGGCGCCGGGTTCGACGGCGTGATGGTCAAGGCCAAGGACGTGCCTTACCAGCAGGACAAACGGGTCATGGTCAAGGTCAAACACGAACGCACCGCCGACTGCGTGATCGCCGGATTCCGCTGGCACAAGGACGGGCAGGGCGTCGGATCGCTGCTGCTGGGGCTGTTCGACGACGAGGGCAACCTGCACCACGTCGGCGTGGCCTCGAGCTTCACCGCCGCCCGCCGCAAGGAACTGGTCGACGAGCTGGCCCCGCTGCGCGAGAACGCGCTCGACAACCATCCGTGGCGGCAGTGGGCCGACGCCGCCGCCCAGGCCAAGGCCGACGGCAAGATGCCCGGCGGCCTCAGCCGCTGGACCGGCGGCAAGGACCTGTCCTGGGAAGCGCTGCGGCCCGAGCTGGTCGCCGAGGTCCGCTACGAACACGTGATGGCCGGGCGGCTACGGCACGGCGGGCGGCTGGTCCGCTTCCGCGACGACCGCACCCCCGCCTCGTGCACCTACGCCCAGCTCGACGAGGTCGCCCCGGCCGAACTGGCCGATATCTTCGCGGAGGCCAAAACCACGAGGGAGCTTGCGACCGAGTCATCGACACAGCGCACTGGTGCTATGACGTCGCCGAGCGCCAGCGAGGCGACGTCATGAGCACCGCAATCGAATTGGACATCGACGGCAAAGCCGTCCAGATCAGCAACCCCGACAAGGTCTACTTCAGCAAGCGCGGCGAGACGAAGCTCGACCTGGTGCACTACTACCAGGCCGTCGCCGAACCGTTCCTGCGCACCGCCCGCGACAGACCCGTTCTCCTGGAACGCTATCCGGACGGCGCGAGCGGAAAGTCCTGGTTTCAGAAGCGAGTACCGAAATCGGTGCCCGACTGGCTGCAGACCACCGTCGTCTCCACCCCCAACGGCACCACCAGCGATGCGCTCGTCGCCGCCGACCTCGCCCACATCCTGTGGGCGGTCAACCTGGGCTGCTTGGGTTTTCACGTCTGGCCCACCCACGCCGGCGCCGCCGAACAGAGCACGGCCCCCGACGTCTTCGACGCCGCCGGACAACTGCTGCCGCCCACCGGCGTCACCGACGAACTGCGCATCGACCTGGACCCCTCCCCTGGCATCGGCTTCGACGAACTGCGCGCGGCCGCGGTGCGGACCCGTGAACTGTGCGCCGAACTCGGCATCGACGCCCGCATCAAGACCTCCGGCTCGCGCGGCTTGCACATCTACATACTGCTCGAGCCGCGCTGGGACGGCTATCAGGTCCGCGCCGCATCCATCGCCCTGGCCCGCGAACTCGAACGCCGCCACGGCGACCTCATCACCGCGAGCTGGTGGAAGGAGGAGCGCGGCAGCCGCGTGTTCATCGACTACAACCAGAACGCCCCGCACCGCACGGTTTTCGGCGCCTGGTGCGTGCGCCCCAAGGTCGGCGCGCAGGTGTCGACACCCATCGCCTGGGACGAACTCGACGCCATCGTCCCCGAGGACCTCACCATCGCCACCGTCCCCGCCCGCGTCGCCCGGCTCGGCGACCCGTGGGCCGACCGCACCCCCCAGTCCATCGAACCACTGCTGAAAATGTCCGCCCAGGACATGGATTCGGGCCTCATGGACGCCCCGTGGCCCCCGGTCTACCCGAAGATGCCCAACGAGCCCCCGCGCGTCCAACCCAGCAAGGCCCGCAAGGAATAGGTCCTACGCACCCTGCTCGATCTTCGGGAACGACTGCGTGACCAACGTGAGCAACATGTCCGCGAGCAACTCGTGCACCTGCTCGCGGGTCAGGCTCTCCCGCGTGATCCATTCGCGCCCAGCCGCTTTCACCAGACCACCGTAGGCACGCACCAGCGCCCGCAACTCGGCACTGCGCCGCGAACCCGCCAGCCCGACCATCTGCAGCAGGCGCTCGGCCGCCGCATCGTCGGCCTCGTCGAGGATGCGCTGCACCTCCGGATCGTCGCCGATGCCCTCGTGACCGGTCACCTTCACCCAGGTGCTGCCGTGCTCGCCGATGGTGTCGAGCAGCCACGCCACGCTCGCATCGACCCGCTCCCGGTCCGTGCCGGTGGGCACCACCATGTGATCGGCCCGCGGCAGCGTCACCATCCGGCGCACGACCGCCAGATACAGATCGCGCTTGTTGCCGAAATAATGATTGATCAGACCGCGGGCCACACCGGCCTGCTGCGCGAGCTCCGCCGTGGACACGGCCGCATACGGCCGCTCCCCGAACATCGCGATCGCGCACTCCAGGATCTGGGCGCGCCGCTCGTCGGGTTCGAGGCGGCGCCGCCGCGCCAGGGAGTCGGCGGGCGACAGGCGGGGAGTCGACATAGACATATCAGAACGACGCTGCCGGGCAATGAGATCCTTCTCGGCCGCCCCGGCAGCGGATGTCGCCTTTTCAGAGTGAGCGGGCAATGAGATCCTTCATCACCTCGTTCGATCCGGCCAGGATGCGCAGCACCCGGGCACCCGTGTACAGCTGGGAGATCGGGTATTCCGTCATGTACCCGTAGCCGCCGAACAGTTGCAGGCAGCGGTCCACCACAATACCCAACTGGTCGGTCAGCCAATATTTCGACATCGCGGCCGTGGGAATGTCCAGCTCGCCGCGCAGATGCTTGACGATCGAGTCGTCCAGGAAGGTGCGGCTCACCCGGGCGATCGTCGCGCACTCGGCCAGCTCGAACTTCGTGTTCTGCATCGCGAACAGCGGCTTGCCGAACGCCTCGCGCCCCTTGGTGTACTCGACGGTCAGATCGACCGCCTTCTCCATCATCGCCACCGCCATCACCGCGGTGACCAGCCGCTCCTGCGCCAGCAGCTGCATCATCTGATAGAAGCCCTGACCCTCGGCCTCGCCCAGCAGATTCGCCGCCGGCACCCGCAGACCGTCGAAGAACAGCTCCGCGGTGTCCTGACCCTTGCCGCCGATCTTGGACAGGATCCGGCCGCGGGTGAAGCCCGGCGTGTCGTCGCCGACCTCGGCGAAGATCAGCGAGACGCCCGCCGCGCCCTTCGTGGGATCGGTCTTGGCCGCGATGATGATGCCGTCGCACAGCCAGCCGTTGGAGATGAAGATCTTCGAGCCGGTGATGACGTACTCGTCGCCCTCGCGCACCGCGCGGGTCTTGATGTTCTGCAGGTCCGATCCGGTGCCCGGTTCGGTCATGCCGATCGACAGCACCATCTCGCCGCTCGCCGCCTTCGGCAGCACCCGCCGCTTCAGCTCCTCGGAACCGAACTCGTGCAGATAGGGGGCGATGATCGTGGAATGCACCGGCATCCCGAGCGCGCCGTCGCCGAGGAAGGCCTGCTCCTCGATGATGGCCGCCTCGTGCGCGAAAGTGCCACCGCCACCGCCGTATTCGGCCGGGATCGCGGCACACAGCAGCCCCAGCTCACCCGCCCGGTTGTACAGCTCGCGATCGGGATGACCCTGCTCGACGAACTTCTCCTCGTGCGGGATCACCTCTTTGTCGAAGAAGTTCCTCGCCAGCTCCCGTACGGCCTCGACCTCGTCGTCGCTCCACGCGGCGCGCACCATCGTCATCGTCCTTCGTCTCGTGCCCAGGCCGGCGCCACCGGCCCTCCGGGACCAGCGTGAACCACTATTGGCGCTATGTCAACAAAGCGGCTCAGTCCGCGCCGCGCGCCTGATTCACCTCGGCCAGCGTGGTGAAGATCGGGAGCTCCGGATCGGCGACGATGTCCTGCCGCCGCAGGAATCCGTCGATCAGGCCCCACACCAGTTCGGTCACCTGCTCCACGAATTCGCCCGCACCCTGCTCCGGCGGACCCTCCAACCACAGGTCGGTCGTCGCCACCACCACGCCGACCACCGCACGCGACAGGTAGTCGATCCCGGCATTGTCGATCGGCACCGCCTCCGCGACCGCGCGCGCCAGCTTCGCGAACCGGCGAGCGGCATCCCGGCCCAGATCGAACTGCAGCACAGAACCATCCGAATCCCCGCCCGCCGAACGCATCATCGGCGCCTGCGCCAGGAACCGGAACACATCGGGATGCTCCAGGATGCCCTGCATGTAGGCCTCGAAGACCCGGCGCAGCGCCGGACGCGGCGGCTGCAGCAACAGGGTCATATCGTTGCCCGTCGCGTCGAAAGCGTTGCGCGACATGCGGTTCGCGATCTCGGCATACAGATCCGCCTTGTCCGCGAACTGCCGGTACAGCCTCGGCTTGGTGATCCCCGCCTCGCGGGCGATGTCGTCCATGCTCGGGCGCGGGCCGTGGCGATCGATCACCCGCACGGCCGCATCCACGATCTCGTCGCGGCCGATGCGCGGCACGGCGGCTCTGCTCCTCGAACGGGGCACGGCGGGCTCCACTCCCTGGGCTTGCGGCTGGCACTCAACGTACCACCGGTACGACCCTCTCCACCGGCATGCTCACACTCACAGTATGGTGCTCCGTACCGGCGGTACGATCGGGGTGCGAACACCCCGCCCCACGAGGTAGGCACCATGACCCATTTGCCCGACACCGACTTCGCCCGGCCGCGCCGACGCACCGTACGCGGCGGCGGCCTCCCCCTCGCCGTCTACGAACGCGGCAATCCCAACGCCGAGACATTGGTCCTGGTACACGGCGCCACCGACACGCACCGCGTCTGGAACGACGTGGCACATATGCTCGCCGACAGCTTCCATGTCGTCACCTACGACGTCCGCGGCCACGGCCGTTCCGCCAAATCCCGTCGCTCCCAAGACTATCGGCTCGACCGGCTCGCCGAGGACCTGTACGCGGTCCTCGACGCGGTCAGCCCGGATCGGCCCGCACACGTCGCCGGGCACGGCTGGGGCGCATTCCAGGTATGGGAGGCGATCGGCGATCCGCGCGCCAACATCCGCATCGCCTCCGGCACCGCCCTGTGCGCCCCCGACCTGGACCGCCTCGCGCTCGCCCTGCGCGAGCCACGACTGCCGAATACTCGCTGGTGGAAGCTTCCCGGGCTGAGCTGGCTCGTCCTGGGCCGCCGACTGCTGCGCTGGCCGCGCCTGCGCGCCCGGATACTGCGCGGCGCCCCGCTGCCGTCCCGCACCTGGACGACCGACCTGCTCGCGGGCGCGCGCCTCGTACACGCCAACCTCGCCCACCACCTGCTGCGACCACGCGAACGACACACCGCCGTCCCGGTCCAGCTCATCGTCGACCGCGCCGACGCCGCCGCCCTCCCGGCCGCCGCGGCACACGTCCGCCGCGGCGTGGACCGGCTCTGGTGCTACCAACTCCCCGCCGACCACTGGCTGCCCATCACCGAACCCCTCCTCGTGGTCGAGGCGATCGCCAACTTCATCGATGACCTGCGCGCCGACAACTCGCCGATCGAGTACTCGCCCCGCTAGTCGGCCGACCGCCGCGCTGCCCGCCATGCGCAGGATGCGAGAATGGGTCGGCAACCCACCAGCGCACGAAGGACCGAATCCCAGCACGATGGCCGACCACGACCCGACGACCGCCGCGGTATCGCCGGACACCGCCATCGACCCCGACGAACTCGCAGTCTGCCTGCGCGTACTCGACCAGGCCGGGCAGCTCCACAAGGACCACCCCGACTCGCTCACCGTGCAGCGGGCCGTGGGCCACCTGTTCAAGCAGCTCAAACGCCGGCGACGGATCGAGACCCGCGACGCCAAGGCCGCCGCCGACCGCGCCGTCGTCGCCGGCACCGCCACCGGCTCCCCGAACCGCATCGACGACGAGACGGCCGGAATCCCGTTGTCCTCCAACACCACCGGAGGCACCGCCGGCGAACTCATCCGCCCGCGGCCCTGCTACATCTGCAAGCAGCGCTACACCCGCGTCGACGCCTTCTACCACCAGCTCTGCCCCGACTGCGCCGCCACCAGCCACGCCAAACGCGACGCCCGCACCGACCTGCGCGGCCGCCGCGCCCTGCTCACCGGCGGCCGCGCCAAGATCGGCATGTACATCGCCCTGCGGCTGCTGCGCGACGGCGCCCACACCACCATCACCACGCGCTTCCCCAACGACGCCATCCGCCGATTCGCCGCGCAGCCCGACAGCGCCGACTGGCTGCACCGCCTCCGCATCGTCGGCATCGATCTGCGCGACCCGGCGCAGGTGGTGGCCCTCGCCGACGACGTCGCGGCGCAGGGCCCGCTCGACATCCTCATCAACAACGCCGCCCAGACCGTCCGCCGCTCCCCCGGCGCGTACGGCGCGCTGGTGGAGGCCGAGACCGGACCGCTGCCCGCGGGCGCGCTCCCGGACATGATCAGCTTCGGCAAGACCATGCAGGCCCACCCGACCGCGCTCACCGCATCCCTCGGTTCGGCGCTGTCGGCGACCGAGGTCACCGAGCTCGCGCTCGTCGCGGGATCGGCCACGCCCGAACGGATTTCCCGCGGCGTCGCCATCGATGCGGGCGGCCTCGTCCCCGACCTCGCACACACCAACAGCTGGGTGCAGAACGTCGCCGAGGTGGACGCCACCGAGCTGCTCGAGGTGCAGCTGTGCAACTCGGTGGCCCCCTTCATCCTCGTCTCGCGACTGCGCCCCGCCATGGCCGCCGCCCCCGCGCGCCGCAAGTACGTCGTGAACGTCTCGGCCATGGAGGGCGTCTTCAGCCGCGGCTACAAGGGCCCCGGCCACCCGCACACCAATATGGCCAAGGCGGCGCTGAACATGCTCACCCGCACCAGCGCTCGGGAAATGTTCGACACCGACCGCATCCTGATGACCGCCGTCGACACCGGCTGGATCACCGACGAGCGCCCGCACTACACCAAGCTCCGCCTCGCCGACGAGGGCTTCCACGCGCCCCTCGACCTCGTCGACGGCGCCGCCCGCGTCTACGACCCGATCATCCGCGGCGAAGGCGGCGACGACCTGTTCGGCTGCTTCCTCAAGGACTACCAGCCCTCCAACTGGTGAGGTCCGGTTCCACGAAACCCGTTCGGGCCCTTCCCTCTTGGTCTGTTCTTTTGGGCGAGTTCTATTCGAGACTCGCATTTGTGGCACTCATGCATAAATTCGCATAGGTAGATAACGGTATCTAAATATTGCCCAAGCGGCGTCTGGAACCCTCACACGCCCGATATCCTGCAGCTTCAGGTCGAAACTTCAGCGGGGAGCGAGACTCACGTCGCCATGACCCCACCCTCCCCTTCCCCAGCCATTGCTCCCGACACACCGTGGCCGCTCCCCCTGGCGCGTGCCGACACGTCGGCGTACTCATTCGTTAATGCGCATATCAGAGTATTGGTATTGTCCGTAGGCGCAATCACCAGGGGGCCAAGAGGATTCGCGGCGCGCCTTCCTGCCGAAAGATCTCGTACTGGAGTCCCATTACCTGGGCTGACTGCGTGCGCACCCGGACTACCTGCGGTTACGCTGGTAACTGTGATGTACCGGCTGCTGGCCGACGCCACCGCGGGAGTGCACTTCCTGTTCGTCATCTATCTGGTGACGGGCGGATTTCTGGCGTGGCGGTGGCGCTGGACGATCTGGACGCACCTGGTGGCGGTCCTCTGGGGCTTCAGCACGGTTCTGGTCGGAGTCGACTGCCCGCTCACTCATCTGGAGAACTGGGCCCGGCATCGCGCAGGCCAGGAGGGGTTGCCGCCGAGCGGCTTCATCGACCACTACATCACCGGAGTCCTCTACCCCCGCGACGCACTGGATCTGGTGCGGTTGCTCGTGGTGATCGTGGTGCTGGCGTCGTGGGCGGGGCTGTACTGGCGGTCGCGGCCGACGACGGCCAGGGTTCCCCGATCTCCGGTGTGAGCCCGGGACCCGTCAGGGCAGGCGGGCAGCGATGAACTCCGCCAGCTCCGGCACCCGTTCGTCCAGGTAGAAGTGCCGGCCCGGGAAGATCGCCAGCTCGAAATCGCCCGCGGTGTGTTTGCGCCAGCGGTCGGCCTGTTCCGGGGTCAGGGTGGGGTCGGCGTCGCCGAGCAACGCGGAAACGTTGCAGCGCAGCGGCTCTCCCGGCGGGCAGGTGTAGGTCTCGACGGCCCGGTAGTCGTTGCGCACGGCGGGCAGCACCAGCTCGGCCAGCCCGGGCTCGCTGCGCAGCACGGCCACCGACGCGGGATCGTTGGCCAGCCGCTCCAATTCGGCGATCAGATCCGTATCCGGCGCCTCGTGCAGCCGCCCCGGATAGGGGTCCGACGGCGCGATCCGGCCGGAGGCGAACAGCCGAATCGGGTTGCGCCCCTCGGCCTCCAGGCGCCGGGCGGTCTCGAAGGCCACGGTGGCGCCCATGCTGTGCCCGAACAGCGCCAGATCCGCGCCGGGGCGCCAGGCCCGCAGATCGCACGTGACCCGGTCGGCCAGTGCTCCGATATCGGCGACCATCGGTTCGCCGAGCCGGTCCTGCCGCCCCGGGTATTGCACCGCGACCACGGTGACGCCGTCGCAGAGATGCTGTGCCAGTGCGTGATACGCGCTCGCCGAGCCGCCACCCGGCGGGAAACACACCAGCACCACACGCGGTTGTGCCGCACCCCGCAGCTCTCGCAGCCACTCGGCACCCTCGATGGATCGCGCCACGCTCGGGCCTCCTTCCGTACACATCTCTCGACCTGCCGGGAACCCGGATCGGTGACCGATCGCGAGCTTACTTCGCGCGCAGCGTCTTCACCGCCAGTTCCACATCCTCACCGTGCAGCAGATCACCCGCCGGGGCGAGCAGGTGGAGAAGCGCGAAACCCTGGAACAACACGAAGTACAGCTTCGCCACGGCGCGCGCCTCCTCGGCCGACAGCTCCGGGTGCACGTCGCGCAGGGCCGCGGCCATATCGGCGTAGGCACCCGCGGTCGCCTCGGACAGATAGGCCTGCAGTTCCTCGGAGCGGGCGATCCGTACCCCGTTCTCGAGGCTCAGCAGCAGCTGCTCGTGGTTCTTCTGGACGACGTCGAGCATGCCGTTCCACGTGGGCCCAATGGAGTCCCACAGCGAGCGCCCCTCCCCCGCATCCCGGATCGCCTCCTCGACGCCGTCGCCGATGTCGCTGCCGACCCCTTCGGTGACGGCCTCCGACACCAGCCGGTCCTTGGATCCGAAGTGATAGCCGATGGCGGCCAGGCTGACGCCCGCGGCGGCGGCGATATCGCGCGCGGTCACCTTCGCCAGGCCCCGCTCGAGAATCGCCTTGCGAGCACCGGCCAAGAGGTCTTCCCGATTTCCCATGACCCCACCCTACCAGCGTCTTAGACATTTGTACTAGACATCTGTGCCACTCTCTGTTAGACATTTGTCTAAGACGTTCGAACCAAGGAACAGGACGACATCGTGAACAGCTCCGCACCCTCCCCGCACATCCTCGTCTCCGGCGGCGGCATCGCCGGTAATGCCGTTGCGCTGCAACTGCTTCGGTCCGGAATCCGGGTCACCGTGGTCGAGCGGGCGGCCGCTCCCCGGCCCGGCGGCCAGGCCGTCGATCTGCGCGGTCCCAGCCGCGAGGTGGCCGAGCGCATGGGCCTGATGCCCGGCATCCGGAAGTATCAGCTCGAGGAGCTCGGCATCTCCTACATCGACTCCCGGGGCCGCAATTACGCCAACATGACGATGGAGGACTTCGACGGCCAGGGCCCGGTCGCGGAAATCGAGATCACGCGCGGTGACCTGAATCAGGTGCTGCTGGACGAGGTGGCGGCGGCCGGGGGCGAACTCGACTATCGCTACGGCGAGTGGATCGAGGCTCTCGCCCAGGATGCCGACGGCGTGGACGTGACCTTCTCGACCGGCCGCACGGAGCGTTTCGACCTGGTCGTCGGCGCGGACGGCGTGCATTCGGCGACGCGGCGTCTCGCCTTCGGCCCCGAGGAGCAGTTCAGCACCTACCTCGGCGGGTACGCCTCGTTCTTCACGATCCCGACCCCGCCGGGTGTGAAACCCGGCTGGTTCGCCATGCAGTTGGTGCCCAGCGCGGCCGTCGGCATCCGGCCCGACCACGATCCCAGCACCTCGAAGGCCATCCTCACGCTGCTGGCCGAGCCCGATCCGGCGCTGCGTCGCGATACCGCGGCACAGCAGCGGCTCATTCACGGGATGCTGGGCGACGCCGGGTGGCACTCCCCCGCCATCCTCGCCGCCATGGCCACCACCCCCGACTTCTACTTCGACGAGTTGGCGCGCATCGATATGCCGAGCCTCGCCGCCGGTCGGGTGACGCTGGCGGGTGACGCCGGGTACTGCGGGTCGCCGATGACCGGTATGGGCACCGCGATGGCCATCGTGGGCGCGTACATCCTCGCGGGCGAAATCGCCGCCACCCCGGGCGATCTGCCCGCGGCGCTGCGCCGCTACGAGGACCGGGTCACGCCGTTCCTGGACAAGGCCAAGGAGCTGCCGGGCGGCGGTATCAAGATGATGCTGTCGCCGACGAACTTCGGGACCGCGCTGCGCCGCACGGCGAATCGGGCCATGATGTCGCGGCTCATGAGGCCGGTGACGAAGAAGATCTTCTTCGGCAAGACCGACAGCTACGAGCTGCCGACGTACTGAACGGTCGGTTCCCGGCCGGGCACCCGGCCGGGAACTTCGGCGTTCCGGGCGCTCGCTACGCTCGGACCGTGCGGCAGAAGATCATCACCGATGTCGATACCGGTATCGACGATGCGCTGGCGCTGCTGTATCTCCTGGCCAGCCCGGAGGCCGAGATCGTCGGGATCGCCTCCACCGCGGGAAACGTCCCGGCGCCGCAGGTGGCGGCGAACAATCTCGCGTTGCTGGACCTGTGCCGGGCACCGGATATCGAGGTGGCTCTCGGCGTCGAATCCCCGCTGGCGATTCCGTTGCGCACCACCGAGGACACCCACGGGCCGCAGGGCATCGGCTACGCGGAGTTCCCGCCGTCGGCGCGCACGCTGTCCGACCGGTCCGCGGCGCGGCTGTGGGTGGATCTCGCGCGGGCGCATCCCGGCGAGATCATCGGACTGTGCACGGGTCCGCTCACCAACCTGGCGCTGGCACTGCGCCTGGAACCGCAACTGCCGCAGCTGCTTCGACGGCTGGTCGTGATGGGCGGAGCGTTTCAGCGGCCCGGCAACACCACGCCGACCAACGAGTGGAACGTGCATGTCGATCCCGAGGCGTGGAAGGAGGTCTTCGACGCCTTCGCCGCGGCTCCCGCCGACCGCAGGCCGCTGGTCTGCGGGCTCGACATCACCGAGACCATCGAGATGTATCCCGAACACGTGGTTCGCCTGGCCGAACGAGCGGAAAGCGTTCCGGTGGAACATCTTTCCGAATCCGATACCCGGGGAGTCCGCTCGCAGGCCGGTAACCCCGTCGTCCGGTTCGTCACCGATGCCGTCCGATTCTATTTCGAGTTCCATCGCGACCACGGGCAGCCGTACCTGGCGCATATGCACGATCCGTTCGCTGCCGCGCTCGCGCTCGACCCCACCCTCGCGGTGACCCGACCCGCCACCGTCGACGTCGAGCTGGGCGGGACGCTCACCCGGGGCGCCACCATCGCGGACTGGGCCGGGATGTGGGGCCGGGAACCCAACGCGGACATCGCGATCGGCACCGATCCGCCCGCATTCTTCGATCGGCTCGTCGAGCGGGTCGGGGACTTCGCACGCAACGCCTATCCGCCGGCGTAGGACAGGAGGCTCGTTGAGCGTCAACGGTGACGACGACACGGCGTACATCGCCGAGTTCCGGCAGCGGCTCCGGCTGCCCGGGCTCATCGATGTGCATACGCATTTCATGCCCGAGCGAGTCCTGCGCAAGGTGTGGTCGTACTTCGACTCGGCCGGGCCGCTCATCGGGCGACCCTGGCCGATCACCTACCGCGACGACGAGCAGGTGCGGCTGAAGACGCTGCGCGGCTTCGGTGTTCACGCCTTCACGTCGCTGGTGTACCCGCACAAGCCGGACATGGCGGCCTGGCTCAACGAGTGGGCGGCCGACTTCGCCGCCCGCACCCCGGACTGCCTGCACACCGCGACGTTCTTTCCGGAACCACACGCCGACAGCTATGTGGAGGCCGCGATCGAGGCGGGCGCGCGGATCTTCAAGGTGCACATCCAGGTCGGCGATTTCCATCCGCGCGATCCGCGGCTCAACGAGGTGTGGGGGATGCTTGCCGACGCCGGGATTCCGGTGCTCGTCCACTGCGGATCGGGCCCCGCGCCGGGCGAGTTCACCGGGCCCGGCCCCATCGCCGAACTGCTGCAGCGGTATCCGCGGCTGCGCTTGATCGTCGCGCACATGGGCGCCCCCGAATACTCCGAATTCCTGGACATCGCCCAGCGATTCGACGGCGTCCACCTGGACACCACCATGAACTTCACCGACTTCTTCGAATCCGACGATCCATTCCCCACCAGCGAGCGCGGCCGCCTGCGGTATTTCGGCGATCGCATCCTGTTCGGCAGCGACTTCCCCAATATCCCGTACTCCTACGGACATGCGCTCTACGCGCTGGAACGCCTGGACCTGGGCGAGAATTGGCTGCAGAACGTCTGCTACCGCAACGCGGCCCGGCTGTTCGAGATCGGCTAGTCCGGCAGCGGCCGGGCCAGCGGGGTCGGCTCGGATCGGCCGCGCAACGTCACCGATTCCCCGAGCCGCCAATGCTTTCGCTCGCTCTCGTCGGCCGCGGCGAGGGTGGCGCCGGACGCCAGCACCCGGCCGGGTTCCTGCTTGGACAGCTCGCACAACCGCGCCGCCTGGTTGACCGGGTCGCCGATGACGGTGAACTCGTAGCGCCGATGCGCACCGACGTTGCCCGCCACCACCGGGCCGGCGGCCACCCCGATGCCGGCATCGAATTCCATTGCGGCGCCGGACAGCCGGGACCGGATCGCCCGGGCCGCGGCCAGCGCTGAGCCCGCCGCATCGGACAGCGGCGCGGGGGTGCCGAAGATCGCGAGGGCGGCGTCGCCCTCGAACTTGTTGATCAGGCCGCCGTGCCGCTCCACCTCGTCCACCACGACGCCGAAGAAGTCGTTCAGGAGCGCGACGATCTCGTTCGCGGGGCGGGCGGCCGCCATCGTCGTGGATCCGATGATGTCGATGAACAGCGCCGCCGCCTCGACCTCCTCGCCGCCCAGTTCCGGGTTGCGGGCCAGCGCGGCGGCGGCCACATCGTCGCCGACGTGGCGGCCGAACAGATCCCGCAGCCGCTCCCGCTCCCGCAGGCCGTCCACCATGCGGTTGAATCCGCTCTGCAGCTCGCCCAATTCGGTGCCGTCGAACACCGTGACCGCGACGTCGAGATCGCCGTCCTCGACCCGCCGCAGCGCGCGGCGCACGCTGCGGATCGGCGCGAGGCTCGCCGCCAGCGTCTGCATCATCAGCAGCAGCCCGAACACCAGCGTCGATCCGCCCAGCGACAGCACGCAGATCGCGAGCCGCTGGGTGCTGATATCCATCGGCGTGAGCGCGAGGACCGCGAGGACCATCATGACGGCGACGGGTACGCCCGTGCCGACCACCCACACCACGATCGACCGCCCGAATACGCCGCTGCCGCGGCGCCGCCGCGACGGGGCCGCCTCGAGTACCCGCGTCGTGACCGGCCGCAGGGCGAACTCGGCGACCAGGTAGCTGAAGGCGCACACGACCACCAGCGTGAATCCCAGGCCCAGCAGAATCTTCGGAATCAGCGCCGGGTCCGCCAGGCCGTACAGCGGGGTCAGCACGGCCGCGCCCCCGGCCCAGAGCGCCGCCTGCAGCATCACCAGCCGACGGGGCACCGCGGCCGCCGCGGCCTGTTCCGCCTCGGTCGGCACGCGGTCGGGATCCGCCGTCGCCCAGCGCAACGCCCGCAGGCCCGACGCCGTGCCCCAGACGGTCCCGATCAGCACGGCCGCGGCGGAGTACAGCGGTGTCGCGACGAAATTCTGCAGTATCAGGGTGCGGCTGAACACCGACGGCCCGGGGAGTACGAAACCGACGAGGGCGATCACGACGGCGATTCCGGTCAGATTCGCGGCGAGCAGCGGCACCGTCAGCAGCAGCTGCACCCGCACCCGCCGCCTGCCGGAGGTCTCGTCCGCGGATCCGAGCAGCCTCGAACCCCACGGCGCGGGTCCCAGCGCCGCGGGCGTCACCTCACCATCGACCACGGGTGCAGCTTAGGGGGGAAAGTGACATACCCGCCGGAGGCACAACCTCGGCGGCCTCACCGGTGACCAACCGACGGCGGTCCGGACACAGGTCAGCGCGAGACGATGCGTGCCGCGAACCGAGCTGTGCGGCGGGCCAGGTAGCGGTCACGTGGATGCGCGGCGAGCTATGCCGCGGGCCGGTAGCGGTCCGGGCGGGTGTACGCGCCGACGTACCGCAGCGCCGTACGAACGCCCCAGCGATTGACCGGGTGCGGGACGAGTCGGGCGCCGCCCCGGACGGCGGCCGTGAGCGCCGCGAACCGAACGCGGTCGGCGCGGGTCCACGGGATGGCGAAACGCGTCCGGACCGGGTCCGGCAGGCAGCCGAACAGCAGGATTCGCGCGGGCGGGGTGATCAGGCCGTCGGCCGCGCGCACCAGGGGCCGCGGCAGCACCGGGAGCAGATCCGCCGCGCTCCCGCGCGCTCCGATGTCCAGCGCACGCGCCGCGGTAGGCGTGAGTTCGAGGGTGCCGGAACAGATCTCGTCGAAACGTATCCGGAACGACCGGTAGTCCGGGGGCACGGGACGCATGCTCAGGCCGTAGCCCTCGTACCACCGCACCGTGTCGCGATAGAGGCGTTCCTCGTCGGCGCGGGTGAGCGTTTCGGGATGGAACAGCTCGACCGCGCGGAAGATCTCCCAGGTGAACGTGGCATGCGCCCACCAGAACGTATCCGGTTGCAGCGCATGATATCTGCGGCCCTGCCGGTCCACGCCGCCGATATCGCGGTGCAGGTCCCGGATGTGCCGGCCGCGCGCCGCGGCGTCCGGTTCCAGAATGGTCGCCCAGATCTGGGGCACCGAGCGCACGATGCGCCCGAACGGTTCGGCGAAGAAGTCGGAATGCTCCTCCACCCCGGCACCGAGCTGCGGGTACATCAACTGCAGGACACCGGCGGTGGCGCCGGGTAGCAGCGAACGGGCGTCGGCGGCGTAGTGCCGCAACAGGGAATCGGAGTTCATCGTCGAACCTCCGGGTCTTCGATCCCGGCCGGTGCCGGGAGGCGGCGACGACCGCCTCCTTCCACGATAGAGTGACTGAGACAGTGAATCAACCACTGTCCCAGTCGCTTATCTCTGTGTTACTCCGGAACCCGATCGAAATGGAACGGGCAGTGTGTTCCGCCCAGCCCGATGGTCGTGCTCCGGTCGAAGCGGAAGCCGTGCCGGTCCGGATCGATGCCCTCGATCCAGTTGCCGTCGAAGGCGCACATCACCGGCGCGAGTTCCGTGGCCGAGTGTGCGGCGAGCACGTCGTAGTAGAAGCAGCGCATCACGTTCAGGTGGTAGCGGTCCGCGTCGTCGGCCGCGCGTTCGAAGCCGAAACCCGTTCCGAACGCCTGATTCTCGCGTGTCTTGCTGACCTCGACCATGGCCGCGAACGGGTCGGCGGCATTGTCGAGCATGGACCTGGTGGCCGCCTGCAGTGATTCGTTCAGCGGCTCGACGAAGGCCCGGTGCACCGCCTCGATCGCGGCGTCGCGCCCGATGAGCGGGGTGAGGTGACGGTAGGCGACGACCAGCGCGAGGGTCATGCGCAGGTTGTGGCGCGCGGGCTCGTCGACGATCCGATCGGCGTCGGCGGCCTCCGATTCCGCGAGTGCCGTGCGCATCGAGGCGATCGGGTCGCCGTCGATGCCGTGGTCGCGGGCCGTGGCGGCGATGCTGTCGAAGAATCCGTCGACGATCAGCGCGGTGTCGCGCTCGGGGTCGGGCACGTATTCGCCCGTGGAGAGCCCGAATTGGTCGGTGTTCATGGAAGTGCTGTCCTTTCGAGACGTGTCCGGTCCCGAAAACACAGCCACTACGCCCGAGGAGGCAAGCCGCCGTGCTCGCAACCGAACGAGCACGCCGACGCACTCCACCGACCTACCTGGCGTCAACGATGCAGATCATTACTGACGACGGCAGGATGCCATACGCGCACCCGCCGCGTCCACCCGGTTCAGCGCTCGTCGAAGGCGCGCAGGATCTCCTCGGCGGCCAGGGCGGGGGTGAGCGATCCGTCGCGGACCGCCTTCTCCACCTGTCCCCGAATCGATTTCACGCCCGGGTTCTCGGCGAGGCGGCGCAGCAGGTGGTCGTGCACCATGGTCCAGGTCCAGTCCACCTGCTGGCGGCGGCGCTTCTCGGCGAACTCGCCCGCCTCGGTGAGCACCCGGCGATGTTCGAGCACCGTGTCCCAGAACTGGTCCAGGCCCGTGCCGTTCAGGCCGCTCATGGTGAGAACCGGTGGCCGCCACAGTGATTCGCGCGGGTGGATGAGCCGCATGGCGCCCTGCAGCTCGCGCGCCGCCGCCTTCGCCTCGATCTCGTGCCTGCCGTCGGCCTTGTTCACCGCGACCAGGTCCGCCAGCTCCAGCACGCCTTTCTTGATGCCCTGCAACTGATCTCCGGTGCGCGCCAGGGTGAGGAAGCAGAACACGTCGACCATATTGGCGACGGTCACCTCCGACTGCCCGACGCCGACGGTCTCCACCAGGATCACGTCGTAGCCCGCCGACTCCAGCAGCACGATCGTCTCGCGCGTCGCCTTCGCCACCCCGCCGAGGGTGCCCGCGGTCGGCGACGGCCGGATATAGGCGTCGCGCTCCAGCGAGAGCTTCGCCATCCGGGTCTTGTCGCCGAGGATCGAACCGCCCGTCCGCGTCGAGGAGGGGTCCACGGCCAGCACCGCGACCCGATGCCCCGCCTCGATCAGCGACATGCCCAGCGCGTCGATGAACGTCGACTTGCCCACGCCCGGAACGCCGGTGATGCCCACCCGGTTCGACTCGACCTGCGCGGTATCGGTGCCCAGCGCCAGCAGCAGCCGCTGCGCCGCATCCCGATGATCGGCGCGGGTCGATTCGACCAGCGTGATGGCTCGTGCCAGCGCGGCCCGTTCGCCGCCCCGCACGGCCTGTGCGAGCTGCTCGACGTCGACCTCACGACGCCGCGCCGCCTTGCCGCCGGAACCCGGCGATGCACCCCGGCCCGCCGGTGCCATTCCGCGTTCGGTGGAAAGCGCCTGCGTGCCAGGGATATTCACCGCACCTCCGCCCGATACCGGTGGCCCGGCATCGTCACTCGCTCGTGCGCCCGTGCTCATTCCGCTCCGGAAGGCTCGCCGATCTCGTGGCCCAGCTCGCCCGCCAGCTTCTTCAGCAGGTCCACCGCCGCATCGGCGATCACCGTGCCGGGCGGGAAGATCGCCGCGGCGCCCGCCTGGTACAGCTCCTCGAAGTCGCCGGGCGGGATGACGCCGCCGACGATCACCATGATGTCGGGCCGTCCGACGTCGGCCAGCGCCTGCCGCAGGGCGGGCACCAGCGTGAGGTGACCGGCCGCCAGCGACGACACGCCCACCACGTGCACATCGTTGTCGGTCGCCTGTCGCGCCACCTCGTCCGGGGTCTGGAACAGCGGGCCCACGTCGACGTCGAAGCCGAGATCGGCGAAGGCCGTGGCGATCACCTTCTGGCCCCGGTCGTGGCCGTCCTGGCCCATCTTGGCCACCAGGATGCGGGGGCGGCGGCCCTCGGCCTCGGCGAATTCCTCCACCAGGTCGATGGCCCTGCTGATGTTGGTCACCTTCCCGGCCTCCTCGCGGTAAACGCCTGAGAGAGTACGGATTTCGGCCTGATGGCGCCCGTACACCTTTTCCAGCGCGTCGGAGATCTCGCCAACGGTGGCCTTGGCGCGGGCGGCGTCGATGGCCAAGGCGAGCAGGTTGTTCTCCATGCCGCCGCCGGAAGCCGCCGCAGCCCGGCTCAACTCGCCCAGCGCCCGCTCCACCTCGGTGGCATCGCGCTCGGCGCGCAGCCGCTGCAGCTTGGCCTCCTGTTCGGCGCGCACCCGCGAGTTCTCGACCTTGAGGACCTCGATCTGCTGATCCTCTTCGACCTGGTATTTGTTCACGCCGATGACCGGCTGCTGGCCGGTATCGATGCGGGCCTGGGTGCGGGCGGCGGCCTCCTCGATGCGCAGCTTCGGGATGCCCTCCGAAATCGCCTGCGCCATACCGCCGTGCGCCTCCACCTCGGCGATGTGCGCGCGGGCCCGCTCGGCGAGCTGGTGGGTCAGCCACTCCAGGTAGTACGAGCCGCCCCACGGATCGATCGGGCGGGTCGTATTGGACTCCTGCTGGATCAGCAGCTGGGTGTTGCGGGCGATACGGGCGGAGAAGTCCGTCGGCAGCGCCAGCGCCTCGTCGAGCGCGTTGGTGTGCAGCGACTGGGTGTGGCCCTGCGTCGCGGCCATCGCCTCCACGCAGGTGCGGGCGACATTGTTGAACACGTCCTGCGCGGTCAGCGACCAGCCCGAGGTCTGCGAGTGGGTGCGCAGCGACAGCGATTTCTGGCTCTTCGGCTCGAACTTCGACACCAGCTCGCTCCAGAGCAGCCGTCCCGCACGGAGTTTCGCGACCTCCATGAAGAAGTTCATGCCGATCGCCCAGAAGAACGACAGCCGGGGTGCGAACTGGTCGATCTCCATCCCCGCGTCCAGCCCGGCGCGAATGTATTCGACGCCGTCGGCGAGGGTGTAGGCCAGCTCCAGATCCGCCGTCGCACCGGCCTCCTGGATGTGATAGCCGGAGATCGAGATCGAGTTGAATTTCGGCATCTTCGCCGAGGTGTAGGCGAAGATGTCGGAGATGATCCGCATCGACGGCTTCGGCGGATAGATGTAGGTGTTGCGGACCATGAACTCCTTCAGAATGTCGTTCTGAATGGTTCCGGCCAGCTGTTCGGGCTTGACGCCCTGCTCCTCCGCCGCGACCACGTACAGCGCCAGGATCGGCAGCACCGCACCGTTCATGGTCATCGATACCGACACCTGATCCAGCGGGATGTGGTCGAACAGCTCCCGCATGTCCAGGATGGAATCGATGGCCACACCGGCCATGCCGACGTCACCGGTCACGCGTGGGTGATCGGAGTCGTAGCCGCGGTGCGTCGCCAGGTCGAACGCGACCGACAGGCCCTTCTGCCCGGCGGCGAGGTTGCGGCGATAGAAGGCGTTGGAATCCGCCGCGGTGGAGAAGCCTGCGTACTGGCGGATCGTCCACGGCTGGTTGACGTACATCGTCGGGTAGGGGCCGCGCAGGAACGGCGCGATACCCGGGACCGAATCCAGCGGATACCCTTCGGCCGCAATCCGATCGCGGTCGGCCTTGGTGAACACCGGTGGCACGTCGATACCTTCGGGCGTCGGCCACACCAGCTGTTCGGGCGCATAGTGATTCGCCGCCGCGGCGGCCTGCACGAACGCCTCGACCTGCTCGCCGCCGACCTCCGCCGCGCCGGGGTTGTCCAGCGGGACCTCGGCGAAGCTGCCGATCAGGTGCTTGATCTCCCGTGTAGTCATCTACGCTCCCACCTTCTCGAGCAGGCCGGACAGGGCCGCCACCGCGTCCATGCGGGCCGTGAGGAATCCGTCCGGCCGCTGCGTGCCGGACAGTTCGGCGACCGCCTTCTCCGGTCCGGCCAGCAGCACCGTGGCCACGCCCGCGCTGCGCAGCTGCTCCACCGCGGCGCCCGCCTCGGCCGCGTAGCGCGCGTCGGTGCCGCACAGCACCGCGATCGTGCTGGCGGATTCGCTTGCCGCCGCGCCGATTCCGGCGATCTCGAGGGCACCGGGGTTCACCGCCTCGATGCCTCCGGAGGCGAGCAGGTTCGCGGTGAAGGTGACCCGCACATTGTGCTCGGCCACCGGCCCCAGCGGAATCAGCACCGCCCGCGGGCGCGCGCCGTGCGCCGACAGATAGGCGTCGGACCGGTTGCGCAGCGCCTCGAACGCCGCGCCGTACCGGGCCACGGCGCCGGGCAGCCGCGCCGCTTCCGACAGCGGCTCCTCGGCCAGGTTCGGGAATTCGTTGACGCCGGTGACGGCCGTCTTCCGGTGTGCCACATCGGCTTCGCGCCGCTCGCGCACGGCAGCGATGC
The DNA here is from genome assembly GCF_001613165.1 of Nocardia mexicana NBRC 108244. GTDB lineage: Bacteria > Actinomycetota > Actinomycetes > Mycobacteriales > Mycobacteriaceae > Nocardia > Nocardia mexicana. The sequence continues at coordinate 44,750 of NZ_BDBV01000096.1, forward strand.
GCTCGGCCAGCAGTCCCGATTCGAGCGCGGCCAGGTAACCCCCGGCCCGCTCGATCTCCTGCATGAACTCCCACGCCCGATGCGCCAGCTCATCGGTGAGGCTCTCCACGAACCAGGACCCGGCGCCGGGGTCGCGCACGTGTCCGAGGTGCGACTCCTCCAGCAGCAACAGCTGGGTGTTGCGGGCCATCCGGTCCGAGAACGCCTGCGACACGTCGAGTTCACCCGGCGGCAGCGCCGAGTCGAAGGGCAGCACCGTCACGTAATCGGCGCCGCCGACACCCGCGCCGAAGGCGGCGAGCGTGGTGCGCAGCATGTTCACCCACGGGTCGCGCTGGGTCATCATCGCCGCCGAGGTCACCGCGTACTGCGGCGCGTTGCCGAACGCCGGGGCGCCCAGCTCGTGCGCCACCCGCGCCCACAACCGCCGTCCCGCACGGAATTTCGCGATGGTCTCGAACTGGTCGTCGGTGGCGGCGAAGCGGAACATCAGCTGTCCCAGCGCATCCGCCACATCGACACCGGCGTCGGTGAGCACCCGCAGGTACTCCAGGCCCGCGGCGACCGCGGCACCCAGCTCCTGCGCATCGGAGGCACCCTCGTTGTGGAACGCGACACCGCACACGGTGAGGGCGCGCACCGTCTCCGGCCGCGCGATCGCCTGCTGCGCCAACGACACCGCGGCATCCATCTCGACGTGCGGCGTGCCATTGAACCGGCTGGTCAGGGGCGTCGCCCCGAGGGCGACCTCGATGTCGGCCCGATTCGACGCCGCGGCGCCCTCCGGAAGGACATAACCGTCCAGGATCGAGAACAGCTGCGCCGCAGCGCCGTCCAGGTCCGCACCCGCGTCCAGCACCAGCGGCGCCAGCTCGAACAGCAGCCCCCGCAGCGCCGTCGGCAGGTCCGCCACGGCGACCCCGCGCTCCCCGGCACCCAGCCACACCGCGCTCACGCCGCTCTCCAGCGCCGCCATGATCTCGCGATTCGCCTCGGCGGCATCCCCACCGCCGAACCGGGCGCCGACATACCAGCCGCGATGCACATCGCGGGTGCCGTCCGAGCCGCGCACGAACGGGAACTCACCCGGCAGCGGCTGCTCGGGCAGCTCGTCGCGCCGGGTGTAGAGCGGGGCCACGGTCAGCCCGTCGTAGGTCGAGACCTCGAGCAGCTTCTCCGGCTCGTCACCGAGCTCGGACGCATCCACCTTGCGGGCCTTGGCCAGAACCCCGGCCACGCCCTTCCGCCATGCGGCATATCCGGGCACGACGTCTGCGCCCGGATCCGAACCAGTCGGCATCGCTGCTGTTCCTCTTCCACTCGATCCGATACTTCAGCTGTACCGGATATCTGGGCGTAACCCCAACCCTTCGCACCGTCTTCGCAGCGCGTTGTGTGTATCGTTCACATCGCGCTTCGAGCACGGTCCGAGCAGGTCAACGGGCATTTCAGTTAACGAGCATTCATCCGTCTTCCACTGATGCTAACCGCAGTGCCACTCGTTGTTCGCGCAGCCTCCCGCTACCAACCGGTAACCTCGCGCGGCGCTCCGGTAGCCTGGCTCGGTGCTGAGGAGTGCAGGTGCGGTGCTGTCGAGAATCCGCGATCCGCGCGTACTGGCGCTGCTGGTGCTCGGCGGCGCGCTGATCGCGGTCGCGCTGCTGGCGCCGCATCCGGCCCCGCAGCAGGTCCGGGACTGGGCCGATTCGGTAGGTCCACTGTTCCCCCTGGTGTTCTTCGCGGTGCATGCGATCGTGACGGTCGCGCCGTTCCCGCGCACCGTGTTCACGCTCAGCGCCGGGCTGCTGTTCGGCCCGGTCCTCGGCATCACGGTGGCGGTGGCGGCGACGACCCTCAGCGCCATCCTCGCACTGCTGCTGGTGCGGGCGCTCGATCGGGATCAGGTGGCGGCCCGGCTCACCCACCCCGCGGTACGGGCCGTGGATCGTCGGCTCGAACGCCGCGGCTGGCTGGCGGTGGGGTCGCTGCGGCTGATCGCACCGGTGCCGTTCTCGGTGATCAACTACTGCGCGGGCCTGTCGTCGGTGCGCATGCTGCCGTACCTGCTGGCAACCATTGTCGGCATCCTCCCCGGCACGATCGGCGTGGTTGTACTGGGCGACGCGCTCACCGGCCGCACCGAGCCCGGGTTGCTGGTCTTGTCGGGGGTGTGCATCACCATCGGCGTACTGGGCCTGGTCGTCGACGCCCGGTGGGGCGCAGACAAATTCGCGGTAGCCGCCACACCGACCGAACCGCAGGCCACCGCACCTCCCGACACAACACCCGTCCACAACGCCACACACTGAAACCCGGCCCCACCCCGGCATCCCGCACCCTCTGCACGTTCCCGCACCCCTTGCAGGCTCTCGCAAGGGGTGCGGGAACGTGCAATGGGTGCGTGGGAGCTGGTGCTACGAAGCTGTGCGGCGACTCGCGGGAAATTCGCGTGACCGTGCGGCACGAGCGATGACACCATGCGCGCCATGCCCCTGCTTCCCGACCCCACCCCCGAGGAACTCCGCCGCGATCCGCTGCCGTTGCGCGGGCGCACCGCACTCGTCACCGGCGCCAGCAGGCGCGGTGGTATCGGATATGCGGTGGCGCGGCGGCTGGCCGCCTACGGCGCGAGTATCTACCTGCATCACCACATTCCCCACGATGCGGAAAAGCCGTGGGGCGCGGATCGTCCCGAGGAGGTCGTGGCGGGAGTCCGTGCGGCACTGGCCGATCCGAACGCGCGTGTCGCGGACGGTCCCGGCGACCTGTCCGACCCGCAGGCTCCCGCCCGGCTGTTGACCCAGGCGGCAGCGGCGTTGGGCCCCATCGACATTCTGATCGCCAACCACGCGCTCAGCGGCGGAGACGGCACCCTCGACACCGTCGACGCCGATATGCTCGACGCGCACTGGTCCATCGATACGCGCTCGGTGATCCTGCTGATCCAGGCGTTCGCCCGCGCGCGGGCGGTAGCGCCGGGTGGCCGGGTCGTCATGATGTCCTCCGGGCAGGACATCGCCGACGGCATGCCGGGCGAATTCGCGTATGCGTTGCAGAAGGGCGCGCTCGCGTCGATAACCCGCACTCTCGCAACGTCTTTGGCAGACCGCCGCATCACGGTCAATACCGTCAATCCCGGCCCGGTCGACACCGACTACATGAGCGGCGCCGACTACGAATACGTCGCATCCCTGTTCCCGGCGGGGCGATGGGGCATGCCCGACGACCCGGCCCGCCTCATCGCCTGGCTGGCGACGGACGAGGCCGAGTGGATCACCGGCAATGTCATCGACTCCGAGGGCGGGTTCCGCCGCTGGCCACCGGAGGGCCTCGGGTAGCGCGATCAGTTCTCCGGCAGGCCCAGCCCGCGGGCCAGTACCGGCCACGACTTCTTCAGTTCGTCCTCCCAGTAACCCCAGGAATGGGTGCCGCTGGGCTCGAAATCATAGGTGGCGGGGATGCCGAGCTGGTCCAGCTTGGTCTGCAGGTTGTGGGTGCAGTAGTTGGTGGCCGCCTCCAGGGCGCCGCCGACGGTGACCTGATTGGCCAGGCCGCCGGGGCCGGGCAGCGCGCGCGGGCCGTCCAGGGTGTCCCACTTGCCGGGCAGCCCAGAACCGCTGGAGATGAACATGTCCAGGCCGCGCAGCTGGTCTGCGTGCACGTACGGATCGTTGGCCGCCCACATCGGGTCGCCCTTGGGCCCGTACATATTGTCGGGATCGCCGCCACCCGCCCGGATCACCGTGGATACGGCGTCATAGCCGATCGGATCGCTGATCTGCGCGCAACCGCTCAGTGCCGCAACGGATTTGTACAGTCCGGGCGCGGCGATCGGCAGCTGCAGCACCGACGTGCCCGACATCGACAGGCCCGCAATGGCATTGGTGCCGTCGGTGCCCAGCGCCCTGTCGATCAGCGGCGGCAGCTCCTGGGTGAGGAACGTCTGCCACTTGTTGACACCGAGGCCGGGATCCGGTGCGCGCCAATCGGTGTAGTAGCTGAACTTGCCGCCCACCGGCTGCACGACATTCACATCCTTGGTCGCCAGGAAGGGCAGCGCGTCGGATTGCTTCTGCCAGGTCGCCGAATCCTCCCCGCCGCCCGCGCCGTTGAGCAGATACAGGGTCGGGCGCGGCTGTGAGGTGTCGGCGGGGCGCTGCACATCGACCTGGATCTGCTTACCCATCGCCGCCGAATACACCTGCAGGACCAGCGAGCGGCCGTCCCCCTCGTCGGCCGAGGCGATATACGACCCGTCGGCGGAGCTCCCGGCCGGTGCCAGGGTGGCCGCCGCCGCGGGACCGGTCGCCAGCAACGGTGCCACCGCCACGGCCGCGGCCACCAGCAGCGCCGCTCTTGCTCTCGTCTTCGGCAGGTGCACACCGTCTCCTTCGACTCCGCACTGCCCGCGAATCGGGCAGACAACAACGGCCCCACCCTGCCCACGACGAATAAGAGAGCCCTACGGCAAACCTGATGACCAGCTGAGAGACGGCGTGGCAAATCACACGGCGGGATCGCGTAACGCACGGTCCGGCACCGCGGATCGACCGTGCCGACGGCCGCTAGTCCGGCCCGCCGACCTGAGTCGGGCGTTGTTCGCCGAGTTCGGCGTGCAGGCCCGCGAGCAGCACCCGGAGCAGTTCGGTGAGTTCGCGCTGCTGCCGCTCGTCGAGGCGGGACACCAGTTCCGCCTCGCGGCCCAGCACACCGTCCACCAGCTCCTCGACGAGTTCGTGTCCCGCGGGGGTCAATTCGACATCGACCCGGCGGGATCCGTCGGTGCGGGTGGTCCGGGTGACCAGCCCTTCGCGCACGGCCCGGTTCACGCGCTGCGAGATCGCGCCCGCGGTCAGCAGGGTCGCCTCCGCCAGTTCCCGCGTCGTCAGCCGATACGGCGGGCCGCTGCGACGCAACACCGACAGCAGATCGAGCGTCGCGGCGTCGGCCCCCGCTCGCGCCAGCGTGCGCCGGCGCTCCTCGCCCAGCAGCTTGGCCGCATGCCAGATGCGCGTCACGATGCCGATGGATTCCACCTCCGTACCGGGACGTTCGCGCGCCCACGCCAGGGCGATCGCATCGACCGGATCGTTCACGTCGAGATCCACACCACAGCTCCTTGTTTAGGTCTAAACATCTGCTACGTTTAGACCTATACAAAGTACCGCAAGCACGACGAGAGGTGATGAACGTGGGCAGAACCGTGGTGGTAACCGGCGGCGGAACCGGCATCGGCAAGGCGATCGCGCGGGCCTTCTCCCAGGACGGCGACACGGTGGTGATCACCGGCCGGCGACAGCAGGTCCTCGACGACGCCGCGGCCGAACTCGGCGACACCGTCCGTGGCGCCCGCTTCGATGCCACGGATCCGGAGCAGGTCGAGGCGTTCGCCGCCGCGATCGGACCGGTCGACATCCTGATCAACAACGCGGGCGGCCAGACGGACTTCGACCGCGCCGCCCCCGGCTCACTGCGGGAGGTCGCCGACAGCTGGCGGGCCAACCTCGACGCGAACCTGATGTCGGCGGTGCTGCCGACCGTCGCCTGCCTGGACAAGATGGAGCGGGGCGGATCGATCATCACGATCGGCTCGATCGCGGCCGACAAGGGTTCCGGATCCTACGGCGCGGCGAAGGCCGCCGTCGCCTCCTGGAACGTCGATCTCGCTCGGACGGTCGGCCCGCTGGGCCTGACCGCCAACGTCGTCTCCCCCGGCTACATCGCCGACACCGACTTCTTCCGGGACAAACTCACCGATGAGCGGCGCACCTCCCTGATCGACGCCACGTTCACCGGCCGGCCCGGTGTGCCCGACGACATCGCCGCGACCGTGCGTTTCCTGGCCTCACCCGCGGCCCGCCAGATCACGGGCCAGGTACTCGCGGTCAACGGCGGCGAACGCACCACCCGCTGACCCGGCCATCGACGACGGCCTGCGCGGTGAGCGCGCTGCCGTACAGATCAGCTTCCCAGGGTCGTCAGCATCGCGGGCGTGTCGATGTAGGCCTCGAAGGCGACGATCTTATCGCCGCGCAGTTGCCACACGTGCACCTCCGCGACGTCGTAGGGCACCCGGCCGTCGACCGTGACGCCCTTGGTGCGGCCGACCTGCACCACGCGGTCCCCCGCCGGGAACATGTACTCGCTCACCGCCTGGCCGTCGACGACGGCCAGCAGCTTCCGGAAGAAGGCGATCGCGCCGTCGTGGCCCAGGTACCGACCACCCCACGGCAGTTCGTCGGTCTGACGGATCTCGATATCGGGATCGAAAAGCCTTGGTACGACACCGAAATCACGGGTCTCGAAGGCGCGGTACACCTGCCCGATGATCTCCAGGTTCTGCTGTGACATGACGGTCTCCTCCATGACGGTCGACGAACTGTGCGTTCATCGTCGCCAGGGCGGCCGAACCGTGCCATAGTCGAAGCAGTTTCGGAGAGGAACCGGCCATGGGATTCGGAAAACCCGGGCGCCCGCGCGAGGACCGGATCGCGCGGCAGCAGGAGATCTTCACCGCGGTCCGGCCGCTGCTGCGGGCCGGGCAGGTCAAGGAACTCTCCATGGCCCGGGCGGCCCGCAGCGCGCACCTTTCCGTAGGCGGCCTCTACCACTACTTTCCCTCGAAGCTCGAGCTGGTGCTGTTCGGCATGCACCCCGACAATCTGCAGCGGATCTGCGCCGACTTCCGGGACCGGAACATCGCCCTCGCCGAGTCCGACCCCGCGCGACTCCTCGCGGCGAGCCTGGACACGCTGACCTGGGCCGCCACGCATTACGTACAGCCGTCGGCGCTGGCCGCGATCGAACTCGGCCGGGACCGGTTCCGGACGGGACTGGACCAGGTGCTCACGACCGAGCTGCTCGGGCTGATCGAGTTCGTGCGGCTGGTCCATCCGGCCCTCACCGAGCAGCAGTGCGCCGACCTCACCCTCGCGCTCCGACAGGTCTGCACCGTCGCGTTCGTCGTCCCCACCATGACGGCCGCCGAATTGCGCACGCGGCTGCAGGCGATCCTCGACGGCACCCTGTATCCGCCGACAGAACGGCCCCGCCACCCGATGTCCGGGGTGGCGGGGTCGTCGAGGTCTGGATTACCCGCGAAGCCTTACAGGTAGGCGCCGCAGGTGGGCCAGGCACCGGCGCCCTGGCCGGCGAGCACGTTCTCCGCGACCGCGATCTGCTCCTCGCGGCTGGCGTTCGCCGCGTTGCCCTCGCCGCCGTACGCATTCCAGGTGCTCTGGGTGAACTGCAGGCCGCCGTAGAAGCCGTTGCCGGTGTTGGCGCCCCAGTTGCCGCTGGCCTCGCACTCGGCGACGGCGTCCCAGTTGTGGCCGCTGTCCGCGGAGGCGGTGGAGGTCAGGCCGAACGGCACCGCGACGAGCGCGGCGGCGACACCGGCGAGACCGAATGCACGAGTGCTGAACTTACGGTTCCGAGACATGTAGTAATTCCTGCCTGCGCCCAGCCGGCCCGGTCGATGTAGCGAAACCGGGTCCCTGTCCCCAGTGAACGTCGGGGTCGAACTCGAACCGCGGGACAGGGTTGCCGGTGTTCGGCGATTCGAGTTTCAGCCCGGACTGCCGGGCCGCCGACGACGGTAACGAACAAATCTCGATGGATCACGTTGCGGTAACAACCAAATAGTCTCGACTACCACGTGAGGAACTCGGCGTTTACGCAGCTGAAAAGTGCTCGACATGGATTACATAAGCGTAGTTATACGTTCGTTATGTGGTCGAGATCACTACGATATTGTGAACCAGGTCACGTTTAGGGCAATCGATCGGCGCCGCGCAACGTCCCTAGTAGGGGACTTGACCGACTCACATATTCGATCTTGGTTACGGTCCAGACAACGCCCGCGCTCCTCCGTTCTCGCCTGGTTTCCAGGTCGACGCATCAACGACCGCGGACATTGTCTGCCGTTCGGCAGCCCCTGCTGCTGGGTGTACGGCGCGGGAGAACGGGCACGCCGGGACTGCGAACATCGGCGGCGGTAAGGACCGTGCACACGATTGATCATGCGGCTGCGCATTCGAAACAAATCAATTCGCCCGGGACTCCGAGTCGGGATTACATTCCCCCGTTTCGAGGCGTCGTGAAATTCATTGCGGTACAGAATGGTCCGACGAGGACGCCGCGCGGGGACCGCCCCATTTCGATCACGATGATTGTGACGCTGTTCGGCGAGCACGATGCGGGACAGGATCGGACCGGACGGTCGTGGCCATGATTCCCGGAATCGCCGATCGGCCGAGATCAGTTCAGCAGGAAGGTGAATCGCGTGCCCCAACCACCGACGGCCGTCGAGCCGCATCCGGGCGGCGCGCCACCTCCGGCCGCGCCCGAATCGGGCAGTCCGCCCGATTCCACACCGCCGCAGGCTGCTTCGCCCGGCACGCGCGGCCGTCGGCCGAGCACGCGGTTCACACGCATTGCGGTGCGCGTACTTTCGCTCGCCGCATTCCTTGCGCTGTGGTGGCTGGTCGCGGCGGCGAGGCTCATCGATCCGCAGTTCCTGCCGGGGCCCGGCGCGGTGTGGGACGCGTTCGTGCGGGCCAACAGCTGGCATCGGCTCGCACCGGGGGTGCCGCGCGAGGTGCGCGGCGAGCAGAACTATTTCCTGTGGGAGCACCTGGTCGCAAGTCTGCAGCGCATCGCCGCCGGGGCCGGCGCCGCCGTACTTCTGGGACCCATCGTGGGATTCGTCCTCGGGACGTCGAAAACCGTTGCGGCCATAGTGGAGCCGTACCTCAACTTCCTGCGCGCACTGCCGCCGCTGGGATATATCGGCCTGCTGATCGTGTGGTTCGGGATCGGCGACACCTCGAAGATCTGGCTGCTGTTCCTGGCCGCGTTCCCGCCGGTGGTGATCGCGACGATGGCCGGGGTGCACGGGTTCTCGGCCGATCGCGTCAATGCCGCCCGCTCGCTCGGCGCGAATCGACTGCAGGTCACCACGCGGGTGCTGCTGCCCGCCACGCTGCCGGAAGTCCTCTCGGGTGTCCGGGTCGCGGTCGGCTTCGCGTGGACGACCGTGGTCGCGGCCGAACTCAACAACGGCATCCCCGGAATCGGCGGGCTCGCCTACTTCGCCGGCCAGCGCCTCGATACGGCGCTCACGCTGGCCTGCATCATCGTCATCGGACTGACCGCGCTCACCCTGGACGCGGCGATCAAGGGGCTGGGCACGGCCGTCGCCCCGTGGAAGGGCAGGGCGTGAGATCCACAACGACGAGAAGGACTCTCGCCGCCGCGCTCGCCGGGCTGCTCGCCCTGGCGCTCACCGGCTGCGTGGAGTCCGGGCGCACCGATTCCTCGCGCTACATCGGCGAGCGGGTGGCCTGCCCGGCGCCGGTCGACGAATCGTTCACCGGCAGCGTCCGCATCGGCTACCAGGACATCCCCAACGGCGACCTGATCGTCAAGGACACCGGCCTGTTGAACACCTGCCTGCCGAACGGGAAGATCACCTGGTCGAAGTTCGCCTCCGGCGGCGATGTCATCCAGGCGTTCGGCGCGGGGTCGCTCGATATCGGGCTGCTGGGCAGCGCCCCGGCCGCCCGCGCACTGTCGGCGCCGCTGCGCCAGGACATGCGGGTGATCTGGATTCACGACGTCATCCGGGGCGCGGAATCGCTTGTCGCCAGGGACCCTTCGATCACCACCGTGGCGGGACTGCGAGGTAAGCGGATCGCGGTGCCGTTCGCCAGCACCTCGCACTACAGCCTCACCGGCGCGCTCGCGGCGGCCGGCATCGAGCGGGATGTGCGGCTGGTGAATCTGGCGCCCGACGCGATACTCGGCGCGTGGAAGGGCGGCCAGATCGACGCCGCGTTCATCTGGGAGCCGACCCTGTCGCAGCTGCTGCGGGACGGGCACGTGGTGACCTCCGCCGCCGAGACCGCCGCATCCGGCAGGCCGACCTACGACCTCGAGGGTGCGCGCGCCGATTTCGCCGCCGCCAACCCGAGCTTTCTCGAGATCTGGACGGCGGCGCAGAACTGGGCGGTGACCCGGATCAACGACGACCGGGCACAGGCTGCCACGCACATCGCCGCGCAGCTCGGCATTCCCGTCGATGCCGCCCGCAAACAGCTCGACGGGTACGGATACCTCGACGCCGGAACTCAGTCCGGCAGCGCGTATCTCGGCGGGAGCCTCGCCCGAGACCTGCGCGGAACCGCCGAATTCCTGCTGAACCAGGGCGAAGTCCAGGGCGTCGCCGCGCCCGAGGCGTATACCGGAGCCGTATATCCCACGGCCGCGGCGAAAGTGAGCGCGCAATGACGGTTGCGGTCGATCAGCGGGACCGCGTGGTGCTGAGCCGGGTCTCGAAAACCTACGACACCGCGACCGGACGGACCGTCGCGCTGTCCCCCACGGATCTGGCCATCGAGCCCGGCGCGTTCGTCAGCGTCGTCGGGCCGTCGGGCTGCGGCAAATCCACGCTGCTGAACCTGCTCGCCGGATTTCTCGAACCCAGCGACGGCAGCCTGACGGTCGGGGCCGACCGCATCGCGGGTCCGGGACCCGAACGGGGCGTGGTGTTCCAGGCACCGACGCTGTATCCGTGGCTGTCGGTGCGTGGCAATGTCGAGTTCGGGCCGAAATGCCGGGGCGTGGACCGCGCCACCCGTCGCGCCGAGGCCGATCGGCTGCTGGATCTGGTCGGATTGGCCGAGTTCGCCGACCGGCGGCCCTACGAGCTGTCCGGCGGCATGCAGCAGCGCGCCCAGATCGCCCGGGTGCTGATCAACGATCCGCGCATCATCCTCATGGACGAACCGTTCGGCGCACTGGACCAGCTCACCCGGGAACGGCTGCAGGTCGAACTGCTGCGGCTGTGGCATCGGGCGGGCAAAACCATCGTGTTCGTGACGCATTCGGTGGAGGAGGCCGTCTTCCTGTCCACGCGGGTGCTGGTGATGAGCGCCCGCCCCGGCCGCGTCATCGTGGACCGCCGCATCGAACTGCCCGGCGACGGTGACGGCATCCGGGACCTCGCGGTGATCGCGACGCCGGAGTTCCAGGCCGTGAAATCCGAACTCGCACAGGCGATCTACGACGCCCACGGTTGACCTGCTCGCGCCTGCAGAAATGCGTTCAGGCCGTCATCGCGTGGACGACGGCGTAGGCCGGCAATGCCGTGCCCAGTCCGGCGACGACACCGGCAACGATGTTCACGGCAGCGTAGAGGTAGCTGCGCTCCTCGGCGAGCCGGACGGTCTCGTAGCTGAAGGTGCTGTAAGTGGTGAGCGCGCCGCAGAACCCGGTGCCGAGCACGGCGAAGACAGGAGTCGAGACCGCCGCACCGGCCAGGCCGCCGAGCACCAGGCAGCCGGTCACATTGACCAGAAGCGTGCCCCACGGGAAAACGCCTTCGTGGCGCTTCTGCACGGCGCGGTCGACAAGGTACCGCAGCGGTGCGCCGACCATCGCACCGGCGAAGACCAGCAGTGGAGTCATACCGGCCGCCCGGATCCAGCGCGATCCGCGACCTGACCCACGCCGGTCGCCCGGCGTCGCTCCGACGCACCGCGTTTCCCGGCGCGACCCGGCCCGATGCCGGTCACCGGACCGCCCGCCGGTGCCGCAGACTGTCGTAGCAGGCGCGGGTGAGGCGCATCGCCGCGACAGTCGCCAGCAGGGCACTCGCCAGCGTCCCCACGAGATAGACGCAGGCGACCATCGCCTCGCCGGGCCGAAGCAGCTCGCCGATCTCGTTGGCATAGGTGGAGAAGGTGGTGAAGCCGCCGAGGACGCCCACGCCCAGAAACGGCCGGATCAGCGGGTGCGCGATCCAGATTTCGGCGACGGCCACCATCAGTACACCGATGAGAAAGCAGCCGGTGACATTGGTGACGAACGTGGCCCACGGAAACCCGCCCGGCGGCGTCGGCCACCACTGCGCCAGGCCGTAGCGGGCGACCGCGCCCAGACCACCGCCGAGGGCGACAGCGAGCAACACCGCTCCCTGCGAACGGTTCGATCCGCGACGATCCGGACGGTCGGTTTGTCTGCTGGTCACAGCTGCTCCTACACGAATCAACCCACGGGTTCACATCGGTAGGGACTGTTGGCGGCGCATGCGCCACGGTTGTTCCGGACCTGGCCGGAGCGGCGAGCCCCACCGCCGCATCCATCGTCCAGTTAACCAGACCCGGCGCCGCCGTCTCGACGACCCGCTAGCCGTCGTCGGTTCCGGTCTCCGGCCAATGCCGGATCCGCCGCGATCCTTGATCGCCCAGCAGTGCGCGGATCCTGTCGTTCTCCGCGTGCGCCGGTGGTGGCGGGGCGGGGCGGTCGGGCTCGGCGCGCTCCGGCTCGGGCCGCATCGCCTCGGATTCGGCGAGCCAGCCCGAGGCCTCGCGCCATACGGTCCGGCGGTTCGGTTCCCCGCGGAGCAGCAGACCGCCGTATTCGGGGGCGATGCGCATCGCCGAGCCCAGATGCTGCAGGCACCGCGCGATCCCGAGGGCGTGATCGAGCTCCCGGTACCGGGTCAGGGCGCGTTGCCAGTACCGCAGGGCCCGGCGCGGTTCGCCGCGGATCCACCACAGCACGCCCAGGGTCTCGAGCACCTGAGCCGCCCCCGCGGGATCACGGCCGCCGCGCGCGAGGGATTCGGCGACCGCCAGCCGGTTTCGCGCCGCATCGACCCGGCCCTGATGCAGATGCACCACCGACAGGTCGATCAGGACGCCCACCTCTCCGGCGACATCCTTGCGCGGCAGCAGTTTCCATGCCCGTTCCAGCAGCTTCTCCGCGGCCGCGAACCGGTCGCCTTCCGGGTCGGTCGAGGGTCCGCCCTGTCGCCGGTGGGTATCGGCCAGCGCCCACTCCAGCGCCCGTAGTGCATCGCGCTGAGCTCGTCGCGCGGAGAGTCCGGCATGGTACCGGTGCAGCCGGGTCACCGACGGACCGGAATCGTGCCGGGCGGCGCGGATCTCCGCGAGTTCGTGCTCGATCGCGAACTCGCCGGCCCGGGTGGACCGCGAACCCTCGATGATCATCGCAATGTCCTCGGCCACACCGTTTCTCGCGGCACTCCATCCGTTGCGGGCGTACCACACATCCAGGGCGTCGGCGATCTCGACGAGCTCGGCGACCCCGCCCGGGAGCGATCCCCCGGCCGCCATCGCCCGGCACCCCGACAGCACCCTGCGCAGCTGTTGCTCCTCCTGTTCGAACCAGCGGCGCGCGCCGCCGCCGAGCCGCACGCTGTCGAGTGCGACGGCCCACCGGCGTGCGCGATCGGCATGGTGGCGGATGAGCGCGGGCACCGCGGCCCGCCATTCGCTGCCCGCCACGAGATCGGCGTCCGGGGTCTCGGGAGGCGGATCGCGCAGCACCACGACCCGGTCTCGTTCGGCCCGGCGCAGCACACCCGCCGCCGCCAACTGCTCGAGGACGCCCTGCGCGGAGCCGCCGTCCGGCTGCACCCGCATCGGGAGCCGCACCGTCACCGTCACCATGGCCGACACCATCTCGTAGAGCGCCGCCGCCTCGTATTCCTCGAAGGGCAGTTGCCGCAGCACCGTCCACACCGCGGCATCCACCGGATCCAGATGGACCTCGCGCGGCGAATCACCCTCCGCTGCTTCGCCTTCCGCCACCTCGGTCGGCGGTATGCGTCCCGGCGACGACCCGGAACGTCCCGGCGCGACATCCGGGCCCGGTGGCACGAGATCGGCCGTCAGGTGGATCTCCCGCTCCTGCCGCCAGCGCCTGCGCTTCTCGGCGAGCCAGCGCCACGCCAGATATCCCACCGCCAGCGCGACGATCAGGGCGGCCACCCGGCTCAGCCACGACGACACCGAGACCAGCATCCGGCTCTCATCGACCCAGCTCTCCAGCAGCTTGCTCAGGACCTCCAGCAGGATGGACGTGGCGATCACGGAGGCGCCACCCAGAAATCCCTGCCACGCCGACGATTTCGCGATCACGTCCAGCGACGACTCCGCACCGGCGCGCCGATCCGCGTCGCCGCCCTGCCCGGAGAAGGATGTCACCGCAGTACTCCCCCGGTCAGGCCAGGCACCAGGAACCGGCGCCAGGTGAGCAGGACGAGCACGACCGGCGGCAGCGCCGCCAGCAGGGCCCCGGCCGCCAAATGTGCCACGCTCTCGTGGAATTGCCGCGCCTCGCTCCACAACAGCAGTGACCACGGGCTCGCGTCCGCGCCGCCGACCAGCTGCCCGATGAAGAAGTCGTTCCAGATCTGCACCATCTCCAGCACCCCGACCGCGCCCACCGCGGGACCCGCGGTGATGAGCGCGCGCCGGGCCGCGAGCGGTATCGGGACCAGCCCGCGCCGCGCATCGGCGATCGGGCTGTCCTCCGGCGCCAGCAGCGCCCCGCGCAGAATCAGGATCGCGATGGGCAATCCGATCGAGGCATGCGCCAAGATCAGCGGCATCGAGGTCCCGGCCAGGCTGTTGTCCTCGATGAACGCCCGGATCGGGCCGGCGTAGACCTGCGCCGGCAGGGCCGCCAGGACCACGAGGATCGCCACGACGACACGCGATTTCGGCTCCTTCGGCGGCAGCGATGCCGCGTAGAAGGCCGGTGGCAGCGCGGCGGTCACGGTCAGGAGTGTCGCCACGACCGTCACGGTGGCGGTCGTCCACAGCGCGCGCCACAGCTCGCTGTCGTGCCATACCGCGCGCGGGCCGGTGAACGCCGGTCCGTCCAATCCGGCCCAGCCGGCGACGATCAGGACGATCACCGGCGACAGCATCAGCAGCGACATCAGCCCGACCCGCGTGAACAGCCAGGCCACGCGCGGACCGAGACGGCCCGGCGTCCACGTGCGGCGCCGCACGACATTCCGCCGCGGCCGCTGTTCGGCACGCGGTACCGGAACCAACGGCAGATGCACCGGCACCGCCCGCGCCGACGGAATCGTCCAGCGGGCCCGATGCCTGCGCACCCCGGCCTGCAGCACCCACGCGCCCAGCCCGACGACCACCGCCAGCGGCAGCGAATATGCCGCCGCGGCAGCACGATTCGACGGGTCGTCGACGGTGAGACGCCACCAGTACACGGTGGAGGTCTCCAGGACGTACTGCTGGGACGCGGGAACGGCCACGAGCACGACATCGAATACCCGTGCCGCCGCCACCGCCAGCACCAGCCCGAGGATCAACAATACCGGATTCACCAGGTGTATCAGGCGTTTCACCCACTGCCACCGGCCGCGCCAGTCCATCCGCGGCAGCCGCCGCTTCGGAGGGTCGCCGAGGAAGCCCCGCCGGACCGGATCGGTCTCCACGGCGTCGGAGGCGGTGCGCAGCAGGACGAACACCGCGCCGAACCACGACCAGACGAACGTCACGACCAGCATCAGGAAGTACAGAACAAGCTGCAGCAGAACACTTTCCGTCGAGTTCACGAGCGGTTCGGATACCAGCCGGAACGCCAGCCCGGCCACGAACGCCGACACCGCGAACGGCACGATCAGCGGCCACCACGGCCACCAGGTCCGGCGCCACGTCCACGCGAACCCGAGTGCGAAGATCAGGACTCCCGCGGCGACCACCACCCAGGCGAGCGTCCACGCGTACGCGCGCGCGCCGTCCGCGCCGAGCGCGCGTGCCGTGACAGCGACCGCGGCCACGATCCCCACGACCGGAATCGCCACCGGCACCGGCCATCGCATCCGCCGGTCACGGCCTGGGAACCACACGAACGCCAGTGCGGCGGCGGCGAACAGCGCGCTGTACAGCACGAATCCGTGGTGTCGCGGATCGAGCACACCGATCGTCGCGCCCGGCGCCGCCATCGCGACGATCCACGCGGAGAGCTCTCCGCGTCGCCCCCGCGAAGATCTCGGTGCACCCGCCTCGTCGTCACTTGCCTTGGGCCCGACCGTCTCTCGCGGTCCGCGCAGCACGCCCTCGACGGGCCGCGGCCGCGTCCGCCAGATCCGGGTGAGCAGCAATCCCGCCACCAGGAACTCCGCGCACCATGCCGTGATCACCCGGCCGCTGTCGCTACCGCATGCCATCACGACGGTGGCCACGGCCGGGACCACCAGCATCGTCACCAGCAGCGCCAGCGCGGGCAGCTGGGCCGCGGCCACCGTCAGGCCACTCAGATTCCGGCCGCCGATGACGGGCCCCGCCATCCGGCGGGTGGCCAACTCCAATTCCAGCCCGTGCGCCCGGATCGTGTGGACCGCCGAATCGGGTTGCGGCACATCGCCCTTCGCGCTCGTCATCGCAGGCTCCGCTCGAACGCGCCCAGGCCCGCGATCGCCGTATCGGTCGCCTGCTCGATCCGGCCGGGAGCGCGATATCCGACGTCCACCAGGAAGTTCGTCAGGACCCGCCACAGGCCGTTGCGGCGCCCGAGCGGGCCCAGCCAGTCGGCGAATCCGAACACGTCCCATGCGTTCATCTGGTCGGCGACGTCTTTGAAGATCCCGTCGTAGGATGCCGGGTCCTCGGTCCCGGGGGCCAGTTCCGGCTCGTCCGAGCCCCGGGCACCCCGGGCACGGACGCTGCCGTTGGGCGCCACGAATCCGCCGTATCCGGTCATCCACGGCAGCGGCGCGCTCGGCGCGGCCAGGGCGGCGACCAGGTCCTCGGCGCGCTGCTTCGCGTTCGTGGTGACCACCATGACGTCGCCGCCGCCGATCCGCGGAGCCAGATACTCCCGGCCGAACGCCGGGAATCCCATCACCCCGACGCACGCGTCCGACCGGCCCGTGCGGCGGAGACTGTGCCGCACAACGGGTTCGGCGAAATCCGGGGCGACCACCATCGCGGCACGCCGGTGCAGGAACACGTCGCGCACCGAGTCGGCGAACTGCCGCCGCAGCGTCTCCGCCACCCGGCCCGCGAAGGCGTCCGGGTGGCCCCACACCAGCCCGAGCATCCCGAAGGTCGCGCGCACACCGGGCCTGTCCCACTCCCGCAGCTGCGCCCGGCCCGGCTCGCCGGGCGGTTTCACCAAATCCTCGTAGTCTCGCGGTGTCACGGTGCGCAATACATTCGCGAACACGTCGGTGAGCACCCAGCCGTCGGCGGCGCCGAGCGCGAACAGCCGCCGCTCACCGCGCGCGAACGAGCCGATCTTGTCCGGCCAGTCGGACAGCATCCAGGCGCGCGGGGAATCGTTGTCCCCGAACGCCTCCCGGTCGTACCAGACCAGCGACTTGTTCGAGGCCTTGAACGGCACCCCGTATTGGCCGGTGGCATCGGTGCCGGGAACCGTGTGCCGCAACAGGTCCCACCACAGGTGGTGATAGCGCGACTTACTGTCCGGTGCCACCCACAGCGATTCGCCGACGGCCCGCAGCCGGGTCCCGGCGAGCTCTCGCACCTGTCCGGCCTCCGGGAGCATCACGACGTCCGGGGCGTCGCGGCCGCCCGCATGGAGCGCGGTGTCCACGTCGTCGCCGAGCGGGACCACGTCGACCTCGTACGGATACGCCGGAGCGTCCGGCCTCGGATCGCGGATCCCCTCCAGCACCGCCCGGAACGCGACCAGCTCGGTTCCGCTCCACGGCACCGCAATCCGCACCACGTCGGGGCGGTCGCGAAACACTCCCGGCGCACAAGCCGCGAGCAACGGTGCGAGCGCCCCCGCCCGCAGTACGGCTCGTCGCGTTGCCATCGTCCCCCGAAACCGCGTCGGTGCAGTCGGTGTCTGTGCCCGAACGACCGGTCCTCCACGGACCGGTCACCCGGAACATCGTCACGACCGCGTCGACGTTACCGACCCTGCGGGAACTCCGGCGGCTGCCACGGCCGGTTCTCGCCGGTACCGGGCTGGTAGGGCTGCGGAGACTCCGGCTGCGCCGGCGGGAACGGGGGCCGACCGCCCGCACCCTGCGGCGGCAGGTTGCGCGAAGGAACCGGCGGCACAGGCGATTCCACCGGGGTGGCCGCCGCGGCCTCGGCGGCGCGCACCGCCCGCTCCGCCGCCGGGTCGGTCTTCATGTCGAACCAGTCGGCCACGTCTTCGGAGTCGTCCTCCGGGCGCGGCCCGGCCTCCCCGTCGGGGGTCGGCTCGTAGCGGAAGATGCCGTCCTCGCCCTGGGTGCCGAAATTGCGCGCGAATCCCTCGAGCGCCTTGCCGAAATCGCTCGGCACCATCCACACCTTGTTGGCGTCGCCCTTGGCCACCAGCGGCAGCGTCTGCATGTACTGGTACGCAAGCAGTTCCGGCGTCGGCTTGCCGGATTTGATTGCGGCGAAGACCTTTTCGATCGCCTTCGCCTGACCCTGGGCCTGCAGGTACGCACCGGCACGCTCACCCTGGGCGCGCAGGATGCGGCTCTGCCGATCACCCTCGGCGCCGAGGATCGCCGACTGCTTGGAGCCCTCCGCCGCGAGGATCTGCGCCTGCTTGGCGCCCTCGGCGGATTTGATCTGGGCCTCCCGATTACCTTCCGCGGTGAGAATCATCGCCCGCTTCTCGCGGTCGGCCTTCATCTGCTTCTCCATCGACTCCTGGATCGACGGGGGCGGATCGATGGCCTTCAGCTCCACTCGCGCCACCCGCAGGCCCCAGCGGCCGGTCGCCTCGTCGAGCACGCCGCGCAGCTGCGAGTTGATCTGGTCGCGGGAGGTCAGGGTGTCTTCCAGGGTCATGCCGCCGACCACGTTGCGCAGCGTGGTGATGGTCAGCTGCTCGACCGCGGCGATGTAGTTGCTGATCTCGTACACCGCGGCCTGCGGGCTGGTGACCTGGAAGTACACCACCGAGTCGATCTGCACGGTCAGGTTGTCCTGAGTGATCACCGGCTGCGGGGGGAACGACACCACCCGCTCGCGTAGGTCCACCTTCGCCCGGATGCGATCGGCGAAGGGCACCAGGAATGTCAGCTGGCCGGACACCGTGCGCGAGTACCGGCCCAGGCGCTCGATGACCGCGGCCTCGGCCTGCGGCACCAGCGCGATCGATTTGAACACCACCACCACGACCAACAGGACGAGGACGGCGGCGACGATCAGTACGGCCATTACGGTCCCTTCCACACGACGGCATGCGCGCCGTCGATCTTCATGACTTGGACGGTCTCACCCTCCGCATACTCTTCACCGGCATTGAGCGGGCGCGCGCTCCACACCTCCCCGCCGATCTTGACCCGGCCGGTGTGCTCGTTCACCCGCTCGAGCACGTGCGCGGTCTTGCCCGGCAGGGCATCGGCGTTCGTCGGTGTGGGAGGCGGAGATCCGAAGCGCCGCAACAGTACCGGCCGCACCACGAGCATCAGGGCCAGCGAGCTGACGCCGAAGACGATCGCATCGACCAGCACCGACGTATTCGCCAGGCCCGACACACCGGCCGTCGCGAGCGCGGCCGTACCCAACATGAGCAGCGTGAAATCACCGGTCAGCATCTCGGCGGCCGCGAGCAGAATCCCCGCGACCAGCCACACTATTGCGGCCACGCCTTCACTCTAATGGTCACCGCCGCACGATGAGGGATACACACGCAACATGTGATCCCGCGAGTCCCGAACCCACCCAGTATTTTCGAGCGGGTGAGTGCGCAGAACTATGGGGATATCTTCGCCGGACACGACCGAGCCCGTAAGCGGCCAGTACCACAGGTTTCCGCCGAGCCGGACCTCGTCGTCGAGGACGCCGCGACCGGATTCTGCGGTGCCGTGGTCGGTTTCGATCGCAGCTACGACGGCGAGTTCGTGAAGCTGGAGGACCGCCACGGCAAGGTGCGGCTGTTCGCGCTGCGGGAGGCGGCGTTCCTGATCGACGGGCGGCCGGTCACCCTGGTCCGTCCCAAGGTCGCCGCGCCGAAGCAGCCGACGCGCTCCGCGTCCGGGTCGACGCGGGTGGCGGGGCTGCGGGCGCGGGTGGCGCGCACCAGCCGGATCTGGGTCGAGGGCGTGCACGATGCGGCGCTGGTCGAGCGGGTGTGGGGGCACGATCTGCGGGTGGAGGGTGTGGTCGTCGAACATCTCGAGGGCCTGGACAATCTCGCCGAGCGGCTCACCGAGTTCGAACCGGGGCCGGGGCGGCGGGTCGGCGTGCTGGTCGATCACCTGGTCACCGGATCCAAGGAGTCGGGCCTCACCACCGGCCTCGGCGCGCACGTGCTGGTCACCGGGCACCCGTATATCGACGTCTGGCAGGCGGTGCGCCCGGACGCGGTCGGCATCCGGGCCTGGCCGGAGGTGCCCCGCGGCGAGGATTGGAAGACCGGCGTGTGCCGCCGACTCGGCTGGGGCACCCCCAAGGAGGGATGGCGCCGGGTGTACAACGCCGTCGACTCCTTCCGCGACCTGGAGGCCCCGCTGATCGGCGCCGTCGAGCGCCTGATCGACTTCGTCACCGAGCCGGGGCAGGACTGATTCCGGCCACAAGCACGCCGGGAACAAGACAACTTACGGGGCACGCCGCGAACAAGACACCTAACGGGGCACGCCGGGAACAAGAGGGCATGGCGGTACTGCGGGCGGCACCGGTGCCGCCCGCACGATCAGGCCGCCGGGGGCGTGAAGACCATGAAGCGGTTGGCTTCGGCATCGAGAACGTGGGCGAAGACCAGTCCGTCGGGGGTGCGGACCGCCGGGACCAGCACCTTGCCGCCCAGCTCGACGGCGCGGTCGCAGGTCGCCGCGACATCGCGAACCACGACACCGAAGACGGCATGCCCGTCGTCGGTCTGCGTGATGCCGCCGCTGGGGGCCTGCTCGCCCGCATAGCTGGCCAGGTGGTACTGGTCGCCGCTGCCCGGGTCGGTGCGGAATGTCCAACCGAACAGGTCGCCGTAGAAGCGCTGGGCCGCACCGGGATCGGAACTGCCGACCTGGAACCACGCCACGCGGTCGAATTCGGATGCCATTCGATCTCTCCTCTGTCTCGTGCGCGGCCGGATCGCCGCGCACCCCCAGCTTCGAGGAGTCGCGCGACAGCCCTATGTCGGTGTTTTCCCGGTTTTCTCCAGACTCAGTGCGCGCGCGACGCAGCCGCGGGGCAGATCGTCGAGATCTCGCAGCGGCCGATCCGAGGTGACGAAATCGGCCGCCTCCGCCGACATGATCCGATCCAGCCGGAACACCCGGGTCTCCTCGCGGAGACGACACCAGCCGACGAGATACCAGCCCTCGGTACCGCAGACCAGCCGGTCCGGCTCGACGACCCGGGCCGTCACGACGCCGGACCGGTCCACGTAGGTCATGACGATCGCGCGCCCGCGCTGCACCGCCTGCCGGACCACCCCCGCGCACGGCGCGGCCGCCGGCTCGTCTCCCCAGTCCAGCAGGCGCACC
>NZ_BDBV01000097.1 GCF_001613165.1 Nocardia mexicana NBRC 108244
GGCGCCGCCATGACACCCCTGCCCGGCATCTCCGCCCACGTCGTCGACGAAGAAGGCAACCCGGTGCGGCGCGGCGAGACCGAAGCCAACGGCTACCTCGTGCTCGACCAGCCGTGGCCGTCGATGCTGCGCGGCATCTGGGGCGATCCCGACCGCTACAAAGCCACCTACTGGGAACGCTACGCCGCCAAGGGCTGGTACTTCGCCGGGGACGGCGCCAAGCTCGACACCGACGGCGACCTCTGGGTCCTCGGCCGCGTCGACGACGTCATGAACGTCTCCGGGCACCGCATCTCCACCGCCGAGGTCGAATCGGCACTCGTCGGGCACTACGGCGTCGCGGAGGCGGCGGTCGTCGGCGCCACCGACCCCACCACCGGCCAGGGCATCGTCGCCTTCGTCATCCTCACCGGCGAAGCCAAAGACACGGGCCAAGACCTGGTCGACGAACTGAAAGCGGAGGTCTCCCGCGAGATCAGCCCCATCGCCCGCCCCCGCGAAATCCACATCGTCCCCGAACTCCCCAAAACCCGCTCCGGCAAAATCATGCGCCGCCTCCTGCGCGACGTCGCCGAAGGCCGCGAACTCGGCGACACCTCCACCCTCGTAGACCCCAACGTCTTCGAAGCCATCCGCGCCCGCAAAACCAACTGGTAAGCACCACAACCGAACCCCGCCCAACCTCAGCCGGTGCACTCTGACGAGTGCACCGGCTGAGTGCGTTGCGCCCCGAACACCCACCCAAAGAATGTCGGCAAACCAACTCAGGTACACCCGCGCCAGCAGCAAAGAAGCTCCACTAGCACCCACTCCCAGCATCAACAGCATTGCGACGAAGGAGCCGAGCCGCCCCCGGCAATGCGACGCCGGAACGAGCCGCCCCGGGTAAAGCGACGCCGGAACGAGCCCCCTCCGGGCAATGCGACGCAGGAGCGAGCCGAGCAGAAGCCGCCCCAGGCAGAGCGTCTCCGCACTATGCCAACCCCA
>NZ_BDBV01000098.1 GCF_001613165.1 Nocardia mexicana NBRC 108244
GCCAAAAATACAGCCGTTAGAATTGCGTAAGGAGTGCCGGGAAGTCTGGTCGGCGTGCGGAACAAGCATCGGTTGACGAGTCGGCGGGATGTGCACCGCAGCCGCAGTTCCTCCGGCCGAAAGGTGCTCCGTGATCGTTGCGCTACGCTCCGAGCTCGCCCGCTTCCTCCGTACCGAAACCGTCGGCGGCGCCCTGCTCCTGATCGCCGCCGCCATCGCGCTGCTGTGGGCGAACTCCCCGTGGAGCGAGGGCTATCTCACCCTCACCGATACGACGCTGCCGATCCCGCCGCTGCATCTGGACCTGACTCTCGCCGACTGGGTCAAGGACGGCCTGCTGGCGATCTTCTTCTTCGTCGCCGGTCTGGAACTCAAGCGCGAACTGGTGGTGGGCGAGCTCGCCGACCGCAAGCGCGCCACGCTGCCGATCATCGCCGCCGTCGGCGGGGTGGTCCTTCCCGCGCTCATCGCGATAACAATCGGATTCGGTGTCGACGGCATGGACCGCGGGTGGGCCATCCCCGTCGCCACCGATATCGCCTTCGCGCTGGCGGTGCTCGCCCTCACCGGCTCCCGGATCCCCGCCACCGCGCGGGTCTTCCTGCTGAGCCTCGCCGTGGTGGACGACCTCATCGCCATCCTGTTGATCGCCATCCTGTTCACCACCTCGATCGCGATCGGCTGGCTGCTCGCCGCGGCCGCCTGCTTCCTCGGCTGGTGGCTCGCCCAGCACCTGCGGTGGCACTCTCCGCTGATCTATGTGCCGCTGGCGCTGGTGGCCTGGTATGCGTTGCACGAGGCGGGAATTCACCCGACCCTGGCCGGGGTACTGTGCGGGCTGCTGACCCGGGTCCGTCCCGATCAGGGCGAGGACGAGGCGCCCGCCACGCGGCTCGAGCATCTGTTCCAGCCGGTGTCGGCGGGTGTATGCGTACCGCTGTTCGCGCTGTTCGCTTCGGGGGTTCCGCTGTCGGCGGCGGTGTTCGGGGAGCTGTTCACCGACCGGCTGGCGCTGGCGATCATCGTCGGGCTGCTCGCCGGGAAGACACTCGGGGTGTTCGGCACGAGCTGGGTCGCGATCCGCCTCGGGATCGCCGAACGGCCCGCCGGACTGGGTTATCGCGACATGTTCGCCCTGTCGGTACTGGGTGCGATCGGCTTCACCGTTAGCCTTTTGGTGGCAGAACTTGCATTGGCGAACGACGAGGCCGCCGCGGAACTGGCGAAGGCGGCCGTGTTGATGACGTCAATGGCGGCTTCCCTGATCGGTTCGGCGCTACTGTTGCGACGGGGCCGTGCTCATCAGGCGCGACGGCACGCCGGCGCGGCCGCTGCAGACGAGTGAAGGCCGGACAGCACCGGGACATGGAGAAGGGTCGAGCATTGAGCTTCACAAACGGCGGTAACGGGCAGGACGTGGGCCGCAACCGGACCATCACCGCTATTCCGCTGTCGGAGGTCGACACCACGGCGAACGCCAGCATCGGCGATCTGGTGCGCGACGCCGCCGAGCAGATGTCGACCCTGGTCCGCGCCGAGGTGAACCTGGCCAAGGCCGAGGTCACCGGGGAGATTCGCAAGGGCCTGCAGGGCAGCGTGTACTTCATCGTCGCGCTCACCATCCTGCTGTTCTCCTCCTTCTTCTTTTTCTTCTTCCTCGCCGAGCTGCTCGACGTGTGGCTGTACCGGTGGGCGTCGTTCCTGATCGTGTTCGGGCTGATGATCGTGGCGGTCGCACTGTTCGGCTTCCTCGGTTATCGCAAGGTGCGCAAGCTGCGGGCGCCGGAGAAGACGATCGAATCGCTGAAGGAGACGCGCACGGTGTTGCCGCAGGGCATCGGATCGCACGGCGACCACGCGGCGCTCGACGTTCCGGCCGCGACCGCGACCGACAAGCCGGGCAGATAGTCCCGCCGACTACGCTTTATCGGCGTGTCGTCGAACCCGAGTCCGGATCCGTCCAGCGTCCGTTACGACGGGCCGTGGGCCCACAGGGACGTGCGTGCCAACGGCATTCGATTCCACGTCGTCGAGGCCGAACCGGAGCAGCGTAGTTCGGCGCCGGATATCCCGCTGGTGTTGCTGCTGCACGGATTCGGTGACTTCTGGTGGTCGTGGCGGCATCAGCTGACCGGGCTGGCCGATCTGGGCTACCGCGCCGTCGCCGTCGACCTGCGCGGGTACGGCGATTCCGACAAGCCGCCCCGCGGTTACGACGGCTGGACCCTGGCGGGTGACGTGGCCGGGCTCATCCGCGCGCTCGGTCACAGCGAGGCCACCCTCGTCGGGCATGCCGAGGGCGGACTGGTGTGCTGGGCGACCGCGGTGCTGCATCCGCGGCTGGTGCGTTCCATCGCCCTGGTGAGTTCGCCGCATCCGGTAGCCCTCAAGCAGGCGGTGCTGCGCGATCGGCATCAGCGCGCGGCCTGGTTACCGAACTTCCTGCGCTATCAGCCCCCGCGCTACGGCGAGCGGCTGCTGGCCACCAACGACGGCTTCGAGGTGGAAAGGCTGCTGCGGCAGCGGGTCAGCGCGCGCTGGTCGAGCACGGCCGAATTCGTCGATACCGCCCGGCGGATGCGCTCGGCGATCCGCATCTCCGGCGCGGCGCACTGTGCGCTGGAGTACCAGCGCTGGGCCTTCCGCAGCCAGTGGCGCCCCGACGGCGCCCGCTTCATGGCGACGATGCGGGAGCCGGTCCGCGTCCCGGTGCTGTCGCTGCACGGCGAATCCGACCACTACATCCTCGATTCCACGATCCGCCGCGAGCACCGGCTGGCTCCCGATCGACGGGTGGTCGGAATTCCGGGCGCGGGGCATTTCGCCCACCAGGAGTCCCCGGAGTCGGTGACCACCGAACTCGCGAAACTGCTCGGCTGAGACAGCGCGGAACGGCGACGGCCGGTATCGATACGAACGGCGCCCCGTCGACCCGGCCGTCGTCGACCTAGCTCAGAACGCAGTCTCCCGTCGGGACCGGGCCGTTCGACTTCTCGGCCGCCTCGAGATCGCCGCGGACCTCGTTCAGGGTGAGTGCGTAGCCGGTGTCCTCGTCGACGACCGCCGCACCGAAGACCAGGCCCAGCACCTGGCCGTCCGTATCCACCAGCGGCCCACCGGAATTACCGGCGCGCACCCGGCCGCGCACGGTGTAGACCTCGCGCTCGACCGTGCCCGTCTTGTAGATGTCCGGGCCGGTCAGCTCCAGGGTCTCGCGCACGCGGGCCGCGCTGGCCGTGTACGGCCCGCCGCCCGGGTAACCGAGCACGATCGCGTTCTGGCCCGACTTCGCCGCGGACGGCGCCATCGGAATCACCGGCGCGTTCAACCCGGGCACGTCGAGCACGGCCACGTCCTTGGACGGGTCGAACAGCACCACGGTGGCATCCAGCGGACCGCGCGCGGTGTCGACCTGGACGGTGTTGGTGCCCGCGACGACGTGTGCATTCGTCATGACCCGCTCGGGGCCGACGACGAAGCCCGAACCCTCCAGCGCGCGCTGGCAACTCGGCGCGACGCCACGGATGCGCAGCACGCTGTGCTGCAGGTCCAGGGCGACCGGACTGTCGAGCACGGTCGGATCCGGCGGTTCCACCGCCGCGATCGGGGCGCGGCCGAACGGGCCGATCACATCCGGCAGGCCGGAGGTGTTGAGCAGCTTGGAGAACTCGTTGGGCAGCTTCCGCAGCCAGTCCGGCGCCACCTGGTTGACGTCGGAGAGCACCCGCGAGCCGTTCACGGCGGCCGCGATCGAGGGCTGCGAGGACGAGGCCAGCGGCAGCGCCAGCAGCCACGCCGTCACCAGGACGGCCACGGTCTGCAGGGCGGCGCCCACCACGCTGTCGACGCTGCGGGTGAACGGATGCGTCATCCCGCTGCGCGCCGCGCGGCCGAGCACCATGCCCGCCACCTCGCCGATGATCACCAGCGCCACGATCAGCACCACGCCGACCAGCACGCGCTTGCGGCCCTCGCTGATGTGGATCAGGATGTGCGGCGCGATCAGGATGCCGGCCACCGCACCCAGCACCACACCCAGAAAAGCCAGCGCCGACGCGACCGCGCCCTGCCGCCACCCCGAGGAGGCGGCCAGCAGCGCGATGATCACGACCGCGATGTCGAGCCAGGCCGAGGAACTCATAACGTCATCCCCACTGCCGCAAGCGATGCCTGTAGATCACGCACGTCGTGGTGGTCCCATTCGCGCTCCCACCCCGAGACGGCCAGCAGCCCGGCGAGCACGCCGGCGGTGAAACCCCATACGAGCATGCCGTCGACGGCGAACGCCGGACCCATGTAGCCCATCGGGTGACGCACCACGAATCGGTTGGCCGGGTCGATCAGGTCGGCGATCGGCACCCGCACCACCCGCGCGGCCTCGGTCTCGCTGACCACGCCGACCTCGCCCGGCGTGCGCCAGTACGCGACGACCGGGGTCACGTCGAACCGGGACGGCGGCACGAAGATCTTCGGAAGCACCGCAATGGGTTCCACGCCGACCGGGTCCAGGCCGGTCTCCTCGCGGGCCTCGCGCAGTGCCGTGCCGATCGGTCCGTCGTCGCCCGGCTCGACGCCGCCGCCGGGGAACGCCACCTGTCCGCGATGCTGGCGCAGCGTCGCCGCGCGCTGGGTGAGCAGCACGTCCGCATCGGACGGCAGCCCGCCCGGGGCATCCGGATCCGACTCAGCGGCACCGCCGAACAGCACCAGCACGGAAGCCAGCCGGGGGCGCAGCGCCGCCGAGACCAGCCGCTGCGCCGTCGTCCTGTTCAGCACCGGATTGACCCCCGTCGGGTCCGCGGGCTTGCGCTCGACCACGCCGTGCAGCCATGCGGGGATGCCGTCGGTCACCAGACCCGTTCTCTCGCCGGGCTCCTCACGGCTGTCACGTTTGCGCACGCTGCCTCCTCCCGACCCCATCCTCACGCTGTTCTCGTCGCCGCGCTCGCCGAGCGCCGGGCGGTGGCGCGAGCCATCGGGTTCGACATCCATCTCCCCGGCACGCCCCGGCACCGGACCCGTCGCTCGCGCCGGGGGCCGGTCACGCGCGCCGTCGATCTCGTCGATTCGATCATGACGCCCGGCGTACCGGCGAGTCGGGCAGGTCACGCCGCGACTCCCAGCTCGCCCGCGACGGCGGCGGCGATGTCGTCGGCGCTGTCGAACGGGCGGACCAGCACCTTCGCGATCGACCCGTCGGGCCGGACCAGCACCGAAACCGGCAGCACCGGTGGCGCGCCGACGGCGGTGCGCACTCGCTCGGCGCCGTCCTCGACACCGGGCAGGTGCACGTTCAGATCCGCCAGGCGAGCCAGCGCCTTGGCCTCGTCCGGATCGCTGTGCACGGTCAGCACGGTGACGGCGCCGGAGGCGCGGGCCGCGAACTGCTGCAGCGCGGGCAATTCCCGCGCGCACGGCTGACACCAGTACGCCCACAGATTCACCAGGGCGGGGCGGCCGGCGAGGGCGGAGCCCAGATCCATCGGGCGGCCGTCGGCCAGGCATCCGACCGTAATCCCGCTCAGCGGGCCGGACGCCGGGGCCGGGGATTCGGCCCGCGGGCAGTCGGCCAGTGCCGCCGCGGCACGCTGTCCTTCGGACACCGCGGCGGATCCGCCCTGCGCGGCGGTGGTATTCGTCCGGGCGTCGCGCTCACCGCGCGGCCAGATCGCGACGGCCAGCGCGACGACGGCGATCAGCACCGCCAGTGTCCAGCGCCAGGCCACCGGTATCGAACTCACCGGCCCACCAGTTCGAGCAGATGCTCGGCCTCGGGGCCCTTGATCAGGGCGGCGGCGGTCGCGGGATCGGTGGGGCCCGCGCCGAAGGACGGGCAGTCCTTGGCCAGCACGCACGCGCCGCACGCCGGCTTACGGGCATGACACACCCGGCGGCCGTGGAAGATCACCCGGTGCGACAGCATGGTCCAGTCCTTGCGCTCGATCAGCTCGCCGACGGCGTGCTCGATCTTGACCGGATCCTCCTCGGTGGTCCACTGCCAGCGCTGCACCAACCGGCCGAAGTGGGTGTCCACCGTGATTCCCGGCACACCGAAGGCGTTGCCCAGGATGACGTTCGCCGTCTTGCGGCCGATGCCGGGCAGCTTCACCAGCTCCTCCAGCGTGTGCGGCAGCACGCCGTCGTATCGCTCCATCAGCGCCTGCCCGAGGCCGATCAGCGAGGTGGTCTTGTTGCGGTAGAAGCCGGTGGGGCGGATGTACTCCTCGAGCTCCGTGCGGTCGGCCTCGGCGTACGCCCGGGCGTCGGGGTAGCGGGCGAACAGTGCCGGGGTCGTCATGTTCACCCGGACGTCGGTGCACTGGGCGGAGAGAATGGTCGCGACCGCCAGCTCCAGCGGCGTGGTGAAGTCCAGCTCGCAGTGCGCGTCGGGGAAGGCGGCCGTCAGCGATCGGTACATCCGGCGCGCGCGGCGCACCCGGCCGAGCTGTGTTTCCTTCGCGAACTTGCGTGCGGTGGCGCTGCCGGACCGCTTGCGCGGAGCGGGCTTCGGTTCGGCGGTGGCCTCCGGGGCGGCGGCCGATTCGGATGTGCGGCGCCGCGACGGCTTCCCGGTTCGAGGGGATTCGGCGGGCGCGGACGGCTCGTGCCCGTTCACGGCGGTGGCTCTGGCTTCACGCACGGGTCCACCATACGGAACCCCACCGACGAGAGCGCGCCCGTGAAGACGCCCCGTGTTCCATCTGAGACCTTATCCGTGTTTACTCACGGTTATGCAAGGACTCGCTGTGGTGCTCTTCCCGGTACTGCTGATGCTGTTCGCGCTGTTCATGGAACGCGTCGAAAATCGGCTCCGCAAACTGCTCGAACCGGAAGAAGAGGTCCAGCAGTACCTGGACCGAGCCAGCAATGCCGAGGTCAACGAGTTGGCCAAGCTCGGCGTGCCCGCCGCGGCGGCCCACGCCGGCCGCCGACGCGCCCGTGGCGACGAACTGGATGTCGCTCAGGCCAGCTGAGCGCCGGCGCACAGCATTCGCACGGGTGGGCCCGGGAACTATTCCGGCAACCGGGACGTTTCACAGACCGCGCGTTACGTGGTGTCTGTCACTACGGTGCCCGCACGCCAAGTAGACTGCACTGTCGGCCGAACCGCTTCGGTCCAGGACACGCGGCGACAGCGCTGGGCCCGGAGGCGGCAGCTTGCGTAACCACGCAGAGAATTTGCTGTCGTCGCAGGACACAGCACCGTCAATTCCCATAAGGAGCACATTCGTGGACGAGGCCCTCGCCAGAGCAGGCATCTTCCAAGGCGTCGAGCCCACCGCGGTGGCGGCGCTGGCCAAACAGCTTCAGCCCGTGGACTTCCCGCGCGGCCATGTCATCTTCAACGAGGGCGAGCCCGGCGACCGGCTGTACATCATCACGTCGGGCAAGGTGAAGATCGGACGCCGCTCCCCCGATGGCCGGGAGAACCTGCTGACCATCATGGGCCCCTCGGACATGTTCGGCGAGCTGTCGATCTTCGACCCGGGCCCGCGCACCTCGACGGCTACCACGGTCACCGAGGTCCGCGCCGTCACCATGGACCGCGAGGCCCTCAAGTCGTGGATCGACCAGCGTCCCGAGATCGCCGAGCAGTTGCTGCGGGTGCTCGCGCGCCGTCTGCGCCGCACCAACAACAACCTGGCCGACCTCATCTTCACCGACGTCCCCGGTCGCGTGGCGAAGGCGCTGCTGCAGCTGGCACAGCGGTTCGGCACCCAGGAGGCGGGCGCGCTGCGGGTGACCCACGACCTCACCCAGGAGGAGATCGCCCAGCTGGTCGGCGCCTCCCGCGAGACCGTGAACAAGGCACTCGCCGACTTCGCGCACCGCGGCTGGCTACGGCTGGAGGGTAAGAGCGTGCTGATCTCCGACTCGGAACGGCTGGCCCGCCGGGCGCGGTAGATCCCGCGCAACGTCGGCGGTAGGTCAGTTCTGGCTGCGCAGGTACGCCAGTTGGGCCTTGACGGAGCTACGGGCGGCGGGCCACAGCTTCTTGTCGACGTCGGCGTAGACGCGCGCGACGATCTGTAGCGGTTTGGCGTTCGGGCCGATTTCGGCCAACGCCTGGCGCACCTGGTCCAGGCGTTCCCGGCGGTGCTGGATGTAGTAGCGGATCACCGGTTCGGCCTCCGCGTGATCGGGCCCGTGCGCGGGCAGCAGCGCCCTGCCCGGGGCGATCTCCGCCAGCCGGTCCAGCGATGCCAGATAGTCGCCGAGGGCGCCGTCCCGCGATTCCAGCACCGTGGTGCCGCTGCCCAGCACCGTATCGCCGGTGACGACGGCGTCCTCGAGCATGAACGACACCGAGTCGGTGGTGTGTCCCGGCGTGGCGAGCACGGTGATCCGCACCCCCGCGGCCTCGATCACCTCGCCGTCGGCCAGCGGTGCGTCCGAGCCGCGCAGAAATTTCGGGTCCACCGCGCGCACCGGTGTAGCCGTCAGCTTCACCAACTCATCGATGCCGCCGGTGTGATCGCGATGGTGGTGGGTGATCAGCGTGAGGGCGATATCGCCGCCGGTCTCCCGCGCGATCGCCTCGCTGTGTGCGCGGTCCTTCGGCCCCGGATCGATCACGATGCAGTCGGATCGGCCCGGAGCGCGCAGAATCCAGGTGTTGGTGCCCTGCAGGGTCATCTGGTTCGGATTGTTCGCGAGCAGCACCGAGGCCGTCGGCGTGACCTGCCGAAGTTGTTCGTACGCGGGGTGGGTGAGAGTCATACCGTGTCCTAACGCCCTGTGCGGCAACGAACTTCCAGATAGAGCTGCCCCCTCGCATTCCGGCGAAGGGGCAGCTACCAGCTCTACCGCACCTCGGCGATCAGCTCCACCTCGACCGGGGTGTTCTTCGGCAGCTCGAAGACCCCTACGGCCGAGCGCGCATGCACACCGGCCTCACCGAAGACCTCGCCGAGCAGTTCCGAGGCCCCGTTGATCACCAGCGGCTGATCGTTGAAACCGGGCGCCGAGGCGACGAAGCCGACCACCTTCACGATCCGCGTCACCGCGTCGAGACCGACCAGATCGTGCACGGCCGCCAGCGCGTTCAGGGCACAGTGCGCGGCCGCCTGCTTGGCCTCCTCCAGGCTCACCTCGGCGCCGACCTTGCCCGTGGCCGTCAGCGCACCGCCGACGAACGGCAGCTGCCCGGAGGTGTACACCAGCGAGCCGCTGCGCAGCGCCGGAATGTAGGCGCCCGCGGGTGCGGCGACGCTCGGCAACTCCAGGCCGAGCCGGTCCAGGTTCTTGCGCCACAGCGCCGAATCGGTCATCAGCCCTTCACCCGCTTCAGGTAGGCG
The DNA here is from genome assembly GCF_001613165.1 of Nocardia mexicana NBRC 108244. Taxonomy (GTDB): domain Bacteria; phylum Actinomycetota; class Actinomycetes; order Mycobacteriales; family Mycobacteriaceae; genus Nocardia; species Nocardia mexicana. The sequence goes on from NZ_BDBV01000098.1 coordinate 9,300, forward strand.
ACGTGCTGTTCACCGGTCGGGCCGGGGAGCACCGTGACGAGCTCCCAGCCGTCGGCGCCCCACTGGTCCAGGATCTGCTTGGTCGCGTGCGTCAGCAGCGGCACGGTCGCGTATTCCCACACGGTCACATCACTCATGCCGCTGAGCGTAGCTCTGTTCGATTGCGCCGACGGCGGCACGGCGGTTCGCGGCGGCGCGGGCTCGGTCGAAGAACGGGAAGGTCGGCATGCGAATTCCGGTGGTTTGCATATCTTCCGGCGATGCGCAATAGCTGAGTGGTGTACCAGACAGTAGCCGTATCCTATGGCCACGATTTCATAACGGGTTATAGGCTCGCGAGCGTGGGAGTACCGACAGCAGTGCCCGTTTCGGCAGAGCCGGGGCTGAAACTAGGTTGGCCGGAGCGCGCGGACAGGGCTCGCCTGCACTATGTGTCCGGCAAGGGTGGGACCGGGAAGTCCACGGTGTCCGCGTCGCTGGCCCTGGCCCTGGCGGCGGGTGGGCGCCGGGTGCTGCTGGTGGAGGTGGAGGGCAGGCAGTCGATCGCGCAGCTGTTCGACCTGCCGCCGCTGCCGCCCACCGAAACCAAGATCGCGACCGCCGACGGCGGCGGCGAGGTGGTGGCGCTGGCGCTCGACATCGAGCACGCCTTCCTCGAATACCTCGACATGTTCTACAACCTCGGCTTCGCCGGGCGGGCGATGCGCCGGATGGGCGCCATCGAGTTCGTCACGACCATCGCGCCGGGCCTGCGCGATGTGATCCTGACCGGCAAGATCAAGGAATGCGCGGTGCGCGTGGACAAGTCGCGTCGCCCGGTCTACGACGAGATCGTCATCGACGCGCCGCCGACCGGCCGCATCGCCAGCTTCCTGGACGTCACGAAGGCGATGGCGGAGGTGGCCAAGGGCGGGCCGATCGCCGCGCAGGCCGAGGGCGTGTCCAAGCTGCTGCACTCGGACCAGACCATCGTCCACCTGGTCACGCTGCTCGAGGCGCTGCCCGTGCAGGAGACCGCCGACGCGATCGCCGAACTGATGGAAGCGGACTTCCGGATCGGCACGGTGATCGTCAATCGCGCCACGGAGGGCTTCCTGCCCGCGGCGGTGCGCGCGCGGGCGGCCGCCGGTGACATCGACGCCGACGCCCTGCGCACCGGGCTGGCGGAGGCGGGAATCACGATGTCCGACGCCGACTTCCAGGGCCTGCTGCGCGAGACGACGGAGCATTCGGCCACGCTGCAGGCGCAGGACGACAGCTCGTCCGAGCTCGCGAAGCTGGATCTCAGCCGCCTGTATCTGCCCGCCCTGCCCGACGGGATGGACCTGGGCGGACTGTACGAATTAGCGGCACATCTGAGCACGCAGGGAGTCCGGTGATGAATCTGCCGAACACGGTTGCCCCCCTGGACCTCTCCCGCGTCATCGACGACCGGACCGCGCGCGTGATCGTGTGCTGCGGGTCCGGGGGCGTCGGCAAGACCACCACGGCGGCGGCGATCGCGCTGCGCGCGGCGGAACGCGGCCGCAAGGTCGTGGTGCTGACCATCGATCCGGCGCGCCGGCTCGCCCAGTCCCTGGGCGTGAGCGACCTGGGCAACGTCCCGCAGCGCGTCGAGCTCGGCCCGGACGCGAAGGGCGAGCTCTACGCGATGATGCTGAACATGCGCCGCACCTTCGACGAGATGGTGCTCGAGCACACCAGCCCGGAGAAGGCCGAGCAGATCTTCGCCAACCCCTTCTATCAAACGGTCGCCTCGTCCTTCGGTGGCACGCAGGAGTACATGGCGATGGAGAAGCTGGGCCAGCTCGTCGGGAAGCGGAAGTGGGACCTGATCGTCGTGGACACCCCGCCGTCCCGCAATGCGCTGGACTTCCTGGACGCGCCCAAGCGCCTCGGGAACTTCCTCAACGGCAGGATGATTCGCGTGATCATGGCGCCCGGCCGGGGCGTGGGCCGGTTCGTCACGGGCGCGATGAGCCTGGCCGTGCGCGGCGTGTCCACGGTGGTGGGCGGTCAGATGCTCAAGGACGCGTCGCTGTTCCTGCAGTCGCTGGAGTCGATGTTCGGCGGCTTCCAGGACCGCGCCAACCGGACCTTCGAGATGCTGTCGCGGCCGGGCACCCACTTCCTGGTGGTGGCCGCCGCCGAACCGGATGCGCTGCGGGAGGCCTCGTTCTTCGTCGACCGGCTCTCCACCGACCGCATGCCCCTGGCCGGTCTCGTGCTGAACCGCACCCACCCCGTGCTCTGCTCGCTGTCGCCGCAGCAGGCCCTGGCCGCCGTCGATCGGCTGACGGGCAACGGCGCGGCGGCCGAAACCGATCGGGCCGACCACGATCCGGCCGCCCTGGCCGCCGACGTGCTGCGCATCCACGCGCACCGGGCGACCACCGCCAAGCGGGAGCAGCATCTGCTGCACCGGTTCACCGGCGCGCATCCGCGGGTGCCGATCGTCGCGGTCACCGCGCTGCCGTTCGAGGTCTCCGATCTCGAGGCGCTGCGCGCGGTCGGCGATCAGCTGACCGGCCCGAACTCCGCCGCATAGGCGCCGCGCCAAGTCCCCTCGACCGGACCTCCGAGCGCAGAAACGGTCCGAGCCCGCGACTGCGGGCTCGGACCGTTCTCGTAGTGGGGACTACATCGCCACTTTCTGCTGTCGCTGGGCGCGGAAGAATTCCGCCCAGGACGTCACCTCCGGATGCTGTTTGAGCAGCGCACGACGCTGCCGCTCGGTCATTCCACCCCACACCCCGAACTCCACACGATTGTCCAGGGCGTCGGCACCACACTCCATCAGCACGGGGCAGTGCCGGCAGATCGTCGCCGCCTTGCGCTGAGCGGCGCCGCGCACGAACAACTGATCGGGGTCTACTTCCTTGCATCGGGCCTGGGAAACCCAGGCGATCCTTGCTTCGGCCTGCTCCACGTCCAATCGAGCGATGGGGGTAGTCATGTGCATTTGGTGTGCCCCTTTGCAGTCCGAACACCGGGTCAACGGCGCTCCAGAATCGCGTGCAGTGCGCAGCAACCCAACCCCGCTGCGTCCTGCACCACATTCCACTTTGAGTGTTAGCTCTATCACACTGGGTTCTCAATCTAGGTAAAGGTATGGCGACTGCGCAAGACCGTCCCGAGATTTTTTGGTACGCCCGTCCATGCAAATGCGACAAAGAACCGGGCAGTCGGCACAATCAGTGCGACACGCCCGGTTTCGCGCCCGTGACGCGCCGAAGTCCCGCGAAAGTCAGCGCCCTTGACGAGGTTGCTCCAGTGACCGCGCTGCCCGCTACCCCTACCTAAGTACCCCTGCACGACACACCCAAGCTCGCCACCCGGCAATAGCCGCGTAAGCAATGCGACGCAGGAGCGAGCCGAGCAGGAGCCACCCCGTCCAGAGCGCCTCCGTACCCACTCAGCCCGGCCACGATCCCAACCCCGGCCGC
>NZ_BDBV01000099.1 GCF_001613165.1 Nocardia mexicana NBRC 108244
GCGACGCCGGAGGCGGCGCCACAGATACAGTTGGTGCGTGCCGATCTCACAAACGCTCGCGAGGCTGGCTGGTGCGTGCGTCCTGGCGGCCGTGCTCATCGCCGGGCTGATGTTCCCGATCGCCGGCGGTTTCGGGTATGTGTCCAACCGTGCCGCCGACGCGGTCGACAACGTCTCCGCGGAACTGGTGGAGGGCAATGCGCCCGCGGTGTCGACGATGGTGGACGCCGCCGGGAACCCCATTGCCTGGCTGTACGAGCAGCGCCGCTTCGAAGTGCCCAGCGACAAGATCTCCAACGACATGAAGCTGGCGATAGTGTCCATCGAGGACCGCCGCTTCGCCGAGCACGGTGGTGTGGACTGGCAGGGCACGCTGCGCGCCTTCCTCACCAACACCTCGAGCGGCGAGGTGCAGCAGGGCGCCTCCACCATCGATCAGCAGTATGTGAAGAACTTCCAGCTGCTGGTGGTGGCCAAGACGGACGCCGAACGCCGCGCCGCGATCGAGACCACGCCGGCCCGCAAGCTGCGCGAGATCCGGATGGCGCTGACGCTCGAGAAGGAACTGACCAAGGACGAGATCCTCACCAGGTACCTGAATCTGGTGCCGTTCGGCAGCGGCTCCTACGGCATCCAGGACGCCGCCCAGACCTACTTCGGCGTCGACGCCAAGGATCTGCGGCCGCCGCAGGCCGCGATGCTGGCGGGCATGGTGCAGAGCTCCTCGAAGCTCAACCCCTACAACAATCCGCAGGGCGTGCTGGATCGCCGCAATACCGTGCTGGACACCATGATCCAGAACATCCCCAGCCGCGCCGAGGAGTTCCGGGCCGCCAAGACCGAGCCGCTGGGCGTGCTGCCCGAGCCGAAGGGCCTGCCGCGCGGCTGCATCTCGGCGGGCGACCGCGGCTTCTTCTGCGATTACGCGCTGCAGTACCTGGCCAATGCGGGCATCAGCAAGGAGCAGATCGACAAGGGCGGGTACACGATCCGCACCACCCTCGATCCGGCCGTGCAGGAGTCGGTGAAGGCCGCGGTGTCGGGGGTGACCAAACCGGATCTGGAAGACATCGCGCAGGTGACGAGCATCGTCGGCACCGGGCAGGATGCGCATCCGGTACTGGCCATGGCCTCCAGTCGCACGTACGGGCTCAGCAGCGAGGGGCACGAGACCGTGCAGCCGCAGCCGTATTCGATGGTGGGCGACGGCGCCGGGTCGATCTTCAAACTGTTCACCACCGCCGCCGCCATGGAAAGGGGGCTGGGCATCAACGCCCAGCTGGATGTGCCGGGGTTCTTCTCGGCGAAGGGCATGGGTAACAGCGGCACGCCCGGCTGTCCGCCGGAGACGTACTGCGTCAAGAACACCGGCAACTACCGGTCGCCGATGTCGGTGACCGAGGCGCTGGCGCAGTCGCCGAACACCGCGTTCGTCAAGCTGATCCAGGACGTCGGGGTGACGCCGACCGTCGATATGGCGGTGCGCCTGGGCATGCGGTCGTACGCGGCGCCCGGCACCTCCGGCCACGGCAACCAGAGCCTGGCCGACATGGTGAAGCAGCAGAACCTCGGCTCGTTCACCCTGGGCCCGTTCGGGATAAACCCGCTGGAGCTGTCCAACGTGGCCGCGACCCTGGGCTCGGGCGGCAAGTGGTGCCCGCCCTCGCCGATCCGCGAGGTGGTCGACCGGGGCGGCAAGCAGGTGCCGCTGACCCAGCCGTCATGTGAGCAGGTGGTCGAGCCCGGCCTGGCGAATACGCTCGCCAACGCGATGAGCAAGGACGATGTCTCGGGTACCGCCGCCGGTTCGGCGCGGGCCGCCGGCTGGAGTGCGCCGCTGTCGGCGAAGACCGGTACCACGGAGAGCCACCGCTCCTCGGCGTTCCTCGGCTTCACCAACTCGCTGGCCGGTGCGTCCTACATCTACGGCGACTCCCCCACGCCGGGCGAGATCTGCTCGTTCCCGCTGCGCAGCTGCGGTGACGGCAACCTGTTCGGCGGTAACGAACCGGCGCGCAGCTGGTTCGACGGCATCAAGCCGGTGCTGGATCGTTTCCCGCCGCCGGGCTTGCCGCCGCTGGACGACAAATACGTGCGGGGAGCGAACAATTCGCAGATTCCCGACGTGGCCGGAATGTCGGAGTCCGAGGCGCGGTCGGCCCTGATCGGCGCCGGGTTCCAGGTGTCGATGGTGACGGTGCCCGCCATCCCCGCGAAGGGCACGGTGGTCGGCACTTCGCCCAGCGGCTCGGCGATTCCGGGCGCGATGATCACGGTCAATGTCAGCGACGGCACGCAGCGCGAGGCGCCGCAGCCGGGTCCGGCGCCGCTGCCGAACATCCCGGGTCTGCCGCCGCCACCGCGGCTGCCCCCGATCCCGATTCCCATCCCGATTCCGCGCTGATCGACGGACGACCGGGCCCGCTACCCCTTTCGGGTAGCGGGCCCAGTTGCGTATTCGGTGCCGGACCGGCAGGGCAGCTGCGTCGCCGATGCCTCGAGCCGGGCGGCTAGAGGCGGGCCTTCACCGCCGCCGAGATGCGCGAGCCGTCGGCGCGACCGGCGGCCAGTCCGGTGGCGACCTTCATGACCTGGCCCATCTGCTTCATGCCGGGCCGGGCGCCGGTTTCCTGGGCGACCTGGGCGATCGCCGTGTCGGCGACGTCGGCGACCTCCGCGTCGGTCAGCGGTGTCGGCAGGTATTCGTCGATGATCTCTTCCTCGGCCCGCTCGTTGGCGGCCAGTTCGCCACGCCCGGCCTGCTCGTAGACCACGGCCGCCTCATTGCGCTTCTTGGCCTCCTTGCCGAGCACGGCGAGCACGTCGGCATCGGTGAGTTCGCGCGCCTGCGACCCGGCGACCTCGGCGTGCTGAACGGCGGCCAGCAGCATGCGCAGGGTGTTGGTGCGCAGCGAATCCCTGGCCTTCATCGCGGTGGTGAGATCGGCACGCAGCTTCGATTTGAGTTCCGACATGCGCTCACGGTAGCCCGAAGATGGTGTGGGAGCCGCTGGATTTACGCCACGCCCAACCGTGTCCCTGTGCGGAATCACACTCGGTGTTCGTCACAGTGGTCGCCTATTCTGAGCGAATGCCCGTCTTCTCGTCCCCAGTACTCCGACGAGCCGCGCTGGGCACCGCCGCAGCAGGTGCCGCCGGGATCGGATATGCCTCGCTGATCGAGCGCAACGCCTTCGTGCTGCGGGAGGCGACGCTGCCGGTGCTGCAGCCGGGGTCGGCGAGCCTACGGGTGCTACACATCAGCGATCTGCACATGACTCCCGGCCAGCGGCTCAAGCAGGCCTGGGTGCGCGAACTGGCCCGGCTGGAACCGGACCTGGTGGTCAATACCGGCGACAATCTGGCGCATCCGCGGGCGGTCCCCTCCGTCGTGCAGCCGCTGACCGAGCTGCTGTCGCGGCCGGGCATCTTCGTCTTCGGCAGCAACGACTATTTCGCGCCGGTGCCGAAGAACCCGCTGAAGTACTTCGACAAGAACCACAAGCGTGTGCACGGGGCCCCGCTGCCCTGGCAGGATCTGCGCGCGGCGTTCACCGAGCGCGGCTGGCTGGACCTGACCCATGTGCGCCGCGACCTGGAGGTCGCCGGAATCAAGATCTCCACCGCCGGCGTCGACGATCCGCACCTGAAGCGCGACCGCTACGACACCGTGGCGGGCAGCCCCAATCCGCTGGCGGAACTGAGCATCGGACTCACCCATTCGCCGGAGCCGCGGGTGCTGGACCGCTTCGCCACCGACGGCTACGACCTGGTGCTGGCCGGACACACCCACGGCGGGCAGCTGTGCCTGCCGGGCTTCGGCGCTCTGGTCACCAACTGCGGCATCGATCGTTCCCGCGTGAAGGGCGCCTCCCGCTGGGGCGCCCACACCCGGCTGCACGTGTCCGCGGGCCTGGGCACCTCGCCCTGGGCGCCCTACCGTTTCTGCTGCCGCCCGGAGGCGACGCTGCTGACCCTGGTCGCGGGTCCGCCCGAGCGCCCGATTACCGACACCGGCCACGGGGTATCGGAATCGGAGGCGGTTGCGCGCTAGGGTGACGCGCCGAGCGGAACTCCAGGCAGGGGACGAGGGTTGAACAGCGGGTTCGAACAGCGGCCGAACGATCCGAATGCGGTGAGCGGACCCGGCACTCGGCCACCGGCCGGTCGATCCGACATTCCACGGCCGGACCCCGCCCGCACCGAGGCGATCAGGCAGGGGGTCGAGCCCCCGCGCTCACCTGTCGCCCCCCGCGACGACTCCGCGCGCACCGAGGCGATCAGGCAGGTTCCGGATTCCGGGCGGTCGCCGTCGTCTCCGGGAAACCCCCGTGACGATGCGGCGCAGACCGAGGCGATACCGCATATCGACCGAGTTCCGCGGGAGCCGGAGGCCGATCGAGCGCACGCGGCGAATCCGCCCGGGCAGCAATCGAATGCGGGGACCGGCTGCCCGGCATCCTCCTCCGGCCCGCCCGCGGAGGACGAGACGGCGCAGACGGAGGCGATCAGGCGCACCGACCCCCTTGCCGGGATACACGATCCAGGCAGCGAAGGGCCGACGAATCCAGCTGCGGCGCAACCCGATATCGGATTTCGCCCGGGTGGACCGGCGGAATCCGGTTCGGCGTTACCGGGTCCGGCCTGGCAGGACTGGGCGCAGCCCGGCGCGGGGCCGGACGCCTTGCTGCCGCCGGAATCTTTTCCGCAGCATCCCACTTCGCCACGGGCCACTCCGTGGCAACAGAACAGCCGTACGAATCCCGTTGCGCAGCAACCACTGTCACCGCCGGGATCGGCCAGGACCGGGCCGCCGCAGCTCGAACAACCCTGGCACTTCGGCCCTCCCGCGGAAACATCTGCCCCACAACAGAATCCGGCGTGGGGTCCGGGTGGACCCAAACATCCGCCGACGTCCACCTACGAGATCCCGCCGTTCGATTCCCTGCGGGCCGCCCCCACCCGGCGCAACCGTATGCCGTGGGTGTTCGCCGGTGTCGGCGCGGCGGTCGTCGTGGCCCTCGCCGTGACCGTGGCGCTGATCGTGGCCGGGAAGAATTCGCCCGATTCCGGTTCGACGGCGGGCGGCCCCTCGATGGTGAGCGCCCTCACCACCGGTAAGGGCACCCCCGCCCCGAGCAAGCCCCCGGCGACCAAGCCGGCGCCGAGCGGTGCCGCGGTCGCGCCGCTGGTCCCGGGTTACCAGGTGGTGGCCATCCCCGAGCGCGGCGCGGCCTACGACGCGCCACCGGAGTGGAAGATCGACCCGCGCGGCACGGCCGTGTGGGGTCATCCGCCGGAGGCGGTGGAGATCGCCGGGCTGACGCAGGACGGCAAGGACTACTGTCAGCCGCGCTACACCCGCACCAACACCTTCCTGACGATGTCGCCGCAGGCCGAACCGGCCGCCGCCGCCGCTGATGTCGGGACCCGAATGGCCAAGGTCGGCTGGCCCTCGGTCGCGGCCGCCACCCCCGGCCCGGCCGAGAACCTCACCTCGCTGGACGGCCAGCTGCAGGGAGCATTCGTCGAGACCACCGGCAACGCCCCGCCGCCCGCCCCCGGCTGCGCCGCGACCTTCTCGGTCTTCACGTTCGCCTTCCCGAGCGAGAACGGCAACTTCGTGATGACCATCGCCGCCGACACCGGCGTCCCCCAGGCCGTGGACAAGGCGACCGCCAAGCAGGTCCTGGCCAGCATCCGCCCCCTCCCGGACCGGTGACCAGCCGATTTAACGTCCGCGCCGCCCCTGCTGTAAGCTACGACAGGTTCTCATCACGGGGTGTGGCGCAGCTTGGTAGCGCGCCTCGTTCGGGACGAGGAGGTCGCAGGTTCAAATCCTGTCACCCCGACTCGTGTGTGGAGACACGACAGGGCCCCTGACCAGAAATGGTCGGGGGCCTTACTCGTTCTCGCATCGGGCACGCCGCCGCGATGGCCCGGGCGCTCGAGGCCCGGCCATCGCGTGATTGCGGCAGCTGGATGCGGTGTGGCTCAGCGGATTCGGAGTTTGCGCATGAGGCGGAGGGTGAGGAGGGTGGTCTTCAGCTGCTTGTCGTAGGGCATGCCTGCGCGGGCGGCCAGGACCTGCTTCTTCTGGACGCCCACGTTGATGGTGTCGGTGTACTTGAGCAGGCCCGCGTCGCCGTGGCGGGTGCCGACGCCGGACTGCTTCACGCCGCCGGACGGGGTGACCTTGGCCGAGTAGGTGGCCACGAAGCCGTCGTTGATGTTGATGTTGCCCGCCTCGAGCTTGTCGGCGATTCGGTTGGCGCGCTCCAGGTTCCGGCTCCACACGCTGGCATTGAGGCCGTAGGTGGTGGCGTTGGCCTGCTGGATCGCCTCCTGCTCGTCGGAGTAGCGGTACACCGTCACCACGGGGCCGAAGGTTTCCATGGTGGCGTGCGTCATGTCCGAGGTGACGCCGGTCAGCACGGTCGGCTCGTAGAAGGCCGGTCCGAGATCCGGACGCGCCTTTCCGCCGGTCAGCACGGTCGCGCCCTTGGACCGGGCATCCTCCACATGCGAGGCGACCCGCTCCATCTGATCGACCGACACCAGCGAGCCGAACTCCGGCGCGTAGTCGTAGGAGGCGCCCGCTGTGGCGCCCAATTCCTCTGCGGCGGCGACGAATCGGCGGAGGAACTCGTCGTAGATCCGATCGTGGACGTAGATGCGCTCGATATGCATGCACGCCTGACCCGAGTTGCCGTATACGGCGAAGACGGTGCTGGGTATGACCTCGTCGAGGTTCGCGTCGTCGAGGACGATCATCGGATTCTTGCCGCCCAACTCCAGGCTGCAGCCGATCAGGTGGCGCCCGGCCTGCTCGCCGATCGTGCGGCCGGTGGCGGTGGAGCCGGTGAACATGACGTAGTCGGAGTTCTCGATCAGCGTCGGCCCGACGTCCGGCCCGGTCCCGCAGACCACCTGCACCAGACCGCGCGGCAGCCCCGCCTTGTGCAGCAGTTCCACCCCGAGCAGCGTGCACAGCGCGGTCTTGTTGTCCGGCTTGAGCACCACGCCGTTGCCCGCGATGAGCGCCGGAGTCGAGTCCGACATCGAGATGGCGAACGGGAAGTTCCAGGGGGCGATCACCGCGACCACACCCTTGGGCCGATGCTGCTCGGTCGAGGTGGTGATGAACGGCATCGCCCCGCCGCGCCGCTCCGGCTTCAGCACCTTCTCGGCCGTCTTGAGGTAATGGCTGATCACCATGGGCGGATCGCACGATTCCTCGATCGCCATGCGCCGGGTCTTCCCACAGCCGATCTGGATCAGATCGGCGATGGTCTCGATCTCGGACAGGATCAGCTCGTGCGCGCGCTCGAACACGGCCAGCCGCTTCGACACCGGCCAGCTCGCCCACTCCCGCTGTGCGGCACGGGCATTCGCGGCCGCGGCGGCGACGTCCTCCGGCGAGGACTGCGGCAGCTCGCCGACGACGGCACCGGTGTACACCTCGATCATCTCGTACGGTTCGCGCTTCTCCCCGGCGGTGCCCGCGGTCACCATCGCGGTCAGCCGGTCGATGAGCGTCTTCGTGATCCGCGGCGGCAACGTGGTCGCGCCGCTGTGCGTAGTTGTCTCCATCAGGATCTCCCTAACTTGCCGCCCCGTGACGGCGGTCACCATGCTCCAAACTAGAACACGTTATTGTTATGGACAATGTTGAGGGGTAACTTCGTCCCCGATACGCAGGCAGAGCCAGGACGAAAGAGGGTCGGCGATGACGACGGCAGCCACTGAAACCGGTAGCAATACAGAACCCCACGCGCTGATCGAGCGGCGCGGCCACACGCTCATCGTCACCATGAACCGCCCAGCGGTCCGCAACGCGCTGTCCGGCGAGATGCTGGAGCTGATGGTGCAGGCGTGGGACACCGTCGACAACGATCCGGAGATCCGCTCCTGCATCCTCACCGGTGCGGGCGGCGCGTTCTGCGCCGGTGCGGACCTGAAGGCGATGACCAAGCAGGATCCGGGCAAGAACATGAGCGAGGGCGGCGGCTTCGACCCGACGTACATGCCCGGCCTGCTCAAGGGCCGCCGCCTCACCAAGCCGCTGATCGCCGCGGTCGAGGGCGCCGCCATCGCGGGCGGCACCGAGATCCTGCAGGGCACCGATATCCGCGTCGCCGGGGAGAGCGCGAAGTTCGGCGTCTCCGAGGCGCGCTGGAGCCTGTTCCCGATGGGCGGCTCGGCGGTCCGGCTGCCGCGGCAGATCCCGTACACGATCGCCGCGGAGATCCTGCTCACCGGGCGGCACATCCGCGCCGCCGAGGCCAAGGAGATCGGCCTGATCGGCCACGTCGTCCCCGACGGCACCGCCCTCGACAAGGCCCTGGAGCTCGCCGAGCTCATCAACGCCAACGGCCCGCTGGCGGTGCAGGCGATCTTGAAGACCATGCGCGACACCGAGGGGCTGCACGAGGAGGACGCCTTCAAGATCGACGCCAAGCTCGGGCTGGAGGTGTTCCGCAGCGCGGACGCCAAGGAGGGCCCGCGCGCGTTCGCCGAGAAGCGCAAGCCGAACTTCACCGGCCGCTGACCCGCGGCGGCCGCGATGCCCCGGCCGGGAATGCTCCCGGCCGGCGCACCTGTTCCGAGACGGACCGAAAGTCACCTTCATTCGGTGGGCGAATACCGGACGAGTTGCGACTCTCCCGAGGCCAGACCGACTGGGGCACATATTCATTCGGTGGGCAATTCCCGAATGAATGTGACACTCACGAGACGAGACCAGCTGGGGGACAGATTCATTCGCCGCGCGTGTCCGTGGTCACGGTGGGTTTCACCATGCGGGCGATCTGCTTGCGGAGCAGACCGGGCACGAAGCGGCGAGCCAGCCAGAGTGGCCGGGCGGGGCCCGGGAAGACGAACAGCGGGGACTTCGGGTTGGCGACCGCCTTCTCCATCGCGTCCACCACCTTCTCGGGCGCCATGCCGCTGCTGCCCGCCAGGATCGCCGGGTCGACGGAACGCACGCCGTCCAGGAACGGGGTTTCCACGTGCGGCGGGCAGATCGCGATCAGCCGCACGCCGCTGCCCGACAGCTCCAGCGAGAGCGCCTCGGCGTAGCAGACCACCGCGAACTTCGAGGCCGAGTACCCCGCCAGTCCCGGCGACGGCAGCCATCCGGCGACGGACGCGAACAGCACCACCGTGCCGGATCCCGCGGTGCGCATCGCGGGAATGACGGCCTGGCAGAGATGGACGGTGCCGAGGTAGTTGATGTCCATCATCCGGCGCATCTCCGAAGGGTTCTGGGCCAGAGTCGAACCCACGCGGCACAGCGCGGCGGCGTGCACCAGGTGCTCGATCGGTCCCAGTTCGGCGCGCACCTTCTCCACCACCGCGGCCACCGCTTCCGAATCGGAGACGTCGCAGGTGTAGGTGGTCATATTCGGTGAGCGACGGGCGGTTTCGGCCAGTCCGGTCTCGTTCACGTCCACCGCGGCCACCCGGTATCCGGCCGCGGCCAGGCGGTGGGCGACGATGCGGCCCATACCGCTCGCCGCCCCCGTCACCAGTGCTGTCTTGGTCATCCTGCCTCCTGTATCGACTCCGCGTTTCCGGCGGCCGGATCTCCGTCTCGGCCCCGGCATTCGCCGCGGTGGCGGTGGGTCGGGTTGCTCATCGGATCTCCGTGGCGTCCTCGAAAGCCATGCGCAGCAGCCCGATATGACTGGTGAACAACGCGCGTGCGGGTAAGCCGAGGCCGCGCATCTCGTCCGCGACCGGGTGGTCGCCGAGCTCGATCCGGGTGCCGCCCAACCGCATTCGCACATGCGCCGGATTCATCACCCACGGCGTAGCGCGGAGCACGCCGTCGCGGTGGGTATAGGTCTGCATCGAGGCGCCGCCCAGGCCCGCGGGCGCGGGTATCCCGCCGCCGCTGTCCAGCGCCACCACCAGGCGGTCGTCGAGCCGCACCTCGCACCGCTTGCCGCGGCCCTTCGGCACGATCCGGATATCGGCCATCTCCTTGGGAAAGCCCCAGAGTTCGCGGCCGACGGCGCAGGTGAAACTCTGATTCACCGGCAACCAGCGGATATAGGCGCCGGTGCTGCGCCGACGGCCGGGTACCTGGGCGAGCAGCGAGAACGCGAACTCGTGATAGGGACCTAGGTCGGTGTCGAGGTGCCGCATGAAGGCGAGCGCGCACAGCGCACGGCCCGCGAAACGCACCGGCTCCAGCCCCGTCCCGGCCAGGAGGCCGCGCGCAGCCGCCGGGTCGACCGGGAACAGGCTCGAACAAGCCTCGGCGGAACGCACCTCGACCGGGACCCGGATCTGCTCACCGAGAATGGAATGCACCTGCGCCATCACCTCGCAATTAGAACACGTTCTAGCATGATCGGGTCCGGATTCGGCGTCCGGAATTCGGTCGAAAGGTCCCACTGAGCGGGAGTTGAAGGATCGATCCCGGGGACCGCGTTCCCCCTCGCCATCCAGGCGAACGCCGAGATCGGTACAAGGGTCACCACTCGATTCGAGCGTTCGCTGGAATGACGGGGCGGGCGCCGCCGCGCTGGCCGGTCGACCCGGGTCGATTCAGCCCGCCTCGTGGTCGGGGTCTCGGCTCGCCGCATGGTCTTTCGCCCACCGGTAGTCCGGCTTGCCGCTGGGCGTACGCCCGACCACACCGACGACCCAAATCTGCCGGGGCAGTTTGTATCCGGCCAGGTGTTCGCGAACATGCGCCTCGAGCGCGGCGAAGTCCACCGGCTGCGTGCCGTGCCCGGACACCACCGCGGCGACCTGCTGGCCCCAGCGTGCGTGCGGCACCCCGATCACCACCGCGTCATAGATCGCGGGGTGGGACTTCACCACCGCCTCCACCTCCTCGGTGAAGACCTTCTCGCCACCGGTGTTGATCACCATGTTGCCGCGGCCCAGCAGCGTGATCGCACCGTCCGCCTCGACGCGGGCGCGGTCGTCGGTGACGACGATGCGCACACCGTCCACGGTGCGAAACAGCTTGTCGGACTTGGCCTGATCCTTGTAGTAGCCGAGCGGGACGTTGCCCCGCTTGGCGACCCAGCCCTCTTCCCCCGGATTCACCTGGCGGCCGTCGTCGTCCACCACCATGGCCCCGCGGCCGGTCTGCACCCGCGGCCCGCGCGCCGGATCGTCGTCCTTCTGCGCGAATCCGATACCGCCGAAACCGGTTTCGGACGAGCCGATGGAATCGGTGACGACCGTGTGCGGAAGCAGTTCCAGCAGTTCGTTCTTCACCGGTTGCGACAGCAGGGCCGCGCCCGATCCGATCGCCAGCATCGACGAGGCGTCCACGGGTGCCGCCCGGTAGGCGTCCACCAGCGGGCGCGCCATGGCATCCCCGGTGATGACCAGCACATTCGCCCGTTCCTCGGCCACCACCCGCCAGGTCCGGGCCGGATCGAAACGCGGCTCGAAGATCACGGCGTTGCCGGACCACAGGGCATTGAAGGTCGGCATCATGGCGGCGGCGTGGATCAGCGGCGGCAGCACCAGCCACCGGCTCGGATCGCCCTGCGCACCGGTGCGGGACTGCTGGTACTCGTCGGCGACCGGCTCACCGGTGTAGAAGTCGATGCCGCCGCCCAGCACCCGCCACATGTCCTCCTGCCGCCACATCACGCCCTTGGGCATCCCCGTGGTGCCGCCGGTGTACATCATGAACAGGTCGTCGGCGGTGCGTGGCTCGAAATCGCGTGCGGTAGACGATGTTTCGAAGGCACGCCGGTACGGCACCGAACGGCACGGCAGCTCGTCACCGCCCTGGTCGTCGTCGACCACGAGGGCATACCGGATCGAGGGCACCTGTTCGAGCACCGTGTCGACGACGGGTGCGTAGCAGCGATGGTGCACCAGCGCCTCGAGGTCGGCGTTCTCGTACACGTAGCGCAGTTCTTCCGCGCCGTAGCGGTAGTTGATGTTGATCGGCACCGCACGCACCTTGAAGCACGCGATGAGCGTCTCCATCGTCTCGATGCTGTTGTGCATCTGGAATCCGACGTGGGCGCCGGAGCCGATGCCCGACGCGGTCAGATGGTGGGCGAGCTGGTTGGCGCGACTTTCCAGTTCCCGGAACGTCACTCGGCGCCCGCCCTGGATCACTGCCACTCGATCGGGCATGGCGTCGACGGCGTGCTCGAACAGGTCGGCGAAGTTGTTCGGCATGATTTCTGCTCTCTGGCTGGGATTTACACGGCGCGCACTACACGACCGTGAGCGGTAGCGAACGACGGTCGGTGAAGGCGAAGTCGGCGCCGGTGCTGAACCGGGTGACGGCCACCTCGGGCGCCTCCGCGAACGGCGTTGCGGCCGCGGTGATCTCCGCGACCAGGTCGTCCCCGTCGGTGTGGACCCGGGTGCGGAAGTGCGGATCGACACCGCGGACCATGGCGTCCAGCGGTGCCGGATGATCGGCATCGATCAGCGCGGGCCAGCCCCCGTCCGCCACACCGGGGCAGTCGCGGGACAGTCGCAGCACCACGCTGTCGTGATAACCGGTGATGTCGACGGCGGTGTAGGACAGCGGGTTCCACGCCGGGTGCAGTCGCAGCACCTGTGCCAGTGCGGCGAAGTCGTTGCCCAGGCCCAGGGCCTTGCGGATGCGCTCGGAGGTCAGCCCGGCGATCCCGGTGAACTGTTTGCGCGCGATGTCCTGCGCCGCCGCGGAATCGGTACGCTCCCGCACGGCGATCAGGAATCCGAGGGTGAGCAGATGCTGCTGCAGGCACACCTCGTCGGCCATCCGGATCAGCGCGGACCGCGAGAAGTCGCCGAACCGCAGATCGCTCAGCAGCGGTCCGGCGTAGTCCGATTGCCCGGGGTCGGCGGGATCGATCGAAGCCAGCTCGAGGCGCGCGGCCGCCGACGCCGCGATCCGTTCGGTATTCGCCGGTATCGGTGGCGGCTCGTGGGACGCATCGATGGTGACGGTCCACGCACACACCGGATTCCGGTCCGCGGGAACTCGCGGCGGTCGATGGATCGGACGCACCTGGGCCAGCGGATTGGTCGCGAGGGCGGTCGCGTCGAAGGTCGGATCCTCGATGGTGTGGCACATCGCCACCACGAAGTCCTCCCCCATCGGCTCCACATCCGCGAGTGCGCCGCAGTGGTCGAGCCAGAACTCCCCGTGATCGTGATCGTCCACTCGGAACCGGAAGTCCATGAACTGCGGCGGCGCCCCGATATCGAGCTGCAGGCCCTTGAAGATCGTGACGACTCCGTCGCCGGGGATCCGCAGTGCCTCGCGCATCCGCCGCGTGTAGACGGGGCTGGCCAGCTGCCATTCCTCGATGGCGATCTCCGCCATGCCATCCCGGCCGAAGGCCGCGATCGAGTGCGCCATGCCGGAGCGGTCGATGAGATGCCCGCACAGCAGCAGCTCCGGCACCAGCACGGCCAGCCGGTCGCGGGACAGTTCGGCGAATCGCGACGACATGCCGGTCACCACAGGGGAACCGGGGATTCCCCGACGCGATACCACCCCGGTAGCGGATCCTTCGAGGTCGACCGCTCGATGCGCTTCTGCATGCCCGGGGACAGCGCGTTGTCGGTGATCATGTCCATGAAAAGCGCTGCGACATTGCCGAAGTCGAAGAAGTCCCGCTGCCACGACCACTGGAAGTCGCCGCCGTAGCGAAACCAGCTGCCGCCGATGCCCTCCGGGCTGTAGTGCCGTCCGTCGGCACGCTTTCCCTCGTTGATCTGCTTCCAGAGGCCGATCACGGAACCGCTGCGATCGTCGACGACGAATTCCTGATAGGGATACGTCCACCCCTCCAGCCCTGCCATTTCCTGGCCGAGCGCCAAATCCCGGATCTCGTCGCGGCCGACGGCCATGAACTCCTGGGTGGGTCCGTAGTTCCAGCCGTAGGTGGCGTCCTCGGTGTACATCTGTGCCAGCGGTCGCCAGTCGCCGGCGTCCTCACAGCGTTTGTTCTCGTCCACCCAGCGGCGGACCATCTCGTCGAGCTCGTCACGGGAAAAGCCGGGCATGTGAATGTCCTTCGGTCTCAGGGCTGTTGGTTGTCGTCGACGATCGTCAATGCCTGGGTCGGGCAGTACCGGACGGCGTCGCGGGCCGCCTCCAGGTCGTCACCCGGATCGGCGCGCAGGACCTGCACCTTGCCGTTCTTCGGCACCGTGAACACGGCGGGCGCCTCGTCCTGACAGACGGCGTGGCCCTGACACAGATCGAGGTCCACCTCGATGCGCATCACCGATCCCCCTCTCCGGCGTCCGAATTCAGTTCCCGCAGTGGCGCTTCGGGCTGCACCTCGACCAGCACCAGATGCGCCCCGCGCGGCGCGGCGGCCACCGTGACCACGGCGGCGGCGATATCGGAGGCGCGCAGGAAGTACGGGTGCCGCGCGAAACCGAAGCGCACCCACTCCTCCAGCATGGGGCCGACCACCTCGGGAGCGCCGTTCATGCCCATCGCGGTCTGCGTCGCGCCGGGCCGCACGATCGAGGCGCGAACGCCGGTGCCCTCCAGTTCCATTCGGAGCTGGTGTGCCATCGCCTCGAGGCCGGTCTTGGCCGCGTTGTACGCCCCTACACCCGGCCGCGGGCGGTCGGCACAGTCGGATCCGATCACGATGAAGTCGCCGCGGCGCCGGGCGATCATCCCGGGGACGACCCGGTGCGCGAGTCGCTGCGCGCCGACCAGGTGCACCTGCACCTGATGCAGGAACGTGTCGGGTTCCATGTCGTAGGCGTGCCCGAATTCCAGGTCACCGGCGCCGGACACGACTATTTCGGCCGGACCCAAGGCCTTTTCGGTAGCGGCCACGAACTCGTCCACCGAGTCGCCGTCCGCCACGTCGAGCCTGTATGCGAAGGCCTCGCCGCCATCGGCCCGGATCTTCTCCGCGAGTTGTTCACAGACATCCACACGCCGGGCCCCGAGCGCGACGGGATAGCCCTGTTCGGCGAGGGCGACGGCGGTGGCGGCGCCGATGCCGGAGGAGGCGCCGGCGATCAGGGCCGGGCGCCGAGCGGGATGGGGTTCGAATCGCGGCATCAGATTTCGGCCTTCCGGAGAGAGTCGGGACGGGAGAGGGCGCGCGACATCACCGGGCCTCCACGGAGACAGGCAATTTCGCGAAGCCGCGGACGTTCGTGGAGTGCACCCGCTCGATCCCCGATTCGTCGATTCCGTACGCCCGCACTCGATCGGCGAACTCGCGCAGGGCGATTCCCGCCTCCAGCCGTGCGAGGTGTGCGCCGAGGCAGAAGTGCACCCCGCGCCCGAAGCTGACCAGCCCGCCCTTGTCGGCTCGCTCGATGTCGTAGCTGTCGGAGTGGGCGAACACCTCCTCGTCCCGGTTCGCGGAGCCGACCAGCAGCAGTACCTTGTCCCCGGCGGGGATGGTGCCGCCGTGCAGGTCGATGTCGACCGCGGCGGTCCGGGCGAGGATCTGGCTGGAGGTGTCGTAGCGCAGCGTCTCCTCCACCCAGTGGCCGACCAGCTCCGGATTTCCGGCCACCTTCGCGTATTGCGCGGGATCGACTGCGGCCCAATACAATGCGTTGCCGAGCAGTTTCGTGGTGGTCTCGTTGCCGGCCACCACCATCAGGAACAGGAAGCCGATGATCTCGTCGTCGGCGAGCTTGTCCCCGTCGATCTCGGCGTCCAGCAGCGCGGAGGTCAGATCCTCGGTGCGGGCGCGACGGCGCTGCGCGAGCATGTCGGCGTAGTACCCGACCAGGTGCAGTGACGCCTCCATGGCGGGCACCGGGACGTCGAGCACGCCGTCCTCGCGATGCATCACCTGGTCGGCGAGTCTTCTGATCTCGGCGCGGTCGGGCTCGGGGACGCCCATCAGCTCCGAGATGACGTCCATCGGCAGCTTGCCCGCGAAATCGTCTATCCAGTCGAAGCTTTCACCCGCCAGCGCGGGCTCGAGGTGCTGCAGCGTCAGTTCACGAATGCGATCGGTCATCTCGGTGACCCGCCGCGGCGTGAATCCCTTGTTGACCAGTTGCCGCATGCGCAGGTGGCGTGGATCGTCCATCGCCAGGAACGACATGGTCTTGTGCGCGTGCGGACCCCAGGCCGCCGGATCCAGCGACACCCCGTTGGCGCTGGACAGGCGCGCATGGTCGCGGAAGCCGTTGACCACGTCCGCGTGCCGCGACAGCGCCCAGAACCCCAGCTCCGGATTGTGATACAGCGGCGCCTCGGCACGCAGGCGGCGGTACACCGGGTACGGATCGTCGTGGAACGCGTAGTCGTAGGGGTCGAAGGCGAGCGGCTCCACCGACGCCGACGCACTGGCCGATCCGGTCATCGCCACCACCCCACATTCGAGAACGAGTTCAGCCGTTCGCAGCGGCCCCGGGCAGCCACGAAAGACACATAGCTGGACATGTGTCTGGACGGTACCACCACTGCCGCGCGCCGACAACGAGTTCGAGGTATTTTTCGATGCATCCCCAAACTGCGAAGCGTCCCGCACACAGACTCCGAGGCACGACTCCGGCGCGCGACGAAGATCGACATAACTGAAACAAGTTCTTGCGCCATCGACCGCCGCGAACCTATAGTCCGTACACGTGTCCAGACAGCATGGGAGCAACCGATGAGCAGGCTCGTCACCACCGACAGCTCGCCGCTGTTGATCGGCGGCAAACTGGTGCCGGGCGGCGCCGGGGTGTTCTCGACGATCAATCCGGCGACCGGAGAGGTGCTGGGACAGGCGGCAAACGGCGACACCGCGGATATGGATGCGGCCATCGCGGCCGCCCGTGCCGCGTTCGACGACACCGAATGGTCCCGCGATCACGCGTTCCGGGCGAGATGTCTGCGGCAGCTGCGCGATGCGCTGCGCGGCCATATCGAGGAACTGCGGGAGGTCACGATCGCCGAGGCGGGCGCCCCGCGCATGCTCACCAGCGGCCCGCAGTTGGAGGGGCCGATCGGCGACCTCGGGTATTTCGCCGATCTGGCCGAGAGTTACGAGTGGGAAACCGATCTCGGCAGCGCCGCACCGATGGGCATCAAATCCGCCCGGCGGCTGCGCCGGGAACCGATCGGCGTGGTCGGCGCCATCACGCCGTGGAACTTCCCCCATCAGATCAATTTCGCCAAGCTGGGACCGGCACTGGCCGCGGGCTCGACCGTGGTGCTCAAGCCCGCGCCCGATACGCCCTGGTGTGCGGCGCTGGTCGGCAAGGTCATCGCCGAGGAGACCGATATCCCGGCGGGGGTCGTCAATATCGTCACCTCCGACGATCACGCCCTCGGCAGCCAGCTGGTCACCGATGCGCGGGTGGACATGATCTCGTTCACCGGGTCCACCCAGACCGGGCGCGCGGTGATGGCCGGTGCCGCGGCGACATTGAAGAAGGTGTTCCTGGAACTGGGCGGCAAGTCGGCGTTCGTCGTGCTCGACGACGCCGATATCGCCGCCGCCGCAAGCTATGCGGCGTTCTCGGTATGCGTGCACGCCGGTCAGGGCTGTGCCCTCACAACCCGGCTGCTGGTACCGCGCGCCTCCTACGACGACGCGGTCGCGGCGGCAGCCAAGGCCATGCGCGGAATCGCGCCGGGCGACCCGAACGAGCCCGGAACCGTCTGCGGCCCACTAGTTTCCGAACGGCAGCGCACCCGCGTGGAGCGCTACCTCGACATCGCACGCGCCGAAGGCGGAACGATCGTGGTCGGTGGCGGCCGCCCCGAGGGTCCCGGCTGGTTCGTCGAGCCCACCCTGATCACCGGACTGCCCAATACCTCCACCGTGGCCCAGGAGGAGATCTTCGGCCCGGTACTGGTGGTGATCCCGCACGACGGTGACGACGACGCCATCCGGCTCGCCAACGAATCGGCCTACGGGCTGTCGGGTGCGGTGTGGGGCACCGACCCCGACCGCATCCGCCACGTCGTCAACGGGGTGCGCACCGGGACGCTCGGCGTCAACGGCGGCGTCTGGTACTCCGCCGACGCGCCGTTCGGCGGCTACAAGCAGTCCGGCATCGGCCGGGAGCTCGGCGTCGCCGGGTTCGAGGAGTATCTGGAGACCAAGCTGATCGCGACCGCGGAATAGCCGTCGAACAACCCTGCCGCAGAGGAGTTTTCATCATGGCCCGCTTCACCGGACGATCCGCGATCGTCACCGGCGCCGCCCAGGGCATCGGTGCCGCCTACGCCAAGGCTCTCGCCGCAGAGGGCGCCGAAGTGGTTGTCGCCGATCTCAATTCGGAGAAGGGCGAGGCGGTCGCCAAACAGATCACCGCCGACGGCGGGAACGCCGTGTTCCACACCGTCGATGTCTCCGATCCCGAATCCGCCACCGCCCTGGCGGAATTCACCGTCGACCGGTTCGGTCGCATCGACCACCTGGTCAACAACGCCGCCATCTACGGCGATATGAAGCTCGACCTGCTGCTGACCGTCCCGTGGGACTACTACAAGAAGTTCATGAGCGTGAACCTCGACGGCGCGCTGAACATGACCCGCGCCGTGTGGCAACCGATGTCGAAGGACGGCGGCGGGTCCATCGTCAATCAGTCCTCCACCGCCGCCTGGCTCTACTCGGGCTTCTACGGCCTGGCGAAGGCCGGGATCAACGGCCTCACTCAGCAACTGGCCACCGAGCTCGGCGGTTCCGAGATTCGGATCAACGCCATCGCCCCGGGGCCCATCGACACCGAGGCCACCAAGACGGTCACGCCGGGCACCATCGTCGAGGACATGGTGCAGCGACTGCCCTTGAAGCGCATGGGAACTCCGGACGACCTCGTCGGCGCCTGCCTCTACCTGTTGTCCGACGAGGCGAGCTGGGTGACCGGGCATATTCTCAACGTCGACGGAGGGCAGATCTTCCGATCATGAGCGACACCGAATTTCGCGTCGGGTTCATCGGCCTCGGCAATATGGGAGCGCCGATGGCCGAGCGTCTGCTGGCCTGGCCCGGCGGGCTCGTGGTCTGCGATGTGCGGCCGGAGGCGACGGAAACCTTTACCGCGCAAGGCGCCACGGCCGCGACCTCCGCCGCGGACACGGCCGAGCGGGCGGCCGTGATCTCCGTGGTCGTCCTCGACGACGATCAGGTGCGCAGCGTGATCACGGGCCCCGGCGGCGTCCTGCAGACGGCCGAACCCGGCACCGTCGTCGCCGTGCACTCCACCATCAGCGACCGGACCGCGGTGGAGCTGGCCGACGAATGCTCCGAGCGGGGAGTGGAATTCGTCGACGCGCCGATCAGCGGAGGCGCCCCGGGCGCCAAGCGCGGCAAGCTCGCGGTGATGGTCGGCGGCAGCGATACCGCCTTCGACCGGGTCCGCGCGCCGTTCGGGTGCTGGGCGGATCTCGTCGTGCACGCGGGCGCGGTGGGCGCGGGCACCCGGATGAAGCTGGCACGCAACCTGCTGCACTTCGTGGCCTTCACCGCCGCGTCCGAGGCGCAGCGGCTGGCCGAAACGGCCGGACTCGATATCACCGATCTCGGCAAGGTGGTGCGCCACTCCGACGCGATCACCGGCGGTCCCGGCGCGATCATGCTGCGCGACACCACCGCACCGGTGCCACCCGACGACTTCTGGTACTCGATCCTCGGCCACGTCCGCGACCTCGGCGAGAAGGATCTGTCGCTGGCGCTGGCACTCGGCGAGCGGCTCGGAATCGATCTCCCCCTGGCCCGCATCGCCCTCGAGGGTCTCGGCCCCGGGCTCGGGGTCGGCACCGGTGATATCGCAAAGGAGCAGGGATGAGCGAGCGAGCAATCGACACAGCCACGAGCGTGCTCGTGCCGGAGCCGAGCGTCAGCGAGGTGGAGGCATGAGCACGAACGAGCACGGCGAATCGGCCGCCGAGCGCAGGCAGCGCGGCCTGAAGAAGATGTCCGAGGTGTACGGCTGGGAGTTCTCCGACGGCCCGGGCGCCCACTTCGCCGCCACCGCCGACCACCTGTTCGCCGACATCTGGTCGCGCCCCGGCCTGTCCGTGCGCGACCGGCGGCTGCTGCTGCTCGGCGCGCTCACCGCCCAGGGCGCATTCGACGTCGCCGAGATCCAGCTCGGTGCGGCGCTGCGCAACGAGGAACTCACCGACGACCAACTCCACGAGATCGCGCTGTTTCTGTGCCACTACGTCGGCTGGCCGGCCGGTACCACGCTCGACGGCGTGGTGGGCAAGGTAGTCGGACAGCAGCGCAAGGCCGAGCGGAAGTCCCGGCCAGCGGGTGAGGGATGACGATCGGGCACCCGGGCGAGCAACGATGAGATGGCACCGGACAATCCAGCCGAGCAAGTGAGGAACAGCAGACGATGACCGAGACCCCCACCGTGCGCCCCGCGCGCGCCGCCACGATCACCACCTGGGACTTCGAGGCAGACGTCGTGGTCGCAGGCTACGGCGTCGCGGGCGCGGCCGCCGCCATCGAGGCCGCCCGAGCGGGCGCCGACGTGCTGGTGCTGGAGCGCACCGGCGGCTGGGGCGGCGCGGCCGCGCTGTCGGGCGGGTTCATCTACCTCGGCGGGGGAACCCCGCTGCAGCGGGCGCTCGGATTCGATGACACCCCGGAGAACATGGAGAAGTTCCTGGTGGCCGCGCTGGGCCCGGGCGTGGACAAGGCGAAGATCCACGACTACTGCCAGGGCAGCGTCGAACACTTCAACTGGCTTGTCGCCCAGGGTGTTCCGTTCAAGGAGGCGTTCTGGGGCGAGCCCGGCTGGGAGCCGCCGCACGACGAGGGCCTGATGTACTCCGGCGGCGAGAACGCGGCCCCCTTCAACGAGCAGATCCCCCCGGCGCCGCGCGGCCATCTGCCTCAGATGGAGAACAAGCGCACCGGCGAAAAGGGCGGCGGCTACATGCTGATGAAGCCGCTGACCGAAACAGCCGAAAAGCTCGGTGTGCGTGCCGAATACGACATCCGCCTGCAACGCCTGGTCACCGACGACGCCGACCGCGTGGTCGGCGTCGTCGCGAAACGCTATGGCAAGCAACTGAATATCCGCGCCCGGCGCGGCGTGGTGCTGGCCACCGGCAGCTTCGCCTACCAGCAGCAGATGATCGAGGGCTATGCGCCGCGCCTGATCGGCCGCCCGGGCGCGGCGATCGAGGAGCACGACGGCATCGGCATCCGCATCGCCCAGGCCCTCGGCGCCGACCTGGCCCACATGGACGCCACGGAGGTCGCCATCTTCGGCGATCCGCAGCGGATGGCGCGCGGAATCCTCGTCAACGGGCGTGGCCAGCGCTACATTCCGGAGGACACCTATCCGGGCCGCATCGGGCAGGCCACCCTGCTGCAGCAGGATAACCAGGCCTTCCTGATCCTCGACGAGGAGGCGCTGGAGGCGGCCGACGCGACCGAGACCTCCACGCCGTTCTTCCGGCAGCCGCCCACCTGGGTCGCGGAGTCGGTCGAGGAACTGGAGGCCGAAATGGGTCTGCCCGCAGGTACTTTGCAGTCCACCGTCGAGATCTACAACCGGCACGCCAAGGACGGGGTCGACCCGGTACTGGGCAAGAAGCCGGAGTGGGTCAAGCCCGTCGGCACCCCGCTCGCGGGGTACGACATGCGCGGCTTCACAGCGGGATTCACCCTCGGCGGCCTGCGCACCGATCTCGACTCGCGCGTACTGCACGTCTCCGGCGAACCGATCGAGGGACTGTACGCCGCCGGGCGCTGCACCTCCGGCATCTGCGCGGGCGGCTACGCCAGCGGAGCCTCGCTCGGCGACGGCAGCTTCTACGGCCGCCGCGCGGGCGTGGCGGCGGCAACCCAGGAAGCATCCCACACCCCTGCTGCGGGGAACTGAAAGGACCACGGGCCCATGCGTTTCGGCATCGTCTTGTTCACCAGCGACCGCGGGATCACCCCCGCCGCGGCCGCGAAGGCCGCGGAGGAGCGTGGCTTCGCCTCGTTCTTCGTGCCCGAGCACACCCACATCCCGGTGAAACGCGAAGCGGCACATCCGACGACCGGCGATGCCAGCCTGCCCGACGACCGCTATATGCGCACCCTCGACCCGTGGGTGGCGCTGGGTACCGCCGCCGCGGTCACCGAGCGCATCGAATTGTCCACCGCCGTGGCGCTCCCCGTCGAACACGATGTGATCACGCTCGCCAAGTCCATCGCGACGCTCGATCACCTGTCCGGCGGGCGGGTCAGCCTCGGTGCCGGATTCGGCTGGAACACAGACGAACTCGCCGATCACGGAGTGCCCGCCAACAAGCGGCGCACCGTGCTGCGCGAGTATCTCGAGGCCATGGACGCCCTGTGGACCAAGGAGGAGGCGGCCTACGACGGCGAGTTCGTGAAGTTCGGGCCCAGCTGGGCGTGGCCGAAACCGGTGCAGCGGCACGTGCCGGTGCTGATCGGTACCGCCGGGACCGAACAGGGCTTCCGCTGGATCGCCCGCTCGGCCGACGGCTGGATCACCACGCCCTACGAGCAGGCGACTCTGCTGGAACGGCTGGCCCTGCTGGCCAAGGTCTGGCAGGACGCGGGCCGCAGCGGGCGGCCGCGGGTGGTCGCCCTCGATGGCAAACCGGATCCGCAGCGCCTGTCCGAATGGGAGGCGGCCGGGGTTACCGATGCGCTGTACGGACTGCCGGACAAGCCCGAATCCGACGTGCTGGCCTACCTCGACCGGCTCGCCGCCAAGCTCGCCCCGCTCGGGTTGACTGCCTGAAAAGCCTTATTTCCCTGTCTGTTTCGACCACCGGAGAGAACGTGCGCATAGCCCTGCTGTCCTACCGCAGCAAGACCCACTGTGGCGGGCAGGGGGTCTATGTCCGGCATCTCAGCCGCGGCCTGGCCGAACTCGGGCATCGGGTCGAGGTGTTCTCCGGCCAGCCGTATCCGGACCACCTCGATCCCCGGGTGACGCTGACCGAGGTGCCCAGTCTGGACCTGTACCGGGAACCCGACCCGTTCCGCACGCCCCGCCCCGGCGAGATCCGCGACCGGATCGACCTGCTGGAGCTGGGCACCATGTGGACCGCCGGATTCCCGGAGCCGCGCACGTTCAGCCTGCGTGCCGCCCGGCTGCTGCGCTCGCGCGCGGCGGATTTCGATGTGGTGCACGACAATCAGTGCCTCGGCACCGGACTACTCGACATCGCCCGGCGGCTGCCGCTGGTCTCCACCGTGCACCACCCGATCACCCGCGACCGAGCACTCGACCTGGCCGCCGCACCCTGGCGACGCAAGGCGTTCGTGCACCGCTGGTACGGCTTCCTCGGCATGCAGCGGCGGGTGGCCCAGCAGATCCCGGACCTGATCACGGTGTCCTCGTCCTCCGCGGCCGATATCGTCGATGATTTCGGTGTCGACGCGGAGCAACTGAACGTGGTGCCGCTGGGCGTGGATACCGAACTGTTCCGGCCGCGCGGAGGCCGGGTGCCGGGCCGTATCGTCGCGGTCGCCAGCGCCGACAAGCCGTTGAAGGGCATCGGTCACCTGCTGCAAGCCGTTGCGCGGCTGCGCCTTTCGCACGATCTCGAGCTGCGCCTGGTGGCCAAGCTGGAGCCCAACGGCCCCACCGAGAAGCTGATCGCCGAGCTCGGCCTGTCCGATATCGTCACCGCCTCGGGCGGCCTGACCGACCTCGAACTGGCCGAGCTGCTGGCGTCGGCCGACATCGCCTGCATTCCGTCGATGTACGAGGGCTTTTCGCTGCCCGCGGTCGAGGCGATGGCCAGCGGCACCCCGCTGGTCGCCAGCCGCGCCGGGGCGCTGCCGGAGGTGGTGGCCGACTGCGCGGAGCTGGTCGAGCCGGGGAATGTGGACGAGTTGGCGCACACGATCGGCCGACTGCTGGACGCGGAGCGGCGCCGGACCGAACTCGGCGCGGCCGGACGCCAGCGAGCACTCGCGGTGTACAGCTGGGAATCCGTTGCCGCGCAGACCGTTTCCGTCTACGAGCAGGCCATGGCCCGCCGAACGAGCGAGGAGATCATCACATGCTGACCGTCGACTTCGACCGCCTGGGCGTCCGGCCCGGCACCCGCGTGATCGATGTGGGTTGCGGGCAGGGGCGGCACTCGTTCGAGGCGTACCGGCGCGGCGCGGATATCGTCGCCTTCGATCAGAGCGCGAGCGATCTGGCCGACGTGAAGGTCATGTTCGGTGCGATGGCCGAGGCGGGTGAGGCGCCGCACTCGGCGAAAGCCGAAGCGGTGCAGGGCGACGCGCTGGCAATGCCGTACGAGGACGGCGAGTTCGACGTGGTCGTCGCCTCGGAGATCCTCGAGCACATTCCCGACGACGACAGCGCCATCGCCGAACTGGTGCGGGTGCTGAAGCCCGGTGGCGCCCTGGCGGTCACCGTGCCGCGCTGGCTACCCGAACGAATCTGCTGGCTGCTGTCGGACGAATACCACGCCAACGAGGGCGGGCACGTCCGCATCTATCGCGCCGACGAGCTGCGAGCGAAGATCTCCGGGCGGGGTGTGCGATTCATCCACAGCACGCACGCCCACGCGCTGCATTCGCCGTACTGGTGGCTGAAATGTCTGGTGGGTGTGTCGAAGACCGACAGCCGGGTAGTCGAGGCATATCACCGACTGTTGGTGTGGGACATGATGAAACGACCCTGGCAGACCCGCTTCGCCGAGACCGCCCTGGACCCGGTCATCGGCAAGAGCGTCGCGCTGTACTTCACCAAACCGGCGGTGCGCCGTGCGTGACCTGCCGGAGGTCTCCGGCGTACTCACCGCCGCGCAGTGCCGCCGCACCGCCGAATCCATTGCCGCCGAGCAGGAACCCGGCGGCGCCGTGCCGTGGTTCGGCGGCGGCCATACCGACCCGTGGGATCACATCGAGAGCGCCATGGCGCTCACCACCGCGGGATTGCTCACCGAGGCGCGGGCCGCGTACGAGTGGTCGGCCCGCACCCAGCGGGCGGACGGCTCCTGGCCCTTGCAGTTTCGCGCCGGTGCGGTGGAGAACGCCGATGCCGACACCAACTTCTGCGCCTACATCGCCACGGGGGTCTGGCACTATTACCGCCGCACCGGCGACCGTTCCTTCGCCACGGCGATGTGGCCGACGGTGCGGGCCGCCATCGATTACGTCGCCACCATGCAGCAGGGCCGCAACGGCGAGATCTATTGGCTGCGTTCCGCTTCCGGCGTGGTGCCCGAAGCACTGCTGACCGGCTGCTCGAGCATGTTCCACAGCATCCGGTGTGCGCTGGCGCTGGCCGAACTGGCCGGGGATCCGCAGCCGGACTGGGAGGTCGCGGCGATGCGCCTCGGCCATGCCCTCCGGCACCACCCGGAGTCGTTCGCCGAGAAGGACCGCTACTCGATGGACTGGTACTACCCGGTACTGTGCGGCGCCTACCGCGGCACCGATGGCGCGGAGCGAATCGACTCCCGCTGGGGCGATTTCGTCGTCGGCCGGATCGGCATCCGCTGCGTCGCCGACCGGCCCTGGGTCACCGGCGCGGAAACCTGCGAACTGGCCTTGGCGCTGGACACCCTCGGCGACCACGAGCGTGCCCACCGGCTGCTGGCCTCCATGCAGCATCTGCGCGAGCACGACGGATCCTATTGGACCGGACTCGTTTTCGCGGACGGCAAGCGCTGGCCGGAGGAACGCACGACCTGGACCGGCGCGGCGATGATCCTCGCCGCGGATGCGCTGGCGCGTGCGACACCGGCCGCCGGAATCTTCCGCGACCCGGCCGCGCCCATCGACATCACCACCGGATTCGCCTGCGACTGCGTCGGTTCCCGCCGCTAGTGCTCTGACCGGGAAGGTTCGCCGGGGCGGTCGTCCGGGCGGTTGGATGCACGGTGACGTCCGCTCCGACTGCTGGGGGTGTAGTGGCTGAGCTTGTCCATGTGCGCAGGTTGACCGACCAGGAGGGGCAGGGGTTCACCGGGCAGGCTCATGACCATGGACTCATGCGGGCGAGAGCATCTCCTGAAGGATGCGCTGCAGCTCGGTGCGGTCCTGGGGGGTGATCCTCGCCAGCCTGCGGTCGTACTCCGCCGCGAGGGCTGCAAGTGCACGATTTCGTGCCTCTGTGCCTTCAGCGGTTAGTACGAGCCGGTGACGCCGCAGGTCCGCGTCGTCGATCTCGCGCCGGATGAACCCCTTGGCGACGAGGTTGCGGACGTAGACCGTCACGCTCGCTTTGGGGAGCAGCAGTGCCGTCGCGATCTCGGCCGGGTACGGCGATGCCTCGACCTCGGCCAGGACGAAGAACTCCTTCGTCTCCAACCCGAGCTCGGCCAGCTCCTCTGTGCAGGCATCCATCACGACTGCCAGCAGCCGCTGGTTCAGCGTCCACAGCTGCGCCCCGTCGACCGGCATGCGGTCCTCCATCCATGTGGTACGGTTTCGTACTAGTTCCAAATCGTACAAAATGCGGTCCTGTACTGGACTCCTATGGAACAACAATCTCACAAAGGAAGCCGGGTATGATTCAGCACCTCACGATCCCGCGCGGTCCCATCAACCTCGCCGCGGACCTCCACCTGCCCGACAACGCCGACAGCAGCGCACCGCTGCGCGCCGTCGTGCTCTCCACCCCGGGCAGCAGTGTGAAGGAGCAGATCGGCGCCAACTATGCGTCCCGTCTCGCCGCCCGCGGCATCGCGGTGCTCGTCTTCGATCCCGCTCATCAAGGGCAGAGCGGCGGCGAGCCACGCGACCTCGAAGACCCCTACCGCCGCGGTGAGGACATCTCCTACGCCATCGACGTGCTCACCATGACCCCCGGCATCGACCCACAGCGCCTCGGCGTCCTCGGTATCTGCGCCGGTGGCGGCTACGCCGTGCACACCGCCCGCACGGACCACCGCATCAAGGCGGTCGGAACCGTAGTCCCCGGCAACATGGGCACCTCGTTCCGCAGCTTCCAGCCCGACGGCCCGGCCGCCGCACTCGACGCCCTCGCCGACGCGCGCATCGAAGAGGCCCGCTCCGGCGAACTCACCCGTGCGAACTGGCTGCCCGACACCCTGGAGGACGCCGCGGCAGCCGGTCTGACCGATATCGACACCACGCAGGCGATTACCTACTACCGCACCGAGCGGGGCGGCAACGAGCACTCCACCAACCGCCGCCTCTCGCGCAGCGACTCCCTCCTACTGGGCTGCGACGCGTTCCACCTGGTCGACCAGCTCATGACCCAGCCACTGCAGGTCATCCTCGCCGGACGCATCGGCAACACCGGCTCCTACGAGGCGGGCATGCAGCTGTGGAAGATGGCCCCCAACTCGGTCGACCTCATGGTGATCGAGGGCGTAGGCCATTACGAGATGTACGACGAACCCGAATACGTCGACGCCGCCGTCGAACGACTCACCAACTTCTACGTCAACAACCTGTAAGGCATCTGAACCGGCGAACCTATGCGGTCACAGCACTAGCTCCCGTCAGCGGCGCGGGGTCCGGGCGCGCACATGGATGCGCTCGCCGTGCTTGCCGAAGAGGCTGAGGACCTCGACGTCGCCGCGCCCGGCCGCGCCGAACCAATGCGGGACCTGGCAGTCGAATTCGGCCGCCTCGCCGGCGGACATCACGAAGTCGTGGTCGGCGAGCCGGACGCGCAGCCGCCCGCGGAGCACGTACAGCCATTCGTAGCCCTCGTGGGTCCGTAGGTACGGCTCCTCGTCGTGTGCGGGAATCGTCATCTTGTAGGCGCGCGGGTCGCCGCTGTGGCGCGACAGCGGGATCAGGACGCGGCCGTCCTTGCTGGTGGGGTGCTGCGGTACCCGGGGATCGACGATGCGGGGCGCGGTGACGATCTCGTCGAGCGGGATGCCCAGGGCCGCGGTGATCGGCAGCAGGAGTTCCAGGCTCGGCTTGCGCTGTCCCGACTCCAGCCGGGACAGGGTGCTCGTCGAGATGCCGGTGACCCGGGTGATCTCGGCAAGGCTGACGCCCTTCTTCTCCCGGGCACGCCGCAATCTGGGTGCGATCTGCTCGATAGCGGCGCCCACGCTCGGCTCGTCCATGCGGCCAGTCAACCAATGCGTCCCGGAATCGGCAACAGTGTTTGTCGATTCCGGGCCGATCCTCCGATGCTCGTAGCGGAGGTGATCCGAATGAATACCACAACGGATACAACGAGAAATGCCCGCGCACAGCGGTTTCGGGGAGGTCGGCCGGACCGGCTACCGGCCGGGGTCTACCTGCTGGGCTTCAGCCTGTTCGCGATGGGCAGCGCCGAGTTCCTGCTGGCCGGAGTCTTGCCGGAGGTCGCCGCCGACCTCGACGTCACGCTCTCCTCGGCCGGGATGCTCATCACCGCGTTCGCGCTGGGCGTCGTATTCGGCGGACCGCCCTTCGCTGTCCTCAGCCTGCGCTGGCCGCGCCGCACCGCCCTGGTCGCCACCCAGGCCGTCTTCGCCGCCGCCGTCGCCGTCGGTCTGCTGGGCAACTACCAGGTGCTGCTGGCCAGCAGGGTCGTCGCTGGATTGGCCTACGCCGGATTCTTCGCCGTCGCCTCGGTCACCGCGATCGGCCTGGTCACCCCCGACCGCAACGCCCGCGCGTCCGGCGTGGTGGTCAGCGGCCTCAGCGTGGCCATGATCGCCGGTGGCCCCGCGGGAACCCTGCTGAGTCACTTCACGGAGTGGCGGGGCGGATTCTGGGCCGTCGTACTCCTGACGTTCGCCGGTATCGTCGGCTGCGTACTCGGGCTTCCTTCGGCCACAACGAATTCCGGGCCCGTAGCAGGCGTCGCGAGAGAGGTCGCGACGATGCGCAGGCCGATGCTCTGGATCATCTACGCGATCGTCATCGCCTCCACCGCGGCGTACATGATCACGTTCAACTATCTGGCGGCCATGCTCGCCGACCTCACCGGGGTGTCCGAGGTCTGGATCCCGGCGGTCCTCGCACTGTTCGGGATCGGCGCCTTCCTCGGCCTCTCCATCGGCGGCCGGATCTCCGACCGACGCCCCCACTTCGCCCTGCTCACGGGCGCACTGTCCATCGCGGCACTGTCCCTCGTACTGGCGATCGCGATCGAGCAGGTCTGGATCGTCATCCCCGCGGTATTCCTGCTCGGAATCGCCGCCTTCGTCCTCAACCCGGCCCTCTACGCCCGCGTCTTCGCCATAGCCGCCGACGCCCCCACCCTCGCGGGCGCAACCACCGTGTCAGCCTTCCAACTGGGCATCAGCCTCACCCCGGTACTGGCGGCCGCCACCCTGACCTCCGGTGCCGCACTTACCTCGGTATGCCTGATCGGGGCCGCCCTAGCCGCGGCCACCGTCCCACTGATCCTCCTCGACCGAAGGTCACGGGGCTGACAACCACTCCCACCATTGCGTCGCGTACTCCCACCCATTCACACGCCCACTCCCAACCATTCACACGCCTACCCCGTCATCCACGTGCCAACCCACGTCATTCCGGCGCTATCCGGGTGATCCCCATGGCCTCCTGCGTGCGGAATTGTCGATCGACAACTCCAGCATCGTTCGGTGATTGCCATGTCCCGCAGGTCAATACGCGCGGCCTGAGTCCGGCCGGAGGCGCCGGGCGTCCACGAGGGCCTGGTAAGCCGCACGTTTACGCGGGCAGTCCTCGCGGCGGCAGGTCCGGTGCTGCTGCATCGCGCGATGGGCCTGCGGCACCGTGAACCCCCGCCCCGGCGCGGCGTGCGTGTACGCCAGAGACTCGACGGTATGAGGGGGAGCCTCGCCTTCGTCGCTGTTGCCGTCGAGTCCGGTGCGCAGCAGGACCCCGGCAATGCCGCAGAAGATCGCCACGAGCACCACGATCATCGACCACCCCGCTGCGGTGCTCACGACTGCCCCATCTGACAGGGAAATGTCGTCCAGCGAGCGAAACTCATTCGAGGAGTGGCAGTTTCGACGTCGACAATGCACATCAGCGCGTGCAACTGGATGGCGTCCAGATGGCCGGGTGACGGTGTGATCACGGCGTCGACGTCCGCCGCTCGTACCTGGTCGACCAGTGGGAGCGTGGACGGGCCGGGCCAGTACAGCGCATAGCCGAGCCGCCGCGCGAGCTGGCGGACCCGGGCGTTCTCCCACTCGCCCCACGGACTGACGTCGGTGTCGACCCACGCGAACGCTGTCGGATTCGCTCTCATCGCCTACTGCCTCCGCCTCGTTGTTGGGAGGCACCCGCCGCCGGAGTCGGAATCGGGGAGTCAATTACGACTCGGCGGTGGGGCCGAATCTGACGCTAAGAGCGGGTCTCGATTCGACCAGGTACATTCCGTACCCCTTACCGAGTGGTTACGCTTCAAGATTGACGGGGCAGTCTGGCGGAAGGCATACACCGTGGACGGCGGAGAGGGCCTGGCGATCGGCCAACGAATCAAGCTGCACCGTGAGCGCGCGGGGATGTCACGGCCCGTGCTCGCGGGACTGATCGGGAGATCTACCGAGTGGTTGAAGGCCGTCGAGAACGGCAGGCTGCAGACCCCGAAGCTGCCGCTGCTGCTGCGAATCGCACAAGCTCTGGAACTGGAGGACTTGGCCCAATTGACCGGTAACGGCCATGCGGTGCCGGTCGCGGTATTCGCGGGCGAACGCCACGCGGCTCTGGCGGAGGTGCAGGCCGCACTGACCGGCGCCCATTTCAACGCGCCGAGTCGCGCACCGAAAGTGCAACACCTCGCGGAGCGGCTGAGGGCTGCGTGGCAGGTACGGCATTCGAGCCCGGACCATCGCACTCAACTCGGAACACTGTTGCCCGGGCTCATTCGGGACGCGCAGAACGCGGCGCGTATACAGGGTGACGACCGCCGGGCTGCGAGGCGGATCCTTGCGGGCGTCTATCAACTAGCCGACTTCTATGTCGCGTATCAGCCAGCGCCGGAACTGGTCTGGATGGTTGCCGATCGGGGCCTGAGCGAGGGCTACGAGACCGACGACCCCTACGTGATCGCGTGCAGCGCCTGGGCGATGGTACAAGCGCTCCGGGATTCCGGGCGCTGGGACGAGGCGATCAATCTCGCCCAAGAATCGACGAAACGCCTTGCCCCATATGTCGATCGGGACAGCACCTCCGACGATTGGCGCGGAATCGCGGGTGCGTTGGATGCGGAGATTGCGTACGTGCACGCGCGGCGCGGCAGGCACGGTGAGGCATGGCGTTACTGGGAGCGCGCAGACCGGATCGCGCAGAAGCTCGGCCCGGCATACCGACATGTACAGACGTCGTTCTCGATACCTGTGATGGGTGCGCACGCGGTGACGTTGGGTGTCGAGCTGCGCCGACCCGGTGAGGCATTGCACGCGGCGCAGGCATTCGATGCAGACCAGATCACCTCGGTACCGCGCCGCGCCCGACATTTCATCGAAGTGGCTCGCGCGCACGGTGTGCGTGGTGAGTCGACCGCGGCGTTCGCACTGCTGTCGAAATCGGAACAGACTGCGCCCGAAACGATCAGATACAACGGATTCGCACGAGATATGCTGCTCGGCTTGCTGAAATCGCCACCGTCCGGGATGCGGACGGATGTGCGCGAGCTGAGTCGCCGTATCGGATTAGCCGCATAGGCAGAGCTTGCCGCAGGACTAAACCCGACCGCCGCATCCCGCGCGCAGCATCGCTCCATCGCAAACGCGGTACAACCCGATGGTTCACGAGACGGTGCGAGCCCTCGCACGCACCGAGGCGCGCAGCGACAACTGTGCACGGATTCGCAGTGTGGTGCGGGATCACCAACAATCTGTAGCTCAGCCTGCTGCGGGAAGCCCTTTCGCGGCAGCAGGTGTCAGGAACTCGACCCGCACAGCCGATGTGAAGTCGGCACGCTTGGAGAGGAAGTGCTTCGTGTGCGGTTGCCGCTCGTGCTCCTCGAACGCCTCCCGATCCCGGTACACCTCATAGAAAATCCGCGACAGCGGCTCACCCTCCACTGTGTGCGTCGAGTAGACGAGAGTCCCGGGCTCGTGTTCCGTGATACCCCTGACGGTCTCGGCAACCAGACGATCGAACGCCGCAGCCTTCTCGCTGTCCTGCAGGTCGAACTTCACAACAAGCGCGTACAACGAATTCTCTGACACCAGAGTCACCGTACCGGGGGCGTCGCCCTACGACGATCGAATCGTCGGCGGGCACCCGTTCATGAATAGCTTGGTCGGCATCCACTGTGACCAAGGTGCCGATTTCGGCAAGTGTGCTAGGGCCGTAGAGGACTACACCTGCCCGCCGCACCCCGCATCGCGCTCCAGGATGCGCATCGATCCGACCACCGCCACCTCTCGGAAGTTCCCGCTGTCCAAGGCTTTTCGGTAGATGTGGTACGGGGCTTGGCCGCCGTCGCGAGGGTCGGGGAAGACGTCGTGGATGACGAGGGCGCCGCCTGCGGCAACCCAGTGAGCCCAGTTGTCGTAGTCGCGCTGGGCGGCTTCCTCGGTGTGGCCGCCGTCGATGAACAGCAGGCGGATCGGCGTGCGCCACATGCGCGCGACCGTGGCGGAGGCGCCGACGACGCCGACGACCGTGTCGGTGAGACCGGCGCGCACGATCGACCGCCGGAATGCGGCGACGGTGTCGAATCGCCCGGTCGCCGGGTCGACCAGGGAGCTGTCGTGGTACTCCCAGCCCGGCTGGTGTTCCTCCGAGCCGTGGTGGTGGTCGATGGTGTACACCGTCGCCCCGGTTTCGCGGGCCGCCGCGCCGAGGTAGATCGCCGACTTGCCGCAATAGGTACCGATTTCGACGACTGTGCCGTCGCCCGCGTATCGCCGCACCGCGTCGTGCAATGCCCGCCCCTCCTCGCCCGGCATGAAGCCGGTAGTTTGCTCGGCGAGGTCGAACAATTCCTGGGCAGCAACGGGAGTCGCCGAATCGGCACGGGTCATGGGAGACGGACCTTTCTGTCGGCACAGGGCACACGGCCGGTGTCGCGGGCGGAGCGAGTTGCCCGTAAGAGGTGTCCAGTGTAGCATCCAGACACGTGTCCGATCCCTTGCCCGTCAGCATGGAGGCGACCCGGCGCCGCCTCACCGAGAAGCAGGCCGACACCGTCGACCGGCTCACTCGGGCCGCGCTCGAGGTGCTGTCCCGCGAGGGTTTCGCGGGGCTGACGGTCCGCATGGTCGCCGCGGCCGCCGGGGTCGGCACAGCCACCGCGTACACGTACTTCTCCTCCAAGGAACACCTTGTGGCGGAGGTCTTCTGGCGCCGCCTGGCCGCGACGCCGCCGCCCGCGGACGAGGATTCCGGCACCACCGCCCGGGTCGTCGCGGTGCAGCGTCAGATCGCCATGCTGGTCGCCGACGAGCCCGCGCTCGCAGGCGCGGTGACCAGCGCGCTGCTGGGCACCGACCCGGACGTGGCGCACCTACGGGTGCGCATCGGGTCCGAGATCCGCAAGCGCCTGGTCACGGCCCTCGGCGACGACGCCGATCCGGAAGTCGTGGAAACGCTCGAGCTGCTCTACGCGGGCGCCTTGGTCCGCGCGGGCATGGGCTACGCCTCCTACGCCGAGATAGCCGACCGCCTCGAAAAGTCCACTCTCCGAGTGCTGGAGTAGTCGACTGCGCTCCCGGCCAAAAGCATGCCGGGCAAAGGCAATGGCTGAGCATGCCGGGG
Source organism: Nocardia mexicana NBRC 108244 (assembly GCF_001613165.1). Taxonomy (GTDB): domain Bacteria; phylum Actinomycetota; class Actinomycetes; order Mycobacteriales; family Mycobacteriaceae; genus Nocardia; species Nocardia mexicana. Next base: position 33,504 of record NZ_BDBV01000099.1, read on the forward strand.
AAATAGGGCGTTACTCCTTTACTCGAAGCCCGTCGGAGACCGGGGCACTGCACCCGACCCGAGACCCGCTGGAGCACAGAGCACTGCGCCTGACCGAGACCCGTAGGAGTACAGAGCGCTGCGCCTGACCCGAGACCCCCGTTCGAGTTCAGGGCACTGCTTCCGACTCGAGGCCCGCTGGAGTACAGGGCGCACCAAACCCGAGACCCACTGAAGAACGGGGCACTGCTCCTGACTCGAGGCCGCTGGAGGACGGGGGCGTTGCTCCTTGCTCAATTCCCGCTGGAGACGTCGAATACCTTGCCGCGAACTCGCTTCCGTAGTACCGTCCAGACACGTGTCCATCACGGGTGGATCCGGTACGGCGGAAGGATTTCCGATGACGCTCGTCAAACCGCGGCAGGTGTCCGGCGACAATCATGAACACGGCCATCTGGAGGAATTCCGGACCGACCCGATCGCGCTGATGCGCCGGGTCCGTGCGGAGTGCGGCGATGTGGGTTCGTTCCGGCTGGCCGACAAGGACGTGATCCTGCTGTCGGGCTCGGAGGCCAACGAGTTCTTCTTCCGCGCCGCCGACGAGGACCTGGACCAGGGGGCGGCCTATCCGTTCATGAAGCCGATCTTCGGCGAGGGCGTGGTGTTCGACGCCAGCCCGGAGCGCCGCAAGGAGATGCTGCACAACCAGGCGCTGCGCGGCGAGCACATGCGCGGGCACGCGGAAACCATTGCGCACGAGGTGGATCGGATGCTGTCGCGCTGGGGCGACGAGGGCGAGATCGACCTGCTGGAGTTCTTCGCCGAGCTGACCATCTACACCTCCTCGGCCTGCCTGATCGGCAAGAAGTTCCGCGACGAGCTCGACGGACGCTTCGCGCATCTGTATCACGAGCTGGAGCAGGGCACCGACGCGCTGTGCTACGTCGACCCCTACGCCCCCATCGAGAGCTTCCGCCGCCGCGACGAGGCGCGCGCCGAACTCGTCGAGCTGGTACAGGACATCATGAACGGCCGGATCGCGAATCCGCCTGCGGGCAAGGATGATCGGGACATGCTCGACGTGCTGGTCTCGATCCGGGACGAACAGGGCAACCCGCGCTTCTCGGCCAGCGAGATCACCGGCATCTTCATCTCGATGATGTTCGCCGGGCACCACACCACATCGGGCACCGCGGCCTGGACGGTGATCGAATTGCTGCGCCATCCGGAGCAGTTCGCGAGCGTCGCCACCGAACTGGACGAGCTCTACGCGGACGGCAAGGACGTGAGTTTCCATGCGCTGCGCCAGATTCCACAGCTGGAGGCGGTCCTCAAGGAGACGCTGCGGCTGCATCCGCCGCTGATCATCCTCATGCGGATCGCGCGCGACGAGTTCGAGGTGTGCGGAAACCGTATTGCGCCAGGCGATCTCGTGGCCGCAACCCCCGCGGTGTCCAACCGGATCCCCGAGGACTTCCCGGACCCCGACAGTTTCGACCCGGGCCGTTACCTCGACCCGAACCAGGCCGACCTGGTCAACCGCTGGACCTGGATCCCCTTCGGCGCCGGGCGGCACCGCTGCGTCGGCGCGGCCTTCGCGCTCATGCAGCTCAAGGCGATCTTCTCGATCCTGTTGCGGGACTGGGAGTTCGAGATGACCCAGCCGTCCGACAGCTACCGCAACGACCATTCCAAAATGGTGGTACAGCTGCAGCAGCCCTGCTCCGTGCGCTACCGCCGTCGGCGCTGACCCGCCGCCGCAGCCGCCGAAGCGACGGACGGGTCACAGCACCACAGTCATTCCCGGTGCGCGGGTTCCACACAACTTCATTCCCGGCGCGCGGGCTCCACAACTTCATTCCCGGCCCGGGCTCCACAACCTATTCCCGGCACGCTTTTGGCCGGGATCTACAACACCGATTCGATAGCGCTGACAACCGCCGGATCCTTGGGTTCGGTGCGGGGCCGGAACCGGCCGACCACCTTGCCGTCGCGATCCACGAGGAACTTCTCGAAGTTCCACTGGATGTCTCCACCCTCGCCCTCGGCGTCGGTGGTCTGCACCAGCTCCTGGTACAGCGCATGCCGCCCGTCGCCGTTGACGTCGGACTTCTCGAGCAGCGGGAAATCCACACCGTAGGTGGTCGAGCAGAACTGCTCGATCTCCTCGGCCGTACCGGGCTCCTGGCCCATGAACTGGTTGCACGGCACCCCGACCACGCTGAATCCGCGCGGACCGTAGGTCTGCTGCAACTCCACCAAGCCGGTGTACTGCGGGGTGAGGCCGCACTTGGAGGCCACGTTCACGACCAGCAGAGCCTTGTCCCCGGCCAGCTCGCCGAGGGTGGTGGGTTCGTCGGAAAGGGTTCGTACGGGAATGTCACGAATAGTCACAGGGGCGATGATAGGACGAATCCGATCATCGCCCCCGGGCGAATCTCATCAGGAGTAGCTGACCTGCCAATGCTTGATGCCATTGATCCACCCCGACCGCAGTCGCTGCGGATCGGCCAGCTGCCGCAGGCTGGGCATGGCATCGGCGATGGCGTTGAACATCAGATCGATCTCGAGCCGGGCCAGGTTCGCGCCCACGCAGAAATGCGCCCCGGTCCCGCCGAAGCCGAGGTGCGGGTTGGGATCGCGCAGGATGTCGAACCGGTGCGGCTCGTCGAACGCCGCCTCGTCGAAATTGGCTGAGCTGTAGAAGATGCCGAGCCGCTGTCCCGCCTCGATATGCTGCCCGCCCAGTTCGACATCGCGGGTCGCGGTGCGCTGGAACGCCGTCACCGGCGTCGCCCACCGCACGATCTCGTCCGGCGCGGTGCGCGGGCGCTGCTCGCGGTAGAGCTCCCACTGCTCCGGGTTGTCCACGAAGGCCTTCATGCCGTGCGTGACGGCGTTGCGCGTGGTCTCGTTCCCTGCCACCGCGAGCAGGATCACGAAGAAACCGAACTCGTCGGATCCCAGTGCCTCCCCGTCGATATCGGCGTTGACGAGCTGGCTGACGATGTCCTCGGCCGGGCGGGCGCGCCGCTGCTCGGCCATGTTCCAGGCGTAGCCGAGGATCTCCCCCGAGGCGACGACCGGGTCGCCGTACTCCGGATCGTCGTAGTTGAGCATCTGATTCGACCAGTCGAACAGCTTGTGGCGGTCGGCCTGCGGCACCCCGAGCAGTTCGGCGATGGCCTGCAGCGGCAGCTCACAGGCCACCTGCTGAACGAAGTCACCGCTCCCGGACTCCTTCGCCGCGGCCACGATCCGCTCCGCGCGCTCCGCGAGCGCCGCCCGCAGGCCCTCCACGGCCCGCGGCGTGAACCCTTTGGAGACGATGCGGCGGATCTTGGTGTGCTTGGGCGGATCCATATTGACCAACAGCGCACCCGTCCCCTCCAGCTGCTCGGGCGTGGCGAAGCCGGGGAGCCGGATGATCGCGCCCTTCTGCTGGGACGAGTAGATATCGGAGTGGCGCGAGATCTCCTTGATGTCCTCGTGCCGACTCACCACCCAGTACCCGCCGTCGTCGAACGGCGCCGCCTGGTCGGGGGTCTGGGCGTTCCACCACACCGGGGCGGTTCGCCGCACCGCGGCGAATTCCTCGACGGGACTGCGGTTCTCCCACAGTTCGGGATCGGTGAAATCGAATCCGGCAGGTAGTCCGGGATCTGCTGCGGCCGGAACGGGCACGGCTCCTCCTCAGTGTTCGCAGCATTGCGAACCGAGACGAAATTGGAACGAGTTCTACGTAGATTGAAGCACTATCGCGCCCAACTGAACAGGTGTCTGGTCAGGATTCCGAAAGATCGTTTACACCACCGGCCCGACCACCCGATGGACGCCGGTCGGACGTCGCAATCGATGGCGGATCTTCACTAGAATTAGAACTTGTTCTACAGTGATCTCGGGCACGCTCCCGGGCGGCCCTTGCGCCGACGACGACTACTTCGAGGATGAGGTAAGCACTATGACCGACTCTCCGCGCAGCGCGGATGCGACCGAAGCCGACTACATCGTCGTGGGCGCGGGCAGCTCCGGGGCCACCATCGCGGGCCGGCTCGCCGAGCACGGGGCCCGCGTGATCCTGCTGGAGGCCGGGCGCAAGGACAACACCCGCCTGGTGACCATGCCCGGCGCGATCACCATGGTGCACACCGTCCCGCAGCTGAAGAAGCGGGTGACCTGGAAGCAGTACTCGGTTCCGCAGAAGTTCGCCAACGACCGCGAGATCCCGATGACCCGCGGCAAGGTGCTGGGCGGCTCCAGCTCCGTCAACGGCATGCTGTTCGTGCGCGGCAACCGTGCCAACTTCGACTCCTGGGCGGCCGAGGGCTGCGAGGGCTGGAGCTACGACGACGTGCTCCCGGCCTACAAGCGCCTGGAGAACTGGGAGGACGGCGCCAGCGACGTGCGCGGCACCGGCGGCCCGATCGAGGTGACCCGGCAGAAGGACCTCACGCCGATTTCGCAGGAATTCATCACCGCCGCCACCGACACCCTCGGGGTGCCCCAGATCGCCGACTACAACGGCGAATCCCAGGAGGGCATCAGCATCTTCCAGCAGAGCGTGCGGTACGGCCTGCGCTACAGCTCCTCGCGCGGCTACCTCACCAACATGCCGAATCCGAACCTGACGGTGCTGACGAATGCGCACGTCGCGCGGGTCGTCATCGAGGGCGGCCGGGCGACCGGCGTCGAGGTCATCGAGAAGAGCGGGCGACGCATCATCCGGGCGGCCAAGGAGGTCGTGGTCTCCGGCGGCGTGATGGGTTCGGCGCAGATCCTGATGCTGTCGGGCGTCGGCCCGGCCGGGCAGCTGCGCGAGCTGGGGATCGATGTGCACGCGGATCTGCCGGTCGGCCAGAACCTGCACGACCACCTGTTCGTGCCGATGACCTTCCTCTCCAAGAAGGCGATCCACCGCGGCATCCCCACGTACTTCGCGCGCGGCATCATGCGCGAGCTGCGCAACCCGGGCAGCTCCTGGTTCGGCCGCACCGTCTTCGAGGCCTGCGGATTCGTGAAAACGCCGTTCGCACAGGACATTCCGGACATGCAGATCCACACCTTGCCGTGGAGCTACCCGGTGCCCAACCAGGACGAGGACAAGCTGCACATGGTGGACCGGCGCGCCGGGCTCACCATCTTCCCGACCCTGATCTATCCCAAGAGCCGCGGCGAACTGCGGCTGGCCTCGGCCGACCCGTTCGACTCCCCCGTGATCGACCCGGGTTACCTGTCCGATCCGGCCGATACCGAATTCCTCGTCGAGGGCATCCGGATGATCCGCGAGATCATGGCGAACAAGTCGATCGCGGGCGATATCACCGAGGAGTACACCCCCGGCCCCGCCCTGCAGGAGGAGGCGGCGCTGCGCCGGGAACTCCCCAACCGCGTGCACTCGGTCTACCACCCGGTCGGCACCTGCCGGATGGGCGTCGACGAGCGCGCCGTGGTCGACCCCCAGCTGCGGGTGCGCGGCATCGAGGGCCTGCGCGTAGCCGACGCGTCGATCATGCCCAGCATCACCGGCGGCAACACCAACGCCCCCTGCTACATGATCGGCGAAAAGGCCGCCGAATTCATCACCGCCGACGCATAACCCGCACGTCCCCTTCCCGCACCCCTTGCATGTTCACGCACCCGATACAGGTGCTTGCAAGGGGTGCGTGAGCGTACAGGGGGTGCGCGAAAACCCCTGCTATCTCGTGAAGGCCGCGTGCGCGGAACACGCTCGTCTGCGTGGTCTTCCGCGGCAGGCGCGGGGGGCGGTGCGAGACTGGCGTGCGTGAGCGAGTCGTTGGGCAAACGCGTGGCGGCCGTGCAGAACCTCAAGCCCGGGTGGTTTGCGGCGGTGATGGCGACCGGGATCGTGTCCCGGGCGGTCACCGGGGCCGGGTGGGCGTGGGGTGGTAATGCTCTGCTGGTCATTGGGGTTGCGGCGCTCGCCGCGCTGACCGTGGCGACGGTGCTGCGGTTGATCTTCTTTCGGGACGATGCCCTGGCCGATGCGCGCAATCCGGCCGTCGGCTTCACCTATCTGACCTTCGTCGCGGGGACGGCCGTGATCGCGGCGGGGCTGGCCAAGCACGACGCGACCGGTGCGGCGCTGGCACTGCTCGCGATTGCGGCGACGGCCTGGCTACTGCTGTGCTACGCGATTCCGGCGGCGCTGATGGTGCACCACTCGCCGCAGACCGCGGTCACCGGCGCGGACGGCACGTGGTTCCTCTGGGTGGTCGGCACCCAGTCGCTGGCCGTGGCCGCCACCGTGCTGCCGCAGCCGTGGGGGCGGCGCTTCGTGGTCCCCGCCGTGCTGTGCTGGTCGGTCGGCGTGGTGCTGTATCTGGCGGTGGCCGCGCTGGTGCTGGGGACGCTGTTCGGCGGCGGGCTCACCGCGGCGAAACTCGTTCCGGCATATTGGGTTTTCATGGGGGCGACCGCGATCAGCGTGCTGGCCGGTGCGCAGGTGCTGGAGCACGAGGGCAACCATCTGATCGCGACGCTGCGGCCGTTCCTCGCCGGCGCAGCGCTGGCGCTGTGGGCCTTCGGCAGCTGGCTGATTCCGCTGCTACTCGCCGCCGGGGTGTGGCGACATCTGGTGCAGCACTTCGCGCTCGCCTACGAGCCCGGCCTGTGGAGCATCGTGTTCCCGATCGGCATGTACGGCGTCGGCACCGCCGAACTCGGCAAGGTACTCGGCGAGCACTGGATGGTCACCTTCGGCCACGCCGAGGCCTGGGTGGCCCTGGCCGCCTGGACCGCCACCGCCCTCGCCCTCCTGGCCACCACCCTCCGCCGCCGCACCCGCTGAACGACGTCCGCCACTTCGCGCACCCCGCGCCCATCCGCGCATCCCGTGCATCCGCTGCGAAGGGTGCGTGAACGCCTACGCGGTGCGCGAAGAACGGCGATTGCACGCGAATCAGAAGGGGTGAACACGGTCCCGACCTGCGGCGGAGCCTGGTGTGGGCGCCGGTGGAACATTCAGGGGGCGTTGCGTGTTGTGGATAGTGCCGTTACCGTAGGCATTGTCGTCATCTTGTGGATGCAGGTCGACACAACCCTTTCACACAGGGCCAATCCCTTCCCGCAGGATTTCTTCACCCTCCCGGTTCGTCCGCTCTCGCAGCGCTCGTAGCGCTATCCGGATCGATCCGAGTTCCTCCGCGGCCGCGCCGCGATTCCGGCCTTGCCGCGACCACGATGACCACTGACTCACTCATTCATTCAGGAGAAACGCCATGGAACAGAACACAATTCACAGATCGGACGGCGACACCGACGCCGCGAACACCTCGACCACGCCGGTCACCGGCATCCTCGATATCGTCGGCAATCACGCAAGCCTGCGCGTCGACGGCTATCTGGCCGGACCGAACGACGCCCACGTGTCGATGCGGCTGGTGCGCGACAACGGATTACGGCGTGGCGATGCCGTCACCGGCGTCGTCGGATCCAAGCGCGACGGCGTGAAATTCGCGCCGCTGGTTCGCGTCGACACCGTGAACGGGCTGTCGCCCGCACAGGCCCGATCCCGCCCGCACTTTTCCGAATTGGTCCCCATCTATCCACAGGACCGGTTGCGGCTGGAGACCGAACCGCACGAAATGACCACGCGCGTCACCGATCTCGTCATGCCGATCGGGAAAGGCCAACGCGCCCTGGTCGTCGCCCCGCCCAAGGCTGGCAAAACCTCTGTGCTGCAATCGATTGCACACGGCATTGCCAAGAATCACCCCGAGTGCCAGCTGATGCTGGTGCTGGTCGGCGAGCGCCCGGAGGAGGTCACCGACCTCGCCCGCGCGGTGCCCGCCGATATCGCCGCCGCCACCTTCGACCAGCCGCCGGGCGAGCACGTCGCGGTCGCGGAGTTGGCCGTCGAACACGCCAAGCGCCTGGTCGAGATGGGCCGGGACGTGGTGATCCTGCTGGATTCGCTGACCCGGCTGGCCCGCGCCTACAACCTGGCCTCGTCCGCCTCCGGACGCATTCTGTCCGGCGGCGTGGACGCCGCCGCGCTGGCGCCGCCGAAGAAGTTCCTCGGCGCGGCCCGCAACATCGAGAACGGCGGCTCGCTCACCATCGTCGCCACGGCGCTGGTGGAGACCGGCTCGGTCGCCGACACGGTGATCTTCGAGGAGTACAAGGGCACCGGCAACGCCGAGCTCAAGCTCGACCGCCGCACCGCCGAGCGCCGCCTGCATCCCGCGGTCGACATCTCGCAGTCGAGCACGCGCAAGGACGAACTCCTGCTGCACCCCGACGAGGCGGCCGCCATCCAGGCGCTGCGCGGCACCGTGGCCGGGCGGGACCCGCAGCACGCGCTCGAACTGCTGCTGACCGGCCTGCGCCAGGCCGATACCAATGCGGAATTCCTCGCAGGCATCCGCGCCGCGAGTAGCTGATCCACCCGGCGCGATATGCCCCGGACCACCGATATGTTGCGCGAGATTAGCCGGACCCCTACTCGGGGGTAGCCTGTTCATCGGTGGTAGGCAACGAGCAGGTCGTGCCGACCCCGGCACGATCTGGAGGTGTTCTTGCAACGGCTGGCTCCCGGCACGACCGATGAACGGATCTCGCCGAACGCGTCCATCCAGGCCGACGGGAGGGCGCGGTGACGTCGCGAGAGGAAATCTTGCGCCGCGTGCGTGACGGACTCAAGTCCCTGCCCGACGACGAACGCACCGTGCCGGTGCCGCGCCACTATCGCAAGGAGCCCCGCGAGGTCTCCGCCGCGGACCGCTCCGCACTGGTCGAACTGTTCGTCCAGCGGTTGAAACACTATGGAGCTCAGCCGGTACCGGCGATCGAACCGGATCTCGCCGACACCGTCGACACGGTGCTGCGGGCGCACGGCGCCACCTCGGTGACCGCACCCGACGGCCTGCCGGAGGAATGGCTCGGGCGCTGGGCGGAGACGGACGGGCATCGAATCGTCGCCGATCGTGCGCGGCGCTTCACCGGGGACCTCGACCGGGTGGACGCCGTGATCACCACCTGCGCCGGCGCGGACGCCGATTCCGGCACGATCGTGCTCGACGGCGGCCCCGGACAGACCCGCCGCGACTCGACCCTGATACCCGGATTCCGCTTGTGCGTGGTGCGCACCGATCAGATCGTGTCCTCGCTGCCGGAGATCCTCGACCGGCTGGACTCGCGCCGCCCGATCACCTTCATCGGCGGACCGTCGGCGAGCGTGGACCGCGCGCTCTCCCGGGACCGGGGCGAGTCCGACCCCCGGCAACTCATCGTCGTCATCGTCGAATAGCGCCGCCGCAAGCACTCTTTAAGCCCTCGGCAAGCCCCCGACGGCATCGTCTGTATCGACACCGGATCACACCGGTGGAACCCACCGTCGGGTGGTGGGTTGCGGACGGGGCACGTCTCGAGGGGTGGCGTGCCCCGCCCGTCCCCAGCCGGCGCGCTCCTGTCGATCGAGGGGACGACAGGATCGCGGCCGACGGGGCATCCGTTGTGGCGTTGTGATCTTGGTCGGCGGCGCGTCCGGCAATCTCGAGGAATGATGGGTGGTACGCGCGAATGAGGTTGGGAGCGACGATGGAGACTGCAGTCGTCTTCGTACTGGCCTGCCTGCTCTACTGGTGGGGAATGTTGTAGACCGGCTGGGCCGCCGCCCGTAACGGACCGTCCACGACGAACTCCGCCCCGGCCGTGGCGGCCGGGGCGGAGTCATCTTCGGTGATCGGTACGTGCCGAGATGGAGTCATCTTCGACGGTCAGTGCGTGCCGAGATGGGGTCATCTTCGGTGGTCAGTGCGTGCCGAGGCAGAGTCACCCTCAGTTGTGAGCAGTGCGTACCTGGGCGGAGTCACCCTCGGCGGTGGTCAGCGTGTGCCGACCAGTTCGTCGTCGGTCTGCTCGGGCGTATCGCCCTCGCCGCCAACGTTTTTCACGTTGCGCATCAGCACGGTCGCCACGATCGCGGCCGCCACGGCGCTCAGCGCGCCGACGGTGAAGGTGGCCGACATCGCGGAACTGAAGGCGTGGCGGGCCAGGCCGATCACACCGTCGTCGCCGCTGCCGAGCGCGTTCGCGATGGACTCGCGGGCGCCGTCCGACACCCACCGCGGCATCTCGTCGGTGTAGGTACCGGCGAGGATCGCACCCAGCACCGCCACGCCCATCGACGCACCGGTCTGCTGCACGGTGTCGTTCAGCGCGGAGCCGACTCCGGCGTGCTCGGACGGCACGGCGCTCATCAGTGCGCCGATCGCCGCGGGCATCGCCAGGCCGCCGCCGAGACCGAACAGCGCCGAGGCCATGGCCACCGGCCAGAAGCCGCTGTCGGCATCGAGCATCGCCAGCGCGCCGAAGCTCGCGGCGACGATCGCCAGGCCGGTCGCGGTGATGACCTTCGCGCCGAGCTTGCTCACCAGGCTCGCGCCGATCCCGTTGGCGGCCAGCAGCGCGATCGCCATCGGCGTGAAGGCCAGCGCCGTGCGCATCGGCGAGTAGCCGAGCACGAACTGCAGGTACTGGGTCAGCACCAGCACCAGGCCGCCGTTGGCGAAGTTGGCCAGGACCAGCGAGAAGCTGGAGCCGGTGAACGTCCGGTTGCGGAACAGGTTGAGCGGCACCATCGGCGAATCGGTGGTCACCTCGCGGATCACGAAGGCGATCAGCGCGACCGCGGCCGTGCCGAAGGCGATCAGAATGCGGGTGTCGTTCCAGCCGTGCTTGGGCGTCTCGATGATCGCCCACACCAGGGCCACCATCCCGACCATCGACAGCACCATGCCCGGGTAGTCGGGCTTGCGCCACGGGCCCTTCGACTCCGGCATCAGCGTCAGCGCCGCCACGATGGCGATCACCGCGATCGGCACGTTCATCAGGAACACCGCGCCCCACCAGAAGTGGTCGAGCAGGACGCCGCCGACCACCGGGCCGCCGACCATGCCCAGCGTCGCCACCGCGCTCCACGCCGCGATCGCCTTGGGCCGTTCGTCGTCGTCGAAGACGGTGATGAGGATCGACAGCGTGCTGGGCATGATCAACACACCGCCGATGCCCATGAACACCCGGCCCGCGATCAGCAGTTCCGGATTGTTCGCGTAGGCGGCGAGCAGTGAGGCCGCGCCGAACAGCACCAATCCGATGACCATCACCAACCGGCGGCCGTAGCGGTCGGACAGGCTGCCCGAGGTGAGCAGCAGGCCCGCGAACACCAGCAGATACGAGTCGATGATCCATTGGATCTGCTGCGCACTGGCGCCGAGATCGGTCGCGATATCCGGGATCGCGACGGTCAGCACCATGTTGTCGACCACCAGCACCAGCGAACTCAGGCACAGCACCACCAGGATCAACCAGCGGCGCGGGTTGCGGGCGACCGCATCCCGAGCGGCCGTTTCCAGTGTTTCCATCGTGAACCCTTTCCAAGAGCTTCCGCACGTCGTGCGTTATGTCGAACACTGTACGGTCAACGCACAGTGTGCGCAATAGGTACGACGTTCGTGATTCCGAACACTGTACGAAGGATGCGCTATGCTCGAGGCACGAGGAAGGAGCGGTGATGGGCACCCCAACGGAGAAGGCCACGACGGCGCAGCAACTTCCGTCGGTATGGACGCGGCCGCATCGGGCGCGGCGCGAGACCCCGGCGCTGAGCCGGGATCAGATCGTGAACGAGGCGATCGCCCTGCTGGACCAGGAGGGCTTCGAGGCGCTGAGCATGCGCAAGCTGGGCGCACGCCTCGACGCCGGCGCGACCTCGCTCTATACCCACGTGGCGAACAAGGACGAACTCCTCGAGCTCGTCGTCGATCAGGCCATGGGCGAGGCACGGATTCCGGGCGCCATCGAGAACGGCGACTGGCGCGCCACGGTCCTGCACGTCTCCCGCGAGATCCGCGCGACCATCCTGCGGCACCCGTGGATCGCGGTGGTCCTCAGCAGCGCGGGGCTGGCACTGCTCGGCCCGAACATGATGCGGGTGACCGAGTCGATGCTGGCGATCTTCGAGGAGGCGGGCTTCGACGACGATACGACCGATCTGGGGGCCGACGCGATCTTCGCCTTCGTCGTCGGCACCACCTCCGCCGAGGCGGCGACGATGAGCTCGATCGCACGCAGCGGACTCGAGGAGAAGGAGTGGATCGGCCGCCTGATGGATGCCACAGCGGCGGTGTCGAAACCGTATCCGCGGACCTACCGGCGCGCCGTCGAACATCGCGACCGGGATCATGCCAGCCTCCGCGAGGACACCTTCGAACGCGAGGTCGGCCTGATCATGGACGGGGTGGAGGCGCGGCGCAACCAGTGAGCACACGACGGGGCCCGCACCGGAATCCGGTGCGGGCCTTCGTATTTCGTTACATCAGGCGTTGCCGTTGAGGCCGGTGCGCACACCCTCCTCGATGCGCTTGCCGATCTCCGGGTCGACGCTCTTCCAGTAGTCGAACACCCGGCTCAGCACCGGCTCCCCCACGCCGCCCAGCACGTGGCCGACGACGTTGCCCACCAGGCGATCTCGCTCCTCGTCGTTGTACACCTCGCGAACCAGGGTGCCCGCCTGGGTGAAGTCGCCGTCCTCGCGGTGCTGGATGTACCCGGCGCGCACGGCCTCCTGCCCGAAGGTCCAGGTGCCCTCGTCACCGGCGCGGGTGGCGTCGGCGTGCGGGCCGCCGAACGAATTCGGCGCGTACACAGGCACTTCCGGCGCGTTGTAGTCGTACCGCATCGCGCCCTCCTTGGAGTAGGTGTTCACCTCCGCGGCGCGGGCACGGTTCGGCGGCAGCTGCGCGTAGTTGGTGCCGATGCGGTAGCGGTGCGCGTCGGCGTAGGAGAACACCCGGCCCAGCAGCATCTTGTCCGGCGAGAAACCAATGCCCGGAACGACATTCGACGGCTCGAAGGCGGCCTGCTCGATATCGACGAAGTAGTTCTGCGGGTTGCGGTTCAGGGTCCAGCGGCCGACCTCGATCAGCGGGTAGTCCTTGTGCGACCACACCTTGGTCAGGTCGAACGGGTTGAACCGGTAGCCCTCGGCCTCGGACTCCGGCATGACCTGCACGTGCAGGGTCCAGCTCGGGAACTCACCGCGCTCGATGGCCTCGTACAGATCCTGGCGGTGGAAGTCGGGATCGGTGCCGGCCCGCTGGTCGGCCTCGGCCTGGGTCAGGTTCTTGATGCCCTGATCGGTCTTGAAGTGGTACTTCACCCAGAAGCGCTCACCCTTGGCGTTGACCCACTGGTAGGTGTGCGAGCCGTAGCCGTTCATATGACGGTAGGTGGCCGGGACGCCGCGGTCACCCATCAGCCAGGTGACCTGGTGCGCGGTCTCCGGGCGCAGGGTCCAGAAGTCCCACTGCATGTTGTGATCGCGAAGTCCGCTGCCCGGCAGGCGCTTCTGCGAGCGGATGAAGTCGGGGAACTTGATCGGATCCTTGATGAAGAAGATCGGGGTGTTGTTGCCGACGATGTCGTAGTTGCCGTCCTCGGTGTAGAACTTCACCGCGAAACCGCGCGGGTCGCGCCAGGTGTCGGGGCTGCCCTGCTCGCCCGCCACCGTGGAGAAGCGCACCAGCGATTCGGTGCGCGCACCGGGCTGGAACAGCTTGGCCTTGGTGAAGCGGCTGACGTCGTTGGTCACGACCAGTTCGCCGTACGCGCCCGCACCCTTGGCGTGCACGATCCGCTCCGGCACGCGCTCCCGGTTGAACTGCGCGAGCTTCTCGATCAGGTAGTGGTCGTGCAGCAGGATCGGGCCCTGCGTGCCCGCGGTCAGCGACTCGTTGTCGCTGGCGACCGGGATACCGGTGTTCGTCGTGGTCGGCTTGGTCATTCGACGCCTCCTTGGGCTGGTGAGCAAGGCCCCGGGGTATGGGCTGCCCGGGTTATCGGGATGGGTTGTCCGTCCGACGGCACTCCGGGCAGAGCCCCCAGTACACGACCTCGGCCTCGTCGATCGCGAAACCGTGCGCGTCGGACGGGTCGAGGCAGGGGGCGCTGCCCACGGCACAGTCCACATCCACGACCGTGCCGCAGTTCCTGCACACCAGGTGGTGATGGTTGTCGCCGGTGCGGGCCTCGTACAGCGCCGAGGAACCCGCCGGTTCGATCCGCCGCAGCAGGCCGGAGTTCACGCAGGCCCGCAACACGTCGTAAACGGCCTGCGTGGACACCGAACCCAGCTGCTCACGAACCGTGGCGGCGACCCGATCGGCGTCCGAATGCGGTTGGGCTGTCACCGCATCCAGCACCGCGACCCGCGGGGCGGTAACCCGCAGGCCGACCGAGCGCAGTCGCTCGCGGGGATCGAAACCACCGGTGTGCATGAACCCAGTCTGCCCATTTTCTGGAATAAGTCAAGAAAAGACTTTCGAGTCTGTTGCGGGTGGTGAGAGCCGACCGGGCGTCACCAGTCGACCGTCCGAGGGCCCGGCGGATCAACTGGAGGTTCCTCCGAAATCGGTCCCGATCGCGACGACACAGCTCCCGCCAAGAAGGCCGACCAAGGCTGACTCGAAGCCAGCACCCGGGAGGTGACGCGAAGCCAGCGCAGGGGTGGCGGTCGCGTCGCCCACATCACATCGCCGGGTGCGGAATAGATCTGCGGATCGGCCCGTTGATCACCATTGCCGACGCCGGGACAGCCCCGGGCCTCACCACTTCGTCGCTACGAGCGACCACTCGCCGAGAGGCGCATGTTGGGCGTCGGCGCCCGAGCTGCGGAGCCGGCGTGGCGTTCGCAGAGCTCGGAGCGACAGCGCCACCAGGTCATCCCCCCGGCCTGGTGGCGTTTCGCATATTGGGAACCGCGCGCAGCGTTCGCTACCCGGGCGCCGGTACCACCGAGTGCGCACAGTGATCGACCGACAGCGCGGCAACGCGACCATGCGACGGCGCCATCCGCCTAACAGCGCGACGCCCCGACATCACGACGGCCCGACACCGCGACGGCCCGACACCGCAACTCGCCCAACAGCGCAACGTCCGACATCGCAACCGCCCGACACCGCAACCCGCCCAACAGCGCAACGTCCGGCACCACGACCGCCCGACACCGCAACCCGCCCAACAGCGCGACGTCCGGCACCGCGACAGCGCGACACTGCGGCGGTTCGCAAGCGGAGCGCGGTTCGCGAAGCTGCCGAACGTCGGCGAGGATGACCGCATGACCGCTCCGGAGATGCGACGCAGGCTGGGGCTTGCGGACTCGGTGACCATCGGCTTGGGCTCTATGGTGGGCGCCGGGATCTTCGCGGCGCTGGTACCGGCGGCCGCGGCGGCCGGGCCCTGGCTGCTGCTGTCGCTGGCGGTCGCGGCCGTCGTCGCATACTGCAATGCGATGTCCTCGGCGCGGCTGGCGGCGCTGTACCCGGTGTCGGGCGGCACGTACGTCTACGGCCGGGAGCGCCTCGGACCGTTCTGGGGGTATCTCGCCGGTTGGGGATTCGTCGTCGGGAAGACGGCCTCGTGCGCGGCGATGGCGCTGACGGTCGGCAATTACGCGTGGCCGGAGCAGGCTCGAATCGTGGCGGTGCTCGCGGTCGTGGCGGTCACCACCGTGAACTGTGCGGGAGTGCAGAAATCGACGCTGGCCACCCGGATCATCGTGACGGTGACGCTGGCGGTGCTGGCGGCCGTCGTCGGCATCTGCCTGTTCGGAAGGCATTCCGCCGCAACGCCGCTGGCCGAGGGCGTCGGCGCGACCGGCGTCCTCCAGGCCGCGGGACTGCTGTTCTTCGCCTTCGCCGGATATGCCCGCATCGCCACCCTCGGCGAGGAGGTGCGCGACCCACGACGCACCATTCCACTCGCGATCGGCATCGCGCTCGGGCTGGCGCTCGTCGTCTACGCCGCCGTCGCGGTCGCGGCGCTCACGGTCCTCGGCTCCGGCGGGCTGGCGGACGGAATCGATCCCCTCGCGCGTGCCGTATCCGCCGCGGGCGCAAGCGGATTCAGCCCGGTCGTCCGGGTCGGCGCGGTGGTTGCGGCAACCGGATCCCTCCTGGCGTTGCTGCTCGGCGTCTCGCGCACGACGCTGGCGATGGCTCGCGACCGGCACCTGCCCGGTGCGCTGGCGGTCGTGCACCCACGCTTCGAGGTACCGCAGCGCGCGGAACTGCTCGTCGGCGCGGTGGTGGCCGTCATCGCCGCCACTGCGGATCTGCGTGCGGCCATAGGCTTTTCGTCCTTCGCGGTGCTGGTGTACTACCTGATCGCCAACCTCTCGGCGGCAACACTGAGCGAGACGGAAGGCCGCCCGCCCCGGTGGATTCCGGTCCTGGGCGCCCTCGGCTGCGCGGTGCTCGGACTCACGCTCCCCCTCACCTCCGTCCTGACCGGAATCGGCGTGCTGGCCGTCGGCGCAGGGGTCTACGCGGTCCGCGCCGGAGTTCGCGGCTGACACCGGCTGTCGCCCACCGCATCCGGAATTCGACAACCGGCACCGCTGTACACACCGGTGGCATGCGCGCGGTTTATCGCACCCCGTGCCCATCGCCGCACCCTGTCCATGACGCGTACGTGGTGCGTGAATACCCGCAGGGTGCGGCGGGACCTGTACGAGTACGCAAGCACGCACGGGCGCAGCGGGACACGTACGGGCACGCCAGGCACACACAGACGCAGCGCGACACCTACAGCCACGCCAGGCACACACAGACGCAGCGCGACACCTACAGCCACGCCAGGCACACACAGACGCAGCGCGACACCTACAGCCACGCCAGGCACACACAGACGCAGCGCGACACCTACAGCCACGCCAGGCACACACAGACGCAGCGGGATACGTACAGGCAAGCCAGCACACACGGCGCAGCGGGACACGTA
>NZ_BDBV01000100.1 GCF_001613165.1 Nocardia mexicana NBRC 108244
GGCGCGGTAGCGCCGGGCGGCCGTCTCCGGCGGGTGCGGGGTCGGCGCGCCGGCCGGGGGTGAGGTCGGATCCGCTGTCGCCGTTCGGGATCGGCTCGTCGTGAGGATCCGATGCGGAGGTGAACCACGCCGATCGGTGCTGTGCCGGTGCGGGCATATCCGGCGGCTCACCGCGGCCCGCCGCGCCGATCGATGCCGCTCGGTATCCCGATCGGATCGGCGGCTCGCCGGGCGGATCCTCCTGCGGCGCCGCGGATTCGATGAGCGCCGACGGGATCAGCACCACCGCGCGCACGCCGCCGTAGACGGATTCGCTGAGCCGGACCGAGATGCCGTGCCGGGTGGACAGTTTCGCGACCACGAACATGCCCAGCCGAGTATCGCTGGACAGGGCCGCCACGCTGAAGTCCGGTGGGTCGGCGAGCATGGAATTGCGCTCGGCGAGTTCGGTGTCCGGCATGCCGAGACCCTGGTCGACGATCTCGACGACGACGCCCTTGCCGACCACGGCGCCGGAGACCTCGACCCGCGACTGCGGCGGGGAGAACGCGGTGGCGTTGTCCATCAGCTCGGCCAGCAGGTGGATGGTGTCCGCGACGGCGTTGCTCGCGATCGGCGTCTCGGGCATGCGGCCGGTCTGAATCCGGGTGTAGTCCAGGCTTTCCGATACGGCGCTGCGCACCACTTCGAGCAGCGGCACCGGTTTGCGCCAGCGCCGGCCCGGCTGCTCGCCGCCGAGGATGGTGAGGTTTTCGGCATTGCGCCGGGCCCGGGTCGCCAGATGATCGAGCTGGAACAGCAGTTCGAGCTGCTCGGGGTCCTCCTGCCGGCGCTCGGCCTGGTCGAGCAGCGCGAGCTGGCGGTGTGCCACGACCTGGCTGCGATGCGCGATGTTGAGGAAGATGGCGTTCACCCCCGCGCGCATCGCCGATTCGCCGACGGCGGCGGAGACGGCCGCGACATGGGCGCGGTTGAACGCGTCGGCGACCTGGCCGAGTTCGTCGGTGCCGAAGTCCAGGCGGGCGGCCTCGGCGGCGGTGTCGACCCGTTCCCCCTCGCTCAAGCGGCGGGTGAGATCGGGCAGTCGATCATCGGCGATGTGCAGCGTGTCGGCGCGCAGGCGGCGCATCCGCCGGATGAACCGGTTGGCGAGCACCAGCGCCGCGAGGAAGGCCGCGACCGTGATCAGCAGGACGGCCAGACCGCCGAGCAGGGATCTGGTGGCGGTGTCGTTGCCCTCTTCCCGGGCGGTGACGTGGGCGTCGCGGCTCTGGTCCTCCCAGAGTCGCAGCAGCGCGGAAGTCACCTGCGCGGACGCGTTCTGCCAGTCCGCGATGCCGGTCGGCAGCGGGTCCGGCCGGGTGCCGCGGGCGCGAGACGATCCGCCGGTCTCGGCGGTCTCGTCGACCGGGCCCGGCCCGCGCACCGCGAGGGCGTCCTGCATCGAGTGCACCTGCTGCCATGCCGGACCGGAGGTGATCGCCCGCAGCTGATCGAGCCGCTGTTGTTTCAGTACGGCACCGGAATATGTTGCCTCGCCCCGGAATTCACCGACGTAGCGCATGAACTCGGTCCACTGCTCGGGTGTCAGTCCGCCCGCTGTGAGCGCCACCGATCCCAGCGTGTCGGCCTTCGACAGTGCCTCGGCGGCACGTAGCGGCTCTACGCCGTAACTCAATTCGATGGCGATCCCGGCGTCGGGCGCCACCCGGGCCGCGAGCATCGAGGCGGCGATGATGGTCTCGATGACGCTGCTGAAGAACCCGAACACCTGCTCCGGCGGGACCTGATGGGCGTCGATCCGGCCGCGCAGCGGCGGAACCGCATTGAACAGTGCGTTGTAGCCCTCGATGTCGGACGCGGACCCGTCGGGGTTCATCTCCCGGGCGGCGTCGCCCTTGGCCACCACCGCGGCCAGCGCATCGTTGGAACGCTGGCGCGCGGTGACCAGGCCCGCGGTGGCCGCCGTATCGCCCGCGAGGTGCAGCAGCGACAGGCGACGCTCCTCCTCGAACGCCGTCACCATCAGGATAGCGGGAGTCGTTGTGCTGCTGGCCAATTCGGCCCAGCGCTGGGCGTCCCGGCCGCTACTGACGAGATAGGCCGCCGCGCCGACGCCGATGGTGAGCAGGGTGACGCTGGTGATGAGGACGATGATCAGCAGGCGGGTACGGACGCCCAGTCGGCCGCGGGCATTGCCGAGCTTCGCCGGAGAAAACCGCACCGGTCCAACCTCCTAGAGCGCCGCCATGGAGAACGGCGATTCACATACATTGGCAAGAGAGGGTATGCGACGTCGGCCGTATACCCATGGGTGAGAAGGCCGGTGCTAGCGGTTCAGTTGGGCGGCAAGGTGTTCGGCATTCATATAGGCGATGGCCTCGATCGACACCATCGGATTGACGCCCGACGATGTCGGGAAGCACGAGGCGTCGGCCACCACGATATTGGGGACCTCCCAGGTGGCGCCGTCCGGATTCGTCGCCGACATGTCCGGTGAGCCGCCCATGCGTGCCGAGCCCATGATGTGCAGGGCCGCCATCGAACATTGCCCGGGACCGTAACCGGCGGCGTCTGCGGCCGCGACGAATTCGGTGTGCGAGCCGCGGACGCCGGGTTCGTAGGAGGCGCCAGCCTGATGGCCCGAGAAGATGCGCTTGGCGCCCGCGGCCTCCAGAATTTGTGCGGCGCCACCGATTCCGGTGCGCAGATGCGCGCGATCGCGATCGGACAGCTGATACTTCACGATCGGCTCCCCGCCGCGATCGACGGTGACCGTGCCGTGGTCGCGGTCGCGGGTGATGATGCCGACGACTCCGGTGTGCGCGAGCTCGAGCATGGTGGCGCGGTGCTGGTCGGCGCCGCGCCAGTTCATGAACCCGACCGCGAGACCCGGTTGCACGGGCCCGGTCTCGTAGATGACGCCGTAGCCGCTGCCGTCGAGATCCCGGTGCCGGCGGCAGATGCGGGCCTGCATGCCCCCCTCCCAGGGCCGGACTTCCTCCTCGAACACGCCGTAGACGGCGGCGGCCGGATGCAGGCGCAGATAACGGCCGATGTTGTTGTTGCGCAACCCCGATCGCCGCAGCAGCGCGGGGGTCTGGATCGCACCGGCGGCGACCACGACCGCCCGCGCGCGCACGTCGATGCGGGCGCCGTCGGAGGTTACTGCCGTGACGCCTTCGGCGCGGCCGTTGCGCACGTCGACGCTGCGCACGTTCGCGTCGACGACCAGCCGTGCGCCCTTCGCGGCCGCGTCGGCGAGCCAGGTCTTGGTGACCGATTGCTTGGCACCGAGGCGGCAACCGTAGCCGCAACTGCCGCAGTCGGTTCCGGCGTCGCAGCTGCGGGAGACGTTGCGGGGCAGGGCATCGACCTGCCAGCCGAGTGCGGTGGCGCCGCGTTCGAGAATCGCGTCGCGGGCCGACAGGGGGGAACGGTCGCCGTTCACGCCGATCCGGCGCTGGACGGCGGCCAGGGCGTCGTCGTATTCGGTTGTCGTGAACCGGGGAACGCCGAGGTCGGACCATTCCGCACGGACATCGTCGGGGGTGGGCAGGGAGGTGCTCCAGTTGACGACGGTGCCGCCGCCCAGGCAGGTGCCCGCGGCCAGGGTGAGCTGGCCTTCGGCGGTGGCCTGCGGTCCGGGGGCGTACAGGCGCAGCAGGCCGTCGAGCTCGCCGGTGCCGAAATCGCGGTCGTCGTAATAGTTTCCGCGTTCGAGCACGACGACGTCGAGGCCCGCCTCGGCCAGTACCGCGGCGGCCGTGCCGCCGCCCGCCCCGGAGCCGACGACGACCACATCGCAGGTGAGCGTGGTGGGTTCGGTGGGCCGCAGCGGTGCCAGCGCGGGTTGCGGCGCGCTGCGCAGCGGCCCCGGGGGAGCGGGGTAGCCCATCTGCTTCCACAGCGGATTGACCCCGGTGGGACCGGGAGTGGCGTTGTAGGCAAGCAGCGCCGCGGATTTCAGGGCCTGGAACAGCGTGCGCTTCGCCGCCAGCCGCGAATCGCCGAGCCGCAGCAGCGACCGCTCCCGCTCGGCCTGCGACAGCGCCGAGAAGCGCCGCGGCCCGCTGCCGGTGAGCAGCCCGAAAACCCTGGAGTCCCAGAGGTTCAACAGCATTGCGAGCTGCTTGACCTCGGCCTCGCGCGGATTACGCGCGAGCATCCGCAAGACGGTCTCCACGGCGCCGAGCTCGCTCGCCGAGGGGAGCGCCAGCCCGTCGCCGGGGGCGAAGGTGTCGCAGATCAGGCCGAGTGCTGCGCGCTGTTTTGCCGTTGGTTCCATGAAAACCCCTTCGTTCCGCCTGAGTTCTACCACGCGGCGAGAATTTGCGATAACTTATCGCGTTCTTCGCGACCTCGCACGTGCTGGCAGTCGCAGGCGGGCGAGCGGCGTCCTCAGCGCGGCGGTTGGCTCATATCCCGGTTCATGAGCGGGATCTGGATGCTGATCGGCATGCGGAGTTCGGCCGCGTAGTAGAGGGTGAACTGACGCAGGAACTCGTCGAAGAGCCAGTATGCCTCCTGGGTGGGCGGGATGGCGCCGAGCACGCCCTCGCGCACGGCGATGAACGGTCCCCAGCTCACCTGCAGTAGCGGGCTCCACACCGGCTCCCTCGGGATGGCCAGCCAGTCGGCGATCCTGTCGCCGAGTACGAAGCGGGTGAACGCGCCGAGAATGGGTTTGCTGAGCAGGGAGAGATCGAGATTCACGCCCAGCCGCAGGAGTCGGTCGGCCAGGTTGACGCCCTCGGGGGTGGGGGCGAGTATCGGCTCCAGAACCTGCGTGGCCTGAGCGTTCGCCTCGTTCCAGGAGTTCGGGATGTACTCGTCGCGGATGCCGAGCAGATGCGCGCACAGTTGCCAAATGTGTAGGTAGGCTTGGGATTCCGCTGCGGGGATGGGTACCCGCCAGGCGGTCAGGTTCCGCATGATGGTGGTGGACAGGCTGTGCCACGTGACCATCATGTCGTGCTGGCTGATCGGGATCTCCTCGTCGGCCACGTGCGCCCAGTGCGGTGACCGGGGCAGCAGATGGCGCACCCCGGAATGCGCCAGCCTGGTTTTCACGCAGGTCACGATCATCTCGCCATCGGGGGCGTAGGCGTTCGGGGTCCCGATGTCGTAACCGAGTTTCGCGGTCTTGGCGATGCGGTCCTTCAGGTCGTAGCCGCCCTTGGAGTAGTAGACCGCCCGCGCTTCCTTCGGGATGACGGTGCTCATCATGCCGCTGGCCATGGCGTACAGCACGCCGAGGTAGGTGCCGCGCTTCTCGTTGAACTCCACTGCGGCAGCGAGTGCGGCCGGATCCGTCCACGGGGGAAGCCGCCGGGCGGACTCCACGAAGTCGCGCACGTCGTCCGGCAGTCCGGCGGGTAACGGCTGATTGTTCTTGGTCCAGGTCTTCAACAGCTCGTTGACCCGGGGCGCATCGCCGCGGTCGAGCACCGAGGCCACCAATTGATCGGATTCGGGGTCCCATACCCCCATCGGATCGGCTCCGGGGCCGTCACCCGCCACCGAACCCTCGGGCGACCAGCTCCACGGCTGTGCCCGGGCGGGCGACGTGATCGCCAGTGCGCCGACGGCACCCAGCAATCCTCCGGTCTTCAACACGTGGCGTCTGTCGAATCCATCCATGTCGCTACTCCTCAACGAGTGCCGCCGCTGAAACCGTCGGCGGTGCCGATCCTCGCTCCCGGCAAAGCGGGTTCCGTGCGAGAATTATCGGTAACTTAACATGGGTGCGAGTACGCCGTCCGGGCTTTCGCGGAGTTGGTGTCTTGCCTGATCATGTTGATCTTCAACGAGCCTGACCAGGCAACTGCTGGCCCGAGGTTGGCCAACATCTGGCGTCAGTGCACGCCTACGTCGAAAATGGTCGATAACTTAGCGGCGAGCGACCGCCTCCTCGTGAGGTGCGTCCGAAGTCCCCGGTCTCAGTGCGTGAACGAGTAGTCGCGCAGCGGGAAGTGCTTGTTGCCCCACCACATCGACATATGTGTGGTCGGGCGCATGACCGCGGCCTCGCCCTGATAGTTGACGTAGTAGGTGTTGCTGTCGGCGCAGTGCGGGGTCAGCCAGAACGTGCGGGGAGCGCGGGTGCGGCACAGGGCGAGATATCGATCGTGGGCGCGCTGCCGGACCTCGACGGTCCGCAGGCCGCGCCGCCGTGCGGTACCGATGGCCCGTGCCGCGTGCCGGGCCGTGCACTCCACCATCGCGATCAGCGACGCCGCCGCAACCCCGTAGGGCCCGGTGATCAGGAACATATTCGGGAACCGGGGGATCGAAACACCCTGGTACGCCTGGAATCCCGACCGGTCCCAGAACTCGTGCAGGTTCTCGCCCGCCCGCCCGTACACCGGGAACGACGGCGTACATCCCTTCTCCATCAGCCGGAAACCGGTGGCGCACACCACCACGTCCGCCGGATGCAGTGTGCCGTCGGCGGTTTGGATACCGGCATCGACGATCTTCGTGATCGACGAGGTGACGAGTTCGACATTGTCGCGCGTGAACGCCCGGAGGTAGCGGTCCGATACCGAGGACCGCTTGCAGCCGGGGGAGTAGTTCGGTAGCAGGCGCTCCACCAGTTCCGGCCGGTCGGTGAGTTCACGCCGGAAGAACCGCTCCGATGCGGCTCGGTAGGCGTCGATCAGCCGTGGGATCCGCCGGTGGTACAGGGCGATTCCCAGCAGCGCCAGGTCGGAGGCACCCGCCAGGGCGGTGCGAATCATGCGCCGTAGCACGGGGAGTTCGAGGACTCGCTTGGTCGCCGGGGACAGCGGGCGATCTCGTTTGGGTAGCACCCAGATGCCGCGCCGCTGGAAGACGGTGAGCCGCTCGGCATGCTCGGCCAGTTCCGGAATCACCTGCAGCGCGGAGGAACCGGTGCCGATGACGGCGATCCGCTTACCCGTGTAGTCGAAGTCGTGATCCCAGCGGGCCGTGTGCACGACCTTGCCGCCGTAGCTGTCGAGCCCGTCGATATCGGGGAGTCGTGGGATGTCGAGGGCGCCGACGGCGGAGATGAAGTAGCGCGTGGTTACTCGGTTACCGTCGTCGAACATCAAGTGCCAGAGCGAGTTCCGATCATCCCATCGAGCCTCGGTCACGGAGGTTGCCAGGCGCAGGTGCGGCCGCAGCCCGTAGCGGTCGACGACCTGCCGGGCATACTGCTGGACCTCGGCGCCGGGGGAGAACAGCCGAGACATCTGCCGGGGCCGCTCGTAGGAGAAGCTGTAGTAGATCGACGGCGTATCGGCGGCGACCCCGGGGTAGGTGTTCACGTGCCAGGTGCCGCCCACGTCGGTGTTCTTGTCGACGATGAGGAAGTCGTCGATGCCCGCCCGGCGCAATTCGACCCCGGCGCCGATGCCGCCGAACCCGGCGCCGACCACCACCGCTTCGTAGTCGGGTTCCCGCGCTGGTGCCTCCATGGTCTGCCCTCCACTTCAGATCGTGTGATTGAGCCCCAGGCTGCGGCCGATGAATTCCTTCATGACCTCGGTGGTGCCGCCGTAGATGGTCAGCACCCGGGTGTCGAGATAGGCCTTGGCGATGGGGTATTCGCGCATGTAGCCGTAGCCGCCGTGCAGTTGCAGGCACCGGTCCACCACGCGCACCACCTCCTCGGTGGTCCACATCTTGACCATCGCCGCGTCGCGCGCCGACAGCGTTGCGGCATTGAGCGATTCGACGCAGCGGTCCACGAACAGCCGGGCGAGGGTGGCGCTGGTGGACAGGTCGGCGAGGGTGAACCGGACGTTCTGCAGTTCGCCGAGCGGTTTACCGAATGCGCTGCGGCCACGGACATAGTCGATGGTCGTGTCCAGGCTGTTCTCCATCGCGGCCACCGCGCCGACCGCGATGGACAGCCGCTCCCGCGGCAGGTTCTGCATCAGATAGGCGAAGGCCATGCCCTCGCGCCCGATCAGATTGTCCGCGGGCACTCGAACGTCGGTGAAGAACAGTTCGGCGGTGTCCTGGGCGGGCTGCCCGATCTTGTCCAGCGCCCGGCCGCGTTCGAAGCCCGCCATGCCGCGCTCCACGGCGAACAGGCTGAAGCCGCGCCCCGCCTTGGCCGGATCGGTCTGTGCGACAACGATCACCAGATCGGCGTTGATGCCGTTGGTGATGAACATCTTGGTGCCGTTGAGGATCCAGTCGTCGCCGTCGCGCACCGCACGGGTGGTGATGCCCAGCAGGTCGCTGCCCGCGCCCGGTTCGGTCATGGCGATGGCCGTGATGAGCTCGCCGCTGACCATGCCGGGCAGCCAGCGGCGCTGCTGCTCGGCGCTGCCGTACCGCAGCAGGTACGGCAGCACGACATCGTTGTGCAGCGCGAAACCCAGTCCGGTGCAGCCGCTCCGGACGCTCTCCTCGTTGACCACGACGTTGAAGCGGAAGTCGTCGATACCGCCGCCGCCGAACTCCTCGGGCACCTCGGTGCCGAGGAAGCCCAGCCGACCGGCCTCGCGCCAGACCTCGCGATCGACGACGCCCTGCCGCTCCCACGTATCGTGGAACGGCCGCACGTGCTCGGCCAGGAATTTCTGATAGGACTCGGCGAACAGCCGGTGGTCGGTGTCGAAAAGTGTGCGTTCCATGGTTACCGTATGCCGTTGGGGCTCAATTGATCTCGGACATGAGTTCGGCGAGGTCCGGTAGCGCCGCGCCGAGATAACCGGACTCCAGGCAGTGGTCGAGCACGGCCCGCAGGTAGTCCTTGCCGGTCTCCGGGGGTGTGAGCCCGAGCAGGTCCCGGGTGTTCGTGGCGTCGAACACCGGCTGATGGTCGAGATAGCTCACGTACTGTGCGCCGATGCGCCGGTAGTACTCGCGCTCGAGATCGTCCAGATCGTCGAGGGCGAAGGTCGCGGTCGGAACGAAGGTCGGCACCCCGAACGACGGGTACTCGGCGAGCACGTCGGATATCTCCCGCAGCGAGAGCGGCGCGGCACCCGTGGCGTGGAAGACACGTCCCTCGACGTCGTCGAACCGTTCGACCACCGCGGTGGCGACGTCGGCCACATGGTCCAGCGGGGCCAGCGCCAGCGTGGCGGTATAGCGGCCGGGCAGCGTGCGGAGCTTGCCCTCGACGATCATCTTGACCATCGTGTACATGTTCTTGTAGTCGCGAATCACGCCGGTCTCGGCGTCGCCGGTGACGATCGCCGGGCGCACGATCGCCCACCGCAGCCCGGCGGCCGCCCGCACCAGCCCCTCGGCCTGGAACTTGCTGCGCTCGTAGCCGTTCGCGAAGCTCTGCCCGCGGTCGTAGTCGCTCTCCGCGACGGCGCCGTCCCGGACTCCGGCGACGTAGGCGGTGCTGATGTAGATCAGCGGCACGTCCCAGCGCTGCGCCAGTTCGATCGCGTGTGCCGTCCCGGCCACGTTGAGCTCGTCGTAGAGCGGCTGCGGTGCGTCGAAGGCGGTCGTCGCCGCGCTGTGCACGACGGCGCCGACGGACTGCCCGAGCCGGTCCGAAAGCTCCTCGGACAGGCCGAATCCCGGCTCGCGCACATTGCCGCGCACGTAGGTCACCGGTGCCGCCGTGCCGAATTCCGCCGCCTCGACGACACGGCCGTCGCCGAGGGCGATGCGTGGATTGCGGTGGGTGACGGCGATACTCGGCCTGCCCCGCGCCGCCAGGCGCGAAACGACCTCGCTGCCGACCAGTCCGGAGGCGCCCGTGACGAGAACGGCGGTGCGGTCGCTCATTTCCCGGCTCCCGCCAGCGATCCGGAGACCAGCGCGACGACGTCGCCGACGCTGAGCACCGACCACAGCTCCTCCGGCTGATAGCTGGGCAGCCCGAACGCGCGTTCCAGCAGCATGGTCATCTCCATCAGCCGCAGCGATTCGAATCCGAGGTCCTCGATCAGCTGTGTCTCGTCGGTGAGGTCGGCGGCCTCGACCGGGTTGGGCGCGGCGGCGGCGATGAGCCGCCGCACCTTCGCGTCGACGCTCTCGATGGTGTCGGTCATGGTTGTCATCTCCCCGTGTTCTTCAGATGTGGTTGCACGCCACCGGATGTGAGCAGGTCGCGTGCCTCGTCGATGGGCAGATCGGCATTCAGGTAGCCGCCCAGGCGCAGCCAGTCGTAGCCGAGCGACAGCGTCTTGCGCCACTGTTCGCCGGAGTCGAAGGACGCCGGGAACTCCGCGCGCAGCACGGTCCGGATCTCGCCGACCATGGCGTCGAAGACCTCGAGGCCCTCGTGACCGTCCGCGCCGGACTCCAGTACGCGCGAGAACCGGATGCGCTGGGCCGCGGTCACCAGTTCCAGCATCCGCCCGCGGTTGTCGAGCTGATCGGGAATCAGCCGGGTCACCGTCGTCCGCGGCGCGACGTCCGCGGGCAGGGGGGTGATGCCGAAGGCGGACACCAGCATTCGGATCGCACCGACCAGCAGCCGGTGCGCGGCGATATCGGCGACCGGGCCCTGCCGGTTCTGCAACGCGCCGACCAGATCCTCGCGGGCGTTCTCCAGCACCACATTCGACCAGATCATGTTCATCGCGGCCTCGACGAACCGGCGTGCGGGCAGCGGTGACAGTGACAGCGATCGCTCCGGTGTGCGCGCGGCACCGGTCAGGGTTACGGCGGGCGCCAGGCCGCAGGGCGCGGGGGTGAACGGCTTGGCGAAGTCGCACATCGCGTACGACGGCGTAATCGGCCCCGCCCCACGCCATTTCAATCCGACGAGCCCGACCTCGACGAATTCCGCGACCGCGGCGGCGCCTTCGTCCGGTACCTTGCCGAGCAGTTCGGCCAGTGAGCGTCCGAAGACCACCGACCGCCACACCCGCCCGGCCGTCGGGGACAACGCGAACACCTCGGCGTCGTTGCGCACGACATGCACCTGATCGCCGATCTGCCAGGTGGTCACCTTCGGAATCCGGGCGAGCACCACCTGTTTCGGATCGTTGACGACCGGCACCCCGAGCTCGGTGCCGAAGGCAAGGATGTCGTCGAGCAGCCCGGGATCGGCATCCTCGTCAGCGGCGGCGTCGTACAGCTCGCGATAGCGCGCGGTGATCCGGTCGTCGCCGATCCGATCGAGCTGTGGCACGGTCCATTTCGTCTCGAGGTAGCCCTCGTCCCGCGACGCCGACCAGGCCTTCGCCGACTGCAGCAGCCCGTCCTGCGCCCAGCCCAGCGACTGGGGGTGCGCGCCGACGGCGGCCAGCGCCACCGCTTGGCGCAGCGACTGCTCCGCCCGCGCGGCCCACCAGGTCCGCATCGACGCACAGAATTCCGGGTACGGCAGGCGGGACCGCAGCCGGTCGATGTCGACCTCACCGCGGCGCACGACGACTGCCCGGTGGAACCGCTGCACTCGATTGAGCAGATCCTTGTCGACGCGATCGGGGCGGCCCCCGGCGGCCTCGGCATAGTCGAGCTGCGCGGCCACCTGGGCGACCGAGCGGGTGCGAACCTCGATTCGGCGCCCGTCCAGGAACAGGATCGTCGGCATGGTCGGGGTCATATCGTCGCCGGGGGAGACGACCAGGAAGTCGATGTCCGAGCCGGCGTTGCCGAACCCCTCGGCGATCGAACCTTCCAGTAGCACCGTCGATTCCGGTGCGATGGCGACCACCTCCATCGCCCGGCCCAGCAGCTGCTCGATGAATTCGCGAGACAGCAGCAACCGCCGGCCCGAGGCGGCGTCGACGGCGCGGTCCTCCTCACCGGACGCCTGCGCGTGCACCACGGCCCCGGCACCCAGCCCGCCGGACGCGAAGAGCTGCCAGAGATGCTTGCGGCGCGGCTTCCCGCTCGAGGTGCGCCGGATGAGCCCGCGCGGACCGGTGACGATCGTGATCGTGTGCGCGGGACCGAGTTCGCCGCGCAGGATGCGGCGGGCCTCGGCCAGCCAGTCGCCCGCCTCCCGCTCGACGAACAGTGCGATGCCCTGCGCGCCCGGATCGGTGACGGCGACCGCGGTGAGCCGGCTCTTGGAGAGTCCGGCGCCCCGGGCCACCTTGGTCTCGACGTCCTCCATGAACAGTGCGCGGCCGCGAATCTTCAACGCCGATCCCATCCGGCCGAGCACGAACAGCTCGCCGTCGAGGACGAAACCCGCATCGCCGGAGAACAATTCGCCGTCGACGAACCGGGTGCTGCCCGGGGTGTCGTCGGTCTCCCCGCCGTATCCGAGCGCCACCGAGCCGCCGCGGACCGCCACCTCGCCGAGCACGCCCTCGGGTACCGTCCGGCCGTCACCGTCCACGATCCGCACCGGGACGGTCGCATCCGGAACCCCGAGACCGGCCACCCAACCCTGCCCGGAAGGTCTCGGGCCGCTGAACTTTTCCACCGCGTGGACCTGGACCGGCTCGCCGTGCCGCAGTGTGGCGGTGTCGATGCGGGCCAGCGTCACCGGTGTGTCGGGCGAGGCGGCCGTGACCAGCAGGGTGGACTCGGCCAGGCCGTAGGCCGGGAGGAATGCGGTGCTGGAAAAGCCTGCCGGAGCTGTCGTTTCGGCGAATGCGGCCAGGTGGGCGGCGTCCACCGGCTCGGCGCCCACCACGAGCGAGCGCCACCCGGACAGGTCGAGGGCCGCGATCTCGGCGGCCTCGACGCGCTTGGCGGCGTAGCCGAGCCCGAACGACGGCGAGGCGGTGTGCTGGGCCTTCGTCATGGCCCGCAGCCAACGGGCCGGGTTGCGCACGAACTGGTCCGGGCGCATCAGATAGAAGTCGCCCTGGTAGGTGAGCGTGGTCAGCAGCGCCCCCACCAGGCCCATGTCGTGATAGAGCGGCAGCCACGAGGCGCCCGCGTCGCCGTCGCGCCAGCCGACGGTGGTGGTGATGAGGTCCAGGTTCTCCGACAGGTTGTCCCAGCTCACCCGGACACCTTTGGGGGTGCCGCTGGAGCCCGAAGTGAACTGCAGCAGTGCGAGTTCCGCGGGCGCGATCGGATCGATCGGGGCCGCGGCGGCCGCGGCGTCCTCGTCCACCACGAACGGCTGCTGTTCGAGCCCGGCCGCGGTCAGCGCCCCGGACACCACCGAGGTCAGGCCCGGGGAGGTGAGCACCAGTTGCGGATCGGCCGCGGCGAGGATGGCCGCGGTGCGCTCGACGTAGTCGGGGCCGTCGCCGAAACCGGGCGGGACGATCAGGGTGACGGTGCCGCCGGCGGCCCAGACCGCGTAGATCGCCGCGATGGCGGGGAAGCCCGTCGGGTGGATGATCGACGCATTGCTTCCGGGACGGAAGCCGCTGTCCCGCAGCAGAGTTGCGAGACCGCGCGCGAGCGTGGCGAGCTCGCCGTAGGAGCGGAACTGCCAGCCGTCCGACTCGTCGGCAAGATGGACGCCCTTGCCGGCGGCGGGACGGGTGAGCCAGTCAAGCACATGTTCTTCAGACATCGTCTCCGACCGTGGGCTGTTTGCGGGAACAAGTCACCGCGATGGTTGTCGAATTCGGAATTCCCGGTGTGACTCAGGTCATCCGAAAGGATTGTTGTGTCCTGGCTCACGGGATTTCGAGGCCGAAGTTTCCGAAAGGATGGGATTTCCCGGAGTCGCCCGAATTCTTCTCGGTGGCGCCGAGCCTAGCGGCGACTTCGCGCACTGTCTATTCGCCGCGAGCGCGGGGCGTCGGCGTTTGTTGTTTCCGGAGTAAATGCTGCGCCCCCAAAGTTGGGGGCCGGGCCGAAAATTAACCCCTCTAATGAGGGGTGGTGCCGTGGTGATACCCCCCGAAAGAGGGGGGTGATCGGCATGTGGCGGATCACAGTCGATTGGGATGATTGGACAGTCCCCCGGGCCGCAGTTAGGGTTTTTGACAGATTGCTGGTTCGCAGAGTTGGGTCGGGGTTCACCTCCATGCATTGCGCAGATTTTGGACAGATGCATTTCGGATTTCCAGGTGTTTGCGCGCCCTGCATGTTTCCGGTGCATGAAAAGGAGATCCCATGACCGGCTCTTTGCTGTTGGACGCCGCGGCCGCGCTGACCGCCGGAGAAGCCCGGGTCGGCGGCAAGGCCGTCGGGTTGGCGCGGCTGGGTGCCGCCGGTGCCGAGGTGCCGTGGTGGTCCGTGCTGCCGATCGAGGCATTCGTCGCCCACCTGGAGCGGGCGGAGTTGCTCGAACTCGCGGAAAAGGCCGTGGCCGTTGATGATTCCGGCGCCGTAGAGCAGTTGCGTCAGGCCATCATCGACGCGCCGGTCGATCCGGACCTGGCCGCCGCGGTGGCCGGAGCGCTCGCGGCGCGGGGTCCGTTCGCGGTGCGCAGTTCCGCCGTCGGCGAGGACGGCGCGGAACGGTCCTTCGCCGGGATGCACGACAGCTACCTGTTCGTGGCGGATGCCGATGCGGTGCTGGATGCCGTAAAGCGTTGCTGGGCTTCGGTATTCAACACCCGGGCGCTGGCCTACCGGCGAGACGGGGGAGCCCACGACGAACTGCCCGCCATCGCCGTGGTCGTCCAGCAGATGGTCGAGGGCGAGGTTTCCGGTGTGCTCTTCACCGAGAATCCGA
The DNA here is from genome assembly GCF_001613165.1 of Nocardia mexicana NBRC 108244. Classification (GTDB taxonomy): domain Bacteria; phylum Actinomycetota; class Actinomycetes; order Mycobacteriales; family Mycobacteriaceae; genus Nocardia; species Nocardia mexicana. The sequence continues at coordinate 14,498 of NZ_BDBV01000100.1, forward strand.
CCGGCGGCGAAGGTGAGCTGCTGATCAGTGCCTGCTGGGGACTCGGCGAGGGCATCGTGCACGGCGTCTGCAATACCGATGATCTGGTGCTGGCCCACGACGGCCGGGAGCTGTCGGTCACGGTGACGGACAAGGATGTTCGGGTGGTCCGCGACCCGTCCGGGGGTACCCGGACCGAACCCGTGCCGGACGGTGCGCGGACGATCCGATGCCTCGATTCCGATGCTGCCCGCGGCCTGGCGAGCCAGGCCCTGGCGGTTGTGGAGAGCCTCGGAGCACCGCAGGACATCGAATGGACGATCCGCGACGGTCGGCCGGTGCTGCTGCAGACGCGTCCGATTACCGCGCGCGCGAAGAATGACTCCGTCCTGGGTGCATGGCGGACGGTCTGGGACAACAGTAATATTCAGGAAAGTTTCAATGGAGTTACGACGCCGCTGACATTCTCGTGGGCGGTCGCGGCGTACGAGGTGGTATTCCGGGAAACGCTGCGGCTGGTCCGGGTCGACGAGCGGGTGATCGCCCGTCACCGCCCGGTCCTGCGAAACATGATAGGCCTGGTGGACGGCCGAGTTTATTACAACATCAACAACTGGTACCGGCTGCTGCTCCTGGGCCCGTGGTTCGATCGGAATAAGGACGATGTCGAGAAGATGATGGGGTTGGAACACCCCGTCGACTTCGTCGAGGGAATCCACCTGTCGCGCCTGGAGAAGATCCGGCGAATACCCGGGTTGCTCCCGGTTGCCGCCGGGCTCGCGGCGCGGCTGAGCCGGAGAGAATCGCTGGTGCGACGATTCCAGCGGGAGGTCGGCGCGGAAATCGCCACCATCGGTCGCGAGGTAGCGACCGCGGACGACCTCAGCGAGCTCGTCGTCCTCGCCGACCGTGTGCTCGAGCTGTTCGGGCAGTGGGCGGTGCCGAATCTGAACGATCTCTACCTGAGCAATCAGGCGGGACGGGCCCGGCGGCTGCTGGCGCCCACGGTGGGCACCGACGAGGCGGCCGAGATCGTCGCCGGACTGCTGGCGGCCCAGACCTCGCTCGCCTCGCTGGAGCCGACGCTGCGGCTGATGCGGCTGGCCGCCGAAATCCGCCGCAGCCCGGACCTGGTGGCCGTCCTCGAGGCGGGCACGCCGGAGGAGGCCGTGGCGGCACTGGCCGCGGCCGACCCGGCGATCGCGGCCGAATTGGACTCCTACGTCGAGCAATTCGGCGACCGCTGCATGGGCGAGCAGAAGCTGGAGACGGTCTCGCTGCGGCAGGACCGCTCGTTCCTGGCGAAGATCCTGCGCAACTATGTCGCCGACGAGTCGATCGACGCCGACCTGCTGGAGCGCACTCAACGCGACAACCAGCACGCGGTGGAGCGGCGGGCGTTCGACACGCTGCCGCCGCGGCGACGCCGCCGGTTGGAGAACGTCCTGCGCGGCGCACGAGACGCGGTCTCGGCCCGAGAGAGTATGCGCCTCACCCGGACTCGCCTGGTCGGCCTGACCCGGACCATCTATCTGGAGGCCGGTGCCCGGCTGCACGCGGGCGGACTGCTCGACGAGCCGCGGCAGGTCTTCTACCTGACCAAGGACGAGATCGGCGATCTGGTCGAGGGGCGCGCCGTGACCACCGATCTCGCGGCGCTGGCCCGGCTGCGGGCGGCGGAATACCACGACCGCCATCGACAGGCGCTGCCCGCCAACCAGTTCGAGACCCTGGGCCCGCCGCAGCACGGACGCCGGGTGGTACCGCATCCGGATCCCGTTGCGGCACAGGGCCGGATCCTGCGCGGCACCGGATGCTGGCCGGGCGTCGTCGAGGCCGAGCTGCGGATCGTGCACGACCCGCGCGACGACCTGGACGTCTCGGGGCGGATTCTGGTGGCGAACCGCACCGACCCTGGTTGGGCGCCACTGTTTCCCAGTGTGCGCGGGTTGCTGATCGAGCGCGGCAGCACGCTGTCGCACTCGGCGGTGATCGCCCGCGAACTCGGAATTCCGACGGTCGTCGGGGTGCCCGGACTGCTGACCACCGTGCGCGACGGGGAGTGCGTACGGCTCGACGGCGGCTCGGGCATCGTCGAACGGCTGGATGAGCCCGAATCGGGCGAAACCACAAGGGGGGAAACCACTTCGGAGGGTGTGCCGTGGAACGCACAGTGATGGACATCGTCGGCGAATTGTTCCGGACCCGTCTGCAGGCGCCGGATCTGGATCCCGGGGCGCCGCTGCTGAACTACGGGCTGGACTCGGTGCGGTCGGTTGAGCTCATCGTCGACCTCGAGCACATGTTCGATGTCGAGATACCCGACGAGGACGCGGCAACGCTGCTGACCCTGTCGGATGTCGTCGACTGGCTGGAGCGGCACCGCAGCGACGCCCTCAGCGCTCGCTGAGAACCCGAATCCACCGTCCGGGCGCGGATCCCACGGCACCGTGGCCGTGGTCCGCCTTTCCTCCCACCGGTCTCCTCTCGTCTTCCCGGCCCTCGTCTCGTCGTCCCGGTGCATACCGGGGGACGGGCGGAACCCGCGGTCCCGCACCACCGTGCGGCGCCCTGTTGTTCCCGCGCCGGGCCGCCTCATCCGAGCCAAAGGTCCTTTCCCGCGTGACATCTCCACACGACGCATTCGCCGTCCACACCCGCCCGGCACTGGCCAGGCTGCTGGGCGCCCTCAATCTGGACGTCGCCTACACGGGCGCCGCGGGCGACCACCTGACCCCCGGTCCGGAGCTGGCCGGACGTCACCCGCGGGTACTCGATCTGGTGGGCGGTTTCGGCGCGGGCCTGTTCGGGCACAATCATCCGGAACTGGTAGCGGTCGCGACACGCATGCTGGCCGAGGGCACGCCGTTCAATGTGCAGGGCAGCGTCCGCACCGGCGCGGCGGAGCTGGCCCGCGAATTGGGCGCGCTGGCAGCGGAGTCCACGGGGACCGAGTATGTCGTCACCCTGGGCAGCACCGGCGCCGAGGCCGTGGAGGCGGCGGTCAAACACGCCGCCGCACAGTGGCGCCGCCGCCTGGATCACACCCTCACCGATCTGCAGCGAGCACTGCGCCGCGCCCGCCGCGACGGTATGGCCGGAACGCGAGTTCCCCTGCCGGACGGCACGACTCGATCCTGTGCGCAGGTCCTGACCGAGTCGATCGCCGGGATTGCCGAGATGCGCACGGCCGAGCCGGTATTCGCCTCGCTGCCCGGCGCCTTCCACGGCAAGACGGCCGCCGCGGGCATCCTCACCGACAGCGGTGACGTGCCCGCGGCGCTGCAGGTGCGCGGGCCGCGCCGAATCCGGTTGCGCACAGCGGATCCGGAAGCGCTGCGGTCCGAACTCGACGACGAACTGGTGACGTTGTCCACGATCGAGTTCGCCGCCGACGGCAGCCCGCGAGCCCGGGAGCTCACCGTCTCCTCGGTGGCGGCGTGTTTCGCCGAGCCCGTACAGGGCGAGGGCGGGGTGCGCGAGGTTCCGGCCGCCACCCTCGGCGCCCTGCGCGAGCTGGCCGACCGCCACGGCGCGGCGCTGGTGTTCGACGAGATCCAGTGCGGAATGGGCCGCACCGGAACGTTCTTCGCCTCGGAGGCCGGTGGGGTGCGGGCCGACTACTATCTGCTCTCGAAGTCACTGGGCGGCGGACTGGCGAAGATCTCGGCGCTCCTGGTGTCCGCGACGCACTATCTCGACGACTTCGGCCGCTATCACACCGGCACCTTCGGCGACGACGATCATTCCGCGCGCATCGCGCTGGCGGCGCTGGCGCTGTATCGCGCCGAGCGGCACCGCATCACCGAGACCGGGGAGCGGCTGCGCGAGCGCCTGCTCGAGGTGGCCGCCCGCCGACCGGGAGTGATCACCGAGGTGCGGGGGCGCGGCCTGCTGCTCGGCGTGGAATTCGCTGTGCCACAACCGGAATCGAACCTTCTCCGGGAGTTCTTGCACGCCGACCGGCTCGGCTACGTCATCGCGGGCCGCATGCTGCACACGCACGGCATCCGCGTGCTCCCGACACTGTCCGCACCGAACACCCTGCGCCTGCAGCCCTCGATATACCTGAGCGAAGACGACTGCGAGCGCACGGCGTCCGCCGTCGATGAGATCGCGGAGTTGTTGTCCCGCGGCGACTACGCGACCCTGCTCGAACACGTGACGTTGCCTCGCACCGGAACATGGCGCCCACCCGTCGACGCGGGCAGTGCTGCGCGACCCCGTCTGGGAGGCACGCGTGTCGGCTCGAACGCATCGCCGCCCGGAGCGGATTCCGGTATGTCGGAAGATGGTTCACACAGGCGGGTGACCGCTCCCGCGTCGTCGGCATTCGGCGGCCGTCGGCGGGTGGCGTTCCTGGCCAACCTCGATCATCCGGGAACCGTGCGGTCGCTGGCGCCGGAACTGTCCGCCTGGTCCGACGAGCAGTGTGCCGCGGCGCTGGACCGGCTGCGCGGGGAGGTCGCACCGTTCGAGGTGGCGCGCCGTGTGCTGACCTCGCCGGGCCACGGCGAGGTCGAGGTGAGCGTGATCGCGGTGCCGGTGTCGGCGACCCAGGTGGTCGAGGCCCGGCGGGCGGGTCACGGCGCCTGGCTGCGCGGCCTGGTGCTCGACGCGGTCGAATATGCCGTCGCCGCGGGAGCTTCGGTCGTCGGGCTGGGCGGATACACCTCGATCGTCACCGACGCGGCACGCGATGTGGTGGAGGACCGGGTGCGGGTCACCTCCGGAAATTCGCTCACCGCCGCGTGTGCCTACGAGACCCTGCGCGCCGAACTCGCCGCGCTGCCCCCGGGCGAACGCCGTGTCGGTGTGGTCGGCGCCCTCGGCAATATCGGCGCGGTGCTGGCGGAAATGCTTGCGCCGCATGCCGATTGCCTGGTGCTGACCGGACGTCCGGGCTCGGCGGGGCGGCTGCGGCGCTTTGCGGACCGGCTCTCCGGCCCCGAAATCGTGATCGACGAAAGCCTCGAGGCGCTGCGCTCGTGCCGGGTCGTGGTGACCGCGAGCAATTCCGCCACACCGATTCTCACCCCCGAGGTCCTGGCCGGGGGCCATCCCGTGCTCGTGTACGACCTGGCGGTGCCCGGCGACGTGGACGCCGCGGTGGCGGAGATGCCGAATGTCGCCGTCGTATCCGGCGGCCGGATTCGGCTTCCGCACCGGCCCGCCCCGCGGTTCGCCGGTATCGATCTGGCGCCCGGCCTGGTCTACGCCTGCATGGCCGAAACGATTTTGCTCGGATTCGAATCCGACACCGACAGCATGTCTTTCGGCGCGCTGACGGTGGCGGGAGTGTATGCCGCCGGGGCATTGGCGGCCCGGCACCGGTTCCAGCCCGTCCGCCTCGCAACCTCAGGAGAGCCCACCGTGATACCCGTCCTGCCCCGCTTTCTCGGCGATCCGGACTTCGATCCGGCCGTCGCCGGCGCCAAGGCGGCCACACTGCACGAACTGCGCGCCGCCGGATTCCCGGTGCCGCCCGGCTTCGTGGTCGCCCCCGAACTCGACCTCGCCGAGCACGACGACGCCGCCCTCGCCGACTGGATCGACCGGCTCGGCGGCTTCCCTGTGGCGGTCCGCTCCAGCGGGGTTCTGGAGGACCTCGACGACGCCAGCTTCGCGGGCCAGTACGACACCTATCTCGAGGTCGCCGACATGGCGACGCTGCGGCAGCGCATCGGCGACTGCCGCGATTCGGCGCACAACGACCGGGTGACGAGCTACCTGCGGCGGGCCGGGCTGGATCCGGCGCGCGCGGCGGTGTCGGTCCTGGTGCAGCGCCAGGTGCACGCGCGCACCGCCGGTGTCGGATTCACCATCGACCCGCTCACCGGGATCGAGGACGACGCCGTCGTGGAATGCTGTGCGGGACTGGGGGAACGGCTGGTCTCCGGGCAGGTGAATCCGCTGCGGTTGCGGCTGCGACTGCGTGACGGCGCGGTCCTGGACCGGACGGAGGGATCGGGGCCCGTCGCGTGCGACGCCGAGGAGGCTGCGGCGCTGGCCCGGCTGCTGCTCGACGTGCAGGCCGAGCGGGGCCGCCCCCAGGATGTGGAGTGGGCGATCGACGAGGCGGGCGAACTGTGGCTGCTGCAGTCCCGCGCGATCACCGCGATCTCCTGGCGCGAGGACGTCGAACAGTACACCGACGCCGACTTCCGCGACGGCGGCGTCTCCGCGCGGGTGTGCACGCCGATGATGTACTCGCTGTACCGCAACGCCTTTCAGTCGAATATGCAGGACTTCTTCACGACGTTGCGGTTGCAGCCCGAAGGCGAGGTCCCCGAATGGATCTCGTCGTTCTACGGCCGTCCCTACTGGAATGTGGATGCCGTCAAGCGCTGCCTGGCAAAGGTTCCCGGGTTCGACGAGCGTGACTTCGATCGCGATCTGGGCGTCACCAAGGAGTACGGCGCTGCGGGTCCGGATACGACACCGAGCACGCCGGGCACCCTCGCCCGGGCGCTGCCCACGGCCGTGGCGTTTCCGAGAAGCGTGAAGCGCCAATCGGCCACCGTGGCGACGTTCGCCACGGAGTGGCCGGGGCGCTACCGGCGCTGGCAGGATCGCGTCGCGGCACTGCGGGACATCCCGGACACCGAGTTCTTCCCGCAACTGGCCGAATGCCTTTCGGAGTTCCACGCCGACACCGAGCGCACCTACTTCGCGACGATTTACCACAACACGCTGGTACAGGGCGATTTCAAGACGCTGCTCGGCAAGATCGACGCCGCCACCGGCGCCACCACCTCCGTCATCGACCTGATGTCCGGACTCACCGAGGTGAGCCACATGGCGCTGCAGCGCGGCATCGTCCAGTTGTACCGGGTGGCGGACACGGCGGGCCTGGACACTCCCGAGTGGGATCGCACCCTCGCGAAGTTCCTTGCGGCCCAGGGCTTTCACGCCGATGTCGAGCTGGAGCTGACCTGCCCGCGCTGGTCCGAGGATCCGGAGCGGGTGCGGTCGATGATCGCCTCGATGCTGGCCGCCGGAACGCCGCCGGCCGACCCGGAGGCGGGCGCCGCCGAACAGAGCCGTCGTTACGAGGCCGCGGTGGCGGCGCTGCGCGAGCGGGTGCGGGGGAGCGCGTCGACCCGGATCCGGTTCGGCAAGGCGCTCGACAAGCAGCTCACGCTCGTGCGGCGGTATCTGGTCGACCGGGAGCGCATGCGGGAGTTCTCGGCCCAGTGCTACGCCGTGGTGCGGGCCTACCTGGTCGAGGCGGGTAGGCGGCTGGCGGCCGACGGGCGGCTCGCGGACGCCGACGAGGTCTTCATGCTGCAGATGCCGGAACTGGTGGAGGTGGCGCGCGGGCGTTCCGAGCTCGCCGGTCTCGCTGCCGATCTCGCCTACCGGCGCGCGATGTACCGCGGCTATCGCGCACTCACGCCGCCGCACGAACTGGGATCCGGCGTCACCACCACCGCGGCGCCCGGTGACGGCGGCGAGATCACCGGCGTCGGCTGCAGTTCCGGCGTCGTCGAGGGCACCGCCCGAGTCGTGTTGTCACTACGGGGAATCGATGAGTTGCGACAGGGTGACATCCTGGTCACTCCGGTCACCGATCCGGGCTGGACGCCGGTGCTGGGTTTGGTGTCGGGCGTTGTCACGGAGGTGGGCGGAATCCTGTCGCATGCGGCGGTGATCGGCCGTGAGTACGGCATTCCGGCCGTGCTGAACGTGCCGGACGCGACCTCCCGGATCCGTTCGGGCCAGCGTATCCGCGTCGACGGCGGGCGCGGCACCGTCGAGATCCTCGATCCGGGAGCGGATCCGGCGGGGTCGACCCGACCCGACATCCCCGCACCGCAACCGTTGAGTGCGGGCAAGCGCATGATCTGCGTCGTGGGCCTGGACGGCGCCGGTAAGTCCACGCAGATCGCCCGGCTGCGGTCCGCGTTCGAGGAGCAGGGGGCGACCGTCGCCGAGGTGGCGATCTGGGATGCCCTGGAGGCCTCGGAAGTCGCTGCGGTGCAGCGGTTCCGGGATCGCGGCGATGTGTACCGGTACCTGCGCGTGCTGTCGCCGTGGGCGCGCACCCACTTCCTGTTCCACGCCCTGCATCTGGCGCTGGATCTGGCCGTCGCCAAGGGCGGCGACATCCTGCTGATGGACGCCTACTGGTACAAGTACTTCGCCACCGAGGTCGCCCACGGCGGCGATCCCGCGGTGCTGCGCGCCCTGGCCGCGGGTTTCCCGGAGCCTGATCACACCTTCTACCTGCGGATCTCGCCGGAGGAGGCGCTGGCGCGCAAGGACGATCGCAGCGACTACGAGAGCGGCTACGGCGACGACGTCGACTTCGTCTCCTTCCAGGAACGCAGCCACGAGATCCTGGCGACGCTCGCCGACGAGCTGCCGTGGCTGCCTGTGGACGGCACGCTGCCGCCGGACGAGATCACCGCCCGGCTGCTGGACGAACTGCGGGAGCGTGAACAGTGAGCATCGAACCCCGTTTTCCGAGTGTCCTCGCGGCGCTGCTGGCGCATGCCGACGGCCGCCCGGACGACACCGCGATCACGCTCGCCGGAGGCCGGTCGGAACCGGTGGCGCTGTCGTATGAGGCGCTGGTGCACAACGCGTCTCGTGCGGCGGCCGCGCTGGCCGAATCGGGTGCGAGCGCGGGCGATCGGGTGCTGATCGCGTTGCCGACCGGGCCGGAGTTCGTCACGGCGTTCCTCGGCGCACAGCTGCTCGGCGCGATCCCGGTCGCGACCGCCACACCCGGCGGGCTCGGCGGAAAGGCCGGTTTCACCGAGAAATTCGGCGCACTGCTCGCCTATCTGCGGCCCGCGGCGATCGTGAGCACCGCCGACGTCGTCGCGGGGCTCGCCGAATCCGCCACGGGCGCAGCGCTGCTGGAGGGCGCCGCGCTCCACGCGCGCGCCACGGCGGCGACGGCCCCGGAGATGCCTGTGCGGCACCCCGATCCGGAGTCCATCGCGTTCATCCAGTGCACCTCGGGTTCCACCGGAACGCCGAAGGGCGTGATGATCTCGCATGCCAACCTGGCCGCCAACTGCGAGCAGATCGTTCGCTTCACCGCATGGGGCGCGGCGGACACCTTCGTCAGCTGGTTGCCGCTGTATCACGACTTCGGCCTGGTCTGCGGCACCGGCGTGCCGATCTACGCCGGAACACCGACCGTCCTGATGCCGCCGGACCGCTTCCTGCGCGCGCCCGCCGAATGGCTGCGCCTGCTCACCACCCACCGCGGAACCATGACCTCCGCACCGAATTTCGCGCTCGGCTACTGCGCGGCACGCATCCGCGACACCGACCTGGAGGGTGTCGACCTGTCGTCGCTGCGCATGCTGTTCTGCGGCGGCGAGCCCGTACGCCCGGAGACGGTGCGGCGCTTCACCGACCGTTTCGCCGAGTGGGGCCTGCCCGCGCGGAGCGTCATGAACAGCTACGGCATGGCCGAGGCCACCCTGGCCGTCGCCGCGGAGCGCCCCGGCGCCGGACTGCGCCACGACACGGTGGCGCGCGACGCGCTCTCGGCGCGGGGTGAGGCATCGGACGTCGCCGAGTCCGATGCCGACGGCATGCCGGTCACCCACTGTGGAATTCCCATGCCCGGCACCGGGATTCGGATCGTCGGCGACGACGATCGGCCGGTCGCCGACGGGACGGTCGGTCACGTCCACTTCCGCGGGCCCGGCCGCACCGCCGGATACTTCGACCTCCCGGAGGAGACGGCCGCGGCGGTGACCGGCGACGGCTGGTGGCGCACCGGCGATATGGGCTACCTCCGCGACGGCCGCCTGCGGATCACCGGCCGCAGCAAGGACATGATCATCATCCGCGGCGCCAACTACTTCCCGACCGACTTCGAGTCGATTGTCGAAGCGGTGCCCGGCGTGCGTCCCGGCGGCGTGGTGGCCGTGGGACACCGTGCGGCCCACGAAGATTCGGAATCGCTGCACCTGGTGGTGGAGACCGATGCCGACGGCGGCGAGCACGAGCGGCTCGGGTACGCGATCCGATCCACCATCAGCCACCGGACCGGGGTGTTCGCGGCCGGGGTCCGGCTGGTGCCGCGCCACAGCATTCCGAAGACCACCAGCGGCAAGGTGCAGCGATCGCGCACCCGACAGCTGTTTTTAGGGGCCGAATCATGACCGTCACTCGCGTCCATCACCTCGACTGCGGCAATATGCACCCGCTGGGCGGCTGGCTGATGGACGGCCGGTTCGGCCTGCGGCTGCACGCCCACCTGGTCTGCCACTGCCTGCTGATCGAGACCGATGAGACGCTGATACTGGTCGACACCGGATTCGGCACCCGGGCGCACGACCGCGGAAACGAATGGGTGGGAAAGGGATTCATCGCCGCCGGGAATCCCGATCTGTCGCTGGCACGCACCGCCGCGCACCAGGTGCGGGAACTCGGCTACGACCCCGCCGACGTCCGCCATGTCATCGTCACCCACCTCGACGCCGACCACGCCGGAGGGCTCGCCGACTTCCCCGAGGCCACCGTGCACGTGTACGCGACCGAGCTGGCCGCGATGCGCCGTCCCGAGACGGCGGCGGAAATGCTGCGGTACCGGCGCGTTCAGATTCGGCACGGCCCGCGCTGGCGGGCCTATGCCGAAACGGGCACGGAGTTCTACGGTTTCGGCGCGGTCCGCGATCTGGACGGGCTGCCGCCGGAGATCCTGCTGATTCCGCTGCCGGGGCACAGTCGCGGACATGCCGGTGTGGCAATAGATCTCGGTGGGCACTGGCTGCTGCACGCCGGTGATGCCTACGACGCCGGTGGGGAGGTGCACCCGGGGCGGCCGGGCGCCGGACCGGCGATGGCGTTTTTCCACGAGTACTTCACCGTGCACGACCGCGGTGCCCGCGCCGCCAACCGCCTGCGCCTGCGCGAACTGGCCCGCGACCACGGTGCGGAGGTCACCGTCTTCTCCGCCCACTGCGCCGTCGATTTCGCCCGTGCGGCCGCCCTGGCCGCCGCACGGTGACGCCGAAAGGAATTACAACGATGCATTCGATCGCACGGCTCGCCACCGGATGGCCGCGGGTCGTGCTGCTGGCAGCGCTCGGAATCGTGGTGCTGTGCGGGGCCTTCGGCGGCACCGTGCAGAAGGACCTGCGTTCCGGCGGCTTCGTCACCCCCGAGATGGAGTCGACGCAGGCCAACCAGTTCATGATCGACCACTTCCCCGGGGGCAACCCCAACTACATCGTGCAGGTGCACAGCGACGCCGGGATCGTCGGCAACAAGGCCGCGGAGGCGACCGGACAGCGAGTTGTCCAGCAGCTGCAGGGATTCGACGAGGTGGTGGGCACCCAGTCGTACTGGGAGGTGCGACCGGATCTGCAGCTGGGGATGCGCAGCAAGGACGGCAAGAGCGCGCTGATCCTGGCGAGCCTGTCCGGTGACGACAGCACCGCCCAGGACGCGGCGGGCAAGATCTCCGAGGCGATCTCGGGCAGCAGCGACGGCGTCTCGGTGCGCGCGGGCGGCCTGGCGGTGTCGACCTACGACATCAACCACAAGTCGGCGGAGGACCTGATCGCCGCCGAGGCGATCGCCGTGCCGCTGTCGGGTCTGGCCCTGGTGCTCGTGTTCGGCAGCGTGATCGCCGCACTGCTGCCGGTGGCGATCGGATTGTTCTCCATCGTGGCGACACTGGGGATTCTGAAGATCTGCACGCTGCTGACCGACGTCTCCATCTTCGCGATGAATATGGCCAGCGCGCTGGGGCTGGCCCTGGCCATCGACTACAGCCTGTTCATAGTCAGCCGGTTCCGCGAGGAGACCGCCCGCGGCCTGGATACTCGGGCGGCGACCGTGCGTGCGATCCAGACCGCCGGTCGCACGGTCGCGTACTCGGCGCTGACGGTCATCGTATCGCTGGCGGGCCTGCTGGTCTTCCAGCCGTTCTTCTTCAAATCCTTTGCCTACGCCGGAATCTCGGTGGTGTTGACGGCCGCCGCGGCGGCGCTGGTGATCCTGCCCGCCGCGCTGATGCTGCTCGGCAGCCGGGTGAACGCCTGGGATCTGCGGGTTCCGCTGCTGCGGCTGTTCGGGCGCGCACCGAAGTCGGTGGCACCGCAGGACAGCCGGTGGTACCGCAGCGTCGTCGCGACGATGCGGCACCCGATCGCGGTCTCGCTGGGGTCGGTAGTGGTGCTGCTGCTGTTGGCCGCGCCGTTCCTGAGCGTGAACTTCGGGTATCCCGACGACCGCGCGCTGCCCGACCGCGTCGACAGCCGCCAGGTCGGTGACGCACTGCGCGACGACTTCAGGGCCAACTACGCGGCGACGGTCACCATTGCGCTGCCCGGCTACCAGGGCGACCGAGCGGCGTTGGGGGAGTACGCGAAGGAGCTGTCGGCGGTCGATGGCGTACCGGTGGTGCTGTCGAGCGAGGGCATCTACATGGGAGGCAACCGCACGGCGGCGCCACCGGGTGAGATGAGCGGTCCGGATGGCACCTACGTTTCGGTGTCGTCGAGTATCGACCCGTACTCGAGGGAAGGCGCGCAACAGCTTTCGGATCTACGGGCCGTCCCGGCGCCGGGACAGGCCCTGTTCGGCGGCGCCGCCGCCACCAACGACGACGCCGGGCAGGCGCTGGCCTCCCGCCTGCCGTGGGCCGCGGCGATCATCGGGCTCAGCACCCTGATCGTGCTGTTCCTGTTCACCGGCAGCGTCGTGCTGCCGTTCAAGGCGCTGGTGCTCAACATGTTCTCGCTGGCCGCCACCTTCGGCGCCATGGTGTGGATCTTCCAGGACGGGCACCTGTCGGGGCTGCTGGACTTCACCGGCGCCGGATACCTCAACATGGCCGTCCCGATCCTGATGTTCTGCGTCGCCTTCGGCATGTCCATGGACTACGAGGTGTTCCTGCTGTCGCGCATCCGCGAGGAGTGGCTGGCCGCGCCGCCCGAGGAGCGGTCGACCGTGCACTCGGTCGCCATGGGCGTGGCCCGCACGGGCCGGATCTTCACGGCCGCAGCGGGATTGATGGCGATCGTCTTCCTGTGCCTGGCGACCTCGTCGGTGGTGTCGACCAAACTGTTCGCCATCGGGCTGGCGCTGGCCGTGATCAGCGACGCCACCATCATCCGCCTGCTGCTCGTTCCCGCGCTGATGCGGTTGATGAGCCGCGCCAACTGGTGGTCGCCGAAACCGTTGGCGGCCTTGCACAAACGGATCGGGCTGACCGAATCCGAAACCGAGACCGAGCTTGCCGGAGTGAGATCATGACCACGACCACCGACCTGTCCCCGCGGTCGCCGTACGCGTTCCGGCTGGCCGCCTTCCTCAACGAGCGCTTCCCGGCCTGGCAGCCGGCGGTGCTGTTCCCGCTCTACGCGTCGAGCCTGCTGGTCGGCAAGGTGCTCGGCGGTCGCGGCATGTCGGTCGGATGGGCCGATATCGCGGGCTTCGCCGCCTTCGTGGCGTTCTATCTGATGCTGCGAATCATGGACGAGCACAAGGACTTCGAGCACGACAACGTGCACTATCCCGAGCGCGTGCTGCAACGCGGGCTGGTGACGCTGCCGCAGCTGCGGAACCTCGGCATCGGGTGCGTACTGCTGGCGACGGCCGTCTCGATCGCCGTCGACGGCGGCGTCGGGCCGGTCACCGCGTGGTGGCTGGCGCTGTTCGTGCTGTCGCTGTTCATGTTGCGGTACTTCTTCATTCGCTCCTATCTGGAGGCGCGCCGGGTCGTCCTGACCCTGACCCATGCTCCGGCGACCCCGCTGGCGACCATCTGGGTGGCCCAGATCGGTGCGGGGCACCACGCACTCGGTGCGCATGCGATCTGGCTGGCCGTGATGGCCTGGTTCGGCACCTGGACCGTGGAGGTCGGGCGCAAGTCGCGCACGCCGGACGACCTGCGCACGACGGTGGTCGACTACACCAAGCCCGGTCGCTGGAATCACTCGTTCGGCCTGCGCGGTTCGGTGCTCGTGCTGGTGGTGCTGGCGGCGGTGACGGCCGTCTTCGCCTCGGTGCTGCTGCACGTCCTCGGGCACGGCGCGTGGGGTGCGGATCTGGCCCTGGCGCTCACCACGATCGGCGCATTCGGCGCGGCCGTGCGGTTCGCCGTCGAACCGAACCGGTTCGCGGCCAGCACGGTCGCGTCGTGGGCGATGGTGTCGGCGTTCACCGCGCAGATCGTGGTCGCGGTGACGCTGTGGGTCACGGGGTAACCGATAGTGGCCGACGACACGCTGTTTCGGATCCTGCTGGCGCTGGCGGCGCTGCTCGTCGCGGCGAAGATCTCGGCACTGGTGCTGGGCCGGTTGCGATGTCCGCCCGTCATCGGTGAGATTCTCGGCGGGCTGCTGCTCGGGCCGACGCTGCTGGGTGCGCTCGCGCCCGGCCTGTCGCAGTGGTTGTTTCCCGAAGAGGGGCCGGTGCACACCGCGATCGAGGTCACCTACCAGCTGGGCATGCTGTTGCTGATGTTCCTGGCCGGAGCCGAGATGCGTACCGTCTTCACCGGCGGGAACCGCCGCGTGATCGGGGCGATCGCGATCACCGGACTGGCCGTGCCGTTCGCCGCGGGACTGCTCGCCACCCGGGTGATCGACCTGTCGCCGCTGCAGGGCCCCGCGCACGACCCCACGGCGCTGAGCCTGATCATCGCGGTGGCCGCGGCCGTGGCCAGCATTCCCGTCATCTCCCGGATCCTGTTGGACCTGCGGATACTCGACACCGCATTCGCTCGGACGGTCATCTCGATCGCCGTGCTCGAGGACATCGTGCTGAATGTGGTGATCGCCGTGGCGGTCGCGATGGTGCACGCCGGGGACTCGGAGGCGTTCGGGGCGGTATCGCTGTTCGGCATCGAATCACACGTCGGCATAGCGGTATTCGACCTCGCCGTCACCGCGGGATGCCTCGCGGCCGGGCTGCTGCTGATGCGCATGCCCGCGGTCCGTGAGCATCCCGCGGTGGCCGCGGTGCGGCGGATATCGACCTCGGTGCTCGGGCCGGTGGGCCGGGTCCTGATACTGGTGCTGATCGCCGCGTGCGTGTGCCTGTTTCTCGGAATCACCCCGATCCTGGGCACTTTCGCGGTCGGCCTGGCCGTCGGTCGCGACCGGCGGGCGGCCGAGTTCGAGGGGCCGATCCGCGGATTCGCGACCGCGTTCTTCATCCCGCTCTACTTCGCGGTGGTCGGGCTGAAGCTGGATCTGATCCATCACTTCGACGTGTTGCTGACCGTCGGATTCATAGCCGTGACCTGGGTGGTGAAGGGCGCGGGCAGCTATTTCGGCGGGCGCATCGGCGGCGCCCGCGCGATGGAGTCGGCCAACTACGCCGTGGCGCTCAATGCCCGAGGCGGCCCCGGCATCGTGCTGGCCACCGTCGCCCTCGACGCCGGGATCGTCAGCGAGAAGCTGTTCACCACCCTGGTTCTGGCCGCGGTGCTCACCTCACTGCTGGCGGGGTGGTGGCTGCAGCTGGCGCTGCGGCGCGGGTGGTTGCCTACGGAGGAACCGGAAAGGGCGGTGGCACATGCTGTTTCGTGATTCCGGTCGCCTACTCGAACAACTTGCCCTCGGCGACGCAGGCGCGGACCGATTCGGCGAGGTCGACCTCGTCCGCGGTATCGATTCGATGGAATTCGATATCCGGGTATTCGCGGGCGAACAGTTCCTGCGTGGCCAGGTAGCTGTGCCGCAGGGCCGTCAACCGCTCCGCGGTCTCGTGCATTTCGCGCTGCCCGTCGCCCGCCCGCGCGGCGCAGCGGGCCGCGGCCTGGTCGGGCGGCGCGTCCAGCCACAGCACGGTGTCGGGCAGGGTGGTGCGCAGCCGGGCGGAGAACGCGGCGATATTGTCGGCGAGTCCGCGGCCGAGGATGTCGCCGATCTCGGTCAGCTGGGTCCACACGTCGGTATCGGTGCCGAGTCGTCGCGCTTCGGCGCGCACCCAGGCCTGGATGTCGTCGAAGGCGCCGGGCCGGTGCCGGTCCAGCACCCGGGCCGCGCCCTGCGCCAATTCCGTTGTGACCCAGCCGGGCCGGGCGAGGGCGGTGTACAGCGGGCCGTAGACCTGCAGCTCGATCAGCGGGTGGCGTTCGAAGACGAGCACCTCGGGCGCGAAGGTGTCGAGGATATGGCGTTCCACCGGACCGAACAGCGTCATCTGCAGGTACATGGCGGTGGCCTTGAGCTCGAGGCTGCCGAGTTCGTCACAACCGACGCTGAAGGCGCGCATATCCCGCGACAGGTCCGCCAGCGGGACATCGCGGGTGTCGTGGAAATCCGGGCAGGTCAGTGCGGCGAAGGTGACCGGGACCGCGGCCGCGGAGGCCGGGGCCTGCCGCCGCAGCTCGGCCAGCACCGACGATTTTCCTGCTCCGTCGATCCCGACGACGGCGACACGGCGCGTGGGCATCGGGGCCTCCTTTCTGCGTTGGGCCACACAATGTTTCGCATGATTTTTACCGCACGGGGGACTGATGCACAACTCCAGTAGTGTTGAATGTTACTGCAGTGCAACACATTTCGATCCTCGCTCGAGGAGATCTGGTGTGTCTCGTGGAGATTCGGCTACAGCGCGCGGGTTGCCCGCGAAGCGATTGGTGCTCGTGTCACAGTCCGTGGCGGTGCGCAAAACGGTGGCGGATATCGTGGCGGGCACCGGCGGGCTGGCCGTCGCGGGCAGCGGCCCGGCCGGGAGAATGCTCGGGCAACTCGCCGATTACCGGCCGGAACTGGTCCTGATCGACTCCGCGGTCGGGCACGATCACGCGGTCCGCACGCTCGTCGCGCAGGCGCGCCTGCTGCGGCCGCGGCCGCCGATCGCCGTGCTGGACAACGGTGATGCGGATCGGGACCTGGGCGGGCTGGCCGACGCCGTGATCGCGATGAGCTTCGACACCGGGGCGGTGGGCCGGGCGCTGCAATGCCTGGCGTCCGGCGTCATCACCACCGCCGCGCAGTACGGCGGACCGGACGACCCGCCGCACGCCGCGGAGCTGTCGCGCCGCCTCACCGCACTGACCCGCCGGGAACTGGAGATTCTCCGACTCCTGGTGGAGGGCTGTTCGAACCAGGAGATGAGCCGCCAGCTGTCCATCAGCAACTACACCGTCAAGGAGCACGTCAGCGGAATCCTCCGCAAACTCGAGGTCACCAGCCGAATGCAGGCGGCGGTCATAGCCGTCCGAGCCGGCCTCCCGTAGCCGACGCCCGCGTGCGGCGCAGGCCGCGACGCACCGAGCCCCACCTGCAAGGGGTTCAGGTGGGGCTCGCCGGGGCGGTCGGCCCCGGATACTCAATGTATCCGCGCGGCCGGAGGGGCCGCGATGGTTTGCTGTTATGGGCTGGTGGCCGATTTGTGACAGCGAGTTCCGGTCGGGCCGGGTCATTTGCGTGTGCCGCCGCCAGAATTGGCCGTTGCTACACGGCGTTTGCCATTCCGGTGTGGAAAAATCCCGCTGCGCGACGGTAACCCATTGCGCCGGAAAGGGATTGGATACTTCAACCTGTCCGGCGGCTATTCTGAAATCAGCAACGTCGGCCCGGCGTGAAGGTGAGAACAGATGGGGCGGTTTTCGGCGAAGGTGCACGCGGACCTGCTGTGGGTCAAGAACAACGCGGAGGGCACAGTCGCCCTCGTACTCGCGGTAACCATGAGCGTGCTGGGGATCGTCGACCTGATTCCCGCCGACCTCGTGAGCAAGGTCATTCCGCTCACTCTCGGTGTCGTGTCGTTCGCGATGTTGCGTGACCGCTGGCGTCAGGAGACGGCCGCGGGGGTAATGCACGACGCCATTGTCGAGACCGCCGGTAGTTTGAATCGGTTGAACGACAGATTCGACCGTGTCAGCGCGATGGACGGATTGCTGACCAGTACGCAACAGACGCTCGACGGCCTGGCGGAGGTGCGGTTCGCGGCGGGTGCGGAGCTGACCGAGGCGCTGGCGCAGGCACGGAAGAACACCGATTACTGGTACTTCAAGGGCGGCACCGGCGCGCACACGCGCGTTGTGACCCTGCCCGACTGCTGCCAGCAGGCCGCCGACCGGGGAAGGTCATTGCATGTGCGGATGGAGATTCTGGATCCCGCCGATATCGAGGCATGCAAACGGTATGCGCGCCTTTATCGTTCCCTGGCCGACGGAGCCGACGACGACGCGCTCACCTGGGATGTCCGGGGTACTCAGATCGAGCTCTACTCGACCATACTGGCGGCCTGCTGGTACAAGCAGCGGAGGGACCACATTCTCGATATCGAGATTGCGCTGACGTCTTCGGTGTCCATATTTCGATTCGATCTGTCCTCGAGCTGCCTCATAGTGACACACCAGGGGCCTCGGTTCCCGGCGATGATTTTCGAGAAGGGCAGAACCTTCTACCACTCCTGGGACATCGAGTTGCGTGCGAGCTTCAGCGAATGCAGGCGGGTGCGTCTGGAAAGGGCTCATGATATTTCGCTGACACCCGAACCCTGCGTCGAGGCGGCGAGAAGATTGTTCCGATGCCTGGAGCTCGACTTGCCCGAAGACTATACCGACAACGATGTCGAGACCATCATCGAGAAGGCTCTGCGCGACAGGAATCGTTCGCAGCGTGGTGCGGGCGATGATGCGCGACCCGATCGCCACCGGGGCACGAGGCGTCCCGGAGGTGCTGCAACACCTGCCGAGCAACCCGTCGGGTGAGCGATCGGTCGCACAATTCTCTGGTGACCGTGTGCGTCGACAGCGTGGGACCGCTCAATGCGATCAGCGACAGATCGGTCAGCCCGGGGACTCCTTCGCCCAGGGCCAATGTCGCGGCGCTGCCTTCGACCACGGTGGTGTGAAAACGACCGGCTTCCAGCCTGTATGTTGCGCCGTGCGGATGAAGTTCCGATGTCCCCTCGGTCGCCGTCACCGCCCGCGCGGTCGGACTGATCCGGTCGACGTGCCCTCTGCTGTGAATTTCCGCGACCCGATGGGTCGCGTCCGCCTCGGCGACGGCGACCTCGAACACGTTGTTTCGGACCGAGCCATAGAGCACGCGGCTCAGCAGGTCCCAGCTGTGTGAATGAATCTCCGAGGTCGTCGGTGCGGACCGGGGAAATGCGTTGTCCCAGACATGCACGCACGCACCGCGATTCGCGTCCCGGACCAACTTTATGCAGATGAATCCCAGCGGATGCCGAAGCGCGGGCGCATGCAGACGCCCACAGGCGATCTCGGTGAGCAGCACCTGTGCCAGGGCGTCCGCAGATCCGTCCCGCATCGCATGATGAAGAGCGTCATAGGTCATCATCTCGAGACGCATCTAACCGCAGTGCTGTCGCACGGACCGGCATTATCGGTGCAATGCGTGTGTCGGCCCGCGTGCCTCCGTCGCGACGTGCGGGAAGTCGGCTAACGGACGCAACCGAGCGATCTGCTGACCGCCGCTCCTCTCGGTGGCAACTCTCGGAAACCCAATTGTGGCTGCGGCCAGGCGATCTCACGGTCGATTTGTCCCACAGGGTGCGGATCAGGCGGGCTCTCCGCCGTCGGTGCGCGGGGTGGTGTTGTCGCGCTGGTGTCCGCGGCGGGCGTCGCGGTCGAAGATGCCCAGGATCTCGCAGGGGCCGCCCGCGGTGCCGATGGCGTGCGGGAGCATGGTGGGGAACTCGGCGGCCTGGTTGGTCTCGACGCGGAAGCGGCGGTGGCCCAGCATGAGGATCGCGGTGCCGGAGAGGACGACGAGCCATTCGCGGCCGGGGTGGGCGCGCATGCGGGCGGGGTTGTCCGGCGGTGGTTCGGTCATCCGCTGGCGCATGACCGTCATGCCCGGATCGCCCTTGATGGGCCAGCGCATCAGCCCGTGCGCACCGTCGATCATCGGACTGATGACCACATCGTCGGAGGCCGTCTCCACCAACTGGTCCAGTGATGTGTCGAGAGCACGGGCCAGGGTGACCAGCTGATCGAGCGCGAGGCGGCGCTGACCGTTCTCGATGCGGGACAGCGTGGACTGGCTGACGTTGGCGCGGGTGGCCAATTCCTCCAGCGACCAGCCCTGCGCCACCCGCAGCGCGCGGATGCGTTTGCGCACGAGGCTGTCCAGCTCACCGTCCTCTTGCGTCATAGGCAAAAGTGTATGCCTGCAGTGCAAAGCGGGGTTAGCGTTTCGGTAGCGGCCCGGAACAGCCGGCTGGAGCACCGGGAAAGGGTGAGGTCATGGCTGCCACGACTGCCGAGTATGCGAGCGACACCCTGCCGGGCGAGACCGTCGACACCGTGGTGATCGGCGGCGGCGCGGCCGGCCTCAACGGCGCACTGATGCTCGCCCGCTCCCGCCGCACCGTGGTGGTGGTCGACAGCGGCACGCCCCGCAACGCACCCGCCGAGGCCATGCACGGCTTCATCGGTCTGGACGGCACTCCGCCGCTCGAACTTCTGGAGAACGGGCGGCGGCAGGTCCGCTCCTACGGGGGTCTGGTGGTCTTCGGCGAGGTCGTCTCGGCCGAGCCTGCCGCTCCGTCCGACGACCTGCGGTTCACTGTCACGCTGCGGGACGGCCGGACGGTGTCGGCGCGCCGGCTGCTGGTGGCCACCGGACTGCGAGACGTGTTGCCGGAGGTGCCCGGATTGGCAAAGCACTGGGGCCGCAGCGTGATCCACTGCCCGTACTGCCACGGCTGGGAGGTACGTGACGAGCCGATCGGGATCCTCGCCGTCGGGCCCGCCTCGATCCACCACGCCCTGCTGTTCCGGCAGTTGACCGACGATCTCGTGTACTTCACCCGCGACACCGTCCTGGATGCGGACACCCGTGCACGATTCGCGGCGCGCGGAATCCGCGTCGTCGACACCCCGGTCGCCGCAGTCGTCGACGACCTCGACGGCCGCATCGCCGGGATCCGTCTGGCGGACGGTCGGCTGATCGAACGCCGAGTGCTGGCGGTCGTCGCCGGAATGGAGGCCCGCACCGAGGGACTGGACGGCCTCGGCCTGCCCATGGAGGACCTGCCCGAGGGCATGGGCCGCCGCTTCGCCTCCGGTATGGCCGGGGCCACCGACGTCCCCGGCGTATGGGTGGTCGGCAACGCCACCGACCTGACCGCCCAGGTGGGCGCCTCCGCCGCGGCCGGTGCGCTGGCAGGCTCGCACATCAACGCCCTGCTGGCCACGGCCGACACCGACGCGGCCGTCGTCGCGGCGAAAACGTAACCGCCACAGCCTGACCCACGCGCCGTGCTCCCGGCCGCCGTGCTCCCGCACGGTGCACTGCGCGACCGCGTCGCGGTCCGGCCCGGGCGACCGAGTTCGCTCCGTCGGGGGACTGACCTCCGGTCTGGACGGACACCGTCCGAGTGTTCGCGACGGAAATTGCCGTGTCGCAACGATTTGTGACCGCCCAGGCCGAAAGCCCGGCGACCGAGCTCGGTCCGCCGTCGATCCCACATGTCATCTCGAGAGGACCCGCATGAGTAAGCACCAATCCGCGCCCACGCCAAGCGAATTCGAGGACAGCGGAGTGCCGGACGCGCGTCGACTGCGCGCAATCCTGGTCGCCGTCTCCGTCGCGCTGATGGCCGTCATCGCCTCGGTCTCGGGCCTGAACGTGGTCCAGACCCATCTGGCCGTCGATTTCGGCGCCTCGCAGACCACCGTCCTGTGGATCATCAACATCTACACCCTCGTCCTGGCCGCGCTGCTGCTCCCGCTCGGGGCGCTCGGCGACCGGCTGGGCCGCAAGCCCGTGCTCGTCGCGGGGCTGGGTGTCTTCGGCATCGCGAACGTCGCGGCGGGCCTGGCCCCGAACGCCGAAATCATGCTTGTCGCAAGGACTCTCAGCGGCGTGGGCGCGGCGATGATCATGCCGATCACCCTGGCCGTGATCACCTCCACTTTTCCCGAGGAGGAGCGCGGCAAGGCGATCGGCGTGTGGACCGGCGTCGCGGGCGGCGGCGGCATCCTCGGCATGTTCCTTTCCGCGCTGCTCGCCGACGTCGCGACCTGGCGCTGGCTGTTCGTGCTGCCCGTGGCCCTGACCATCGTGGCCCTGGTCATGACGCTGCGGTCGGTTCCCGACTCCCGCGAGCATTCCGGCCACGCGTTCGACCTGTTCGGTGCGCTGACCTCCGGCGTGGCCGTGGTCGGGCTCGTCTTCGTCCTCCAGGAGGGACCGGAGCGCGGCTGGAGCGACCTCGTCACCCTGACCGGCCTCGCCGTCGGTCTCGTCGCCACGGTCGCGTTCGTGGCCTGGGAACTGCGCCGCCGCAACGCTTCCCTGCTGGATGTGCGCCTGTTCCGCGAGCGCGGCCTGGCGGGCGGCTCGATCACCCTGCTGACTGTCTTCGGCGTCCAGGCGGGCATCGCCGTGGTCCTGTTCCCGTACTTCCAGGCCGTGCTGGGCTGGTCGGGCCTGCTGTCCACGCTCGCCCAGATGCCCATGGCCGTCCTGATGATGATGACCTCCGGCCTCGCCCCGAAACTGGCCGCCCGCATCGGTTCCCGTGCCACCATGGCCATCGGAATCGCGTTGGCAGGCATCGGACTTGCGCTCATGGCCGTGCTCGTTTCGGTGCAGGGCGGGTACCTGTCCATCCTCCCCGGCATGATTGCCATCGGCCTCGGCATGGGCCTCGCGATGACGCCCGCCACGGAGGCGATCACCGGTTCCCTGCCACGCGCGAAGCAGGGCGTGGCCTCCGCGGTCAACGACGTCACTCGCGAATTCGGTACGGCACTCGGAGTAGCGCTGCTGGGTGCGCTCCTGTCCGCCGGTTACCGCGGCGCCATCGACGACAGGCTCGACGGCATCCCTCGGGATGCGGCGGACTCCGCACGCGGAGGCGTTGCCCATGCGATCGAAACCGCCAGCGGCGCAGGCACTCACGGGCAGGTTATCGTGGACGCGGCCCAGCAGTCCTTCGTCGACGGCTGGCAGCAGGCGATGTGGGCGGGCGTGGTCGTCATGGGCGTCCTGTTCCTCTATATCGTCGCCCGCGGCCCCGAGAACCGTACTCCTACAGACGATTACGACACGGAGGCCGCCGCGGCAGTGTCCGCCCGATGACTCGCCGCGACCGGCTCCAGGATGGCTTCCAGGTTCTTCCGGGCGATCTGCCGACGGAATTCCCCTTCGTAGGACGGGTCGCCGGAGTCGTGCATCATCTCGGTCACCCGGACCGCCGAGGCCTGCCGCTGCCACGTGTGGTCCAGGCAGGTGTCGGAGTAGCCCTCGAGCAGGCTGGAATCGTGGTTCTCCACCAGGTGGGTGACGGCGCGGGCGAACACGTCGGCGTCGTGCAGGGCGAGACTCATGCCCTCCGCGCTCATCGGCGAGATGAGGTGCGCCGCGTCGCCGAGCAGGTACAGGTTGCCGTAACTCATGGGGCTGAACACCACTCCGCGCAGCGGCACGACCTCCTTGCTCACGATCGGCCCTGCGACGACCGGCTCGCCGAAGCGGGCCGCCAGTTCGCTCCAGACGCGCTCGTCCGGCCACCGCTCGACGGTGTCGGTGAGCGGGCACTGCAGGTAGACGCGACTCGCATTCGGGCCGCGGGTGATTCGTGCGGCGAAGCCGCGGGAGTGCACCGCAAGCACCGCCGGGGGATCCGCGGGCACCTCCGTCATGACCGTGAGCCAGGCGTACCCGAACACGTGCGTGGCACAGGTGAGGACGTCGGCGGGAACGGCCGTCCGGGTGACGCCGTGGAACCCGTCGCTGCCCGCGACGAAGTCACAGCCGACGGTCTTCGTCACGCCGTCGGCGTCGCGGTAGCGAACCAGCGGGCGCTCGGTGTCGACGTCGTGCAGCGATACGTCGTCGGCGCCGAAGCGCAGGTCCCCACCGTCGCGGAGGAAGACCTCGATGAGGTTGCGGACGAGGATCTGCTGCGGACAGAAGGCACCGTCGGCGTCCTCCGAGTCGCCCATCCTCCACTGCCGCTGCTCTCCCTCGATCAGCAGCGGCACACCGGAAGCGGCAGCATCGTGGCTGTGGCCCTCCACGACCTCGCCCAGCCCCCGATCACGCAGTCGGCGAACGCCGCCGGCGTCGAGGGATCCGGCCCGCTGCCGCTGCTCGACGTATTCGCGAGTGTGCTTTTCCAGCACGATGCACGCAATGCCCTTGCGCAGCAGGAAATTACCGAGTGCCAGCCCGGCGACTCCGGCTCCGACGATGACGACGGTTGTGTCTTTGCCCTTGTTGGCCATGGGTTTTCGAGCTCCTTACAGAGACGGCGGGCGGAACGCGCGCAAGCGTGAACGCCCGTGCCCCACCCGGATGGTGCGGCGTACCGACCACTGTCGTCTCGCCCGCACCCGCGCCCAACCGGCAAATGGACAGCCGATACCGAAAACTCGCCAAACTCGCGCCGGGTTCCTCGAGCCGGTCGCTACGGCGTGGGGCCGTTGCGCAGCTCGGCCTGATAACTTCCGGGAGTCTGCCCGACGACCTCGGCGAAGGCGTCGATGAAACCGGAGGGGTTCGACCACCCGCACGCCATGGCCGTGTCGGTGACCGACATGCCGCCGGTGAGGTGGGCCAGGGCGTGGTGGATGCGCAGGGTGGTGCGCCACCGGTGGAAGCTCATGCCGAGCTCGGTGTGGAACAGGCGGCTCAGCGTGCGTGCGCTGGCTCCGGCGGCGTGCCCCAGTTCGGCGAGCGTCTCGGGGCGCGCGGGATCGGCGTGCAGGAGGTCGGTGACGGCGCGCAGGCGGTCGTCGCCGGGTTCGGGCAGGTGCAGCGATTGCTCGGCGGTGTCGCAGAGTTCATCGATCACCACGGTGAGCAGTCGTCGGTGGGCGCCGGGGCGGGTCTCCGGCCGGTCGTCGGTCAGCGTCAAGACGGCCTCGCGCAGCAGCGGACCGACGGCGAAAACGCTGGGGTGGTCCACGAGTTCGCCGCACAGGTCGATAGGAATGGTCAGGATGCGGGCGTCCGTGCGTCCGTAGAAGCGATGGGAATGGGCGAAGCCGGGCGGCGTCCACGTCACGCGGTTCGCCGGTGCGACCCAGGTGCCGCGCTCGGTCGTGGTCGCCATCGTCCCGGCCGCCGCGTAGACCAGCTGCCCCTCGACGTGGGTATGGGGTTCGAGACGGTAGCCGTGCGGCAGCCACCCGGCCCCGCTGGGCATGGCCTCGGGTATCGAATGCCGGGAAGTGGCCTGGCGAGTTTTCGGCATCAGGTACCAGTCTGCCGGTGGTCAGGCTCGCGGGTCTGATGGGTTGTTACTCTGCTCGGAAGTAGAGGTTGCTCCTCCGCTTATGACTCTGTAGGCTACCTGCCGCACGGTAGGTAGAGGGTGTCCGGTGGAGGCGGTTCGCGTGTTGAGCGGCCGCGGCGGGTGCTGTCTACGGCCTTACCCCAGCGCAATCCGATCAGCTTGAGGAGCATCCACTCGTGTCCGTCTATCTGTACCGATGGGGGAAGTTCGCCTTCCGCCGCAAGTGGATAGTTCTGCCCGTGTGGCTGGTGCTCTTCGTGCTGCTCTCCGGCTTCGGCTTCGGGGTGAGCAAGCCGATGAGCGATGAGTTCAGCATGCCGTCGCTGCCGTCGGAACGCGCTACGGAGATCCTGGACAAGCAGTTCCCCGGCATGTCCGAACAGTTCAGCATCGACGCCGTCGGCGGCGACTACGTCATCCGGGCGCCGGAGGGGACGAAGCTGACCGACCCGGGCAACCGCGCCGCCATCGACAGGTTGATCGCCGATCTGAAGACGCTGTCGATCGGCGACGGTGCGGACAGCCATCGGCTCGTCACCGACAAAGACGCTGCGACGCTGATGAATCCGGTCGACGCGGCCGAGCGAATGGGCTGCCTGAAGACCGCCGACCCCGCCGTATGCTCCGGCGCCCCGCTCAATGTGCTGAACTCCGAGGCGCCCGCCACCGTCGCCGTGCTCTCGGTGCCGTTCGACATCGAGTCGGCCATGGATATCACCGATGCCGAGCGCGAGGCCGCGTACAAGGTGGCCGGGCCCGCCCGCGAGCAGGGGCTGACCGTCGAGCTGGGCGGCGCCATTGCGCAGAAGCAGGAGCAGCCCAGCGGCCAGGCCGAGATGATCGGCATGGGCGTGGCGCTGGTCGTCATGGTGATCGCCTTCGGCGCCATCGTGGCCGCGTTCGTCCCGATCATCACCGCCATCGTCGGCCTGGGCGCCGCCACCGCGGTGATCATGCTGGGGACGGCGGTCATCGAGGTGCCCAGCTTCACAACGTTTTTGGCGTCGATGATCGGTATCGCGCTGTCCATCGACTACGCGCTGTTCATCGTCTCGCGATACAAACACGAGTTGAACGTCGCCGACACCCCGGAGGAGGCGGCCGGGACCGCGGTCGGCACCGCGGGTTCGGCGGTGGTGTTCGCCGGTCTCACCGTGATCATCGCGCTGAGCGCGCTCGGCGTCGTCGGCGTGAAGTTCCTGACCTTCATGGGCCTCGGCGGGGCCATCGCGGCCGTCTTCGCCGTGCTCACGGCCGTCACTCTGATGCCCGCCCTGCTGGGCGCGTTCGGCCGCTTCCTGTTCAAGCCGAAACTGCCGCTGGTCGCCCGGCACGACCCCGAGGACAACACCTCGGTCACCAACGGCATGCGGGTCGGGCGACTGATCGGCAAGGCGCCGTGGGTCGCGCTGGCGATCGCCGTGGCGGCGCTGGCCGCATTGGCCACTCCCGCGCTGAATTTGCAGCTGGGTCTGCCGGGCGAGGACAGCTTCCCGACCGACTCGACGGTCCGGCAGGCCTACGACATCCGCACCGAGGGCTTCGGCGAGGGCAGCAACGGCAAGCTGATGGTGGCCGCCGATCTGGCGAATGTCCCTGCGGGACAGCGCGAAGCGGCCGTCACCGCGCTGCGCGACCGGCTGGCGGCCTTCCCGGAGATGGACTACGTCACCGCGCCGCGGCTCAGCGAGAACGGGCTGGGCGCGATGCTCACCGGCGTTCCGAAGGCGGGGCCGAACGACCAGGGCACCAAGGATCTCGTGCGCGATGCGCGCGATGCCGAAGGTCAGCTCACGGCGCAGTACGGCATCGAATACGGCATCACCGGCACCACCGCCATCTATGCCGATATGGACCACGTCCTGCTCGGCAAGATCGTCCCCTACCTGGCGATCGTGGCCGGAGCCGCCTTCGTGCTGCTGATCCTGGTATTCCGGTCGATCCTGGTCCCGTTCACCGCGGCTCTGGGCTTCCTGCTCTCCATGGCGGCGACCTTCGGCGCCACGGTGCTGATCTTCCAGGAGGGCGCCTTCGGCCTGATCTCCGATCCGCAGCCGATCGTCAGCTTCCTGCCGATCATGTTGATCGGCTTGGTATTCGGGCTCGCCATGGACTATCAGGTATTCCTGGTGACCCGGATGCGCGAGGAGTTCGTGCACGGCAAATCGCCGAAGGACGCCATGATCGCCGGATACCACCACGGCGCCCGCGTGGTCACCTCGGCGGCGATCATCATGATCTCGGTGTTCGGGTCGTTCCTGCTGGAATCCGACGCCACCGCCAAGTCGATGGGCTTCGCGCTGGCCGCCGGTGTCGCCGTCGACGCCTTCCTGGTGCGCATGGTGCTGGTCCCGGCCCTGCTGGTGATCATGGGCAAATGGTCCTGGTGGATTCCGAAGTGGTTCGACCGCATCCTGCCGGATATCGATGTCGAGGGGACGAAGCTGCGGGCGCTGCAGCAGCGCGACCAGGACGTCGCCGGCGCGCCCGATCACGCCGAGTCGGCGCCGGTCGCCGAGGCCGGGGCGATGCCCGAGCCTGCGGTCTCGGCGTCGGCCCTCGTGGAGCGTGAGCCGGTGCTCGGCGGTCGGCATGCGGCACCGGACGATGGTGGGGCGCATCGGGTTTCGGATATGGCCACCGGGCAGGTAGTCGCCTCGGCCAACGGCCGAGCGATCGGTGGCCGCGTTCACCGTGAGGACGGGCAGCCGGTGCCGGATGCGGCGCTGACGCTGATCGACCCACGCGGACACCAGGTTTCGCGAGCGACCGGCGACAGCGGGGGCTCCTACACCATCGAGCCGCCCGCGCCGGGCGCCTACGTCCTGATCGTCTCGGCGAACGGGCATCAACCGGCCGCGGTCAACGTCACCACCGTGGACGGCGCCCAGCGTATCGACCTCACGCTGCAGGGGTCCGGCGAATTGTCCGGTGTGGTGCGCACATCCGTGCGCGAACCGGTGTCCGGAGCCACGGTCACCGTGACCGACCTGCGGGGCGAGGTGGTCGGCGCCGCCGTGTCGGCGGCGGACGGCGAATACGCCTGCCATGGCGTCGTGGCGGGGACCTACACTCTCGTGGCGGTCGCCGCGGGGGCACGGCCCACCGCGACGACGCTGACCGTGCCCGCCAGCGGCCGCTTGCGTTTCGATGTCGAGCTGGCTCCCATGGCGATGCTGTCCGGAACGGTGCGCGCCGACGGCGGCTCGGTGTACGACGCCGAGGTCACGGTGCTCGACCGGTCCGGCGCGGCCGTCGGTACCGCCCGCACCGATATGGACGGCCGCTACGCGGTGGCCGACCTGCCCGAGGGCGAGTACACGGTCGTGGCCCGCGGTTATCCTCCGGTCACCGGGCGGGTGACCGTCACCGCCGGCGAGATCGACCACGACGTGCGGCTGGGCTTCGACGCCGAGGAACACGCGGGGTTGTCGTGAGCCGATTCACCCACGCCTAGGTGAACGGGATCCGTTCTTGCAGACCGTGTTTCAGATGATCGATGACGGCGCGGGTGCGGCGGGGGAGCGCCGCTGACGCCGCGTACACCGCGTAGATGTCGGCACTGGGCGTCGGGATGTCGGGCAGGGCGTTGATCAGGGTGCCGTCGCGCAGCAGCGGCCCGACATGCCACAGCGAACGCATGACGAGCCCGCGTCCCTCCAGGCACCAGCGCGTGATGACGCCGCCGTCGTTGCTGACGAGGTTGCCGGTGACCCGGACGGCGGTGTCGTTTCCCCCGGGTGCGAATCGCCACAGGGAATAGTCGCTGTCGTTCTCCTTCAGCACGAGGCAGTTGTGGCGTTCCAGATCGGTGAGGTCGCCGGGCAGTCCGTGGCGGCGGACGTAATCCGGTGCGGCACAGACGACTCGGCGGTTGCGGCACAGTCGCGTGGTGGTGAGACGGGAATCGTGCAGGGCGCCGACGTGGATGTCGATATCGAATCCGGTGCCCGCGATGTTGAGCGGCATCGCGGACAGTTCGAGATCGATGTGGATTCCGGGGTGCGCGGTGACGAATTCGGCGACCAGCGCGGCGATATGCGCGCGGCCCAGGCCGATGGTGGAGCGCACGTGTACCCGGCCGCGTAGCTCGTCGTGCTGCTCGGAGATCGAGTCCTCGAGTTCCTCCAGTTGGCCGGCGATCACCGCCGCTCCGGTCGCGTAGCGGCGGCCCTCGGGGGTGAGGACGAGCCGCCGGGTGGTGCGCTGGATCAGCGGTACCCCCAGTCGAGCCTCGATCTGGGCCAGCCTCTTACTGACCGCCGAGACCGAGACGCCGAGCTCCCGCGCCGCCTCGGTGAGGCTGCGGCATCGGGCCAGAATGTCGAAGAACAGGATGTCGTCGCTGTGCCCGCCTCGCACCGGACCTCCTCGTTGTTTCCGAATCGGAAAAACTCTCTTGCGCGTTCTGCGCTATCGCCGCCTGGATATCGCAGCCTACCGTTGTGATCCATCGCACAAACGAAATTCCATCCGAGCGAAGGAGATTCACCACGATGGGCGCAACGTATCGGATCGCGGTCGTTCCCGGCGACGGAATAGGTAAGGAGGTCGTTCCGGAGGGGCTGCGCGCGCTGCGGGCCGCGGCCGCCGAATTCGATTTCGCGCTCGAATTCGAGCAGTTCGACTACGCGTGCGCGGATCACTATGTCGCTACCGGAAAGATGCTGCCGGACGGCTGGTTCGAGGAACTGGGGCGATTCGACGCGATCTTCTTCGGTGCCGTCGGATGGCCCGATGTGGTGCCGGACCACATCTCGCTGTGGGGGAGCCTGCTGCAATTCCGGCGGCACTTCGATCAGTATGTGAGCCTGCGGCCGGTGCGGCTGCTACCCGGTATCACCGGCCCGCTGGCGGGGCGGGTGCCGGGGGATATCGACTTCTACGTCGTGCGCGAGAATACGGAGGGCGAGTATTCCAGCATAGGCGGCCGGATTTTCGAGGGCACCGAGCGGGAGACGGTCGTTCAGGAGACGGTCATGACCCGCACGGGTGTCGACCGAATCCTGAAGTACGCCTTCGAACTTGCGCGCCGCAGGCCGAAGCGGCATCTGACATCGGCGACCAAGAGCAATGGCATCTCCATATCGATGCCCTACTGGGACGAACGGGTGGTCGCCGTGGCGGCCGAGTTCCCCGAGGTGCGAACCGACAAATTCCATATCGATATCCTCACAGCGAATTTCGTCCTGCACCCCGACTGGTTCGACGTGGTGGTGGCGAGCAATCTGTTCGGGGACATACTGTCCGACCTGGGACCGGCGTGCGCCGGGACCATCGGCATCGCGCCGAGCGGAAATATCAACCCGGAGAAGCGTTTTCCGAGCCTGTTCGAGCCGGTGCACGGCTCCGCACCCGATATCGCCGGGCAGGGCATCGCGAACCCCATCGGCCAGATCTGGAGTGGCGCCATGATGCTCGACCATTTCGGCGAGCACGATGCCGCCGCGGCCGTACTCGACGCGGTGGAATCCGTTCTGGTGGACGGCATTACGGCGCTGACGCCCGATCTGGGCGGCGTGGGCACCACCGCATCGCTTGGCAAGGCCGTATCCGCCCAGCTCGGGAACGCGGCGAGTTGACATGAGCCTGAAGGACAAGACCGGGCAGACCCTGCGACGCGGTGTACCGCGGCTGGACGGGGTGCCGCTGATCGTGCCGGTCGGGCTGACCGCCGCCGTGCTGGCCGCGGGCTACTTCGACGCGGTGCCGGAGAACATGATCGGCGGGCTGGCGGTGATCGTGGGCCTCGGTTCGCTGCTGGGGCCGCTCGGCAACCGGCTGCCGATCGTCTCGAAAATCGGTGGCGGAGCGCTCATCTGCCTGATGGGGCCGTCGATCCTGGTGTATCTCGGCGCCTTCGAGCAGAACACCCTCGAGGCCGTCACGGTACTGATGAAGCAAGCGAACTTCCTGTACTTCGTGATCAGCACCCTGGTGGTCGGCAGCATCCTGGGAATGAGCCGAAGGCTGATGATCGGCGGGCTGATTCGGATATTCCCACCGCTGATCGCCGGTACCGTGGTCGCCGTGGCCGCGGGGCTCGGCACGGCGATGGCATTCGGATACGAGTTCCACCGGGCGCTGTTCTACATCGTGGTGCCGATCATCGGTGGCGGGATCGGCGAGGGTGTCATTCCGCTGTCCTCGGCGTATGCCTCGGCCCTCGGTGGCGAGCCGGGAAGCTATCTGGCCGAACTGATTCCGGCCGCGATCATCGGCAATATCGTCGCCATCGTCACCGCGGGCATGCTCCGCAGGCTCGGCGAGCGCCGTCCGAATCTGGACGGCGGCGGGCAACTGGTCAGGTCGCCGGATCCGGCGCTGGCGAGCGCGCCCGCCGAAACACCCACGCGGGAGCCGAATTACGCATTCGGCGTGCTGACCATCACCGGGCTGTTCGTGCTGGCGACGCTGCTCGAGCGGGTCGTGCACCTGCCCGCCCCGATCCTGGTGATCATTCTCTCGGTGCTGTGCAAGCTGTTCGACGTCTTCCCGGCCGCGGTGGAGACCGACGCGCGGGCCGTCTACGCGATCATCTCGCGGTACTTCATCTATCCGACGATGGTCGGTCTCGGCATGCTGTACCTGCCGCTGGCCAATGTCCTCGGGGTGCTGTCCCCGGGCTATGTGCTCGCCTGTGCGGCCGTGGTCCTGGCCATGGCGGTGACCGGGTTCGTGGTCGGGCGGTTCATTGCCATGTACCCGATCGACGCCGCGCTGGTCACCGTGTGCCACAGCGGCCTCGGCGGGACCGGTGACGTGGCGATCCTGTCCGCGTCGAATCGCATGAACCTCATGCCGTTCGCCCAGATCTCCACCCGGATCGGCGGAGTGTCCACGGTGATCTCGGCGGCGTGGCTGATCCGCCTCGTCCACTGAGCCGGGCGGCCGATCAGCTCACCAGCGTGAGGAACTCCTCGAGGCTGATCCGCTTGTCGCCGTCCAGATCGGTCCGTGCCAGAATCGCGAGCGCGGACTCCTTGGCCGACTCGGACGAGAACCCGTATGCCTCAACAGCTTTCGCGTACTCCTCGAGGGTGATGTAGCCGTCTCCGCTGACATCGACCTTCTGGAATACCGCCTTCGCCTCCGCCACGGTAAACGCACCCACGACCTACTCCTTCACTCTGCTACGACCGAACCGGCCACAGGAGTATCCCACCCCTGCCGTACCGGAACTCGCCGGGCCGTGAGCCGCGTCCGGTGCGGGTGTTTGCCCGGGCCCTCCACGGGTAGCCGAACAGCGCCCGCCCGTACTCGAATGACGCGAGAGCTGTTGAGGGACAATGTATCCAGAGATCGAATCCGATATCGTCGGCCTGTTGACCACGCGGCACGCCCGAATCAAGCAACTGCTGGACCGGATTCGGTGCGGCGAGGGCGACAGGCGCGCCCAGTTCGACGATCTGGTGCGCGCCTTCGCCGCCCACGAGTTCTCCGAACATCAGGTGGCGCATCCGGCCGCGCGCGGTCACGGCGTCCCCGCCGATGTGGTGGACCAGCTGATGCTGCAGGAGAACGGGCTCGAGCGCGATCTCGCGATGCTGTACGAGCGCGGCGTCGACGATCCGCGATTCGACCTGGACTTCGGTGATTTCGCGAGCGCGGCCCTGCTGCACTGCGCGCAGGAGGAACAGCAGGAGTACCCGGGGTTCCTGGCGCTCCCCGCCGAGACCCGGACGGAGCTGGGGCGATCGGTGCTGGAGGCGGAACGCATGGCGCCCACCCGCCCGCACCCGAGCGCGCGGCGAACGCCACTGGCGCGCGGTCTCGTCGCCCCGGTGCTGGGTCTGACCGACCGCCTCCGCGACGCGGTGCACCGCCGCGCGCGTTGACCCGCCGTCACCGCGGTGCGGCCGCGTCGACTTCCTCAAACACGGGCAGCCGCACATGCAGGCCCGCGGCTTCCACCAGGCGCGCGACCGCCGGTTGGGACCCGGCCAGGCGCAGGTCGATGCAGTGGCGGCGGCACCGATCGGCTTCGTCCGCAAGCACTCCCAGCGCGCGGCAGCTGAGAAATTCCAGCCGGTCGGTGTCGATCACGAGCGGGCCCGGCGGATCGGTCGTGTCGGCGGCCTCGCGCAACATATGCTTCCAGGTCAGCAGCGTGTAGGCGTCGGCCGCGCCACGGGGGCACACGATGGTGGCCCGGCCGCGGCGCCGGGTGGTGGCGTGCAGCCTGGTCCGGGCGTCGGGTGGTTCGTGCGTGAACGGGATCGTGGTACGCGGGCGGGTCAGGAAATGGTCGACAGTAGTGCGCATGGTGCGCTCCCGATTGTCGCGGCGCTCGGTTCCGCCGAGCGACGGGAGTCGATCCCGGCGGGTTTCGAGATCGGCCCGTACAACCTTCGTAACATGGACACGCCGGTTCCGTACAGGGGGTCGCCGGTCAATAGTCGAGGGCGTGTTCCGGTTGGCAGACATGCATGGGGGATGGCAGATACCGGACGATGGCATCCAGGAGCGGGGCGACGTCGTCACGCGTCGGCGTCGCGTCGCACAGGACGGGCACCGCCTCGCCGAGGTGTGTGAGACGGCGGATGCGGTGGTGTAACTGCTCGGGCGGGATCGCTCGCGGTTCGAGATTCGACGCGGCGGGGTCCTCCGTCACCGCGGCCACCAGCTCGCGGTACCGACGCTCGGCGTCCTGCCAGCGGTTTCCGTAGAACTGCTCGGCCATCGGTTCGAGCGCCCACATCGTGAGCAGGTCGATGACATCGCCGAACTCGGGGCCGGTGCCGAGCGGTAGCTGCAGCGTCAGCGGCACCGCGCCCCGCGTATCGGCGATCGCCCGGACACAGCGGTCGAAGTCGGCGGCGGGCTGATCCAGCCCGGTCACCAGGCACATTCGCGCGACCTGGTGGTCGTCGGCCACCCGCAGTGTCGTCGCGAGCGGGGCGCTCGGCACGGCGGCGTTCGCGACCGCGATCACTCCGTCGGCCACGCGGATGCGCCGCTGCAGGTCCGCGAGGGGAGCGTGGGTCGACAACTCCGCAATGCGAATCGTGTGATCGACCCGTCCCGTCGCCCAGCGGACCGTGGTCGCGGCGCCGGAACCGGGCCCGGCGAAGCGAAGCAGCCGGTGTGCGACGCCTGTCGTCTCGTCGGGGTCCCCGATGATCGTGACATTGCGGATCGACTGCGGGTCAATGGTTTCGGTGCCCATCGGCGTTGCGGTACTCCAGGTCGACTCGAGGCGTCGTCGTGGCCTCGATCCGCACCCACCGTACCTCCGCACGCGCATCGCCGGACCGGATTTCCGCCCCAAAATAGAACGTGTTCCTATACGGTCGGGTGCGTGCAGAAAGAACAACGCCCCGCCGTGGCCGGTTGGTTCACCGCGGACGACGGCGCGGTACGTCTCGTGGGGAGCCGCTGCGACGTGTGCGGCACACCGTATTTCCCGCGGAACACGCTGGCCTGCCGCAACCCGCAGTGTGCGAGCGCGAAGGACGGCTCCGAGCTGGCCGAGTACCTGTTCTCGACGCGCGGCCGGATCTGGTCGTACGCGGATGCCCGGTACAAGCCGCCCCCGCCCTACGTCTCGCCCGATCCGTTCGAGCCGTATGTCGTTGCGGCGGTGGAACTCGAGGTCGAGCAGATGGTGATTCTCGGGCAGGTGGTGCGCGGCCTCACGGTCGACGACCTGGCCGTCGGCATGCCGGTCGAGCTGACCCTCGGCGTGCTCTACGAGGACGAGGAAGCGGAGCACACGGTGTGGATGTGGAGGCCCGTCGATGCCTGACGCGAACGAACGTGACATCGCGGTCCTCGGTGCGGGTATGCACCAGTGGGGCAAGTGGGGCCGCAATTTCGTCGAGTACGGGCTGGTCGCGGCGCGTGCGGCGCTGGCAGATGCCGGGGTGGACCACCGCGACGTCGGGTACATCGCCGGAGCGGACACGATCCGCAACGGATACCCCGGTTTCGTCTCGGGCGCGACGTTCGCCCAGGCGCTGGGCTGGTCGGGGGCGCGGATCTCGAGCAGCTACGCCGCCTGCGCCTCGGGTGCGCAGGCCATCGCCAACGCCCGCGCCCAGATCCTGGCCGGGCTGACCGACGTGGCGCTGGTGGTCGGCGCGGATGCCACCCCGAAGGGTTTCTTCCAGCCGGTCGGCGGTGAACGCCGCGACGATCCGGACTGGTTGCGCTTCCATCTGCTCGGCGCCACCAACCCGATCTATTTCGCGCTGTACGCCCGCCGCCGGATGGCGCTGCACGGTGCGACGCTGGACGATTTCGCCGCGGTCAAGGTGAAGAACGCCAAGCACGGGCTGAACAATCCGTATGCCCGCTACCGCAAGGAGGTCTCGGCGGAGGAGGTCGCGGCGTCGGCGATCGTGTCGGATCCGTTGCGGCTGTTGGACATCTGCGCCACCAGCGACGGCGGTGCGGCTCTGGTGCTGACGTCGACGGAGTACGCGAAACGCCGCGGCATCGCCGATCCGGTGCGCATCCGGGCGCTGTCGACGGTTACGCCGACATTCCCGAAGACCGTGCTCGACCTCCCCGATTTCGCGACGGATTCCGCCGTGGCGGTGGAGGCGCCACCGCGCGTATTCCGTTCCGCCATCGCGCATGCCGCGTACGAGGAGGCCGGAATCGGGCCCGCCGACCTTTCCTTCGCGGAGGTCTACGACCTGTCCACCGCACTGGAGCTGGACTGGTACGAAGATATCGGGCTCTGTGAGACGGGCGGTGCGGAGGAGCTGTTGCGCAGCGGCGCAACGACATTGGGTGGACGCGTGCCGGTGAATCCGAGTGGCGGGCTGGCTTGTTTCGGTGAGGCGATTCCCGCGCAGGCGATCGCGCAGATCTGCGAACTCACGTGGCAGTTGCGCGGTCAGGCCGACGGCCGTCAGGTCGACGGCGCCCGTGCGGGTATCGCGGTGAACCAGGGTCTGTTCGGTCACGGCTCGGCGGTGATCGCCACCCGCTGACCGGGACCCGGTATCTGCATTGTTGCAGACGGTACCTGCGGACTTCGTCATTGCCCGTCCCTGTCCGGGCATCTAACCTCACCGATCAGGCATGTGTGACGCGTCACATAGCGTCGCGGCGATGCATGAGGGATGAGGAACAACTACATGACGTCCATGATCGAAGAAGGCAGCTCCGAGAAGGGCCTGGCGCGGGTTGCGCAGTCGCTCGCGCGGTGGACCGAGAAGTGGTTTCCGGACGCCTATGTCGTGGCGCTGGCGGGTGTCGTGCTGGTGGCGGTCGCGGCGCTGGCCAACGGGTCGTCGCCGCGCACGGTCGTGACCGTGTTCGGCGACGGCTTCTGGGATCTGACCGCCTTCACGCTGCAGATGGCGATGGTGGTGCTCACCGGATACGTCATCGCGACCTCGCCGCCCGTCGCGCGGCTCATCGACCGGCTGGCGACCGTGCCGCGCAGCGCGAGCAGTGCGGTGAGTTTCGTTGCGTTCCTGTCGATGTCGATCTCGTTCCTGAACTGGGGGCTCAGTCTGGTGTTCGGCGGCCTGCTGGCCCGCGCGATCGCCCGGCGCACCGATCTGCGCGTGGACTACCGGGCGCTGGGTGCGGCGGCGTTCATGGGGCTGGGTGCGGTGTGGGCGCTGGGGATTTCGTCCTCGGCCGCGCAGCTGCAGGCCACCGCCTCGTCGCTGCCCGCGGCGCTGCTGAAGATCACCGGCGTGCTCGATTTCGGGACCACGATCTTCACGTGGCAGTCGCTGCTCATGTGCGCGATCATCATGGCTTTGACGGTTGTGATCGCGCACTTCTCGGCGCCCAAGGATGCTGCGGTCAAGACCGCCCAGGACCTGGACGTCGATCTGGACGACCAGCCGGCGGAGGCGGCGCCGCGGTCCCGGCCGGGGGAGTGGCTCGAGTACAGCCGGATCCTGCCGATCCTGGCCGGGTTGATGACGTTGGGCTGGTTGATATCTCAGCTCGCGGCCAAGCCCGTGCTCACCGTGGCCAGCAATCTGAACGGCTATCTGCTCGTCTTCCTGATGCTGGGTCTGGTGCTGCACGGCACCCCGCGCAAGTTCCTGCAGGCGGTCTCCCTCGCGGTGCCCGCCACGGCCGGGATCCTCGTCCAGTTCCCGCTGTACGCCGCCATGGCCGCGATTCTGACGAAGGCGAAAGGTGTTGGCGGGCATACCGTCTCCGAACATCTGGCGGAGTTCTTCACCAGCATCGGCGGAGGCGGGGCGTTCGCCGTCGTGATCGCCCTCTACACCGTCGTGCTGGGTGTCTTCGTCCCCTCCGGCGGTGGCAAATGGCTGGTGGAGGCCCCCTACGTCATGCAGGCGTCCACCGACGTCCAGATGAATCTCGGCTGGACGGTCCAGATCTACAACGTGGCCGAGGCGCTGCCGAACCTCATCAACCCGTTCTTCATGCTCCCGCTGCTCGCGGTGCTGCGGCTGCGGGCCCGCGACCTGGTCGGATTCACGTTCCTGCAGTTCCTGTTCCACCTGCCGGTGGTCCTGCTGCTGGTCTGGTTGCTCGGCATGACCTTCGACTACGTGCCCCCGATCCTGCCCGCCGCCCCGTGACATCGGATGATCAGTGTGCGGTGAGGCCGCCGTCGACGACGAGTTCCGCGCCTGTCACATAGGAGGATTCGGCGCTGGCGAGGAACAGCATGGCGTACGCGACTTCGCCCGCGAGACCCGCGCGGCGCATGGGCGTGCGCACGATATCCGGCTGTCGATCGCCCTGTTCGTCGAGGATCTCCCGGATCATCGGTGTCGCTATGACCCCCGGGTGCACGGAATTGACCCGTACGCCCCTGGTGGCGTACTCGACGGCCGCGGTCTTGGTCAGCAGCCGTACCGCTCCCTTGGACGCTTGATACGCGGCGGCCGCGCCACTGCCGATGATGCCCAGGACCGACGAGGTATTGACGATCGAGGCGGAACCCGACCGGCGCAGCAGCGGCATGGCCGTTTTCATGCCGAGCCACGTACCGGTCTGGTTGACCGCGATCACGCGATCCCACTGTTCCCGCTCGGCGTCCTCGATCCCGCCCCAGTCCACCACTCCCGCGATATTGATCAGAATGTCGAGACCCCCGAATCTCCGCTGCGTCGATTCGACGACTCGCGCCCACTGGTCGGCCGCGGAAACATCCAGCTCCGCGCCCATGATCTCGGCGCCGTCGGCCCGCAGTCGCGCCGCGAGCACGTCGACTGCGCCGCCGTCGATGTCGGCGACGACCAGCCGCGCGCCCTCGCGGGCGAAGAGTTCGGCGGTGGCGAGCCCGATACCGCCGGTCGCGCCGGTGATCAGCGCGACCTTGCCGGTGAGCCGTCCGTTGATTTGCGCTCCCGCGCCGACACGTGTGTTCACTGCGCGGTCCATCCGCCGTCGACGGCGACCAGCGCGCCGGTGATGAAGCTCGCGGCGTCGCAGCACAGGAAGGCGACGGCCTCGGCGACCTCTTCGGGGCGCCCGATGCGGCCGATCGGGTGGGCGGTGCCGAAGGAGGCGAGCATCTCGCGGCCGTTGTCGACCACGCCCTCCATGATGTCGGTGTCGATCACGCCGGGAAGCACGGCGTTGGAACGGATCCCGTGTGGACCACCCTCGACCGCGAGCACGCGGCTGATCTGCGCCAGTGCGCCTTTCGACGCGGCGTAGGCGGTTTGGGTCGGGAAGGCGACGACGGACGAGACCGATGCGACCGAGACGATTACCCCACCCCCCTGGGATTGCATCACGCGAAACGCCTCGCGGGCCTGCAGGAAATTGCCGCGCGCGTTGATCCGCGCGATCTCGTCGAATTCCTCGGCGCCGGTGTCGGTGATCGGCTTGTTCAGGGTGCGTCCGGCGTTGTTCACGAGAATGTCGAGGCGGCCGAAGCGATCGATGGCCGATTGCATTGTAGTGCTTGCCATTTCCTCGTCGGCGACGTCGCCGACGAGTGCGGCGATGTGGTCCGGATCGTCGGCCGCGAGCTCCTCCACGGAATTCCGGCGATCGGTGACGACCAGCCGGGCGCCGCGCGCACGCAGCAGGACGGCGGTCGCGCGGCCGATGCCGCGCGCGGCCCCGGTGACGACGGCGACGCGACCGGTCAGGTCCCAGGACTCGGGGACGGTTGTGTTCGAAGTGGTCACGATGCTCCTTTCGATGATCATCAGCGTTGCCGGGCCGGGCGGACGACGATCTCGTTCACGTCGACGTCGGCGGGCTGGTCGATGGCGTAGGTGACGGCCGCGGCTATGGCGTCCGGGGCGATGGCGTGGGCTCGGTAGGTGCGCATTGCCTGGGCCGCACCGGGTTCGGTGATGGAGTCGGCGAGTTCGGAGGTGACCACGCCGGGGGAGATGGTGGTGACCCGGATCGAGGGGTGGCACTCCTGCCGCAGTCCTTCGGTGATCGCCCAGGCGGCGTACTTGGTGCCGCAGTACACCGCGCCGGTCGGAACCACCTGGTGGGCGCCGACGCTGGCGATCGTGACGAAGTGACCGGATTGCTGCCGGGTGAAATACGGTAGGGCCGAGGCGATTCCGTGCAGCAGGCCGCGAATGTTCACGTCTATCATCCGGTTCCATTCGTCGATCAGCAGCGAATCCAGCCGGGACAGCGGCATGACCCCGGCGTTGTTCACGAGGACGTCGACGCGTCCGGTCCGGTCGTGCGCGGCCTCGACGAACGCGGTCATGTCGGCCGGGTCGGTGACGTCGAGCCGGATCGGGTGCAGGTTGCCGGGGGTGCGTTCGGCGAGGGCGTGCAGCCGGTCGGTGCGCCGCGCGCCCGCGACGACGTGATGTCCCGCTCCGGCCAGGCGAGCGGCGACGGCCTCGCCGATTCCGCTGCTGGCTCCGGTCACGAGCACCGTCTTCGGTGTGTTGTCCATGCCGACCACGATGTCCGGGACAACGCCGGGGCGGGAGGCCGCCGTTCTCGTGGGAGTAACGCACCCAGGATGTCGCGCCGGCGGCGGCCTACCATGCCGGTATGGCACCTTCCGAACTCGGCGAATACCTGCGGGCCCGCCGTGCGCGGCTCCGGCCGGACGAGGTCGGCCTGCCGGATACCGGGCGCCGCCGGGTTCCGGGGCTGCGACGCGAGGAGGTGGCCCTGCTGGTCGGGGTCAGCGTCGACTACTACGTGCGGCTGGAACAGGGGCGCGAACGTGGGCCCTCGGCTCAGGTGGTCGATGCCCTGGCTACCGCGCTGCGCCTGGACGAGGACGGTCGGCAGCACCTTTTCCGGCTGGCCGGGCTCGCCCCGCGGGCGCGTGCGGCCGCCGTGCGCGAACACGTCGACCCGAGCCTGCTGCAGCTCATGGACGCCTGGCCCGACAACCCCGCCATCGTCTACAACCGCGCCTACGACGTGCTCGCCTCCAATGCGATCGCCGACGCGCTGTTCCACGACTGGACCCACTCGCGCAACCTCATGCACGTCGTATTCGGTGACCCGGCGGCGCGCACCTTCTACGTCGACTGGCACGAAGTCGCTCGCAATTCCGTGGCGGGCTTCCGGATCGGGTACGGCGAGTCCCCCGAAGACCCCCGGATCCGCCAGGTGCTCTCCGAACTACTCGACCGCAGCCCCGCCTTCGCCGACCTCTGGACCAATCACGACGCGCGCGGAAAAACCTTGGAACGCAAGCGGTTCGACCATCGTGCCGTGGGCCGACTGACCCTGACCATGCAGACGCTCGACGTCCGCTCCCGCCCCGGTCAGGCACTCGTCGTCTACCACGCCGAACCCGGCTCGAGCAGCGCGGAAGCCCTCGCCCTGCTCGGCTCCCTGGCCGCTACCGCACGCGAAAACCCCTGAGCGAAACCTATTTTCGGAAACCACAGGCCGAGCTGGTCATACTGGGCGCCACTCAGCCCTCGATCAGCGACAGTTGGGAGCCGATCTCCGTGGCGGCCGCGCATACCCTTTCGGCGGTCAGGCCGGTGTCCTCGACCGGCAGCCGGGCCGACAGTGCCGCGATGCTGACCGCGGCGCGGACGGCGCCGGCGGAATCGCGGATGGGCGCGGCGACGCCGACCACATTCTCGTCGAGTTCCGAACGGGAGACCGCGAATCCGTCCTTGCGGATCTCCGCGAGGCGTTTCTTCAAGCGCTTCGGATCGACCAGCGTCTTCGGGGTGAACCGCCGCAGCGGCGCTTCGGCGAGCACCGCATCGATCTCCTCCGACGACGCCCAGGCGAGCAGCACCTCCGCCGCCGCGCCCGCATTGATGGGCAGCACCTGGCCGCGGTCGTAGGACAGCCGCACCGGCTGACTCGCCTCGACCCGCTCCAGGCACACCACGACGTGCCCGGACCGGCGGGTGAGCAGCACCGTCTCCCCGGTCTGCGCGGCGAGGTCGCGCATCACCGGCAGCGAGATCTCCGACAGCCCGATCCCGGCGCGGGCCAGCCGGGCGAGGTGAAAGATGCGCGGCCCCAACCGGAACCCGCCCGGCGCATCCTCCATGAACCCGCTGCTGACCAGCGTCTGCAGATAGCGGTACGCCGTAGACCGGGCGACCCCGAGGTGCTGCGAGATCTCCGCCCCGCTGAGCACCAGCCTGTCCTCGGAGAACAATTGCAGGATGTCGAGCGCCCGGTCGGCGGTGGAGTTCCGCTCCCGATACCCCGCCGAATTCTGGGCTTTCTGTCCTGTCACACAGGACAGTCTAGGACCGCCCTTCCTTGAATCTGGCCTCCATCTCCGCAGCAAGCCGCGGCTGCTCAGCCTCCACTTTCTGGACATAGGCGACCGCATCGCCTAACCCACGACTGGGTATGTGCCGTACTGATCGATTCGACCGGTGCATCGGTGTCTGCGTCAGTGCGGGCGGAGGTGGGTGAGCGGCAGGCCGTGTTCGGTGTGGAGGTGGGTGGCTACGAGGGAGCGGTGGCAGGCCTGCGGGTCGCGTTCGACGCAGAAGAGGGCGGTGGCCGAGTCGGTCGGGAGGTTGGCGGCGAGAGCGCGAAGGTTGAAGGGGGAGAGGATCTCTCGGGTGTAGCGGTCCGTGTACTCGGGTGCGAGCGCGATGCGGTTGCGCTTGCCGACGCCCTGGCGATCGTCCTCGCGGTACTGCAGTTGGCGCAGTTCCGTGGTCGGGGCGAGTTCCTTCACGTGCAGGTAGCCGATGTCCGCCGCGGCGAGTGTGCGCTGGAGCCGCGCCGAGTTCGCCCAGGAGTAGTCGGGGCCCCGGACGCCGCGGCGCTGACGGAGATCGAGCAGCAGCCCCACGCCCTCGCCGGTGAGCTTCTCGACGAACGCGTCGGCCGTGAAGCCGTACACGCCGATCGTCGCGATGCGCCTCGTCACGGCACCTCCACA
>NZ_BDBV01000101.1 GCF_001613165.1 Nocardia mexicana NBRC 108244
CCCGCCGCCTTCCCGCTACGGCAGCAGCGCGGGCTGGTCGACGGCCCACAGCCACGATCCGTCCGGTTGGCGACGGGCGACCTCGGCGGTTATCTCGCCGGTGGTCAGCGTGGACGCTGTGAGCGCCAGGTCGCCGCTCACCAGCGCGGGATGCTGCCGCCCGGGCGCGAGCACCGGCGCGGCGGCGACGAACTGTTCGTACACCTTGCGGATCTCCGCGTGCCCGGTCGCGAGGTTGCCCGGCGGGAACGCCAGCACGGCGTCCGGCTCGTACAACGCCACCAGTCCGTCGACATCGCCCGCATTGGCGCGTTCGATGAAGTATTTGCCCAGGTCGTTCGGGTCGGTGGCCACTTTCTTGTTTGTCATGTAGACAAGCTTCCCAACGAAACACGACATCTTGTGTCATGTATTTCGGATAGGATTTTTCGCATGCGTGCCGACCGATTGGTCTCGCTGGTGTTGCTGCTGCGCCGCCACGGTCGGCTGTCCGCGCCCGCGCTGGCCCGCGAGCTGGAGGTGTCCACCCGTACCGTGCTGCGCGATATCGAGGCGCTGTCGGCCGCGGGCGTCCCGGTCTACGCCGAACGCGGTCGGCACGGCGGTTTCGCCCTGCTCCCCGGTTTCCAGACCGAGCTCACCGGACTGAATCACGACGAGGCGCTCGCCTTGGTGGTAGCCGGATCACGGCGCGGCGCACAGGAATTCGGCCTCGGGTCAGCGCTCACGTCGGCCATGCGCAAGATGGTCGATGCGCTGCCCGAAGGCCATCGGGCCACCGCGACGGGCGCGGCCGAGCGCCTGCTCATCGAACCGGAGACCGATCTGCTCGCGCGCCGCCAGGTCGCCGAGGAGGTGCCCGACGCCGTCGTGGCCGAGGTCCGGCGCGCGGTGTTCGCCGGGCACAAGCTGCGGATCCACTACGCGGCGGTGGATCAGGACCCGCAGTGGCGCACGGTGGACCCGATCGGCCTGGTCACCGTGCGCGGCCAGGGCTACCTGCTGGCCACGAGGTCCGGCGCCGACCGCACCTATCGGCTGTCCCGGATCTCGGCGGCCGAGGAGCTACCCGAACCCGCCCAGCGCCCGGAAAGGGTCGATCTGGACCGGGCGTGGCAGGAACGCAGCACGCGGTTCCGGACCGGCGGTGACCAGGTCTCGGTGGTGGTACGGCTACACCCGGCGCAGCGGGAGGAACTGGTCGGCACCGCACTGGCAGTCCAGGCCGAGGAAGCCGATACGGATCACTGGCTGCGACTGGAGGTGACCTTCCAGGACTCGCGTCATGCGGAATGGGCGCTGTGGCAGCTCGCCATGAACGCGGAAGTCCTTGCGCCGCAGTGGTTGCGCACCGTCCTGCACGACCGCGCCACGGCGCTCGCCGCCCGCTACGAAGAGTAATCCCGGGCGCGTCCCGCTGCGGTCCGCCGCCGAAATCCCTGTCGAGAGGTCAGTAATGTCGTCCCGAACATCCTGGCAGCACACCGTTCTCACGCCACGGCCGTGGCCGCCGCTGCTGATCGCCGCGCGCTGGTGGGTCCGCTACGGCCCGGGGACCGTGCTGGAACAGCGGCTGGCCCGCGATTGGCTCGATGTCGGCCTGCGGCAGCGACCGCGTCCGCCGCGAGTGGTGCGCACCCGGTACCGCGGACGCTTCCAGATTCCGACGACGATCGACTTCATCTCCCGTGCGATCTACACCCACGGCTGCTGGGAGGCCTGCGTATCGGCGCTGGTCGCCTCGCGTCTGCGGCCCGGTGACCGTTTCATCGATCTCGGCGCGGCGGGCGGCTGGTACAGCGTGCTCGCCGCGCGCCGGGTGGGTCCGAGCGGCGGTGTGGTCGCCGTGGAACCCGCACCCGCGGCCCTCGAACAGTTGCACGTCAACCTGATTCTCAACCGCTGCACCAACGTTCGGGTGGTGCGGGCCGCGGTGACCGCCGAGCCCG
The DNA here is from genome assembly GCF_001613165.1 of Nocardia mexicana NBRC 108244. Taxonomy (GTDB): domain Bacteria; phylum Actinomycetota; class Actinomycetes; order Mycobacteriales; family Mycobacteriaceae; genus Nocardia; species Nocardia mexicana. The sequence goes on from NZ_BDBV01000101.1 coordinate 1,950, forward strand.
GACCCGTGCGCCTGTACGTGCCCGACCGCGGCAACAGCGGGGCCACCACGACGATCCCGCCCGACGACCACATCTCGCAGTTCACCGCGCCCGGGCTCCCCCTGGCCGACCTCCTGCAACCGGGCGACCTCGAGAACGCTCGCATGATCAAGGTCGATGTCGAGGGCGCCGAGGGTACCGTGCTGGCCCAGCTGTCCCGCCTGATTTCCCGGCTCCGCCCGGACTGCGAGATTCTCACTGAAATCACCCCGAAATGGCTTGCCGCCGCGGGTCATACCGCGGACGAGGTGCTGAAACCGCTCACAGACAACGGTTTTCGCGCCTACCGGGTGCCCAACTCCTACGCGCCGGAGGATATGACCAGGGCGGCACGCCACCCGCTCGCGCCGACCCCGCTCACCGGCCCGATCACCGAGCAGGCCGATCTGCTCCTCACCCGCGGCGATGCCTTGCCCAAGTCGACACTTCAGTGACGAATTTCCGGCGCAGCGCATTGGTGGAATTTGTCGTCTGGCAGCATCGGAAGTGATCGTTGCAGGGAAGAGGAGGTCCGCGATGGCTGAGGAAGCGCAGCGTGATAGGACCAGGGCGATTGCCGACCTCTCGCGGACCTTGGGAATCCTTGCCGTGCTGTCGTTTTGTCTGATAGTCGCGGCTTTCGCGTTTGTCGTCGTCAGCGACGACGAGGGGTACTTCTGGATGACCTTGATATCTATCGCGCCGGTGTTTTGTGCGGGAGTGTTGCTCGGGTTGTTCGCCGTGATCCTCGGCATCGGCGCGAAGGTCAAAGTGCGGAGGGGAACCGAAACTGGAAAACGAGTGACGTCTTCGGGCATTACCCTGGGCGCCATTGTGCTCACGTTGGAAGTCGGCTCGATGCTCCTGTTCTGGTTCGGCTGAGAACAGTCTTTGCTGATATCCCGATCGCGATCAAATGGATCGAGACGTGCAGTGGGCCACAACATTCCACCGAGGCCACCGCATCGGTGGCAGCGGAACGGTCCCGGTGGAATCAGCGTAGGCGGGCGAGTTTCTTACGCCGGAAGTGCGCCGGAAGTGCGGCGACAATATCGAGCCAGGGACTCCAGGATCTCCTCGGGCGGATCCCGGACGGTCAGGGCTGGATGTTCTCCAGGTCCTCGAGGAGGCTGGGGTGGGTGGGGTGCCAGTCGAGTGTGCGGCAGGTGTGGGTGCTCGAGGAGGGCTGGTCGAGGGCGAAGATCGGGCCGAGGGGGCCGAATGTCTCCTGCGGCAAGGCTTTCACCGGTAGGCCGAGCCTGCGCCCGATGACCGCGGCGATATCGCGGACGGCATCGCCCTCGTCGTCCACGGCGTGCCATGCGGTCCCGGCTGGTGCCTTCTCCAGGACCAGCCGGAACAGGACGGCCGCGTCGAGCGCGTGCACGGCGGGCCAGCGCTGGGCGCCGTCGCCGGGGTAACCGGCCACTCCGCTGCGCCGGGCCGCATCGGTCAACAGGCCCGCAAACCCGCCCTTGCCCTCGTTGTGCACCGTGCGCGGCAGCCGTACGGCCGCGCTGCGGACGCCGCGCGAGGCCAGCTCGAGTACCGCGGTGACCGACAGACTGCGACCGCCGACGGGTCCGTCGGTCGGCAGTGGGTCGGCTTCGGTGGATGCGCGGCCCGGCACCGGCGGCGTACCCGAGACCGTCACGAGCGGGCGGTCGCTGCCGACGAGCTCCTCGCCCAGCGCGGCGAGGGCGGAGCCCTCCTCGACAACGGCGTCCGCGACGGCGGCGGCGCTGCTGAAGTCGTTGCCGAAGGCCAGGTGGATCACTCCGTCGGCCCGAGCGGCCGCGGCGCGGAGCGTGGGCAGGTCGG
>NZ_BDBV01000102.1 GCF_001613165.1 Nocardia mexicana NBRC 108244
CCGCAATCGCCGCACCCTCCTATTGGTCGCCGCGGCCGCGGTAGTCGGCCTGGTGCTCGGCGGCGTCGGAATGCTGCTGATGCGCGACGAGCCCGCCACTCCCGTCCCGCCGCTACCCAACGCCCGGTCCGAGCCCGTCCCGACGACCGCCGCCCCACCGCCCGTCTTCGTGGCCCCGCCGCCGACGACCATCATCGTGGAACCCACTCCGGAGCCGGAGACCCTCGAGCCCGCTCCCCCGCCGCCACCGCCGACCACCGAACCGGCCCCGCCCCCGCCGCCGCCGACGACCACCTCGCCGACGCGGACCCCGCGGCCCACTCCGACCACCCCGCGCCGCACCCCGACTCCGCTGCTGCCGTACGTGCCCATCCCGAGTTGGCTGCCGTACCCGACACTGGATAAGCCCTACGGCTGAACTCCGTGATCGTTTCGTAGCGAACTCCGCGCATTTGTGCCCTAAAGTGAAGCGCTGACCCGAGTCACCGGCGCCCGACCGGACACTCGGTCTGCTGCAGGACGAGGGCCGGTGCCCCACAACGGTTTACCGCCCGCGGATTCACCTGGCACAACGGTGCCTGACGAAGGGACTTCATGCGCAAGTTGCCGGCGCCTCGCGCCACGGTCAAAGCTGCCGCGGTTGCGTTCGCCTCGACCGTTCTCCTTGGTCCCTGGATCGGCTCTCAGCCTGCGCTAGCGGAACCGGCACCGAATGCGGTGCAGCTCAACGCCGATCAGCTGCCTCCGGAGCTGACGCAGGCCATCACTCGAGACCTGAAGATGTCACCGGCCGAATACCTCGACCGTTCCGCGCGGGCCCAGCAGCTACGCACCTACGCGCACGAATTCCGCTCCGAGCGCCCCGACGATTTCGCGGGCGCCTGGATGGGCCCGGACGGCAAGCCGATCGTCGCGGTCACCTCGCTCGACGCGGCGCACGTCGCCGCCTCCGACGGCTACCAGACCCGGCTGGCGCCGATCAACGCGAACAGCCTGGAGTCCTCGCTCGATCAGCTGGTCGGCTGGATCGGCGGCCTGCCGCGCGAAATCTCCACGGCCATCAATTCGGTGGGCATCGACTTCCTCAACAGCCAGCTGGTGCTGAGCGTCGCCAACACCCCGGCCGGGCATCTGCTCAACCTGCCGACGCTGATCGCCAACATCAAGGTGGTGCTGTCGCCCAACGGCGGCGGACCCGTGGAGCGGCGCCCGATGGCGGGCGACACCTACATCAGCGCGCCGACCGCACTCGACAATGCGGAACTGAAGGCGGTGGACGTGTGCTCCTTCGGATTCAACAGCACCGACGCCGCGGGCAATGCGCTGAATATCAGTGCCGGACACTGCGATCCGAATCTCGACAAGGGCGACGGCCAGGCCGACGTCTACCTGCCCAATATCCGCGACCTCAAGTCCAGCCCCAAGCTCGGCACCTTCGTGCGCGCCCGGGTGGGCGGCCACAGCGGCCTGGACTATTCGGTGATCAAGCTGAGTGACCGTGCGGTCAAGGCCGGTATGGATCAGCCGTCGGTGCGCGGCGCCAACGGCACCACCCTCACCGTGACCGGCACCGCCGAGCCCGTCGTCGGCGCACCGATCTGCAAATCGGGCCAATCCTCCACATTCACCTGTGGTTTCGTGGTGGCCGACCGGGTCGAGACGCAGCTGTTCACGTCGACGGGCGAATCGAAGACCGTGCGCGGGTTCGCCAGTTCGGCCTGCACGCTCGGCGGCGACAGCGGCGGTGCGATCGTGTCCGGCACGTTGGCGCTGGGCATCACCAGCGGGTCGAACGCGGCCGACGCGCCGGACTGCGGCGAGGCCAACATCGGTCTGGCGCAGTATGGTGGCACCGCGTCGCTCGGAATTCCGATCCGGGCGATCCTCGCCGACATCGACGCCGGCTCCGAGGGCGGACTCGGCTCCGGTGTCTCGGTTCGCACCCGTCCGAACGCCGGGTGAAAGCCGAACGACTGATGAACTATTCGCGTAACACCCTGACACCGTGTCGGTATGTCCGAGTGTCAACTGAAATAGACCCCGGGATAAGTAGGCATAACCGTGCACAACCCATATAGTCGGCACATGCTCCTGCCACGCATCCGTCTTTCGCCGCCCGCCGCGGGTAGGCACCCGCACACCCGCCGTCGCAATCGCCGCGCCCTCCCACTGGTCGCGGCGTCGATGCTGGTCCTCGGACCGCTGGCGGCGACGGCCTCCGCGGAACCGGTCCCCGCCCCGGCACCGAACCTCCCGACCGACCTGATCTCGGCCGTGACTCGGGACCTGCACATCTCCCCCGACGAGTACATGCACCGCGCCGACGTCGCGCAGAAGGTCGGCGCCTTCGCCACCAACGCGCAGCGGCAGTACCCGCAGGCGTTCGCGGGCGCGTGGCTCGACGACGCCGGCAAGGCAGTGGTGGCACTGGCGCAGGGGCAGGGGTCCGACGCCGCCCGCAAGTCGGCGCAGGACGCCGGCTTCCAGGTCAAGGACGTCGCCAAGAGCGAGACGGTGCTCCGCAGCGAGAAGAACGCCTTCCAGCAGTGGCTGTCGACCCAGCCGGAGGCGGTCGCGCAGGCGGTGCGCGGCGTCGTCGTGGACACCGTGAACAACAGCATCGCGGTGCGGGTGGACAAGGCCGGGCTGCCGATGCCGGGCTTCGTCGACCCGGCCCGGGTGATCGTGATGCCGAAGGCGCCGGTGGGCCCGGAGGAGTCCGACGTGGCGCAGGCCACCCCGATCGCCGGCGAACAGGGCCCGGGCGCCTACGCGGGCGGTGACGGCTACGCGTCGGTGGCGGGCAAGATGAAGCTGGTCTGCTCGGCTGGGTTCAACGGCCTGGACCGCAACGACAACATCGTGAACATCACCGCGGGTCACTGCGATCCGAACATCCCCGCCGCGGGCACCGCCAACGCGCCGGGCATGTTCGAGCTGCTGCCGGGCAACAAGACCGGCGCGCAGCTGGGCACGTTCCAGAAGTCGGTGCTGGGCGAGCAGGACTACTCGATCGTCGCGATCGACGACGCCGCCCGGGATCGGTTCTCCAACAACATGGTTCGCCAGGGCAACGGAGCGCCGATCGCGATCAGCGGGGTGGCCACCCCGGTCGTGGGCGCCCCGGTCTGCAAGTCGGGTTCGCGCACCGGCTTCTCCTGCGGCGTGGTGAACGCGGTCGACCAGACGGTGCAGGTCGGCGATCGCGACCTCACCCAGGCGTTCTCGGTCAACATCTGCGCCCTGCCGGGTGACAGCGGCGGCCCGATCGTGACCGGTACCCAGGCCCTGGGCATCTCCAGCGCCTCGTCGGTGGCCGACTACCCGATCTGCGAGATCCCGAACATCATCGGCGCGCTGACGGGTAACGCTCCCCAGCTGTTCGCGCAGCCGGTGAGCGTGGTGCTCTCCGACAACCCGGGTCTGCGGGTGCGCACCAGCTGAGCGACGTTCGACAGTGAAAGGGCCGACGGCGACCGCGCCGTCGGCCCTTCTGCTGTGCCGGGCAGTCCAGCGGCAGCGCAGGGCCGTATCGCGGCCCGTGTGCTGTCGGGCATGCTGGAGTCATGTGTTTGGTTCTGGTGGGCTGGCGGGCTCACCCGCAGTACCGGTTGATCGTGGCGGCCAACCGGGACGAGTTCTACTCCCGCCCAACCGAATCGATGCGGTGGTGGCCCGAGGAGCCGGGTTTGCTGGCGGGGCGGGACCTGGGGGCGGGCAATGCGATTCCCGGCACCTGGCTGGGATTGCTGCCGTCGCGGCACCGCTTCGCCACCGTGACGAACGTGCGCGGGCCGAACGAGGCGCGCACGGACGCTCGCTCGCGCGGCGCGCTGCTGATGGACTACCTGCGCGGCGACCTGGGCCCCGAGAAGTTCGTGCGCGGCGTCGCGGCGGCACCGGACGACTACAACGGCTACAACCTGGTGGTCTCCGATCTGGAAACGCTGTGGTGGCACAGCAATCGGAGTGCGCACGCACCGCTGGAACTCGCCGCGGGGCTGCACGGCGTATCCAACGGCGCCCTGCTCGGTTCCGCGGAGAACGGCACCGCGGTGATCCACACCGACAACGGGGCGGCGGCCTGGCCGAAGGTCCGTGACGGGCTCGTGGCCCTGCGCGCCGCGATCGACGCCGATCCGGGCGATGTGGCGGGCTATTTCGACGTGCTGTCCGACCGCACCGTCGCCTCCGATGACGAACTCCCGCAGACCGGCCTGTCGCAGCGGCGCGAGCGGGCGGTCTCGGCCCGCTTCGTCGCCGATGCCATGCACGGAACCCGATGCAGCACAGTGCTGCTGGTCCGCGAGGACGGCACCTTCACGGTGGCCGAGCGGTCGTTCGGCCGCCTCGGACGGCGCCGGGGCGAGGTGTCGTTCACCGGTAGCCTGGAACTGCCGGTGTGACGGGACCGCCGGTCAGCTGGGCGGGTTCTCGCCCGGCCGATCCGCCCAGGGCGTGGTGCCGTCGGGCGCCTGCAGCGTCTGCATCAGCTCGACGCCGTCCCTGATCACCGCGGGGCCGCCACCGGCGACGGCCCCCAGCACGGCACCGACCGCGCCGAAGACGACCGCGCCCGGAACACACAGCATCAGAACGGCGATGACGCAGCCGATCGCACCGGCGACGGCCCCGCCGATCAGGGCACCGATCGCGGCGGCGACGCCGAGCCGGGACGAGAAGTCGTTGATGGCCCGGCCGTTCTCGAGCGGGGAGGCGACCGGCTGGGCCGTGGACAGCCGTTGTACGCCGACGGGCTGCTCCGGCGTCAGTTCGAGGACCCGGCCGCCGTCCCGCAGCACGGGTCGAACCGGAATCGGCAGGCCGGAAACCCGGAAATCGAGAGGGAATTCGACAGCCATCGTGCCCGCGGAATCCCTGATACCGATGAATTGCCGAGTCTCCCCGGGCTTGTCGACCAATTCGAAGGTGCCGCCGGTGAGACCGGTGACGACCGTCTTGTCCACCAGCTGCGCGGAGTAATCGATCGAATGCCGGTCCGGAACCGGGTCGGCGTGGGCGGTACCGAGAGCCGTGGTCATCGCGCCGACGACCACGGCAGCGGCCACGGTGACGCTGCGGAACTTCATGCGATCTTCCAATCCCTGACAGCCGCGCACCTTCCCTGGGACCACCCACGCAACTACCAGGACCGCGCGCTCGCGGACCTACCCCGACCAAGTGTGAAAGTGCACAAACAACGAGCAGAACGCCGTGAGCGTAGCCGACGCGGATCCGGCGCGGGTCCGATTCCGATGATCCGGCGGATATCAACTGGGACAGCAATATTCACAACGAAACCGGCCCGCTCTCCGCAGAGAACGGGCCGGTTCGACGAGCTGATCGGTTACCGCGGTTTGGTGTTGTCCGCCATCGGCGGGCCGTCGGGTACGGGCCCGATCGGCCGGGACGGCGGGCCCACCGGATCCGCCCACGCGGTGGTGCCGGGAGGAGCCTGCAGGGTGTTCATCATCTCCACGCCGGCGGTGGTCACCGTCGGTCCGCTGCCGATCGCGGCACCGACGATTCCCAGCCCCACCGCGCCCGCGACGGTTCCGGCGACGGCGCCGACCAGGCCGCCCACGATCAGTCCGGGAACGCACAGGGTCACGGCGTCGGCCACACATCCGACCGCGGCACCGGTGGCCAGGCCGAGCACCGCGCCGACACCGATGCCGAGCACGACCCCGATGACCGCGCCGATGACCGTTCCGGCGCCCGCACCGAGGCTGAGCTTCGTCGTGAAATCGTTGATCGCACGCTGGTTTTCGATATCCGAGGCGATCGGCTGCACGATGCCGGTGACCGGGCGGGAGGTGTCGAGGCCGTCCGGCTGCTCCGGCGTCACCTTCAGGACCCTGTCGGAATCCTCGACCGTGGCCCGGACCGGAACCGGCACGCCGCCGACGCGGAAGCTCAGCGGCATCTCCAGTGCCACGTCACCGACGCGATTCGCCACGCGGAGGATCTGCTGTGCCTCGCCGGGCGCGGCCGACGGCCTGTCGACCAACTCGAACGTTCCCCCCTTGAGCTTGGTGACGACCGTCCGGCCCTCGACCACCGACCCGTAATCGATGTAATCGCCCTGGGGTCCGGCGGGCGCCGGGTCGGCGTACGCGGTACCCGCCACGACGGTCATGGCACCGATGGCCACGGCACCGACCGCGGTCATTGCGCGGAACTTCATAGATCTTCCAATCCCTCATCAGGACGCATCGTGCGTACCTTCGCCCTGTGAGCCTCACCTCGCGCGAACCGGCAGTGCCGCGCGGATGAAGGTACGTACGGTGCATACGTCCAGGCGAGCCTAGTCGAAACCGCCCGGCACGCTCTCCCCGAACACGAATCGGCCCGCTCTTCCCTGAAAGAGCGGGCCGATTCGGGTGAAACTGTGTGACTAGGCAGGCGGCTGCTGTTGCTGCTGCTTCTCCATGGCCTCGTCGGTGTACCGGGTGGTGCCGGGCGGTGCGTTCAGGGTGTTCATGAGTTCGACACCCGCGGCCACCAGCGTCGGCCCACCGACGGCAACGGTCCCGAGGATTCCGCCGATGGCCGCGCCGGTCGGCAGACCGACGAGACATCCGACGATGACACCGAGCAGACCGAGGGCACAGCCGACCACCGCGCCGATGGCGGTGCCGACGAATCCTCCGATCGCGGTCGCCAGACCGAAGTAGGTGGAGAATTCACCCAGCGCCCGCTGGTTCTCCACATTGGACGCCACCGGCTTGACGACAGGCTTGACGTTGAGCGGCTGGTCGGTCGGCAATCCGGCCGGTCGCTCGGGCGTGACCGCCAGGGTCTTGCCTTCGTCCTTGACTTCCGCCTTGACCGGAATCTGCTGTCCGGCAATCGAGTACGCCAGCGGGAAGCTCAGCACGGTGCTTCCCTTGTCGTCCTTGAGATTCACCAGGGTCGGCGCATCTTCCGCGGGTTTGCCGGCGATCTCGGATGCCGTGGCATTCGGCGCCGCGGGTGTCTCGGCCTTCGTCAGTTCGAAGGTTCCCCCGGCTCCGAGACGGGCCACAGCGGCCTTGTCTTCCTGTTTGACCGAGTATCCGATGGTCTTCTCGGCCGGTGCCGCGGGTTCGGCGTGGGCGGTGCCCAAACCCACGGTCAGGGCGCCAATTACCAAGGCGCCCACCGCAGTAGCGCTGCGGAACTTCATTCGGTTATCCAATCCATCATCAGGTAGCGGCACGCATCAAACCGCGAGAGCCCACGCATCCCTCAAGTCGCTGCTCCGTCCGAGCGACCTGCGAGACCCTCCCCGAGCGGTGTGATGATGCGTACAGCAGGCAGGACGACGTGAGCCTAGTTCAATAGCTGGCCAGAAGCGAGATCCGTTTTCCGCCAGTGGAACTAAGCCTGTCCTGCGTTATGGACCGGATTTGCCGGGTTTTACCGTGTTGGTCGAACCGTGCCCGAGTAAATACCCAGGACGGCCCGGCCGAGAATCAAACCGAAAAGTGTGCACTGTCACACCCCTCGGCATGGGTCAAGCCCCAGCAAGCTGGGGCCATTTCCCGGCTGAGATCATAGGGTAGACATGTAAGTTACCGGCGGGTAACTTACTGGAAGTTAAGATGCGTGCAACCGTCCACGGCAACAGCCCCGCCGTCGGATGTTCGTTGAACCGAAGGAAGGTCGCGACATGAATGCCCTGACAGTGACGCTGGGCGTGATTGGAGTGGCGTTCAGCCTTGTGGCTTGGGCGTCATTCTTCGGCGGCGTCGGCAAGATGGTCCGCGCCATCATGATCGGACAGCCCGCCCCGGACCGCTGGCGGCCGTTCTTCCCGCGCATCAAGACGATGCTCGTCGAGTTCCTGGCGCATACCCGGATGAACAAGTTCCGCACCGTCGGCTGGGCGCACTGGCTGGTGATGATCGGATTCCTCGGCGGATTCATCCTGTACTTCGAGGCATATCCACAGACGTTCGATCCCGAGTTCCACTGGCCGATCATCGGCGGCTGGGGCATCTATCACCTGTGGGACGAGCTGCTCGGCATCGGCACCGTGATCGGCATCCTGACGCTGATCATCATTCGCCAGCTCAACCATCCGCGCGTGCCGGAGCGGCTGTCGCGGTTCAGCGGCTCGAAGTTCGGCCCCGCGTACACGATCGAGCTGATCGTCCTGATCGAGGGCCTGGGCATGACCCTGGTCAAGGCCGGGAAGATCGCCACCTACGGCCACGCCACCGTGTGGAGCGACTTCTTCACCATGCAGGTGGCCAAGCTGCTGCCCTCCAGCGTGGCGATGGTGTCGGTCTTCGCATTCGTCAAGATGGTCTCGGGCAGCACCTTCCTGCTGCTGGTCGGGCGCAATATCAACTGGGGTGTCGCGTGGCACCGGTTCTCGGCCTTCTTCAACATCTACTTCAAGCGTGAGGACGACGGCGGTGTCGCGCTGGGCGCGGCGAAGCCGATGATGTCCAAGGGCAAGGCCCTGGTCGACATGGAGGAGATCGACCCCGACAACGACACCCTGGGTGCGGGCCGGGTCGAGGACTTCTCCTGGAAGGGCTGGCTGGACTTCACCACCTGCACCGAATGTGGCCGCTGCCAGAGCCAGTGCCCGGCGTGGAACACCGGTAAGCCGCTGTCGCCGAAGCTGCTGATCATGTCGCTGCGCGACCACGGGCAGGCGAAGGCGCCGTACCTGCTGGCCGGCGGCCGCAAGGATATGGGCGGTGACGAGGTCGGCCTGGTCGACGCCGACGGCAAGCCGAACGAGGCTGCGCTGGCGAAGATTTCGGATGCGGCGAAGGCCGAGGCGGAGCGTCCGCTGGTCGGCGGCGAGGACGTCGGCGGCATCATCGATCCGGAGGTGCTGTGGAGCTGCACCACCTGCGGCGCGTGCGTGGAGCAGTGCCCGGTCGATATCGAGCACGTCGACCACATCATCGATATGCGCCGCTACCAGGTGCTGATCGAGTCGGAGTTCCCCTCCGAGCTGGCGGGCCTGTTCAAGAATCTGGAGAACAAGGGCAACCCCTGGGGTCAGAACGCCAAGGACCGGCTCAACTGGATCTCCGAGCTGGACTTCGACATTCCGGTGTTCGGTAAGGACGCCGAGACGTTCGAGGGTTACGAGTACCTGTTCTGGGTGGGCTGCGCCGGCGCCTACGAGGACCGCGCCAAGAAGACCACCAAGGCGGTCGCCGAACTGCTGGCCACCGCGGGCGTGAAGTTCATGGTGCTGGGCCAGGAGGAGACCTGCACCGGCGACTCGGCGCGGCGCGCGGGCAACGAGTTCCTGTTCCAGCAGCTGGCGATGCAGAACATCGAGACACTGAACTCGGTGTTCGAGGGTGTCGAGGATGCGAAGAAGAAGATCGTCGTCACCTGCGCGCATTGCTTCAACGCGCTGAACAACGAGTACCCGCAGGTCGGCGGCACCTACGAGGTGGTGCACCACACCCAGCTGCTGAACCGCCTGGTGCGGCAGCAGAAGCTGATCCGGGTCACCCCGGTGAGCGAGAAGGTGACCTACCACGACCCGTGCTACCTGGGCCGGCACAACAAGATCTACGACGCGCCGCGCGAGCTGATGGGTGCGTCCGGCGCGACGCTGACCGAGATGCCGCGCCACGGCGAGCGGTCGATGTGCTGTGGCGCCGGTGGTGCCCGCATGTGGATGGAGGAGCAGCTCGGCAAGCGCGTCAACCTCGACCGCACCGACGAGGCGCTGGCGGCCCTGGGCGGCGGCAACGAGCCGTCGATGATCGCCACCGGCTGCCCGTTCTGCCGCGTGATGCTCACCGACGGTGTCACCGCGCGGAAGGATTCCGGCGAGGTCGGCCAGGGTGTCGAGGTCGTCGACGTGGCGCAGCTGATGCTGAACTCGATCGAGCGGGCCGAGCCGACCACGCTGTCGGAGAACCTGAAGGTGATCCAGGAGCCGAAGCAGGCCGCACCGGAGCCGTCGCCTGCGGCCGCCACCCCGGCGCCCTCTTCGTCCGCCTCCACGGACGCCTCCACTTCCCCGGCCTCGTCGTCCTCCGCTTCCCCGGCGAATGCCGGGGCCGGTAAGGGCCTGGGGATGAAGGGCGGCGGCAAGGCGCCCGGCAAGGGCCTGGGCATGAAGGGCGCCGCCAAGGCGCCCGGCGCCAAGGAATCCGCCGCCCCGGCCGCCGAGGCGGCGGAGTCCACCGAGACCCCCGCAGCGCCCGCCGCCAAGCCCGGCGGCCTGGGCATGAAGGGTGCGGCGAAGGCGCCCGGAGGCAAGGGACTCGGCATGAAGGGCGGGGCGAAGGCCCCCGGCGCGAAAGCGCCTGCGGGCGAGGCCGCTCCGGCCACCGAATCGGCCGAGACCACCGAGGCTCCCGCGGCGCCGACCGCCAAGCCCGGCGGGCTGGGCATGAAGGGCGGGGCCAAGGCGCCCGGAGGCAAGGGACTCGCCATGAAGGGCGCGGCCAAGGCGCCCGGCGCGAAGCCCGCCACCCCGGCGGCATCCACCCCGACGGAGGAGGCCGCCCCGGCCGAGCCCGCCGCGGAAACCGCTGCCGCCGAGCCGGGTTCGACGGAGACCAAGCCGACCGTGGCACCGAAGGGGCTGGCGATGAAGTCCGGCTTCAAGAAGCCGGGAGCGAAGGCGCCCGGCGCGCCGAAGCCCGCCGCCGAACCTGCTGCGGACGAGAAGGATTCGGCGCCCGAGCAGGCACCGGCCTCCGAGTCGGCTGCACCCGCCGAAGGCACCGATTCCGCAGCGGCGGCGTCGACCACCGAGTCGTCCTCGGACAAGGGCAACGGCGCACCCCCGCCGACCGCCAAGCCCGGCGGCCTCGGCTTCAAGTCCGGCGCCAAGGCACCCGGCCGCAAGAGCTGACGGAAATGCCGCGCTACGTCCCGTAGCGCGGCATACAACTTCATATGAGGACAACGACAAGTTGTCCCGTCACCCCACAAATTGCCGATCGCTCCACACAGTGCCCGATCGCTCCACAAATTCCCCCATCGCTCCACAAATTGCCCCATCGCTTGCGATGGGGCAATTTTCATTTCGTGCTACGGAGTCGGCGTCGGCTTGGTAGAGGAACTACCCGTGGCCAACAGCTTCGCCAGCTCGAGCACGAGCGACGACGAACCGGTGCCGCCCGACGGATCCGGCGTCGGGGTGGGGGTCCCGCCGTCGGCTCCGGCCACTCCCGCACCGGCCAGCAGTAGGCCGGCCGCCACGCAGGAAACGCCGAGCACACGAATCTTCTTCATCAGGAATCACATTCCCCTCGATCGATCTTCACCGCGGAATCGGCGCGAAATGCCGGCGCCCGCTCGGCCGACGCCCGGACCGGCCGTCGACACGAGGATTCCTACCACGCCGCCCATGACCGGTCCTACCTGCAGTTTCAGCTCCACTCAGCGATCACCGTTGCTGCGTGTTAACGAATCGTTCAACTCCGAAGCCTCACCTTCGAAGCCCGCGCGGACCGCACCGGGCCACGCGACCGGACCGGCACGAATCGCCGATCACATCCGCGTGGACGCAAACGCTCAGCACACGGCATGTTAAGTAGGAGATTCCTACACTTTAAGCGAAAGCGGCGCCTGAGCCGCGCCGCCCGAACCCGGCAAGAATCATGATTTCCATTATCGATTCGCCCGCCGCTGAGGATTGGAACCAGCAAGCGTTCAGGTACCCTGTGATCTACACCACAGTTCCGGAAAAGTAACGAGCTGGGACACCTCGCCGATCTCGTTCCTAATGCGGTGCGAGCGTTTCGCCGGAGAGCGGGCAAAGAATGGTGGCGGGCTACAGTCGAATACCCCGGCTCCATTCCGCGAAACCTTCCGAATCGATCGCAGCTCCCCCAGCCCATGCACCGCCGGGCCGAGCCCAGAGGCGGCGCAGACACCCGCGACGGCACGGGCCCACCCCGGAACACGGATGGGGCACAGGGTCCGGACCACCCGGGCGATGCCTCCGCCCGGCATCCGGCGAGCCCGAGCACCGGACAGCTCCCCCGGCGCCGAGACCCCGCGGAACGCGGCAACTGTAGTTTCGAACGAAATCCGAGTCCATAACGGATTCGCATTCCGTTCACCCTGGATACCGGCTGCACACAGCGCAATGAGGTAACCGCCAAGTTTGCTGGCCAGCAAACAAATCGACCGACCAGAAGCATGTCTCGATCCACCGTCGGCAATCCGGTATTGCTATTTCAGCAGCTAGATCCGGTAGTCAATTTTTGGACAACGGCCCACCTGTGACGAGTGCCCCATCGAACGTTTGACTGACAGATTGCTGCGACTTAGGTTCTAAACACCTAGGTTTTAGAGCATTACTTTCATGCAAAACCGTCCTGACCGCATCACGGGACAATCACATAGCGATCACGGGGCGGCATGCCGGCTGCGCTGTCCCACAATCTCTCACAAGGAGCATCAGTGAGCAAAAGAATGCTGTCCATCGTCGGCGCCGCCGCCGGAATCGCGCCGATCCTCATCGCCGTGCTACCCACCGCCACCGCGAGTGCGCACGGCTATGTCTCCTCGCCGCTGAGCCGCCAGGCCCAGTGCGCCCAGGGCCAGGTGTCCTGCGGTGACATCAGCTACGAACCGCAGAGCGTGGAGGGCCCGAAGGGCCTGAAGAGCTGCGGCGCGGACAAGTATCCGGAACTCGACGACGACAGCAAGGGCTGGAAGGTCCAGGACGTCGGCAGCAAGGTCGATTTCACCTGGACCAACACCGCCCAGCACCGGACCTCCGACTGGCAGTACTTCATCGGGGACACCGAGGTCGCCAAGATCGACGGCAAGAACGAGCTGCCCGGCGCCACGGTCACGCACTCGGTCGATCTCAGCAAGTTCAGCGGCAAGCAGAAGCTGCTCGCCGTCTGGAACATCGGCGATACCGTCAATGCCTTCTACTCCTGCGTCGACCTGAACATCGGTGGCGGCGGCTCGGGCGGCGGCACGACCACCACGGCCCCGTCCACGACGGCCCCGGCCCCGACCACGTCGACGCAGCCGACCACCAGCGCGCCGGCGACCACCAGCCACGAGCACCCGACCACCTCGGTGCAGCCCAGCACGTCGTCGCAACCGACCAGTTCGTCGCAGCCGACGACCTCCTCGCAGCCGACCACCAGCTCCGCGCCGACCTCCGCCCCGGCGGGCCAGGCCTGGAAGCAGGGTGGCGACTACAAGATCGGCGACACGGTGACTTACGAAGGCGCGCAGTACAAGTGCCTGCAGTCGCACACCGCCCACGACCCGGGCTGGACCCCCTCGGCCACGCCCGCCCTCTGGCAGAAGGTGTAATCCGGTCCTCGACGGCATGATTCCGGGCTGTCGATAACCGGCCGAACCGGCTGGATGAGGGAAACGAATGCGGTTGCGGTACTCGGGGTGCCGCAACCGCATTCGTGTACGTGCACGCAACCCCCGTTGTTCCGGGTCCGCCCCGTCGACTGCCAAGTGGGGCGGACCCGGTCGCGGGGGGTGACGAGGACCGGTCTGCGGTCAGTCCTCGCCCCCGCCTCCCACCGCCAGGGCGGTCGTGATGACCACCGACAGCGGTGGGAGTTTGTTGTCGCGGCTCGGCGGAACGACCCAGCGGCACCCTTCCCGGGTCCAGCGTCCGAGACCGGTCGGCAACATCACGGCACTTCCGATGGCGGGAATGCCGATGTCCAGGCGGTTGAGCACGTCCAGCACCTGGGTGCCGGGACGACTGTCGGGCGCCACCAGAAAGCTCCAGCGGATCTGGCGGGCCAGCATCGGACCGGCCATGCCCTGTTCGGTGAGGGAGTCGCGGACGCGTTCGGCGCGCACGGTGGGCAGGTGCACGATGCCGATGCGACCGGTGATCGGAAGCATCACGAAACCGCCGCGCTCGTTCACCGGCAGGCCGTACTCGTGGCGATAGAACGTCACCCAATCCTCGACGGTCCTGAGTTTCTCCACGTTCACGGCGAGCTCCCTCGATCGTCCTCTCAGCTTGTCGCCTCCGCGCCCGATGTGAAACGCCCGCACACCCGCCTTGCGCTGCCCTTCCGCTGCCTCTGCCTTACAAGCCGGAAAACCGCTTATACCAGCTCGGTTTCGGCTGTGGCCGCGATCACTACTCGCTCGTAGCATGGAAAACGGAGTTCATGCGGAAGGGATGACATCGTGGTCCGGCAGTGGTCAGGCAAGGAAGCCCGCGCCCTCCGCGATGCCAAGCGGATGAGCATCCGGGAGTTCGCAGCACACCTCGGTGTGCACGAGCGGCTGGTCTCGAAGTGGGAGGCAGGTGGCCTCCGGGTGCATCCCCGCCCGGTCAATCAGGCCGCGCTGGACACTTCTCTTGCCAGGTCCGACGAAGTAGTGCGGGCACGGTTCGCGGCGTTGATCGATCAGCCTCTCATCGATCGACCCGCGCCTGAATTCGAAGTGCGCCTTAACAATTCGGCGCATGCCACATATACGAGCGACGCGGAGCTTTTGGCACTAGTTGATACCGGTGCGATGAGAGGTGATGCGTTAGCCGAGATTTCGGAGAGGGATCTGATCATGGCGGCTGCCCACGAAGCAAGCGAGCACGCCGGTCGGGCCGAGACCACCAATGTGGGTGCCACCGCTCTGGAGCAACTCGACGCCGACGTGACCCGCATCGCCAACGACTATGTGCACGTGCCACCGGTTCCGATGATGGTGGAGATGCTGCGCGTACGCAGGCGGGTTTACAGATTGTTGGAGGGACGCCAGAGGCCCTCGGACACAACGCATCTGTACCTGCTGGCCGGTACGCTGTCGGGTCTGCTCGCCAACGCCAGCAC
Organism: Nocardia mexicana NBRC 108244; assembly: GCF_001613165.1. GTDB lineage: Bacteria > Actinomycetota > Actinomycetes > Mycobacteriales > Mycobacteriaceae > Nocardia > Nocardia mexicana. The sequence goes on from NZ_BDBV01000102.1 coordinate 14,769, forward strand.
CGACCTCGGCTATCACGATGCCGCCGGTGAACAGGCCAGGGCCGCCTGGGCCTACGCCGAACTGTGCGGGCACAACGGATTACGCGCCTGGACGCGTGGCATGCAGGCACTGATCGAATACGGTTCGCAGCGCCCGCGGCGCGCGGTGGTCCTGGCGCAGAGCGGGCATCAGTACGCCGAGTCGGCGACGGCTCGGGTGCGGTTGCACAATATCGAGGCCCGCATCTGGGCCAAGCTGGGCAGCCCCGACAGCACCGAGCGCTGCATCCGCTCCGCCGACTCCGCCCGCGACACCACCACCACCGACGACCTGCACGACGAGGTGGGCGGCGTATTCGGTTTCAACGAGCCGAAGAGTCAGTACTACGCGGGGGCTACCTATATCCATCTCGGCCAGGCCGCCCCGGCGCTGCAGGCGACGCAGCGCGCGATCGACCTGTATGCGAACGGGCCCGAGGAGCAGCGCTCCTACGGCGCGGAATCGCTGGCCCGGGTGGACAACGCGACGGCACACCTGATCAACGGCAGCCTTGACGGCGCCGCCGACGCCCTGCAGCCGGTGCTGTCCCTGGCCGAGGACAAGCGCATCGCCCAACTGGAACAGCGCCTGGCCGGGGTCCGCGAGCGCATCGCCACCCCGCAGTTCCGAGACGCGGTCGAGGCCCGCGACCTCGACGAACGGATAGAGGAATTCTGCGGAGCCAGCGCGGCCCGCGGCATGATCCCGGCGGGCGATTCGTAACGTTCACCGACTCGGGCGTGAGGCCGGTTACGGGACGACGGGGAAACCCGTTTGTCCCCAGCTGGCACCATTGACTAGGTGAGCCCTACCAGTCAGTCACCGCATCAGCCCCCGCGGACCCTGGAGCAGTCGACCAAGCTCCAGAACGTCGTGTACGAGATCCGGGGACCGGTACACGCGCATGCGGCGCGGCTGGAGGCGGAGGGGCACCGGATCCTCAAGCTCAATATCGGCAATCCGGCCCCGTTCGGATTCGATGCGCCGGACGTGATCATGCGCGACATGATCGCGGCGCTGCCGTACGCGCAGGGGTATTCGGAGTCCAAGGGCATCCTGTCGGCGCGGCGGGCGATCGTGACGCGCTACGAGCTGGTCCCGGGGTTCCCGGAATTCGATGTGGACGACGTCTACCTGGGCAACGGCGTCTCCGAATTGATCACGGTCACCATGCAGGCGCTGCTGAACAACGGCGACGAGGTGCTGATCCCGGCCCCCGACTATCCGCTGTGGACGGCGATGACCAGCCTGGCCGGCGGCACACCGGTGCATTACCTGTGCGACGAGTCCACCGGCTGGCAGCCCGATGTCGCCGATATCGAGTCGAAGATCACCGACAAGACCAAGGCGCTGCTGGTGATCAACCCGAACAATCCGACGGGTGCGGTGTATTCGGCGGAGGTGCTGCAGCAGCTCGTGGACCTGGCGCGCAAGCATCAGCTGCTGCTGCTCGCCGACGAGATCTACGACAAGATCCTCTACGACGACGCCAAGCACATCTCGCTGGCGTCGCTGGCGCCCGACCTGCTGTGCCTGACCTTCAACGGGCTGTCCAAGGCGTACCGGGTGGCGGGCTACCGCTCCGGCTGGCTGGTGATCACCGGGCCGAAGGAGCACGCGGCCGGGTTCCTCGAGGGCATCGACCTGCTGGCGTCTTCGCGACTGTGCCCGAATGTGCCCGCGCAGCACGCGATTCAGGTCGCCCTCGGCGGTCACCAGAGCATCGAGGACCTGATCCTGCCGGGCGGGCGGCTGCTCGAGCAGCGGGATGTGGCCTGGGAGAAGCTGAACATGATCCCCGGGGTGTCCTGCGTGAAACCGAAGGGGGCGCTGTACGCGTTCCCGCGGCTGGACCCCGAGGTGCACGAGATCCACGACGACTCCAAGCTGATCCTGGACCTGCTACTGCAGGAGAAGATCCTGATGGTGCAGGGCACCGGATTCAACTGGCCGCACCACGACCATCTGCGGATCGTGACGCTGCCGTGGGCCCGGGATCTATCGGTGGCGATCGAGCGATTCGGCAACTTTCTGGCCAGCTACCGGCAGTAATTCCGGGCGGAACCTCATCGGGTCATGAAACAGACCGTGAGTTCGGAAAAGTTCGGTTTTTGAAGACTTAGCTAGCGCAAAGAACGGCGATTTGTGTACAGTGGTCCTTGGCACTGAGAGTGCCCCGGCCGAGTCGCCTACCCCCCTGGGCCGCTCGGTCCCGGGTTCGAACGCCTACCCCCCCTGGGCGTCGAATCCCCGGGCGGCGGAGACATCCCCCTGCTCTCCGCCGCCCCTCCTGGCCCGCCCGCTCCCCCGCCTCTCCGCGTTTTTTGGGCAGACTGAGTGCCGTTCCTGCTGCTTTGGCGGGCGGCGGTTGAGTGAGTGGCTGAGTTTTGGGCGTACCCGGCAAGTTACCCATGTTCTTGCGAAATCAGTTGTCCCGTTGGATTACCTACCCGTGGATTGCCAACCAGTGAGTTGCTCGTCCGTTGCGGTGCTGGCTGCTCGGTCGTCGCCCCGGCAATGGTTTTCGTTAGGCTCGCGCGGGTGAGCGACCATCACCATCACCACCACGATCATTCCGGGCCTATTGCCATCGGGGCCACTGCGGCGCGGGTAGTTGTGGGGCTGCTGACCGGCATCGGGGTGCTTGTGCTGGTGGGGATGTTCTGGCTGTGGCCGAGCAATCAGCATGTCGATATTCCGTTGCCTATGCAGAACGGTGGCGGAGGGGCCGTGCATACCGAGGCGGGCAAGGTGTCGATGCAGGACATCGGGCCGTGCGGGAGTTTGTCCAACGGCAAGGTTTTCGATGACACACCGAATCCGCCGCGCAGCGGCGCCTATCAGTGTCAGCGCAGCCTGATCGCCATCGAGTCGGGGCCGGACAAGGGCAAGCACACGCTGTTCGAGATCGCTCCGGGGCCGGGCCAGCCCGACCTGCGCGTCGGCGACGACATCCGGATCGTCCGGCAGGCTGATCCCGCGGGCACCACCATGTACTCGTTCGACGACTATGCCCGCGGGCTTCCCCTGACGATCATCGCGGCGGCGTTCGTCGTGGTGATCATCGTGGTCGCGCGCTGGCGCGGCCTGCGCGCGGTACTCGGGCTCGGATTCGCGTTCGCGGTGCTGGTGATGTTCCTGCTGCCTGCCCTGCTCGACGGTAAACCGGCTGTTCCGGTCGCGCTGGTGGCGGGGGCGCTGATTCTGTACGCGGTCCTCTATCTCGCGCACGGAGTGAATCTGCGAACGAGTTCCGCCCTGCTGGGGACCCTGACCGCCATGCTGCTGGCGGCGGTGCTGTCCTGGGTGGTGCTGAAGGCGACGCATGTCACCGGGCTGTCGGAGGAGCAGAACGCCAACGTCGCCACGTATCTGCAGCATGTGAGCATTACCGGACTGCTGCTGGCGGGCTTCATCATCGGCTCGCTCGGTGTGCTCAACGATGTGACCATCACCCAGGCGTCGGCCGCGTTCGAGCTGGCCGCCCTCGACGAAGAGGCCTCGCGCCGCGAGGTTTTCGCCGCCGCCATGCGGGTCGGCCGCGACCACATCGCCAGCACCGTGTACACGCTGGTCCTCGCCTATGCCGGTGGGGCGCTGCCGCTGCTGCTGCTGTTCTCGGTGGCGGGCCGCTCGTTCCGCGACGTGCTGACCGGCGATGCGGTCGCGATCGAGATCACCCGCTCCGCGGTCGGCGGCATCTGCCTGGCGCTGTCGGTGCCGCTGACCACCGTGATCGCGGTGCTGCTGGCCAAGCCCTTCGGCCGCAAGCCCACACCGGTTCCCGTCGCGCCCCGGCGCTCCCGGCACGCCAAGAGCGGGGCTCCGGCGCCCCGGCGAACCACGCCGGATACCGGGTCGCGCCGTCGAGCGGGCACCGCAACCGCCCGCCCCGCCCAGCGCCAACGCCCAGCGCCCGAAGATATTTCGCCACACCGATCCGACGACGACCTCGCCGAGGCCGATACCCCGCCCGACGGCCTGCGGGCATACCGCCCCGCCGACCCCGCGCGCGATCCCGGCGAGGGCCGTTCCTACCCGCACGCCGACCAGGGCTACGCACCCCGGCACTCCAGCCCGGATCCGGCCGATCCCCATACCGGCGAACGGTTCTCACCCGGGCGTCGAAGCGATCGCCTCCCACCTCGTCGCCCCGGAGAATCCTGGAATGCGGGCCCGAGCCGGTTGCAACCCCCGGACAACGACCCCAACGCCTACTGAACACCGGCCAATCCGCCCAGCATCACACTCGTCACGGCACACCTGCCCGTCTCATCACGCCCGGCATGCTCGCCCGTCCCGGCACACCCGGCAGTGATCCGGGCTGTTCGGGCGGGGGGTCGGTCGTCAGCGGCGCTGGGGGGCGGGGCCCGGTGGGGGGAACAGCGGGGGGATGGTGGGGACGACGATCGGGGGGAGGCCCGGGACGAGGATCGTGTTCGGGTTGGGGGGTGGGGGTGCGGCCTCCGTGGTGGTCGGCTGCCATACCGGGGGCGGCGGGGCGACCGAGGCGTTGGTGGCGTCGACCGGGGGCGGGGCGACGGAGGGTTCCAGCGCGGCCTGGCGCGGGGCGGTGGTGACGGCCGAACTGGGCGCGGAATTGCTGTGCGAATCCCCTTGCAGCACTTGCGGGCCCCAGCCCAGCCCCAGCCCGAGGGCGGCCACCACGACCAGGGCACCGGCCGCGACACCCGCCACGCTCAGCTCACGCCGGCGGCCGTGCGCCAGCTCCCGCATCGGATCCCGGCCGCGCGCCGTGGCCCGTCGACGCGGTGCGGAACCGTCCGCCAGCCACACCGGAGCCAACTGCTCGGTCTCGGGTTCGAAGGCCGAAGGTGACGGGGCGACGGGCTGCGGCGGGCGGGCCAGCAGCGCGGCGCCGCGCACGATCACCGACTCCGGATGCACCGGCACCCGCACCGGCATCCCGAGCCACCGCTCCAGGACCCGTGCCACCAGCGGGATCTCGGCGCAGCCACCGATCACGACCACGGCCTGCACCGCCTGCTCCGAGCGCATGATCACATCGCGGGTCATCCGCGCCGACGACTCGACGGCCAGCGTGATCAGCGCCTCGAAGTTCTCCTGTGAGATCAGCACCAGGCCGTGCTCGGACGGCAACGCGACGGCCGTCGTCGTGGACAGCTGCTCCTTGGCCTGGCGGCACAGCGTGTCCAGTTCGGCCAGGCCCGTCGGGTCGGGCGGGTGGGCGATCCGGCCGGAGGCGATCTGCTGCTCGCGTATCAGCGAATCCAGGTAGTCGCCGCTGATATCGCTGGTGCGCTCGCTGTAGGTGGCCTGGCGGCTGGCGATATCGACGACACTCACCGACAGACCGGAACTGCCCAGGTCGTACAGGGCGATGGTGCGCAGACCGGACAGCTCACCGGTGGACCGCAGAAACTCCACGGCCGCTACGACTTCCGGCACCAGCTCGTAGTTGGTCAGCTGGCGGCGGGCCAGTGCGCCGCGCACGGTGCGGGCCTGCTGCTCGGAGCGATAGGCCACGGCGGTGGCGGCGATATCGGGCGCGGCGGCGAGGGTCGTCGCGACGGCCTCGGCGGCCACCTCCTCGAGCCGCTGCTCACCGACGGGGGTTGCCTTCAGGTCGAAACGGTCCGGCGCGAAGTGCTCGGCGGAATTCCCGGCATGCGGCCGCGCGACGCGAATGGCGCCGGCCCCCACCGAGACTCCCAGTACCGAACTCATCTGCTGCCCATCTCGTTTCAATTCCACGACGTGCGCGCGAGGCCGCCGCCTCTCCTCTTCGAAACACGGATGGCCAGCGTCGCTTCACACTGTGTCCGCTGCGGTGTGTGCGGGGCTTCGCGCACGCCGCGGGCGTGTGGGTCACTGTACCTGCCAGACACCCTACGATGTGCCGAGCCCCGAGTACACCCACCCGGCGTCGCGCCAGCTGGCGCGTTCGAGACAGTTGCGGCCGTCGATGATGGAACGGGCCCGCACCACCGGCTCCAGATCCTGCGGTCGCAGCGCGGTGAACTCGGCCCATTCGGTGAGCACCAGCACCACATCGGCTCGCTCGCAGGCCTCGGTGATCGAGGTGGCGTAGTTCAGGGTCGGGAAGACCTTGCGGGAGTTCTCCAGCGCCTTGGGGTCGTAGACGGTGACCACCGCGCCGTGCAGCTGGATCATTCCGGCCACGTTCAGCGCAGGCGAGTCGCGCACGTCGTCGGACTCCGGCTTGAAGGCCGCGCCGAGGACGGCCACATTCGCGCCGAGCAGCGAGCCGCCGCAGGCCCTGGCGGCCATATCGACCACCTTCGCGCGCCGTCGCATATTGATGTTGTCGACCTCGCGCAGGAAGGCCAGCGCGTGATCGGCGCCGAGCTCGCCCGCGCGGGCCATGAAGGCGCGGATGTCCTTGGGCAGGCAGCCGCCGCCGAATCCCAGGCCCGCGTTGAGGAATCGGCGCCCGATGCGGGCGTCGTGGCCGAGCGCGTCGGCCAGCACGGTGACGTCGGCGCCGGTGGCCTCGCAGACCTCCGAGACCGCGTTGATGAACGAGATCTTCGTGGCCAGAAAGGCATTCGCGGAGACCTTCACCAGTTCCGCGGTGGCCAGGTCGGTCAGCAGGTACGGCACCTCGGCGGCGAGCAGGTCGGCGTAGATCTCGCGCACCAGATCCTCGACCCAGCCCGAGTTCTCGCGATCCCGGTCGACGCCCAGCACCAGGCGATCGGGGCGCAGCGTGTCCTGCACGGCGAAGCCCTCGCGGAGGAATTCCGGATTCCACGCCACCTCGACGTCGACGGCGGACGCGGCCCGCGCACGCCTGCCCAGCTCCACCGCCGTGCCGACCGGAACGGTGGACTTGCCGATGATGACGGACGGGCGCTCCAGCATCGGCGCCAGCGAATCCACCACGGCGTGCACGTATTTCAGGTCGGCGGCGTACTCGCCCTTCTTCTGCGGCGTGCCGACGCCGAGGAAATGCGCGTCGGCGTGCGCGGCCGCATCCTCGTAGGAGGTGGTGAATCGCAGCCGTCCGGCGTCCAGGTTCCGGCGCAGCACATCCTCGAGCCCCGGCTCGTAGAACGGCACCACCCCGTCGGACAGCTTCGCCACCTTGCCGGGATCGATGTCCACCCCGACCACCTCGTGCCCGAGCTCCGCCATGCATGCCGCATGCGTCGCCCCCAGATACCCAGTCCCGAAAACCGTGAGACGCATGATCGATTGGTAAGCGCCACGGTTGGCCGTGCCGCATCATCTGGGCGAGTGTCCGGGCAACATCGGATGTACAGGTGGAAACCCGCAGCTCAACAAGGCCCTTCAGGTCCCTCGGCGTCCAGGCTCCCCGAACAAATCGGCACGCTCGTACACATCGACGAGGCGGCGGGCGGAGCGCGGATACCATCGGGCGGGTGCGGAGGAGGTGGGGTCGGGCCACAGCGGTGCTGGGGGTGGGCATCGTGGTGCTCGTGGCGGCGCTGTGGCCGGTGTATGTGCGGCCACGGACGGACGCGCCCGCCCGGGCCGATGCGATTCTCGTGCTGGGCGGGGCACACGACGGGCGCGAAGAACTGGGGCTGCGGCTGGCGCGGGACGGGTATGCGCCGCTGGTGGTGTTCTCCGATCCGTACGAGCACAGCCCGCGGATGAACCGAATCTGTCACGGCGGATACAGCTTTCGGGTCGAGTGTTTCGATCCGGAGCCGCGGACCACGCGGGGCGAGGGGCGCGAACTGGCCGCGCGGGCGCGCGCCGGGGGCTGGCAGCGGGTGATCGTGGTGACGTGGACGCCGCATATCTCCCGGGCGCGGTACGTGCTCGGCAAGTGCTGGGGCGGGGAAATTCTGCTGGTCGACGCGCGGCCGCCGATCTCGGTCGGGAGGTGGGCCTACAACTTCGCCTACCAGTCCGCCGGGTACCTCCGGGCCGCCGCGCAGAATTGCTGAGCGATTGCATCCCACATCGTGGGATGATGTGACGTAACGGATCCGTAACGGGCCGGAAAAGCCGACTCTACATTCACCCACGACCCTCACTCTTCGAGCCTGCTCGTTGAGAGCCGGATTGAGGAGTATTTGTGGTCGACGTAGAACCCCGCCCGGCGAACTCTGTCGCGGCGACGAAGGAAACGCTGGAGGATTACACGCTGCGCTTCGCGCCGCGCAGCTACCGCAAGTGGAGCCCGGCGGTGGTCGGCGTCTCCGCGCTCGGCGGCATCGCCTATCTGGCGGATTTCTCCATCGGTGCCAATGTCGGCATCGCCAACGGCACCGGCAACGCACTGCTGGGGATCGGCATCTTCGCCGTCCTCATCATGCTCACCGGATTCCCGCTGGCCTACTACGCCGCGCGCTACAACATCGACCTGGACCTGATCACCCGCGGCAGCGGGTTCGGCTACTACGGGTCGGTCGTCACCAATCTGGTGTTCGCCTCGTTCACCTTCATCTTCTTCGCCACCGAGGGATCGATCATGGCGCAGGGCCTGGAACTGGGCCTGCACATCCCGCTGTGGCTGGGGTATCTGGTGTCGACGCTGATCATCTTCCCGCTGGTCATCTACGGCATGAACACGCTGGCCAAGCTGCAGGTGTGGACGACGCCGCTGTGGCTGCTGCTGATGGTGCTGCCGTTCCTGTTCCTCGTTGTGCGCCACCCGGATTCGATCGGGGACTTCTTCGCCTACGGCGGCAAGGACGGCGTCGGGGTGAGCATCACCGGCTCGCTGCTGGCCGCCGGTGTGTGCCTGTCGCTGATCGCCCAGATCGCCGAGCAGATCGACTATCTGCGCTTCATGCCGCCGAAAACGCCCGAGAACTCTCGCAAGTGGTGGAGCTGGATGCTGCTCGCCGGTCCGGGCTGGGTGGTGTTCGGCGCGATCAAGCAGGTGGTCGGCCTGTTCCTGGCGGTGTATCTGATCGCGAGCCTGCCGGGCGCGCAGAACATCGCCAACCAGCCGGTGCACCAGTTCCTGGAGATCTACCGCGATATGGTGCCGTCCTGGCTGGCCATGACGCTGGCGGTGGTGCTGGTGGTGATCAGCCAGATCAAGATCAATGTGACCAATGCGTATTCGGGGTCGCTGGCGTGGACGAACTCGTTCACCCGCGTCACCAAGACCTACCCGGGGCGGCTGGTGTTCCTCGGCCTGAACCTGGTGATCGCCCTGGTTCTGATGGAAGCCAACATGTTCGACTTCCTGAACGACATCCTGGGCTTCTACGCCAACTGCGGCATCGCCTGGATCGTCACCGTCGCAACGGATATCGCGGTCAACAAGTATCTGCTGAAGATCTCGCCGAAGCAGCCGGAGTTCCGCCGCGGCATGCTGTACGACTTCAACCCGGTCGGCCTGGTCGGCTTCGGGCTGTCGGCGGTGCTGTCGATCATGTGCTTCTTCGGGCTGCTGGGTGAGGCGCTGAAGCCGTACTCGCCGATCGTCGCGGTCGTGATCGCCTTCGTCGCCACCCCGCTGACGGCGCTGGCCACCAAGGGCAAGTACTACCTGCGCCGCACCGACGACGGCATCGAGCTGCCGATGTTCGACGAGCACGGCAACCCGTCCGGGGAGACCCTCCCCTGCGCCGTCACCGGGCTGGAGTTCGAACGTCCCGACATGATCGCCTCGGCGGTTCCGGGGCCGGCGGGCGAGATCCAGTACATCAGCTCGCTGGCGCTGTCGACCGATAAGTCCGGTGACCATGTCCTGCCGGAAGGTCCGGGGCAGTAGGGCTTTTCGTCCCGTACGCATCGGCCGTCTGAGGGGCGGCCGATGCGTACGGTGAAGAGGTGAATGGCGATCGACTCGCCGAACTGCGCGGGACCTTTCAGGTGGGGGCGTGCCACGTTGTGCACAGTTCTCCCCCCCAGGCGTTCCGCGGGGTCGAGGCGCTGCGGTGCTTCGGCTTCGATGTGCGCGAACCGGGACCGGTGCGGCGCAGGAAGATTCCGGGCGGCACGGTGAAGATCGTCTTCGCCCTCGACGGCGTCTTCGACGGGCGCCGGATCGAACCGACGCCCCTGGTCGTCGGCCCGCATGATCGGGGCGGCATCGCCGAACACTCCGGGCGGATGGTCAGCGTTCAGCTACAGCTCGATCCGCTGGCCGCTCGCCGACTGCTCGGCGTACCGCTCCACGAATTACGCAACAGCGCAGTGGATTTGACGGACATTCTCGGGCCGTCCGCACTCCAGCTGACCTACCGTCTGGCGGAATCCACGGACTGGAGCGCACGATTCCGGTTGGTAGCGGAGTACTTTCGCCCGCAAACGGAGACGGCCGAGCGCGACGAGATGGTCGCGGATGCGATCAGGCGCCTGCGAGACTCCCGGGGCGCCCTGCCGATTTCCCTTCTAGCCGACGAATATGGCTGGAGCAGAAGGCATTTCAGCAGGCGCTTCGCCGACCGAACCGGGCTGTCACCCAAGTCGTACGGTTCGCTGATGCGGTTCTCGGCCGCATTGACCACGCTGGTCCGCACCCCGGCCGCGGACCTGAGCCGGCTCGCGAGCGAACTCGGCTACTACGACCAGTCCCATCTGAACCGAGACTTCCAGCGGTTCGCCGCGACCACCCCGGCCCGCCTCCTGGCGATGTCCCATTCGTCCAATACCGACAGTGGCGGCCGCCCTTAACGTTTCGGCTGTCTCGATCCGGCGGGCGAAAGGACTGCGACCATGCCGGGAGCGCCGCTGTCGATTCGCGTGGCCGCCGTGGGTGTCGGCATCCACGCGATCAACCACATCATCGTGAACCTGGTCCCGCCCGTGGGCTGGAATGTCGGCACGATCTACCACCTGATCGGCGCGCCACTGTACGCCGCCCTGATCCTCCCGCTGCTCCGCGGCCGCAACTGGGCCCGGATCGCCATAACCGTGCTGCTGGCGAGCCAGTTCGCCGGCCGCTTCGTGGTGTGGATCCTGTTCCCCACCAGCGGAGTACACCTGGCCCTGATCGCCGGGTGGACGATCACCCTGATCGCCCTGACCGCGATGTGGGCGCCGCAGCCCGCGCGCGCCCACTTCCGCCGAACTCCTTCGGGCGACACATCATCCACCGCAGCGGCCATCGAAACCTAGGAGCGCATACCCATAACCCCGGCGCGGCTCCGGCTCCCGTCATTTCCGACGCCGCCCCAGACTCCCGTCATTCCGGCGCCGCCCCAGGCTCCTGTCATTCCGGCGCGTTTTTGGCCGGAATCTCTCGAGCACAGCACTCGGATACCCGATCAGCGGAACCGGATGTCGACCGTGGCCAGGCCGAAGATCTTGCGCCCGGCGGACTTCGCGACGATGGCGACGACGCCGGACCGGCCGTCCGGATCGAGCGACTTCACGCGGCCCGAGTACTCGATCTGCCCGCCCTCGCGGCCCGACACGATCGCGTAGTTCGACAGCCGGACCCGGTATCGGGTGACCGCCCCGGGGTCGTCGGACCAGGCGGACACGAATCCGGCGCCCAGGCCCATCGTGATCATGCCGTGCGCGATCACATCCGGCAGCCCGGCGAGCCGTGCGACGGGTTCGTCCCAGTGGATCGGATTCCAATCCCCGGACACCCCCGCATAGTTGACGAGATCGCCTCGCGTCAGGCGCGCATCCCGGATCGGCAGTTCGTCACCGACGGCGAGGTCGTCGAAAGATGCTGCCGTGGACGGGGTTCGCGCGGCGCCGCGCGGCGAGAGTCGCAACTCCCCCTCGGGCCGCCGCGGCTGCTCCTCGTCGGCCGGAGTCTCCACGGCCTCGCTGCGGCCCAGCATCTTCACGTCGTGCACCATCAGGTTCTCGACGGCGTTCGTGATGCCCGGGTCCACTTCCTCACCGGCGACACCGACCACCGTGGTGTGCATGACGTGCACGACCTCCCCGTCCACGTCGGTGAAGGTGTTCGTGACGGTGATCAGGTCCTTGCCCGCGATCCGGCGCACAGACGACAGCTCCACGTCGGTGATCAGCCGATCCCCCGCCACGATCGGCCGGTGCTGCTCGAACACCTGCTCCGTCTGCACGAACATGTCGTAGCCGACCACCACGCTCTCGAACAGCGTGCGGTTGGCGGCCATCGCCGGAATGGAGACGAACGTCAGCGGAGCGACCAGTCCGTCGTATCCGCGCTCGGCGGCCGCGTCCTCGTCCCAGTGCGCCGGATGCCAATCCTGCACCGCCCGCGCGTATTCGCGGACCTTCTCGCGGCCGACCACGTACGGCTCGTCCACGCGGTAGTAGTGCCCGACCTTGGACGCCACATCGGGCGCCTCGACCTCAACAGTCACCGTCAACCTGCCCCTTTATCTCGACAACGCCCCAATCGGACACTATCCGACTCGGCTCCACGATTGGGGTATGAAGCCGTCCAGGATCCCAGCGGTCGAGGCTGGAGCCATTCACAGTCGGGGCGGGCCCGGCCGTGCGCCGGGCTCAGGAATTGCTGGGCTGCGCGAAGTTCAGGTACGCGCGCGAGGGCGTCGGCCCGCGCTGCCCCTGATATTTCGAGCCCGCCGCACTGCTCCCGTACGGGTTCTCGGCCGGGCTGCTCAGGCGGAACAGGCATAGCTGCCCGATCTTCATCCCCGGCCACAGGGTGATCGGCAGATTCGCCACGTTCGACAGTTCGAGCGTGATGTGGCCGCTGAAGCCGGGATCGATGAATCCGGCCGTGGAGTGGGTCAGCAGGCCCAGCCGCCCGAGGCTCGACTTGCCCTCCAGCCGCCCTGCCAGATCGTCGGGCAGCGTGCACAGCTCCAGCGTGGAGCCGAGCACGAATTCGCCCGGATGCAGCACGAACGGCTCCCCGTCGCCGGGTTCGACCAGGCTGGTCAGCTCGTCCTGCCGCTGCGCCGGATCGATGTGGGTGTAGCGGGTGTTGTTGAACACCCGGAACATTCGATCCAGGCGCACGTCGATACTCGACGGCTGGACGAGTTTCTCGTCGAACGGCTCCAGCGCGAGCCGTCCGGTACCCAGCTCGGCACGAATGTCGCGATCGGAAAGCAGCACGCGGCGATCCTATGCTGCGGCGCGCAGCGACTCCGTCGAGGGCGGGACGAGGCGGGCCTACTTCCGCAACGCGCAGCGCTTCCGTCGTTGGTGGTGGGAAGCGGACAGGTTCGGCGGAACCGATCATCGACGCCGCGCTTCTGTGAAATTCTCGTCCGGGACACCTCCACCGCCGCAGGCCGTCGAACGATCCTGCCCGCGGTCAGGAGGACTCATGACCGATGATCCGAGATTCGTGTGGATGCGACATCATCGTGCCGCGCGGCCCGATACCGCCGGCGAAACCGGCTCGGCATCCTCGCATCCGAGTTCCGGCGCCGGGAACGGCGGCAACGGCCAACACAACCTGGTCAAGCTGCTCGCCGCGACCGGATCCGGGGACCGGCACGCGTTCACCGAGTTCTATCGCGCCACCAACCCCCGGGTATTCGGCCTGGCGTTGCGGATCCTGCGCAACCGCACCGCCGCCGAGGAGACCACCCAGGAGGTGTACCTGCAGGTATGGTCGAAGGCCGAACGTTTCGACCCGGACCTGTCGACACCGATCGGCTGGCTGATGATGATCACGCACCGCCGGGCCGTGGACCGGGTGCGCAGCGAGCAGACCTCCTTCGTCCGCGATGTGGCCTACGGCCACAGCCATCTCGGCCGGGACCACGATGTCGTCGTGGAGACGGTCGGACAACGCCTGGAGGAGCAGGCGGTGCTGCGGTGCCTGGAGTCGCTCTCCGGCATCCAGCGCGAAACCGTGGCCCTGGCCTACTACAGCGGCCGCACCTATCGCGAGGTCGCCGAGCACCTGGCCGTGCCGCTGCCCACCATCAAGAGCCGTATGCGAGATGCCTTGAAGCGGCTGCACAATTGCCTGTCCGGAGTTGCCCATGCCTGACACCGCACCGCCCGGCCCGGCCGACGACGACCGAGAACTGGTCGAGCTGGCGTATCCGTACGCGCTCGACGCGGTGTCCGAATCAGAGCGCGACGAGATCGAACAGCGGGTCGCCGCCGCGGCTCCCGAGACCGGCCGCGCCTTCGGCGGAATCGTCCGCGATGTGCGCGAGACCATGGGTGTGCTGTCGGCGCTCGACGCCCAGCCCGCACCGCCGGAGGTGGAGGCCCGCATCATGGCCCGCCTCGACGAGGCCCCGCAGGCTGCCCCGACACCCCTCGCCCTCGTGCGGCGGCGTCCGCCGCTGCGGTGGCTGGCCGCGGCCGCCGCGGCGCTGATCGTCGCCGTCGTCGGCATCGGCGTGGCGATCGACCGGGGCGGAGACGAGCCGACGCCACCGATCGCGGAACGCATTCTGCAGCAAACGGACACCCGCACGGCGACCGTCGAGCTAAGCACCGGCGGCAGCATGACCGCGCATGCCTCGGCCGAATTGGGCGCGGCCACGGTGGCTTTCGAGGCCGTCCCCGCGGCGCCCGCGGGCCGGGTCTACCAGCTCTGGCTGGTACCGCCGGACGGGCAGCCGCGCTCCGCCGGAGTGCTCACCCGGCTGCCCGCTCCCACGGCGCCCCTGGTGACGACATTCGCCGCCGACGACAAGCTCGCCCTATCGATCGAGCCGGAGGGCGGCTCCCCCGCGCCGACGACCACACCCGTCGGCGCCGTCTCCTTCGGCTGACCACCCGGCGTGCCGTCCCACCACCCTATTTCCGGCACGCACCACCTTATTTCCGGCACGCTTTTGGCCGGAATCTCACCTACAGTGGCGTGCGCATCAGGACGACGTTGTATTGCGTGTGCTGGGTGACGAGGAAGTACAGGTCGCTGCCCGTCTGGTACGGGTAGATCATCGGCGCGTAGGCGGCGGGGAACTCGCGGGTGTCGATGAGGACGCGCGGCGGGGTCCACGGGCCCTCCGGCGACGGCGCGGTGCGCATCACCACGGAGTTGGCCCGGTCGGTCGTCATCATGACGTACTGGCCGAGGTGCTGGTTCCACATCACCGACAGCTCGCCGACGTCGCCGACGATCGGCTTGGCGGCGTTCACATCCTTCGGCTTCCAGGCGCCGCCGTCCCAGTACTCGTAGGCGTCCATATTGGCGATATCGGCTTCCTTGACCCGCGAGACGAATCCGTCGTTCTCGCGCCCGGCCGGGGTGCCGTACCGGTAGACGTAGCCGTCGGCCTTCAGATACGCCGCCTGCTGGAAGTTGTGGTCCCCGCCCTCGTCGGCGCGGCGGGTGTTGGGCAGCTGGGCCCATGTCTGCCCGCCGTCACCGGAGACGGCCATGGTGGAGAAGTTGGTGTCCCACTTCCCGTTCGCGCCCCACTCGCGCACCGACATCATGTTCATGTACTGCACGCCGCCCACGGAGATGCCGGCGGTCGGGATGAAGCTGATCTCGATGCCCGGGATCTTCGGACTGGGCAGCGGGTTGTCGACGAAGCTCGTGTACTGGATGCCCTGGGCGGGGCTGGCATTGGCCGCGCTGCGGAACAACACGTTGGACCGCCAGGCCCACATGCTGCCCGCCAGCAGGTTCGGCATGCCCAGCCCGGCGGTGTCGCCGTAGGCGGTGAGCATCTGCCCGCGCCCGTCGTCCCACATGATGCCGAGATCGGCGCCGAGCACGTTGTTGTTCTGGGTGTTGTTCGGCGAGGCCATGCCGGTCATCTGATACACGGCCTGGGTCGCGCCGTTCAGTCGCGGTAGACCGTTGACGCCGTTGAGCCCCGGAATCGGGTTGATGTTGTTGGGATCGGCACCGGCCGGGGAGGCCGAGAGTGCCAGCAGCGCAACCGCCGCGCATGCTCCGGCAAGTGCGGACAGTCGATTCATGCTCCGTTCCCTTCCGTCATCAGGTCGCGCCGTGGGTATTCTGCCCGTTTCGGGCCATCGATGTGGAGTATGCGTCGGACAACATTCATCACATCGCTGTCACAGGTGCGGTTCGTTACGGCAACAAGGCCCCGCAACCGGGGCGAATCCGGTTGCGGGGCCTTGTTGTTGGTAGCCGGTCAGCTCGCGCGTGCCGGGGCGGTCAGAAGGCCGCCTCGTCCAGCTCCATGATGTCGTTGTCCAGGTTGGACAGCACCGCGCGGGTGGCGGTCAGCTCCGGCAGGATGTTGCGGGCGAAGAACTGCGCCACGCCGATCTTGCCGTTGTAGAACGCCTCGTCGGCACCCGCGGCGCCGTTGTCCAGCGCCTTGATCGCGATCTCGGCCTGGCGCAGCAGCTGCCAGCCGATCAGCAGGTCGCCGACCGAGAGCAGGAACCGCACCGAACCCAGGCCGACCTTGTACAGCTCGCTGGAGTCCTCCTGGGCGCCCATCAGGTGCCCGGTGAGGGTGGCGGCCATGCCCTGCACATCCTCGAGCGCGGTGGCCAGCAGCTTGCGCTCGGCCTTCAGGCGGCCGTTGCCCGCCTCGCTGTCGATGAACTTCTGGATCTGCCCGGCCACGTGCGCCAGCGCCACGCCGCGGTCGCGCGCGATCTTGCGGAAGAAGAAGTCCTGCGCCTGGATCGCCGTGGTGCCCTCGT
Organism: Nocardia mexicana NBRC 108244; assembly: GCF_001613165.1. Classification (GTDB taxonomy): domain Bacteria; phylum Actinomycetota; class Actinomycetes; order Mycobacteriales; family Mycobacteriaceae; genus Nocardia; species Nocardia mexicana. Next base: position 31,252 of record NZ_BDBV01000102.1, read on the forward strand.
AGAGGCTGTCGATCTTGGCGTCGCGGATGTACTGCTCGATCGGGTAGTCCTGCAGGAAGCCGGAGCCGCCGAAGGTCTGCAGCGACTCGGTCAGGTACTGGTAGG
>NZ_BDBV01000103.1 GCF_001613165.1 Nocardia mexicana NBRC 108244
GGCAGCAGCAGGTCGTTGACCCGCGCGGCCAGGTCGGCGTCGGCGCCCGAAACCTGCTCGGCCACAACGGCGTCCTGATGGGCGGCCGTGTACAGGTAGACGGCGCGCAGGCCCTCGGCGTACGCCTTCTGGGTGGCCAGGCTGCGGCGCACGTCCGGGTGGTGGGTGATGGTGACGCGCGGGGCGGACTTGTCGGTCATCTTGGTCAGGTCCGCGCCCTGCACGCGCTGCTTGGCGTAGTCCAGCGCGTTCAGGTAGCCCGTCGACAGGGTCGAGATGGCCTTGGTGCCCACCATCATGCGGGCGTGCTCGATGACCTCGAACATCTGCGCGATGCCGTTGTGCACCTCGCCGACCAGCCAGCCCTTGGCGGGGATGCCGTGGCCGCCGAAGGTGACCTCACAGGTCGCCGACACCTTCAGGCCCATCTTGTGCTCGACGTTGGTGACGAAGACGCCGTTGCGCTCACCCAGCTCGCCGGTCTCGTGGTCGAAGTGGAACTTCGGCACGAAGAACAGCGACAGACCCTTGGTGCCCGGGCCGGCGCCCTCGGGCCGGGCC
>NZ_BDBV01000104.1 GCF_001613165.1 Nocardia mexicana NBRC 108244
AGCCCCAGCCCTGCTCGACGGCGATCTTGGCCCACTTCTTCTGCTCTTCGGTGGCGTTGTTGAAGAAGATGTTGGCGAAACCCGGGCCCGCGGCGTACATGAACGCGGCCGGGTTCGCGCCCAGCACCAGCTCGGCGATGGCCCAGTAGGCGGAGCGCGGGAACTCGAGACCACCCAGCTCTGGGTGAATGGCGAAGGAGTCCCAGCCGCCGTCCTGCAGCGTGCGATAGCTCTTCTTGAACGATTCGGGCAGCGAGACGGTGTGCGTCTCCGGGTCGAAGACCGGCGGGTTGCGGTCGGCGTCGGCGAAGGATTCGCCCAGCGGGCCCTCGGCGAGACGGCGGACCTCGTTGATCATCTCCTTGACGGTGTCGGCGTCCAGATCGCCGAATGCGCCGCTCTCCAGGATCGAACCCAGGCCCAGGACCTCGAAGAGGTTGAACTCCAGGTCGCGGACGTTGCTCTTGTAGTGACCCATTTTTCTCTCCATTGAGGTTGGTGCGGTCCGGTTGTCCCGTTCCCGCCCGTTGTCTCCACCGGGTAGCCGTCAACCTGCTACTCGCGGGTAACTTACACCGTATATTACCGGCGGGTAATGGATCCTTCAAAGGACTGAGCGGGGGATGTGACGCGATGAACAGTCCGGTCCCGGCGTTTCGGCCTGGTCACGCCCGGATCCGCGCCTCCGAGCATCGGTCGGCGATATCCACCGAGATCAGAACAGGCCAGGTAGCACCGCATATTCACGATGTCCGGAGGGCTGCGGGTTACCGTTGGGCGTGCGCATCGAGACGAGTGCGGGACCCGCGGAGATCGAGCTGGACAAGCCGAGGAAGGCGGCGTTCCTGCTGTTGCTGACCCACGGTTCGGGCGGCGGGGTCGACGCGAAGGATCTGCTCGCCGTGCGCGACTGCGCGGCGGGTCTCGGCGGCGCGGTGGCCCGCGTCGTACAGCCCTACCGGGCCGCCGGACGACGCGCTCCCGGTTCCACGAGCGTGCAGGATGCCGCCTGGCTGGAGATCGTGGCCGCACTGCGCAAGAAGGTGCGCGGGGTCCCCCTGATCCAGGGCGGGCGCAGCAACGGGGCCCGGGTCGCCTGCCGCACCGCAATCGATGCCGATGCGAAAGGTGTTGTGGCGCTGTCGTTCCCGCTGCACCCGCCGGGGAAGCCGGAGAAGACGCGCCGCGACGAGCTACTGGCCGCGCGGCCGATCGAGGTCGTCGTGATCAACGGCGCCCGCGACCCCTTCGGAATCCCGGACGCCGCCGACGCGGCCGAGGTGAAAGTTGTCCCCAACCAACCACATTCGTTCCGCGGCGGCTTCGACCTGATCACCGAGACCGTGGAGCCGTGGTTGCGCCGGTGGAGCGAAAGCCACTGAGCCGCAACGAATTACGTACCCTCGGCCGGGTTTACCGAGATGGCCTGCTGTTCCAGGTCGGGGACGGCGCGGACGGCGACGACCAGGGCGTCGATGGCATCGCCCGCCTCGGTGGGCCGTAGTACGCGGTCGGCGACGCGGATGCGGATATGGTCGCCCGCCGCGGCCAGGTCGGCCATCACATCGTTCGGACTGAACAGGATCGACGGGTCCTGCGGGCCGCCGTGCCCCTCGGTGAGGTTGGTGGAGTCGTGGCCGAGCACCAGCAGGGTGCCGCCGGGTGAGAGCAGGTCGGCGGCGTCCCGGACCAGGGCGCGGCGCTGCTGTTCGGGCAGGTGCAGGTAGGTCAGCAGGATCAACTCGAACGGGCCGGTGATCCCGGCGGCGTCCAGATCCGTCACGTCGGCGCACTGCCACGCGATACGTCCGCGCACCGACCGCGACAGCCGCGATGCGACCGTGCGGCCCTTATCGATGCCGACCTGCGAGAAGTCCACGGCCCGCACCTGCCAGCCGTGCGTGGCCAGCCACAGCGCGTTGCGCCCCTCCCCGCAGGCCAGATCCAGCGCCCGCGGCAGCGCGGGCGGCGCCTCACCGGGCGCATCCGGCTGCAGCGGGGTCCGCCGCTCCAGCCCGAAGACGTGCTCGACCACGGTCCCGTTCGGCGGTGCGCCCCACACCAATTCGCTCTGCGCATACCGCGCATCCCAGTCGGCCGCGTCCATGCACCGAGTGTATGGGCCGCGCCGCCCGCGCCACCGCCGACCGGCGGGTAGTCGGGCGCCGATACCGAACCATTGCGGGTGCGGACATCGGCCACACACGGCGCGCAGACCTGCCCGACATCGGATCGGTGGCGCTGACCGAACCGCACGGCGGCACGCGGTCCGAAAACTGCTTGTGCACCCCGGAAGAATCTCGGTGTGGACATCGACTATCGCTGGCGCGCAGACGCATCCGACTCCGAACTGGTGGACCTGACCGTGTCGCACGGTGGCGCGCCCGAACCCGGGTGGTGGGACCGGGTACGCCCGCACAGCTTCGGATGGATGACGGCGCGCACGCCGAACGGCGCCCTGATCGGATTCGCGAACGTCGTCTCCGACGGCGGCTGCCATGCCTTCCTGCTCGATCCGAAGGTGCGGCCCGATCACCAGCACCGCGGGATCGGCACGGAACTGGTGCGGCGCTGCGCGGAGGCCGCCGCGCAGGCCGGATGCACCTGGTTCCATGTCGACTTCGATCCGGAGCTGAAGCCGTTCTACTTCGACGCCTGTGGATTCCGCCCGACAGACGCCGGGCTGATCGCACTGTGAGCAGGGCTCGCCGACCGAGCACGTGAACGACACCCCGCGCCGGATCCCGGCGCGGAAACCGATCCGGGCAGATGGACCCGTCCTACAGCGTGGTGCGCATAAGCAGCACGTTGTACTGACTGTGCACCGTGGTGAGGAAGTACAGGTCGCGGCCGGTCTGGTAGGGGAAGATCGACGGGGCGTAGGCCGTGGGCAGCTCTCGGGTGTCGATCAGCACCTCCGGCTCGGTCCACGGGCCCTCCGGTGACGATGCGCGCCGCATCACCACCGAATTCCACGGGTCCGTGGTCAGCATGAGGTACTGCCCGAGGTAGTCGTTCCACATGACCGACAGCTCGCCGACGCCGCCGGCGATCGGGGCGGCCGCGTTCACATCGCCCTTGACCCAGCGCCCGCCGTCCCAGTACTCGTATTCGCCGAGGTTCTGAATGTCGTTGGCGCGCACGCGGGCCACGTAGGCGGCCTGGTTGCGGCCCGACGGCGTGCCGTACTCGAAGACCCAGTCGCCCTCCTTCGCGAAGGCGTTCATCTGGAACTTCGCGTTCCCACCCTCGTTGGGGCGCCGGGTGAAGCCCAGGTCGGCCCAGGTCTCGCCGTTGTCGGCGGAGGCGGCCAGGCCGGAGAAGTTCGTGGTCCACTCGCCGACGTCGTCCCAGCTCTGCACCGACATCAGGCTCATGTACTGCACGCCGTTGACGGCGATGCCCGCGGTGGGAATGCGGCTGATCTCCACGAACGGAATCTTCGGGCTGGGGATCAGATCCCGGGCCTGGCCGAAGATATCGCGCACCACGCTGTCGTAGAAGATGCCGTTCACCGGATTCTGGGTGTGGCTGCGCAGCAGGATATTGCTGCGCCAGGCCCAGGTGCTGCCGGAGAGCAGGTTGGGCAGGCCGAATCCGGCGCTGTCGCCGTAAGCGGTGAGCATTTCGCCGTGTCCGTTGTCCCACATGATGCCCAGGTCGGTGCCGAGCACGTTGTAGCTCTCGGTCCGGTTGGGACTGGCCAGGCCGGTCACCTGGAATACGGCATCGGTGCGGCCCGGTAACTGCGGTAGGCCGTTGGTGCCGTTGAGCACCGGGAACGGATTGATCGCATTGGGATTTGCCGCGGCGGGAGCGGTGGCGGTCAGCAGCACGGCCGAGGCGCCCGCTATCGCAGACAGCAGGATGGAGACGGTCCTGGTCAAGTCGGTGAGCCCTCCGGATCCAAGCGGGTACGGCGCACCGGTGGAGCTTGTGACGCCGCACTCGAAAATCGACTGGCTGGCACGAGCGAGCAAATGCTAGCAGCGAATCGGCGCGGAACCGGTTTGTCTCACCAGGTTTCGGGGTAAAGCACTATCTTTGGGCTGAATTGTTATTTCTTCGACAGTGCCTGCCGCACCAGCAGCGGCAACTGTGTGGCGCGCTCGATGCCGAGGGTGCGCCGCACGCCCGCATGCCAGCTGCGGTCGAACAGCCGCTTGGCGCTTGTCACCGCGTGCGGTGAGCGTGCCGCGATCCGATCTGCCAGCTTCTCCGCCGCCGCCCGCGGGTCGGCGGTCACCTCGGTGACCAGGCCGATGCGCTCGGCGTAGGCGGCGTCGACCGGATCGGCGGTCATGGTCAGCAGCAGCGCCTTGTCGACGCCGATCAGCCGCGACAGGGTGGCCGCGCCGGTCATATCCGGGATCAGGCCGTGCTTGGCCTCCATCACCGAGAAGTCCGCGTCGGGGGTGGCGAACCGGATATCGGCGGCGAGCGCCAGCTGCAGTCCGCCGCCGTAGCAATGCCCGTGCACGGCCGCGATCACCGGCTGCGGCAGCCGCCGCCACGCCCAGCACGCCTCCTGGAAGGTATTGGTGCCGCGCCACGGGATCGGTACGAAGTTGCGCACGATGGTCAGCGGATCGCCGACCGCTTTGGCGATATCGAGGCCGCTGGAGAAGCTGGGCCCGTTGCCGGTCAGGATCACCGCGCGGATGTCGTCGCGCCCGCCGATCACCCGGGCCACCTTGACCAGATCACCGAGCATCTCGATGGTCAGGCCGTTGTGTTTGTCGGCGCGGTCCAGTGCGACATAGGCACGGTCACCATCGAAGGTGAGGGAAACATTGCTCATCACTGGACTCCTGACGTCTTACCCACCCCCGCCCCGGGGAGGCACGGCAAGTCTCTCAGGCCGCAGCGGCCTCATTCCCGCCCGGTGCTCAGTTGATCGAGGAGGATTTGGGCGCACCGGGCGGGATCGTCGTAGAACGGGGTGTGGCCGCTGCCGGGGAGGGTCAGGTGGCGGGCGTCGGGCAGCCATGCGCGGGCCCGGCGGCTCTGGGTGGCGTAGGTCAGCAGGATGTCCCGGTTGCCCCACGCGACGGTGACCGGGATGCGGTCGAGGCGGCCGCCGTCCTGCAGGCGCGCATCGGCGAAAGAGGCCAGGGCGGCATCGAATCCGGGAGCGTCGATGGCCCCCGCGGCGGTGTCGATCGCGACCCGGGTGCCGACCGCCCACGGCTTGCCGAACACCAGGCTCAGGAAGGCGGTGCGCCCCGCGGCCGTGCCGAGCAGCGTCGGCATCGCGGGTCGCATCCGACGACCCAGGCTCTTGGAGCGGCCGAGCGCCTGCTGACACCACACCCGCCCGGCGACGGACCAGAATCCGATCGGCGAGAACGCGGTCACCGAGCGCGCCAGACCGCGTGCGCCCAGATTCAGCACGATCAGCCCGCCCATGGAATTGCCCGCCAGGTGGGGTTGCTCCAGGCCCTGCTCGTCGAGGAATGCGGCGAGCCCGTCGGTGAGCGTGTCGACGGTGGTGGACTCCAGCGGATCGGAGCCGCCGAAACCCGGCAGGTCCACGGCGAACACCTCGAACGACTGCGCGAGGGTTTCGATGACCGGCTCCCACACCTCCCAGCGGCTGCCGACGCCGTGGACCAGGACCAATGGTTCGCCCGAACCGACTCGGTGGTGGTTCAGCATGCTCCTCAACTTCCCCGCGCCGATGATGGGACCGCCGCCCACAGTAGCAACGATTGACGCAACGCCAACAGGGCCGACGCCCCGGTTTCCGCCCGGTCACAAGCCGGTTCGGAGACATGGCCGCACCCACCCGATCGCGGGTACGATAAATGGTATGGCTACCCGTAAGGTGACGTTATCCCTGGACGCGGCGTCCTGGTCGTACGCCGAGCAAGCGGCAGCCCGTGCCGGAATGTCCCCGTCCGCGTGGATTTCCCGGGCCGCCCGGCGCGAGGCGGTGCGCACCGGTTGCGTCCCCGGACCGGAACCGACAGAACTCGCGACCGCCGACGAGGCCGAGCTGATCGCCGCCGAGGAGGCGATGCGTGCGCAGGGGTGAACTGTGGATCTACAACCCGCACGGTTCGCCCCGGCGCCGCAATGTCGTCCTCATCTCCAGCGACGGCATCAATGAATCCCCGCGCCCCTGGCTGATCGCGGCCGAGGTGGTCGACGAGGACCCGCTGGACATTCTCGCCGTCTCCGTACCCGACCACGGCTGGGTGCATGCCGGGAACCTGGGCCGCATCTACCGAGGCTGGCTCGCCGAACGCATCGGTGAGGTCGATACCGAGACCCTGGAGCGGCTCGATACGGCGCTGCGCGCCGCGATGGATTTGTGAGCCATCAGCCGATTCGAGTCGCCGACTGTTCCCGGACCGCGCAATACGGCAGGATCACGACGGCGGTTGTGCCGCCGCCCCGACACACCACATTGCGAGAATCGAGGAACCGTTGAGGATTTCGCTGATTGCCGCCGCCTTCGTCGCGCTGCCTTTGCTGGCGGCATGCGGCGGGTCGGACCACTCGGAACACGAGTCGAAGATCACCCAGGCGGACCTGTCCAAGGCCCTGCAGGACAGCGGCCTCAAGGACACCAAGATGGCCGACTGCGCCGCCGAACACTATGTCAACGAGGGCATTTCGCAAGACGGCCTGAAGATCATGACCAAGCCCGGGACCAACGCGCAGACCTCGGATCCCGCCGCCATGGGCCTGAGCCAGGGCGATGCCGACAAGGCCCGCGAGGCCACCAAGAAAATCGTCTCGGAATGCCTGCAGTGAGCCCCTGCGCCCGGTGCTCCGAATGTGTCCGATATTTCCGGCCGAAAATGGCATGGAGTTAGCTGGACACTCGCTAAGCTTGGGCCGTCTCCTCGCGAGACACCTTGCAGAGCGGGCCGCGATTGCCCCCGCGGCCCGCTATCGCATCTGTTCGGTGAAGTCTCCAGGGGGAGCGCTGATGCCCAAACTGCTCGATCAGAAGACGGCTGCGGAACAACTACTTTCGGACATCCTCGCGGCCGGCTACACCGTTGACCAGTTCATTGCCCTGCTACGCGTGGACCCGTTCGAAGATACCCGGCCGATGCCGCCGATATCCGAGAGCGACTTCTGGATCATTCCACCGCTGCGTGCCGGGTGAGATCGGCTCGGCAGGGGTTGCTGTCCGCTCGCCCGGCGGGCGGATTCACCCGATCCGCCGGAAACGCACGACGTCCTCCCAAATGCTGCCGCGGGCATCCAGGAATTCGAATCCGTCGCCCTCGACGAGATCGCGCAGTTCGCGCTCGCTCAGGCGGTCCGGGTCGAGGAATATCTCCTGGAATGCGAGCACCCCGCCCGGCTTCACGACGCGGGCGAGTTCGCGGAGGCAGGCCGACTTGTCCGGCACCTCACCGATGACCGCGACCAGGAACGCGACGTCGAATGCGCTGTCCTCGAACGGCAGTCCCGCGCCGGCGTCTCCGGCATGGAATCCGGTGTTGCGGCAGCCGGCGCGCTCGAGGTTGCGCCGGGCCTTGTCCAGCATTTCCGGCTGAATATCGAACAGGTCGAGCCGGCCGTGCGGCAGCCGCCGGGCCACCTCCACGCTGAAGTATCCCGGGCCCGGGCCCAACTCCAGGACATGCTCCGCCCCTTCCAGCTCCAGCCGGTCGGCGAGGCCGCCCGGGTTGGACAGGAGCCGGCGAATCGGGTTGTCCAAGACGAACGCGAATTGATGTGGGAACGGGAACGATCCGACTCGGCGGGTCTGCCTGATGACGGTATCCATCCAGGTTGTCGGCACGGGGCCCTCCTCGAATTGGCAGCTTAGGTAAGCCTAACTTCGAAGGGTCTCGGCGTCCATGGTTCTTGTGCGCCAATGTCTTCCGGTCCGGGCCGCCATCAGGTCCACGTTGCCGATTCCGGATCGACGCCGTGGGCGCGCGCATTGGCGTCGATGATGTCGCGAAACCACAGGGTCAGGCCGGGCTCGAGGGAGTCGTAGAAGGCGGCGAAATCCGGGTCGGCGATGAACCTGCGGCCCAGGCAGACCTGCATCGAGTGGGTGCAGTCGAAGTGGGCGCCGATCGAGGCGCGGTGCCGTTCCGCCAGCGCGTTCGCCTCGTCGGATCCGGGCGCCACCCCGGCTCGGTGGGCCGCGGCCAGATCGGCGTTCAGCACCTCGACATCGTCGGAGATCTGCCGCCAGTCCTCGGCGGTCCGATTCGCGGCGCGTTCCGCGTACTGCGCCCACTCGGCGGTGTCGCCCCACAATTCGCGCGCCTCTTCGGCCCATTCGGGCCGCCAGTCCCGGCCGAAGATCGCCAGCTGTTCCTCGGCCGACAGCAGAATTCCGGACCTGCGAGCCTCGATCATGCGGTCGAGCGCGTCACCCATCTGCTGCAGCCGCGCGACGCGCTCGCGCAATTGATCGCGCTGGGTGCGCAGCGATGCCAGCGCATCGGTCGCCGATGCGTCCAGCAGGCTGGCGATCTCGTCGAGCGGCACGGCCAACTCGCGGTAGACCAGCACCCGATGGATCCGGGCGAGGTCCGCATCGGTGTAGAGCCGATAGCCGGAGCGAGTACGCCCCGACGGCCTGGCCAAGCCGATCGCATCCCAATGATGCAGGGCGCGCACGGTGACGCCGAGGCGCGACGCGACGTCGCCCACGGTGCGCCCCTCCTCGTACTCTCGGGTCACACCGTCCAGTCTGGCAGCCCTGGAGCATTTGCTCACCGCGCACCGGAGCGGGCCTCACCGGTCACTGGCCGGGTGCCGGGATTCCGACGGAATCGAGGTAGTCGGCCTGCGGACCGGCGGGGTCGTAGGGCCGCGCGGCCGTCATGATCACACGGATGTTTTCCGGGGTGGTGATCTCGAGCTCCACCGAACCCCACGGCATCGTCCGCGGTCCGGCGGTGCAGCCGGGCCGCAGTTCCGCACACACGGCGGCGATCTCGTCGATCTGGCTCAGTACGCAGGAAAAGCTCACGCTCACGGCCGGTGCCGCGGCCGGACGCTCGCCCGGGACGAGCAGAACATCCTGGAACGCCCACCGCCGCAGGTGCGTCACCTGCCCCGAAGCCGAGAACAGATCGATGAAACCCAGCCCGCGGCTCCAGAAGTCAACGGACACAGCCAAATCGGGAGTCGGCACCGTGACGAACATCGGCATCCCGTAGATGCCGCGGAAGGGTTCGGGAGCCACCGCGTCGGGCCCGGGAACGGGTACGGGACTGATCTCGAAGGCTGAGTAGGTGTCGGTCATGCGGCCATCGTCGACCCTCACGTTGCGTGAGGGTCAAGGGTTGATTGGCTAGTCATGGCGAGTACCGGTGAGGCAATAAACATGCTGGAAGCGGACCATATCGTTGGCGAGTGCAGGCAGCGTGGGGCGGGTTGCGGGCAGAATTCGTAGAAATTTCGTAGCGGTGGGCCTGTTGTTCGGCGCCGAGTTCGCCGACCCACAGATCGAGGGTTCGTCATCGCTGCCGCTGGCATGGCCGAGGAGGCGCACATCCTCGCTATCTGGGCGCTCGGCGGCAGCATCGGATCCGGCAGCAGCCTGCTGCTCCCGCTGTTCCTCATCATGACGATCACCGCCGCGACCACCTGGACTCTCACATTCGGTCGCGGACCGCTGGAACGGCTTATTGCCTGGATCTGCGCGCGGGCCGTCGCCCCTTGACCCTCCGTCGGCCCGACCGCGGAGCTGGTTGCCCGGCCAGCAGACGGCTCATGGTCGCGGAGCCGTGGGGGTGGGTCACACTGGTGCCGATGACGAGGAGCGATCCAGTGCGGCAGCCGAAGCGGCGTCGGCCGCGTGACCGGCGGCAGGCGATAGTGCGGGCTGCGGGCGAGCGGTTTGCCCGGGACGGCTATCACGGAACATCGATGGCCGATATCGCGGGGGCGGTCGGCATTTCCAGCACCGCGGTGTATCGGCATTTTCGCAATAAGCAGGACCTGCTCGGACGATGCTTCCTCGACGGGTTGGACACCACGCTCGATCGGCTGGCGAGGGCGTCGGGCTCCGACGACAGCGCGAACGGCGTGGTGATCGAACTGGTGCGGGTGTCGCTGGAGCTACGGGGCCTGCCGAGGTTGTGGCAGTTGGAGTTTCGCAGTCTCGCGGCGGCGGACCGTATGGCCGTCCTGGCTCGTGTGGTGCGGTTGACCGGGTTCCTGCGGACCGCGATCGTGGTGGATCGTCGTGAGTTGGGGACCACGGATGTGGAGTTGCTGAGCTGGTGCGCTCTGTCGGTGGCTGTCAGTCCCTCATACCACCGGGTGGAGTTGTCCGGCCCGGTGTTCGTGGAGGTGCTCGAGGATGCCGTCGCCGCGGTCGTGGACGCGCGGCTGCCGGTCGCGCCCGGCAGGGTGCCGACCGGTCCGCGGGCGCCGATCGACGAGGGCGACGCCGAGTTCGATCGGATGCTGCGCCCGGAACGGATGATCACGGCGGCGGCACGGTTGTTCAACACGCAAGGCTATGCGGCGGTCGGGGTCGAGGACATCGGCAGGGCGGTCGGAGTCTCCGGCCCCGCCGTCTATCACCATTTCACCAGCAAGGCCGAGCTGCTCAACGAGATCATCGAGCGCAACGACCAGTGGATCCGCCTCTACACTTCGCGAGCGCTGGCCGAGGGCCGCGACGCCCGCGAGTCGCTGCATCTACTGCTGCGGTATTTCGCGCAGTTCGCCTCGGAACAGCCGGATCTGGTCGGCACCACCGTCAGCGAGGTCGGCCATCTGCCGACGGAGCTGTCGGCGCGGTATCGGCGAGCACATCGCGACGGAATCGTGCGGTGGGCGCGGCTGCTCCAGGCCGCACGGCCCGAATTGCCGATTGCGGTGGCGCGCGTACGGGTCCAGGCGATCACCACCATGGTCATCGACGCCGTTCGCAATCCGAGGATCGCCGGGCTCCCGGGCCTGGTGGATGCGCTGGTCGTGATCGGGGACCGGATCGCCTTCGCTGACGCTTCTGCCGACCCTACGTAGAGACAGTGTTCTACGTTATCCGCAATGAACTTAACGCGGATTCGAGCAGGAGTCTCAGACTCCATCAATCGCCATTTGCTTAGCGGTGAGTAACTTACGGTTGCGTAGCGAGCTATCTCTGCGTCAGAGTAGGGCCCCGAACGGCCGGGACGCTCGCCGTGTGGCCCCGACTCCGCGGTTGGGCGCGCCGGAAGTCGACTGCTCTCGGTCGGCCCGTGAGCGATGCGCGCGAAACCAGCGAGGTGACAGGGTGAGACCGGAAGGTGAGACCAGGGTGCGGGGCACGCAGCTCAAACGGTATGTCGCACTCGGTGATTCGTTCACCGAGGGGGTCGGCGACGACGACCCCGCATACCCGAACGGCTCCCGGGGCTGGGCAGATCGGGTAGCGGCCGCGCTCGCCCGGACCGATCCCGGATTCGAATACGCCAACCTCGCCATACGCGGCCGGTTGATGCGCGGCGTCGTCGACGAGCAATTGCCCCACGCTTTGGCGCTGCGGCCGGATCTCGTCACCATTTCCGCCGGTGGCAACGACATCCTGCGACCGCAGGTGGATCTCGATCAATTGGTCGACAGCTACGCCGAGATGGTTCGTGCGCTGCGCGCGACCGGTGCCCGGGTGCTCGTGTTCACCGCGTTCGACGGCACCTGGAATCCGATCTATCGGATGCTGCGTGGGCGCATGGCCATCTACAACGAACTGATTCGCGAGTTCGCCGACGACCTGGGTGCCGAGATCGTCGATTTCTGGCGGATGGGCGATTTCGCGGACCCGCGCCTGTGGTCGTGGGACCGACTGCACCTGAGCACCGCCGGGCATGAACGCATGGCCGCCGCGGTCTTGGAGGTGCTCGGATTCCCGGACCCGTTGCACCCCGCGCCCCTACCCTCCGTCCCGCCGCGGTCTGACCGGGCGAGGCGTCGCGAAGATCTCGTGTGGGCCAAGGAGTTCCTGGCTCCCTGGATCATGCGCCGGATCAAGGGCACCTCGTCCGGCGACGGCCTGGCACCGAAATACCCGGCCTACGTGCGCGCCGCAGACATCGACCTGCTGGCGTCGTCATCCTATTGACGAAGGCGAGGGCACGACGGCCACCGGCTGTCGGACCGGCAGGTTGTGCCGGTATCCGCAGCGCCGACGACCGTGGCCAGTTCTGTCTCCCGCGTGAGATTCTCCGTGTTGGGCAGGATCTCGCGGACGTAAGCGGCGGCTCCGGCGGCGCGCCTGGGTGATTCGCGATCACCCTTGTGTTGCCCCAGGTTTGTGTTCAGCTTCGATCCAGGCGGCGATCATGCGTGCGGTCATGTCGAGGATCTCGTGCCGTTCGGTGCTGCCGGTCTCGATCACGCCCGTCCGGAGTACGGCGGCGAAGCCGGTGTTGACGAGCACGAAAGCCATGGTGTCGTAGTCGTTGTGGTTGGCAGGGCCGAGGATTCGGGTCAGTAGCGCTGTGGTGAGGGTGTGCAGGCGTGGTTCGAGTTCGGGTAGGCCGCTGGTGGGGAACTGCACGGTGGCTACCAGTGCCCGTACCAGTGGTGCGTGGGCGACGAGTTCGTCGGTGAGGGTGTGCAGGATGTCGGCGATGAGCTCCTCGGTGGTCTCACCCGACATGTGGAGCAGGCGTTGGGTGAAGCACCATTCGACGGTGCCGATCAGTCCTGCGAGCAGGTCGTCGGCGATCGCGGTGCGGTCGGCGAAGTGACGGTAGACGGTGCCGATGCTGACTCCGGCTTCGGCCGCGATGCGGTTGGTGGAGGTGTTGGCGATGCCACGCTGTCCGAAAAGCTTTGCGGCAGTGTCGAGGATGTGCTGCCGGGTTGCTTTGGCGCGTTCCTGTGTCGGGTGGCGATGGTGTGCTGCGGTTTTGGTTGGCATCGCATGTTCCGGCCTGAGATGTGGCAGGGAGTCCTTCGGCGTCGCGGCGGCAGGGGTCAGGTCGTGGCGGTGAGGGTGCCGTAGGCGATGCCGCCGTGGGCGTAGGTGGGGCGGATGGGCCAGAACCGTTTCCAGTCGGCGAGTTCGGTGGACGGCAGGATCTGCAGCCAGCGGGGGTCGCGGCGGCAGCGGTCGGCCATGGTCTTCTCTTTGATCATGGAGTCGTATTGGTCGAGGGAGTCCTCGAGGGTGTTGGCGTTGGGGCAGATCTCGCGGCGGTAGGTCCGGTGGTAGCGGCGCAGGCCGGGAATCTTCGACAGGTCGGGTTGCCAATTATCGAGGCTGATGCCGTTTTCCGAGGAGATCCAGACGCCGTCGGGGGTGTTGATGGCCAGGGAGTGGTTGCCGTCGGTGTGTCCCGGTGTCCACAGCAGCGCGATGCCGGGGCCGAGTTCGATGTCGCCGTCGAATCGCACGAACTTGTCGGGGTCTACTCCGGCCAGGCCGTCGGCGACGTACCAGGCCCACTGCATCGGGTGCAGTGATTCCAGGGTGGCCAGCTCGCGGCGGTGCACGAGCATTTTGGCGTTGCCGAAGATCGGTGCGCGAGGCCGGGTTTCGCCGGGAACGAGCGTGGTGCTGCCCAGGATCATGCGCGGGTCCTGGACGTGGAGGTGGTCGAAGGTACAGAAGTCGATGTGCTCGGGTGACAGTCCCAGTTCGGTGAGGACGTCGCCGGGTTCGTTGTAGTACTTCAGCAACAATGCCTGTGAGATCCTCCGGCCGCCCGGGATGCTCGAGGCGAGCCGGTCGAGGCGGGCGTAGAACGGTGCTTCGGCCGAGCCGGCCGCGACGGTGGGCTCGAAGACGAGGGTGCGGTGCCGGCCGTCGAAGTCGTCGTACTGCACGACGACCATCCGGTTGATCATCGCGATCAGCGGCAGATGCGGGACGTCGACGGCATTGTGGAACGCGAACGCGACCGGGTAAGGCGCGGCAGCGATATCGACGGACTTGACCGCCTTGATCCGGCCCTGCCTGACGAACCGCGACTTGTACGTTTCGGCCGCGGCGCGGACCGCGGCCAGTCGATCCCCACGCGGCCAAACATCGTGGACGCCTTCGAATTCCGGGATCGGGCGGGCGCCGATCGCGGCCAGTTCATCGGTGCGGGTGTGGGTCATCGAGACCTCCTTCGAGCTGTCGTGGTCGCCGGGCGCGTGGCCCGGCTTGCGGGATTCGCCCGGCGCGGTGTGCCGGATGTCGAGCTGGGGTGAAGGTGGCGGCGGTGCTGGTGTGACAGGCGGCGTGGGTGACCGGGTCGCGCATCACAGCCTCCCCGTGTCGGCCAGCCATCGGCGCACCCTGGTCATGCCCTCGGTGAGGTCGACCTTCGGTTCGTAGCCGAGCGTGCGGCGCGCCTTCTCGATCGAATAGGTGCCGGTGCGGCACAGATACCGGACCGCGGTCGGGTTGGCCTCGCTATCTGCGCGGCAAACCCGAGCGGCCGTGCTCATCGCCCGCGCGAGAGCGAGCGCTACCGGTGTCGGTACGACAATCGGGCCGCGCCTGCCCAGCATCGCGTAATAGTGACCGAAGAACTCCGCGCAGGACACGCCCACACCGCCGCCGAGCGTGAACACCTGCCCGACGGCATGCGGCGAGTCCGCGGCGAGCAGGATTCCGTCGACGAGGTCGTCGATATACACCGGGCTGAAGATGCCCCTGCCCATCGCGGGCAACACGAATCGGTCCGCCTTGATCATCGCCACCGGCAGCACCGTCCACGGGCGCGATCCGGGACCATAGACGTCGGCCGGGCGGACGATCGTCACGGGTAGCCGCCCGGCCGCGTGGGCCTGCAACACGACCTGCTCCGCGGCCACCCGGGTGTCGACATACGGGTTGCCGTCGGGCCGCACCGGATGCTCCTCGGTCACACCGTCGGGGAACCCGAGGTCGGAGAACGCGCGCACCGACGACACGTACACAAATCGGGTGCATCCGGCGGTCGCCGCGGCGTCGAGGACGGCGCGGGTTCCGGCTGTGTTCACCCGCCACGCTGTCTCCAGATCGGGACGGTTGGACACCAGCGCCGCGGTGTGGATCACCCACTCCGCCCCGGCGACCGAATCCTGCCATCTCCCAGGGGAACTGATGTCACCGGCCACGACCCCGCGCGCGGGATCAGCGCGCAGGTCCGTCCCGCACACCTCATGCCCCGCGGCCGCCAGGCGTGTTGCGAGCGCACGGCCGATGAATCCGTTGGCACCGGTGATGAAAACCTTGGTCACATGCCGCCTTTCGCCCGCCGTACAGGTTCCGAGAATCATGCCCAGCGGGCACCCGATCGCTCCAGCCGATGCCGGGCCAGCACGTTACGATTTCCGGACGCAGTGCCGAGGATGATGCCGTGATCACTACCGACCAGCTCAGGCCACCGGCCAGCGCCGCCTTGCTGGTCCGCGTCGGCGGTGACCACGGCGTGCCGACGGAGGTGTGCCTGACCAGGACCGGGATCACCGCTGACCAGCTCGACGACCCCGACTACGCCGTACCGGCGGGAGCCGAGCTGCAGATCGTGCGCAACCTGCAAGCGGCCCTGCCCGACGTCGATGCGCTCGGGCTGGAAGCCGGCCGCCGATACCATGTGACCACCCACGGCGTCTGGGGGTTCGCGCTGGCCAGCTGCCGCGACGGCTGGGAAGCCCTCGAACTCGGGGTGCGGTTCCTCGGACTCACCTGGGCCTTCTGCGACATCAGCCCGCACGTCGACAACGACACGGTACGAATGATTTTCGACGACCACGCGGTCCCCGACGATGTCCGGGCCTTCCTGGTGCAGCGCGAGATCGCCTCGGTCGTCACCGTCGCCCGCGAGGTCGGCGGCCTGCCCACCGCCCCGGCGGCCATCCACCTGCGCCAGCCCGCACCGGCCTCGGTGACACCCTTCACCGAATTCCTCGGAGCCCCACCCGTTTTCGACGCGGACGTCAACTACCTCGAGATTCCGGCGGCCCTGCTCGACGCCCCGCTTCCGCAAGCCGACACCCACACCGCTGCGCTGACCCGAACCCAATGCCACGATCTGCTCGAACACTGGCGCGCCCGAACCGGATACACCGGCACGGTCCGACAGATACTGGTGCGCACCCCCGGTCACATGCCCGGTATCGAGGAGGTCGCCGACCAGCTCCACCTCAGCTCCCGCACCCTGCGGCGCCGCCTCGGTGAGGAGGGCATCACCTTCCGCCACCTCGTCGACGACGTCCGCCGGGCTCTCGCCGACGAGCTACTCACCAGCGGAAACCTCAGCATCCACCAGATCGCACACCGCCTCGGCTACAACGCCACATCCGCCTTCACCGCCGCGTTCACCCGCTGGCACGGCACTCCACCGAGCGCCTACCGCCACCCCGAGAGCCTGTGATCCGCCGCTGCTCGATCCAGCCGTCCCAGCGGCGTACCCCCAGTGGCACCAACAGCTCGCCGATGCCGCCGATCCCAGTGGAAGGCCACCGAGTTGTGCGGCCAGCCCTTTCAACGCCGCCGCTACCTGTGCCAGGTCGCCGATATCGGCGACTGCCGATCGGCGAAATCTGACGGCACCGGGCAGAGTGAGGGGTGATGCGTTCGAGCGGCCGCTCCCCGGCCAGCCCGAACAACCTTGTGAGCGGCGTTACAGAGCTCCTTCAGGTGATTTCGGCGGCTGTGGCATCAATTCCACGACCATCGAGATCTCGCGAAGATCTCGACGCAGTGGGCGCCGGAGGTGTGGCCTCGAGATGCGGACGCCCGGGCGCGCGTAAGCGACGGTCGGATACGCAACGTTCGGCGTGTACTCCGGCCCCGGTGGATAGCTTCTGGCTATCGTTGCGTGCGCCATTGTTGGTGTCTCGATCCGTATGTCTGATCGCTCGTGCAGCGTGCCCGCTCCCGGGCAGGGGTGCACCGATTCGCCGGAAGGCGGTACGCAGTGACGATTCGCAGGGAATCCGGCCGACTCGGACCGATGAACAGGCGCAGGATGCTGCGCGCTACCGGATCGAGCATGGCGGCCGGAGCGTTGGCGATGCTCGGACTGACCGCAACGGCCCCACCGGCCGCCGCGGAGTCTTGCCGCGCGTGCACGAGAAGGGTCTGCGGACCACCGTGCCGGGTTAGCCAAAGTGCGTGCAGCAACTGTTATCGGATCGACGTCCCGCAACAATGCCGGCAATGCTCAGGTCAGCAGTGAAGGACGCGGTGGTGCCCGTTGACTGGTCGGGGTGACGCTGTCACGGCTGCGGTCGGCACGCCACGGGCTGGCGACCGTGGCCCGGTGGAACCGGTCTGCCCCTAGTGCATTCCTTCAGTGCAAGTTCCCGGAGTGCACGCCCATCGGCGGTGATCGAATGTTGGGGGCGTGGGTGTCTAGGCGGGAATCGTTGATTCGGTGAGGTGGACGAGGTCGTCGACGGTGCTGGGTATCGAGGTGGTGCGGACTCGGTTGTGCTCGTCGATCAGTACCGCGAGGGGTGTGGCGTCGATACCGAGGCCGTTGGTGAATTCGTCGTTGTCGTCGCCTGCGATCGTGAGCCAGGCGGGCAACCCGGTGTCGTAGAGGTGGCGGACGGCGTCGGTGGAGGTGATGAGCACGGTTGCGATGCGGGGCGCCGGGATCGGGGTATGGCGGATGTCGTCGAGAAGGTCGTGGCAGGCGGGACAGGACACGCTGACGAATACCAGGACCCGTGGGCGGCCCTGCCATTGAGCCGGGTCCATGGGCAGCCCGTCGCGGCCGCGCAGGTCGACCTCGGGTAGCGCTGTTCCCGCGGTCGGCGTGAGGACGGACTGTTGCCGGAGCACGTTTTCGGCCTGCTCGAGTACTGGTGCGATCCTGGCCATGAGCCCGATCAGCAGCAGCCCTTCGGCGGCGACCGCGACGACCAGCAGCACGATGACCACGATCCAGGGCCACGACATCAGATCGAACTCCTTGCCATTGTGTCGGTGAAGCGCCGCGAGCCGGTCGTGAGCCGACCGACGGCGGTGACCAGGCCGATGATCACCAGCCCGGTCACCGCGGCCAAGGCGAGTGCGAGGTTGTCGGCGCCGGTGACCGGCACATATGGGAGGGTGGCAACGGCTACTGCGGCGAGGGCCGCGATGACGTTCTCCGCGGCCAGGCTCCAGCTGATACGACGGCGGCGGTGCGGGCCGCGGCAGCCGCAGTCGAAGGAGCGGCCCCGGGTCAGGTTGGCGGCGATCCCTGCCGCGAACGCCAGATGCAGCATCGCCGCGCCGACTGCCGCGCCTCGCACACCCACTCCGGTCAGCAGGGCCAGCCCGACCACGATCTCGGCGCCGGTCAACAACGCCGCGGCCAGCGGAACCATCCGTTCCGGGAGAAGCCGGTATCGCGCCACGGCCACCTGCGTGCTGGCCGGCTGCCGCAGCTTCGCGGCGCCACTGACCAGCAACCGGACCGCCAGCAGCAGCCGCAAGACCACCATCAGCACCGGCACCACGCCCGCTGACGCCGCATTCACCTCAACCAACCTCCAGACAACACCGCACGATGACCCCTTGCGCCCGACAAGCCATCTCGCCACTCTGCACACCGACCACGATGCGCAATAGGTATCACACGAGGTAAGTCCCTTCGCTTCGCGACACCCGCCCCTCCCGAGGCGATCTACCCGCCAACACGACGCTTCTGCTCCAACGCGCACGCCCAGGACCGCCGATACTCGCAGCACCTCCACCAGTTGGGCGTGTCCGTCGGTGAAGCCGTCAGGTATCCCTCAACTTATTTGGTTTCGGTAGAGCGAATGTGTGCCCACCGACGGCGTACATCACTAGTCCAAGTACCGCTCGACCAACCACTCGTTTGTGTCGTCGTGGCACCGGCGATGATGGCCATCCCAAGATGGGCCGACGCCGTGGTTTACGCCGCCAGTCCGCACCACACAAGGGCGCATTACTCGCCCATCGCAGCCGACCAGCGGCGAAAATCGTAGGAAATTCGCAGAACCAGTTCGCCGGACCTGCGGAAGGCCCTCGTCACCAGGCGCCCCACACGGCTTGACTCTCACGCAACGTGAGGGTCAAATTCCTCGATCACGCGACCTTGCGGCGGTAGGTCCGCATGGCGAACAGGTATGCGACGGCGAGGATGCCGACGCACCAGGCCAGTGCGATCCAGATATCGCCACCGACCGGCTGCTGTGCGAGCAGGTCGCGGACGGTGTTCACGATGGAGGTCACCGGCTGGTGTTCGGCGAAGGCGCGCACCGGACCGGGCATGGTGTCGGTGGGCACGAACGCCGAGCTGATGAACGGCAGGAAGATCAGCGGGTAGGAGAATCCGCCCGCGCCGTCCACGGATTTCGCTGTGAGGCCGGGGATTACGGCGAGCCAGGTCAGCGCCAGGGTGAACAGGAGCAGAATCCCGGCGACCGCGAGCCACGCCGGAACTCCTGCGCCGGAACGGAATCCCATGAGCAACGCGACGAGTACGACGACCACGAGCGAGATCACGTTGGCGACCAGCGAGGTCAGCACGTGCGCCCACAGGATCGACGACCGCGTGATCGGCATGGACTGGAACCGCTCGACGATGCCGTTCTGCATATCCATGAACAGGCGGTATGCGGTGTAGGAGATGCCCGACGCGATCGTGATCAGCAGAATGCCCGGCAGCAGGTAGGTCACATACGAATCGCTCCCGGTATCGATCGCGCCGCCGAAGACGTAGACGAACAGCAGCATCATGGCGATCGGCGTGATCGCCGTCGTGATGATGGTGTCCGGGCTGCGCGCGATGTGGCGCAGGGATCGTCCCAGCAGATAGCCGGTGTCGCCGACGAAATGCGTTGTCATTGCTGCTCCTTACTCGTCTGCGCCGATGCCGCGGCGTTCACGTCGTCACCGACGAGGGTGAGGAAGACGTCCTCGAGGGTCGGCTGCTTCTCGACGTACTCGACCTCTGCGGGCGGGAGGAGCTGCTTGAGTTCGGCGAGGGTGCCGTCGACGATGATTCGGCCCTTGTGCAGGATCGCGATCCGGTCGGCGAGTTGTTCGGCCTCGTCCAGGTACTGCGTGGTGAGCAGCACCGTGGTGCCGCGCTCGGCGAGCGCCTTGACCGTCTGCCACACCTCGATGCGCGCCTGCGGGTCGAGTCCGGTCGTCGGCTCGTCCAGAAAGATGACCGGCGGATTCCCGATGAGGCTCATGGCGATATCGAGCCGGCGGCGCATGCCACCGGAGTACGTCGACACCCGCCGCGTGGCCGCATCGGTCAGCGAGAAGCGTTCGAGCAGGTCGTCCGCGACCCGGTGCGGGTTCTTCAGGCGTCGCAAGTGGGCGACGAGCACGAGATTCTCACGCCCGCTGAGGATTTCGTCGACGGCGGCGAATTGTCCGGTGAGGCTGAAGGATTCGCGCGCCTCCGCCGGTTGGCTGACGACGTCGAAGCCGTTCACGGTCGCCGTTCCCGCATCGGCCTTCAGCAGCGTGGACAGGATTCTGATGACCGTGGTCTTGCCCGCGCCGTTCGAGCCGAGCAGGGCGAAAATACTGCCCCGCGCCACCTCGAAGTCCACGCCGCGCAGCACGTGCAGATCCTTGTACGACTTTTCCAGGCCCTGCACATGAATGGCGGCTTGCTGCGTCGTCATGGTTACTTACCTCCTTCATGGCGTTGCCCTGCCCGCGGACCGGCACCTACTGAGTGTTACTCACTACTGGTAGATAGTAACACTGAATACTTGCCGCGCAAGCCCACCTCGTGCGGCCGTCCGGCCTGGCGATACGGGATGGCCGACCCCTCTACTCTGTGTTACTGTATACCAGTAGTCAGCAACGCTGAATAGTGCACCTCTCATCACGCGTCTGGAAGCACGAGGAAGCGGGAAATGAACTTTTGGGAGACGATCACAGGGAGCGATCTCACCCGGGAATACAAGGCCTTCGAAGCTCGAGCCGAAGCGCTGCCGGTCGAGTATCGAGCGGCATGGGAAGAAATCCAGGCAAATCTCTTCGCCTACGGGGATTTCACGGGTCGCAACCTGATGCCGATTCTCGACGGGGCCCTCGGACTCCTCGAGGAAACAGCGTCGGACGGTCAGACCATCCGCGAGGCGGTGGGCGACGACATCAAAGCCTTCTGCGCGGCACTCGCCGGTGAAGAAGGTGCCAAGAGCTATCGCGACAAGTGGCGCGATCAGCTGAACAAGAACGTGGCGAGAAAACTGAGCCGGCTAGGAGAATAGGGTGGGCATTCGCGACATCATCGAAGAAAAGAAGGAGTGGCGGGCCCACATGGCGCGGGTCAAGGCGCTCCCACCCGACTATCAGATCGTCTACAAGGAGATCCAGAAGTACTACTTCAAGGTCGGGCCGGTCGGGCTCGCCGACGGCACCTTGCTCTCCGGAATTCGCGAATTCTTCGAGGAGGGCGCCGCATCCGGCAAGGGCGCCATCGAACTCATCGGCAGCGACGTCGCGGCCTTCTGCGACGACCTGATCAAAGACTCCCGAACCTACGCCGAGGTCTACCAGGAGTCCGTCAGCGAGGAAGCCGGCAAGGGGAAGAAATGATCCCGCGCCTCAGTGCTGGATCAAGCCGCCGACCGGTACGGCTGCGACATGGCCGGATGCCGGTAGCGTTCGGGCCATAGCGAGACCGATATCCACGAGTGACGACCGCCGCAGGCCCTCGACGTCGCGGACCCGAGTCCAGGTCGGCTCGGCGGTCGCACCGTCCGCCTCGGGCTCGATTCGCCCACCGGACACACGGATCCGATAGAACACGCCGACATTCTGATGCTCGACTCCGGCGCGCGCCACGTCCGCCGGGATCACCCGCGAGTCCACGCCGAGCAGCCGCTCGACAACTCCACGGCACCCGGTTTCCTCCGCGAATTCCCGCGTCACCGCATCGAACGGATCCTCCGCATGCTCGACCCGACCACCGGGAAGAGTCCAGTTGCCTGCACCACCCCGCGGCACATGACGCACCAGCAGCACCCTGCCGTCCTCGATACACACGGCATAAGCCGCCAACCTGAAACTCATCCACACCCTCCACCTACGGTGAGGCCGCCCGCCAATACTCGAATATTGTTGGCAGCGCGCACGATTGGGCTTGATCTCCATACCGAGCAGGCGACGCGCACCGCATCACATTCCGCTCGACCCGATCGAACAGAACCGCTGGTGAGAAGGTTTTCGAAGAGAGCCGGTGACGGGAATCGAACCCGCACTCTCAGCTTGGGAAGCTGATGTTCTACCACTAAACTACACCGGCCGACGCGCTGTGCGCCTGCGATACCCTAGCAGACCAGGGGTGATGGCGCACAAGTCCGCAGGTTCCGGGGGTGGGGGGCAGGGTTGCGCTGTGCGATATGTCGTACCCGGATGCTAGGGATGCATTATGCAGATCGGGCGACTTCCCGTGGCCGAGCAGCTCGATGCGTTCCGCGAGGTGCTGGTACGAAACGATCTTCTGGTGGAGGTGCTGGCTCGCGCCGCTCGGATGGATCTTCCGGGCTGGTATCTCACTGCGGGCTGCCTGTTCCAGACCGTGTGGAACGTGGTGACCGGGCGGCCGGCGGAGGAGGGGATCAAAGACTACGACCTGTTCTACTTCGATGATTCGGATCTCGGCTGGGCCGCCGAGGACGAGGTGATCCGGTTGGGGGACAGCGTCTTCGGTGATCTACCGGCGATCGTCGAGATTCGGAACGAGGCTCGGGTTCACCTGTGGTACGAGGACCACTTCGGGGTGCCCTGTCCCCCACACACGTCCAGCGAAGCCGCGATCGATTCGTTCGCCGCGACCACCTGCTGCGTGGGTGTCCGTCTCGAACGCGACGAGTCCTGGCGGGTCTACGCGCCGCACGGATTCTCCGATATCTTCAATATGACCATCCGGCCCAACCCGGTGCTCGCCCCGGCCGAGGTGTACGAGGCCAAGGCCCGGCGGTGGCAGGAGCAGTGGCCCGATCTCACGGTGCTGCCGTGGCCGAGCACCCCCTGACGTCAGCCGCGGCCTCGGTCCATGGCGTGCTGATCCTATGTCGGGCCCGCGGCACCGCCTACCGGCGTCGGGTCCCAAAGTCCTGCTGACCCGAGCCGGTGCGGTGGCACCAGAACTCGGGACATCGGAGAGCTGCCGACCTGGGTCGGCCGAGCGGTTCGCTCCGGCGCGGGGAATCGCTGTCGGAGCGAGAGCGTTGACAGTTCCCATGACTTCGTTCAACCCGCGTTCGCTGCTCGCGGAAAGCCGGATCGGCGTGCTCGCCACGATCAAATCGAGTGGGCTGCCGCAGCTTTCGCCCGTCACACCCTTCTATCGACAGGACTCCGATGTCATATACGTGTCGATGACCGAGGGCCGGGCCAAGACGGTGAACCTGCGCCGCGACCCACGGGCGGCGCTGGAGGTCACCAGCGCCGACGGCTGGTCCTGGGCCACCGCCGAGGGCACGGTGACCCTGACCGGCCCGGGAACCGACCCGCACGGCCCCGAGGTCGAGGCACTGGTGGACTACTACCGCGCCGCCGCCGGGGAACACCCGGATTGGGACGAGTACCGGGCGGTAATGGTCTCCGACCGCAGGGTCCTGATGACAATGACCATCGACCGCGTGTACGGCGAACAGATCCGCTGACGTCGGCTACGGCTCGACACGTTCGAGGACGACCACCGGGATGACCCGGCGACTGCGCGCCTCGTACGAGTGATAGATCGGAGCGAGCTCGGTCATCAGCGCCCAGAGCCGTTCCCGCTCAACCCCTTCCGCGGCCCGGGCGCGCACCGTGAACCGTTCGGCGAGGATCTGCACCTCGACCTCCGGATCCGCCACCAGGTTCAGGTACCACTGCGGATGAGTGTGCGTGATACCCGAACCGGAGGCGACCAGGACATAGCGCTCCCCGTCCTTCCCGTAGAACAGACCCGTGCGGTGCAGCCTTCCGGTCCTTCGCCCGCGGTGGGTGAGGATAAGGTTGGTGACGCCGCCCTCCCGGTACCCGCTGCCACCGCCGGTCGCCAGGTAGCGCCGGACATGCTCGGCCACCGAGGGATCCGGGCTGTCGAGCACTGTGTCGTCGTTCGTCATCTGCACTCCTCAGGACGGGATGGGCAGGCCCTGGGCGAATCCGCCGTCCACGGCCAGTTCGATATTGGTGGTGAAGGTGGCGTCGGCGGCCAGGAAAAGCGCCGCCGTCGCAACCTCCTCGACGGTGCCGGTGCGCCGCAGCGGGGTGGACTCGTGGCCTTGCCGCACGAACTCCTCGCGCTCCTGGGCACTCAGGCCCGGGACCCCCATGGTCGGTGTCTCGATGAACCCGGGGGCGACCGAGTTCACCCGGATCTTGCGCGGAAGCAGCTCTGCCGCAAGCACATGCGCGAAGGCGCGGGTGGCCTCCTTCGACGCGGAGTAGGCGCTCAGGCCGGGGAAGATCACGTCGTTGCCGACCGTGGTGAAGACGATCGAGCCGCCCTCGGCGAGCAACGGATCCAGGGCCTGCACGGTGAAGAACGCGCCCTTGGTGTTGATCGCGAAGTGCCGATCCCAGGCCGCCTCCGTAACCTCGGGCAGCTCGGCGAATTCGGCGATGCCGTGGTTGACGAAGAGGTGGTCGACGCGGCCCAGGCGCTGCCGGACAGTGTCGGCCAGCGCCGCGATATCGGCCATACTGGCGGCGTCCGACCGGACCACGTGCGCCGCCTGCCCCCGCAGTTCGGTCCGTGCGTCCTCGAGGGTCTTCTCGTTGCGGCCGGTGAGTACCACCTCGGCACCGCCGGCCAGCAGGGCCTTGACGATCGCCAGACCCATGCCGTGCGTCCCGCCCGTGACGACGGCCTTCTTACCTGCGAACTTCTCGCTCATGGACTTGCTCCTGTTCGTTTCGGTACGACAGGAACGACTGTGCGCGCCGACGCTTTCGGTCTGCCCTCGGTTCGCATTCGGTCTGCGTTCGGCCACTCGAGCGGACGTCACTACGCTGGTCAGGTGCGCTTCGGAGTTCTCGGTCCCCTGCTCGTGCGGACGGCGGACGGCGAAGCTGTGGCGGTGCCCGAGAGGAAGGTCCGTGCGCTGCTGGCCGGACTGCTCGTGGATCCGGGGCGGGTGGTCTCGGGCGACAGACTGGTCGAGGGGATCTGGGGCGACCGGGCTCCGGCCCGTCCGGCCAGCGCGCTGCAGACCCTCGTGTCCCGGTTGCGCCGCGCCGTGGGCGCCGACCTGGTGGCGTACCGGTCGACGGGATATGTCCTGGTGGTGCCCGCCGAGGCCGTGGATGGGGGCAATTCGCGGCGTTGGCCGAGCAGGCGCGCCGGACCACCGAACCCGGACAGCGAGCGGAGCTGTTCGGCCGGGCCCTGAACCAATGGCGCGGACCGGCATTCGCGGATTTCGCGGACGAGCCGTTCGCGCAGGCGTCGATAGCGCGCCTGGAGGAACAGCGGCTGTCGGTACTGGAGGAGTACGCCGAAACCCGGCTGCAATTGGGCGAATACGGCCAGTTGGCCGCCGAGTTGCAGGAACCGACGGAGCGGCACCCGTTCCGAGAAGGGTTGCGCGCCACTCGAATGCGCGCCCTGTACGGGGCCGGTCGGCTGAACGAGGCCCTCGCGGTCTACCAAGACGTGCGCCGCCACCTCGACGACGAGCTCGGACTCGAACCGGGGCCCGCGCTGGTCGAACTGCACCAGGGGATGCTGCGCCGCGATCCCGCGGTGCTACCGCCGGAAGTGCCGATATCCGCACCGCGAGTGGATGATTCGCCACGGCGGCGCACGAATCTACCTGCCCGGGTCACCGGTCTCATCGGCCGCTCGGGGTCGTTGCCGAGGTGCGGACGCTGCTGAGCCGAGAGCGCCTGGTGACACTGACGGGGCCGGGTGGAGTCGGCAAGACGCGGGTCGCGCTCGCCGCCGCGAGCGAATCGGCCGAGTCCTACCCCGACGGCGTGTGGCTGGTGGAGTTCGGCGCGCACAAAGTACCGCCTACGGCGGAGGCGTCCGTCGAGAGCCTCGCCGAAACCGTGGCCGCCGCCCTGGCGATCCGCG
The DNA here is from genome assembly GCF_001613165.1 of Nocardia mexicana NBRC 108244. GTDB lineage: Bacteria > Actinomycetota > Actinomycetes > Mycobacteriales > Mycobacteriaceae > Nocardia > Nocardia mexicana. Next base: position 25,914 of record NZ_BDBV01000104.1, read on the forward strand.
ACGATGCGCCGACCCGGACATCGACGCCCGGCTCGCAGGTCCGGCGGCTGGCCGAGGCACTGCGCGGGCGGGAACTACTCCTGCTGCTGGACAACTGCGAACACGTCGTCCGGGCGGCGGCCACGCTGACCCGGCTGCTGCTTCGAGATGCGCCGAACCTGCGCATCCTGGCCACCAGCCGGGAGCCGCTGGACATCGCGGGTGAGCAACTGTGCCTGGTCCCACCACTCGATCTGCCCGAACCGGGTGCGGTACCCGCCGAGATCCTGCGGTCCGGCGCGGTGCGGCTGTTCGCGGCCCGGGCCGCCGCGGCGGCGCCGGGGTTCGTCCTGACCGAGGACGATGCCGAGGTGGTGGCCACGATCTGCCGACGAATGGACGGGTTGCCCCTGGCTCTCGAGCTGGCGTCGGCCCGCATCCGCACCCTGGGTCCGGCGCGGCTCGCCGAGCGCCTCGACGACCGTTTCGGGCTGCTCACCGACGGTCGCCGGGATGCGCCGCGCCGCCAGCAGACCCTGCGCGCGATGATCGACTGGAGCTGGGATCTGTTGACCGCCGCCGAGCAGACGGTGCTGCGCCGCCTCTCCGTGCACGCGGACGGATGCTCACTGGACGCCGCCGAAACGCTGTGTGCCGGAGTAGGTGTGAAGTCCGGTGAGGTACTCGATCTACTCGCTCGCCTGGTGGACCGATCCCTGATCGGCGTCAGCCACGATGCCGGTGAGCCCCGCTACCGACTCCTCGAATCGATAGCCGCGTACTGCTCGGAGCGGTTGCGCGCCAACGAGTTCGCGTCCGAATACGAGCAGCTACGACGCGCGTACGCCCGCTACTACGTCACACTCGCCGAACAGGCCGACGCCGAACTGCGTGGCGCGCAACAACGTCGGTGGTTGCGGCGCCTCGACCTCGAGTCCGCCAATATGCGAGACGCGCTCGACACCGCCGCGTCCCTGGGAGACGTACCGCTGGCCCGGCGCCTGGCCCGGGCGCTGACCTGGTACTGGTTCCTGCGGGGGCGGCTCACGGAGGCGCGACGCTCGATCGCGGCGGCGCTGGCCGTGACGAATCCGCATCGAGTCACAGAGACGACAAGCCCCACCACGGCATCGGGCGCCACGGGCCCGGCGCCTGCGGCGATCCCCACGGAATCGGACGCCGCCGCACAACTCGAGGCGTGGAGTGCCGCACTGGACCTGCTGTCCGGCGACCCGGCGGACACCGCCTGGGACAATCGCACGCCGCTGCGGCTCTACGAGGCCATCCGGGATCGCCGCGAGCGTATCGGGCCAGGCTGGCTTCTCGGTTACGCCACAACGATGTTCGGCGCCATGGATGTCGGGGTCGAAATCGTCGACCGGTCGCTGGACGATTCCCGGCTAGAGGGCGACACCTGGGCCGTTGCCGCGGCACTCGGTGTTCGAGCGGTACAGCGGTATGCGCGCGGTGAGCTGGCGGCCTCTCGCGAGGACGGCGAGGAGAGCCGCGCACTGTTCACCGCGATCGGCGACGGGTGGGGAATGCTGCAGGCCACCGGCGTACTCGGTCGCCTGCTGGAGATGGAGGGCCGGTATCGGGAGGCGGAGGACCGGTATCGGGAAGGCCTGAACATCGCCGAGGATCTGGCCCTGTGGACCGACGCGGCGGCGCGCTGGGCCGAACTGGGCAGGATCGCCCTGCTCGGACAGGATTACGCGGCGGCCGACGACCTCCACGAGCGAGCCCGGAATCTGGCCGTCGCGCACGGAAACCGCCCCGGTCAAGAGTTCGCCGAGGTAGGGCTCGCCCTGAGCGCACGGCGCCAGGGACGCCTCGACGCGGCCGAACGCTATCTGCGACCCTGGCTGGACTGGAATCGCGGATTCGACGCGGCAAACGGAATCGCGCTCGTACTCGCCGAACTCGGCTTCGTCGCCGAGCTGCGAGGCGATGCGGAAGCGGCACTCGCCCTGCATCAGGAGGGCCTCGCCGCGGCCCGCAAGACCGGCGATCCCCGCGCGGTGGCCCTCGCGCAGGAGGGACTGGCCGGGGCGCGGCAGCTCGCGGGCGACTCCGTGCTCGCGGCCCGCCTGCTCGGCACCGC
>NZ_BDBV01000105.1 GCF_001613165.1 Nocardia mexicana NBRC 108244
AGCCGCCGCCACCATCGTCGGCATGTTCGGCCCCTTCATCCCCGCCGCCGCCGTCGGCTGCCTCGGCGGCATCATCGCCATCGGCGCCCTCGGCACCCTGGCCGGGCAAATCCTGGTCACCGCACCCGTCGCCATCATCGCGGCCGTGCAGTACTTCACCACCATCAACCAGCCGATGCCCCCGGCACCGGCCAAGTAATTCGCGATCTCCGAACAGCGTGGGACCGACTCGACAGGTCCCACGCTGTTCGGCCGTTCAGCCTCGATACCCCATCCGGCGGCTGATGCCCGCCGCGCCGACGGCGACGAGCTGCGCCACCTCCGCGAACCGGTCCGGGCCCAGCCGATAGGACGGGCCCGAAACGCTCAGTGCCGCAACGACCGAACCGGTGTGGTCGCGGACCGGGGCGCCCACCGCGTTCAACCCGATCTCGAGTTCCTCGCGCACGCTCGCCCAGCCGTTCGCGCGGATCTCGTCGAGCTGGGCGGTGAGGTCGGCGACGCTGGCCAGCGTGTTGTCGGTGTAGGTCTCCAGCTTGCCGCCGAATCGCCTGCGCACCTCGGAACTTTCGAGCGCGGCCAGCAGCGCCTTGCCGCTGGAGGTGGCATGCGCCGGGCAACTGCGGCCGACCCAGGTGCGCAGGGCGACCGAGCCGGTGCCCATGGCCTCGACGATATTGATGATCCGATTGCCGTCCAGCACGGCCATGGTGGTCGTCTCGCCGGATTCGGCCGCCAGCATGTTGCAGGTGCCCTGGCTCTGGCCGACGAGGTCGAGCTGTGCGCTGGTGGAGCCGGCCAGCCGGACGATGGAGAAGCCGAGCCGGTACTTCCCGCGGTCGGACAGCTGCTCCACGTATCCGCGCGATTCCAGCACTGTGATCAACCGCGAGACGGTAGATTTGTGCACGCCGAGCTCGGCGGCGATCTCCGTGACACCGGCCTGGCCGAGCTTGGCGATGATCTCCATGACGAGCAGCGCGCGATCGACCGATTGCACCGCAGCAACCCGCCCGCCCTCACCCTCATCCTGTTTTGCCATGACACGGCCATTGTAGTCGGATACGGGCCCGTTGCCTGGGCGCCGCCGACCACGGCGCCGGATCCGGTCGTCCCGCTCGGACCGGAGCGCCTGTCCGGCATGGTTATCACGGAAGTCCGCGCCCGTCACTCCACGTCGCCGACGCGATGACGCACCCATTCGTGGAACTCCGCGATGTGGTGTTCGGCGGGAACGAGCACCCCGCCGCGCCGATAGGCCCGCGACGACATGGCCGGTTGGGTCCGCTCGCAGGCCGCGAAATCCTGCTCGTTCACCCGATGGAACAGCTCGACCGAGCGGGACGTATCGCGCCCCCGCCCCACCACGTCACCGGTGTAGAGCCAATCGCATTCCACGACCGTGCGATCCACCGCCACCGGGTACATGCGGTGCAAGATGATGTGGTCCGGGACCAGGTTGACGAAGACCGTCGGGCGGACGGTGACGGCGAAATACCGGCGGTCCTGCTCGGCGCCGATGCCGGGCAGCCGGTCGAAACCCGGCGAGCCGTCGACGGTGAATCCCGAGATCTCGCTGCCGAATTCGGCGCCGCGCCCGACGAACACCTGCGCGGCCATCCCGTCCGCGAACTCCGGCAGCACCTCGGTGAGCTCGGGGTGGATGGTCGCGCAGTGGTAGCACTCCATGAAGTTCTCCACGATGAGCTTCCAATTCGCGGCGACGTCGTAGACCACCCGGTGGCCCAGCTCGAGACCCTCGATTCCGTAGGCCTCGACGGCGGCCGGATCGCCGAGCCGCTCGGCGACCGCGCCCATCACCTCGTCCTCGAACGAGGGCGGCTCGTCGGCGAGGCACACCCACGCGTACCCGAGCCATTCGCGCAGCGCGACGGGGACCAGGCCGTAGGCGACCCGGTCGATGCCCGCACCGTCGTCGAACGACGACATGTTCGGCGCGGCGACCAGCTTGCCGTCCAGCCCGTAGGTCCAGGCGTGGTACGGGCACTGCAGATTCCGGCGCACCTGCCCCGCGTCCTCGGTGCACAGCATCGCGCCGCGATGGCGGCAGATATTGAGGAATGCGCGCAGCGCGCCGTCGCGGCCGCGCACCACCAGCACGCTCTCCCGGCCTACCTGCACGCGCCGGAACCCGCCCGGCGCGGCCAGATCCGCGGCGCGCACGGCGCAGAACCACAGGCGCTCGAGAATGCGTTCCTGTTCGGCCGCGAAGATCGCGTCCTCGGTGTACCAGCGACCGCCGAGCGTCGCGATCAGCGCCGGTGTGGTCGCGGGCGGCGTATCCATCGTCGTCATGCGGTCACCAATCTCTGCGGGTCGAACAGTGCGATCGGATGCCGGGTCTGCTCGCCGATGGCCAGGTCGGCCAGGATCTCACCGACGACCGGGACGAATTTGAAGCCGTGACCGGAGAACCCGCACGCGATCGTGACGCGAGTGCGGTCGGGATGGCGGGCGACGACGAAATGCTGGTCGGGGGTGTTGGCGTACATGCAGGTCGCGGTGTGCACGGCGGGGCCGTCGAGGCCGGGCAGCAGTTGCGTGACGCGCTCGCGCATCTCCCGGATCTCCCGCGGATGCACGATCCGGTCGATGGTGTCCGGTGTGCACGCGATGCCCTTGCGGAAGAAGGCCGTCTTGACCCCGCCGCTCGGTCCGTCGATGGCCGGGAAGCCGTATATCTGCATACCGGAGTCGTTCTCGGAGATGTAGACGGGTTGATCCTCGAAAGCCGCTGTCCCGCCGGTCGGTTCGAGCCAGTACTGCACCTGGCGCTCGACGGTGATCGGAATGCCGAACTCCGCCAGCAGTTCCGGGGCCCAGGCGCCGGGGCAGACGATCAGCTGTTCGGCCCGGTAGGTGGTACGGGCGGTGGTGACGGCAACACCGGAATCGGTTTCCGCCCAGTCGAGTACCGGTTCGCCGAACGACAGGGTCGCCCCCGAACGCAGTGCCAGCCCGATATGAGCCTGCACTGTCTCCTCGGGCCGGGCGAAGCCGCCGTTGGGCTCGTAGATCGCGATATCGGACGGGGCGGGGGTGAAGTTCGGGAACCGTCGCCGCACCGCGGCCACGTCCAGGAGTTCGTGCGGCAGCGACCATTCGAGCGCGGCACGGACGCTGCCCGCCACGGTCGGGCACTCGGGCGGGCCGAGGTACAGGCCGCCGGTGAGCCGGTAGACCTCCCGCCCGGAGTCGGCCGCCAACTGCTCCCAGAGCTCGTAGCCGCGCAGCAGCAGGGGCACATACGCGGGATCCTCGAAGTAGGACTGCCGGATAATCCGGGAGCCCCCGTGGCTGGATCCCTGCGCGTGGGCGGCCGTGTACTTCTCCAATCCGAGCACCCGCTGTCCGCGGGCGGCCAGATGATAGGCGGCGGCGCTGCCCATGCCGCCGAGCCCTATCACGATGACGTCGTATCCGCTTGCCGCCGTGGCCATCTCGCTACCTCCTGATCCGGGACATCTCGGGATCCACCACCGGTTCGCTGTGCACGATGGCGGACAGGCGCGCGCCGAGGTATTCGGCCTCGACGGTGTCGCCCGGGCCGACGGCCGCGGGCAGCCAGGCGTAGGCGATGCAGCGGCCGACGGTGGCCGAGTAGCCCGCGCTGGTGACGTATCCCGCGCACATCCCGCCCACATAGACCGGCTCCTTACCGAGCACGATCGCCGACGGGCTGTCGAAGACGATGCTGCGCAACAGCTTTGCCGGTGGTCCGGCGGCCTCCAGCGCACTCTTTCCGACGAAGTCACCCTTGCCCATGCGCACCGCGAAGCCGAGACCGGCGGCCTCCGGCGTGTGTTCGGTGGTCATATCGGTGCCCCAGCCGCGATAGCCCTTCTCGATGCGCAGGCTGTTGAACGCGATGCGGCCCGCCGCGATCACCTCGTGCTCGCGCCCCGCCTCCCACAGCAGATCCCAGAGCGCACCGCCGTATTCGGCGCTGGTGTAGATCTCCCAGCCGAGCTCGCCGACGTACGAGACGCGCAGCATCGTGACCGGAAGCGCGCCGAGGTGGGTCCGCAGCGCCCGGAAGAACTTGAACGCACCATGGGAGAGATCGTCGGAACACAAGGGCTGCACCAGGTCTCGCGCTCGAGGCCCCCAGACCCCGATACAGCAGGTGCCGCCGGTGATATCGCGGAGGGTCACCTGCCCGGCGGAATCGAGGCGCCTGGTGAACCAGTCGAAGTCCAGGGGCCCGTTGGCGCCCACCTGGAAGCGCTCCGGGCCCAGCCGGGCGACGGTGAGATCGCTGCGGATACCCCCGTTCTCGTCGAGCAGCAGGGTGTAGGTGACCGAGCCGACGCTCTTGTCCAGGTTGTTCGTGGTCAGCCGCTGCAACAGCGCCAGCGCACCGGGACCGGCGACCTCGTAGCGGGTCAGCGGCGTCATGTCGTACATCGCGACCCGCTGCCTGGTCCAGTACGCCTCCGCGATCGAGATCGGTGACCAGAACCGGCCCGACCAGTCGTCCCGCTCCGGGAACGGCACCCCCTGCTCGCGAAGCCGGTGTGCCAGACCGGCATTGGCGTCGAACCAGGCGGGGCGCTCCCACCCGCCCGCCTCGAAGAAGTAGGCGCCGAGATCGCGCTGGCGGGCATGGAAGGGACTGGTCCGCAGCCCGCGCAGCGCGGTGCGGAACTGATGCGGATGAATGATGTCGTAGACCTCGACGAACGCCTGCGTGCTCGTCTCGCGAATGAAGCGGTCGCTGCGGCCGACATCCTCGAAGCGGTACAGATCGCACTCGTGCATATCGATTCCCGGTGACCCGTGCACGATCCACTCCGCGGTCGCCTTCGCCACCCCCGCCGAGTGGGTCACCCACACGGCCTCGGCGACCCAGAATCCGGCCAGGTCCCGGTGCTCGCCGACGATCGAGAAACCGTCGGGGGTGAACGAGAAGATGCCGTTGAACCCCTCCTCCACCTTCGAATCTCCCAGCGCCGGAAGCAGAGCCGTGGATTCCTGCCAGGCGGGCGCGAAATCGTCGTCGGTGAACGGCAGCATCGACGGCATCGGCGCACCGGCGGTATCCGACGCCAGCGTCGACATGTCCACCGGCATCGGCGTGTGGCCGTAGTAGCCGATGCCGAGCCGGTCGACGTGTTCGCGGAAATACAGGTCCTGGTCCTGATGCCGCAGGATCGGCAACCCGGCCTCGTCGCGCTCGGTATTGCGGCCCGTCAGCGCCGCGAGGGGACCGGTCCGGGCGTACTGATGCGCCATCGGCAGCAGGGGCAGCACCAGACCGACCTGCTTCGCGACGGCCGCGCCCCAGAATCCGGCCGCGCACACGACGATATCCGCCGCGATGACGCCCCCGGTCGTCTCCACACCGACCACGTGACCGCCGTGTGCCACGATGCCGATCACCTCCGTGTGCGCGCGGAACCGCGCCCCGCGGGCCTCCGCGATCCGGGCCTGCGCCTCCGCGGCGCGTAGCGCCTTCGCCAATCCGTCTGCGGGAGTGTGGAATCCGCCGAGGATCCGGTCCGGATCGAGCAGCGGGTGCAGCGCGGCGCAGGCGGCCGGATCGAGCAGCCGGCCCTCGATCCCCCAGGACTGCGCCCACCCCGCCTTGCGGTGCAGATCCCGCCAGCGCTGCGGCGTGGTGGCGACCTCGAGCCCACCGACCGGGTTGAACACCCAGCCGTCCGGATGGTCCAGTGCCCGGAACTTCTCGGTGGTGTAGCGCGCGAACTCGGTCATGGTCTTCGACGGATTCGTCCGGAACACCAAACCCGGTGCGTGCGAAGTGGATCCGCCGGTGGCGAACAGCGGCCCGCGATCGAGCACGGTGACGTCGGTCCAGCCTCGGGCGGTGATCTCGTCGGCCAGCGAGGCGCCGACGATCCCGGCTCCGATGACGATGATTTTCGGATGAGCCACGGCATCCCTCCGATGTTGCTGTTGACGCAACCAAAGCGAACTACGCAACAGATCGTCCCGTTGTCAGAGGGCGCTGTCAACAGGCGAAAATCGGCCTACCACGGCGCGAATTCGGGGTTGACGGCGGCCCTTTCCGGCGGGCAGACTGTTGCGTTAACCGCGCTATGTTGCGTTCTGAGCAACACCTCTGGGAGGGCCGCATGGAAACCTTGGTGGAGCGACCGGAAACATCCGACACCCAGCTGCTCGTCGCACGCCTGGACGACCTGCCCCTCGGCGAGGTCGCGACGGTGCGCACGAGCGGCGGCGTGCCGATCTCGGTATTCCATACCGAGGAGGGACTTTTCGCGATCGATGACACCTGCACCCACCAGGACGCGTCGCTGTCCGACGGCTGGGTGGAGGACTGCACGGTCGAATGTCCGCTGCACGATTCGTGTTTCGATCTCCGCACCGGAAAAGTCTCGGGGCCACCGGCAAAGGTTCCGGTGCGCACCTACGAGGTCCTCGTCGTCGAGGGCGACGTCTTCGTGCTAGTGCCGTAAGCCGAACACGGCGCCCACCCGCCGCACACGCGGGGCCGTCCCCGATTCCCGGGCGCCATCGATGCAACCCAGGCAGGGGCCACCATGAATGACCCGGTAATCGTCGTCGGCGCCGCACTGGCCGGATTCTCGGTCGTGCACGAATTACGCGCACAGGGCCATACCGGGCCCATCACCGTGGTCGGCGAGGAGACTCACCCGCCCTACGACCGGCCGCCGCTGTCCAAGGAGTTCCTGCACGGCGACGTCGACATCGCACTGGGCGAGGGGTCGGACTACACCGACCCGCGCACCCACTGGCTACTCGGGCGGCGCGCCACCGGGATCACCAGGGGCACAACGGGTGTCACCCTGGACGACGGCACCGAACTCACGGGACGATCACTGGTCCTCGCCACCGGCGCACGAGCCCGCCGACTGCCCGGATCCGGGACGCTGCGCGGCGTGCACACCCTGCGCACCGTGGACGACGCCCGCGAGATCCGCGCGACGCTACGCACCGTGTCCACCCTGGTCGTGGTCGGCGCGGGCCTCATCGGCGCCGAGATAGCCGCCACCGCGGCAGGTTTCGGCATCGACGTCACCATCGTCGAGATCACCGCCGAACCGCTCGCGGCGGTGTTCGGCCCCACGATCGGGTCGTTGTGCGCGAACCTGCACGCCGCCAACGGGGTTCGGTTGCGCACGGGGGTCGCGGTCGCGCGGCTGCTGGGCAGCGACCGAGTCCGCGGGGTACGGCTGAGCGACGGCACCGAACTGCCTGCCGACGCCGTGGTGGCCGGGATCGGCGCGGTCCCCAACACCGAGTGGGCCCGCGACTCCGGCCTGCGGATCGACGGCGGCTTCCTCACCGACGCCCGATGCCGGACAACCGTTCCCGGCATCTACGCGATCGGCGACTGCGCCCGGGCCTACGACGAGAGGTCCGGCACCTACCACCGGCACGAGCACTGGGCGGGCGCGACGGTGCAGGCCCGCATCGCGGCCGCGGCCATCCTCGACATCCCGCGGCCCCGGACCCCCGCACCGTACTTCTGGTCCCGGCAATACGGTCGAATGATCCAGTTCGCCGGAGTCCGCAGGCCGACCGACGACGTCCGCTTCGTCGACGGCGACCGATCCACCCCCTCCTGCGCCGCGCTCTACGAACGCGACGGCGCCCCGGTGGCCATATTCGCCATGGACAATCCGCGAATCTTCACGCGCTACCGCAAGCAGATCGACCGCGCGGCGGCCCTCCCGGTGCACTGAGAATCAGGCCGCCGACCGGGCGAGCGTCTACACCTTTAGGGGAATTCCGGGTACCTACTGGCGAGAAACCTTGTTGCCGTGCGGTGTTGAGCCCCCGGTGTGAGTTACTGTTGGCGCGCCCGGGCGCCAGCGGCAACGACAGCCGCTGCGCCGGGCTGACCACGGACGGAGCCCGAAACGACGCTGACCATGGTTGACGCAAGGCATGAGCGCCCCTACGTTGCTTGGTGAACAGTGCTTACCACGCGGCGGTCGCGAAGCCTCGCGTCCCATCGGGCATTGTCGTTGTGCGGTCGCGCGCGCGAAACACAGTGCGCACGGGGGTAGCCGTCCAGCGCGAGAATTCGAGAGCAGACTAGCCACCCGACCGCTAGCGCTGTGGAGAGGAAGGGCTGCCGGAGTGTTCAGCCGTATCGCTATCGTCAACCGCGGAGAGGCCGCGATGCGGCTCATCCACGCCGTCCGGGATCTGGCCGCCCAGACCGGGACACCGATCGAGACCATCGCCCTGCATACCGACGTCGACCGCACCGCGACCTTCGTGCGCGAGGCCGATATCGCCTACGACCTGGGCCCCGCGTCCGCGCGCCCGTACCTCGACCTGAAGGTGCTGAAGCGCGCGCTGATCGAGACCGGCGCCGAGGCCGCGTGGGTCGGCTGGGGTTTCGTCGCGGAGGATCCCGCGTTCGCCGAACTGTGCGAGCAGATCGGGGTGACCTTCATCGGACCGAGCGCGGACGCCATGCGCAAGCTCGGCGACAAGATCGGCGCCAAGCTGCTCGCCGAGGAGGTCGGCGTGCCGGTCGCGCCGTGGAGCCGCGGCGCGGTCGAGACCCTGGACGCCGCGCTGGCCGCGGCCGAGGAGATCGGCTACCCGCTGATGCTGAAGGCGACCGCGGGCGGCGGTGGCCGCGGCATCCGCGTCGTCACCGACGAATCCGAGCTCACCGACGCCTACGAGCGCACCAGCCAGGAGGCCGCGCGCGCCTTCGGCAGCGGCATCGTCTTCCTCGAGCGCCTGGTCACCGGGGCCCGGCACGTAGAGGTCCAGGTCATCGCCGACGGCGAGGGCACCGCGTGGGCGCTCGGCGTCCGCGACTGCTCGGTGCAGCGGCGCAACCAGAAGATCATCGAGGAGTCGGCGTCGCCGGTGCTCGCGCCCGAACAGGCCGCCGAGCTGAAGGCCTCGGCCGAGCGGCTGGCCGTCTCGGTCGGCTACCGCGGCGCGGCCACCGTGGAGTTCCTCTACCACCCCGGCGAAAAGCTCTTCGCCTTCCTCGAGGTCAACACCCGCCTGCAGGTCGAGCACCCGATCACCGAGTCCACCACCGGATTCGACCTGGTCCGGGCGCAGCTGTGGGTCGCCTCCGGCAACCGGCTCGAGGGTGAGCCGCCGGTGGAGCGCGGGCATGCGATCGAGGCCCGGCTCAACGCCGAGGATCCCGACCGCGACTTCGCGCCCGCCCCGGGCCGCATCGCGCGTCTGGACCTGCCCGCCGGACCCGGCATCCGCGTGGACACCGGCGTCAGCGAGGGCGACACCATCCCCGCCGACTTCGATTCGATGATCGCGAAGATCATCGCCCACGGTCGCGACCGCGACGAGGCGCTGGCGCGGCTGCGCCGGGCCATGGCGGAGACCACGGTGATCATCGAGGGCGGCGCCACCAACAAGAGCTTCGTGCTGGACCTGCTCGACCAGCCCGAGGTGATCGACGGCAGCGCCGACACCGGCTGGATCGACCGCGTCCGCGGCGCGGGAAGGCTGGTCTCGCACCGGCATTCCGGGGTCGCGCTGGCGGCGGCCGCGATCGAGGCCTACGAGGAAGAGGAACGCGTCGAGGGGCAGCGCCTGCTGTCGACCGCGTTCGGCGGGCGCCCGCAGGTGCAGCACGAGAGCGGGCGGCCGCTCGACTTCGAACTGCGGGGCCGCAGCTACCGCGTCCGCGTGGCCCGCGTCGGGGCGCATCGGTTCCGGATCGGCATCGACGCGGGCGAGGGCCCGGAGACCGCGGATGTCGAACTCGACCGCTTCGACCGGCACAGCGGGCGGATCGTCGTCAACGGCTCCCGGTACCGCCTGGTCACCGGCACGCACGGCCCGATCCACCTGGTCGAGGTGGACGGCATCACGCATCGGATCAGCCGCGACGAGGGCGGCGTCGTCCGCTCCCCCGCGCCCGCGCTGGTCGTCGCCACGCCGCTCGAGGTCGGCGCCGAGGTCGCCGCCGGCGCACCGGTGCTGGTGCTGGAGAGCATGAAGATGGAGACGGTGCTGCGGGCGCCGTTCGACGCGCGGCTGAAGGAATGCACCGTCTCGGTCGGCAGCCAGGTGGAGACCGGGGCGCCGCTGCTGCGACTGGAGCCGCTGACCGACGAGGCCGAGTCCGAGGACGCCGCGGCCGCCGAACCCGTCGAACTGGATCTGCCCGCGCCCGGGGACATCTCGGCCCCCACCCGCCTCACCCGCGGCCAGGAGGATCTGCGCAGCCTGCTGCTGGGCTTCGACGTCGACCCGCACGACGAGGCTCGCGTCCTCGACGACTACCTCGCCGCCCGCCGCGACGCCGTCGCGGACGGCCGCCGCCCGCTGGCCGCCGAGGTCGAACTCGTCGACGTCTTCGCCGATCTCGCCGAACTCAGCCACAACCGGCCCGCGGGCGAGGACGGCGGCAACGGCTACGTCCAGAGCGCCCGCGAATACTTCCACACCTATCTGCAGAGCCTCGATGTCGAGCGGGCCGGGCTGCCGGAATCGTTCCAGGCCAAGCTGACCACCGCGCTCGGCCACTACGGCATCACCGAGGTGGACCGGAATCCCGAGCTCGAGGCCGCGGTGTTCCGGATCTTCCTCGCCCAGCAGCGCGCGTCCGCCGCCGCGACGGTCGTCACGACCCTGCTGCGGCTGTGGCTGCGCGAACCGCAGCCGGACGAGACGCTGCGCGAACCCACGGGCCTCGCGCTGGAACGGCTCATCGCCGCGACGCAGGTCCGCTTCCCCGTCATCGCCGACCTCGCGCGCGGGCTGGTGTTCGCCTGGTTCGGTCAGCCGCTGCTGCGCCGCACCCGCGCCCGCGTCTACGCCGACGTCCGCCGCCACCTGCGGCACCTGGACGCCCACCCGGACAGCCCGGACCGCGCCGAGCGCATCGCCGAAATGGTGCGCAGCACAGAGCCGCTGGTGCGACTGCTCGGCCAGCGGCTGGCGCGCGAGGGCGCCGACAACGCGATCATGCTGGAGGTGCTCACCCGGCGGTACTACGGCAACAAGGACCTCACCGACGTCCGCACAGCGGAGGCCGCCGGGACCGCCTTCGTCGTCGCCGAGCGCTCGGGCTCCCGGGTGGTCTCCGCCGCCGTGAGTTTCGACGAGCTGGGCGGCGCGCTGCGCGGGCTCGCCGAGTTGGCCGTCGACAAGGACGCCATCGACACCGACATCTACCTGGTGTGGGAGAACCAGCCGGACAGCTCCGACGCGATGGCGGCGGCGCTGCACGAGATCGTGCGCGCGCACCCGCTGCCGGACCGGGTCCGCCGGCTCACCGTCGCCGTCGCGGGCAGCCACGGCGCGGTCATGCACCAGCACTTCACCTTCCGGCCGTCGACCACCGGCATGGCCGAGGAGCGGCTGATCCGCGGGCTGCACCCCTACATCGCGCAGCGGATGCAGATGGAGCGGCTGAGCAAGTTCGACCTCACCCGCCTGCCGTCCTCGGACGAGGAGATCTACCTCTACCGGTGCGTGGCGCGGGAGAACCCGTCCGACGACCGCCTCGTCGCCTTCGCGCAGGTCCGCGACCTGACCGAACTGCGCGAGCACGACGGCCGCCTGGTCGCCCTGCCGACCGCCGAGGATACGATCGCCACCTGCCTCGATTCGATCCGCCGGGCCCAGGCCCAGCGCGCGTCGGCGAAGCGCTTCCACACCAACCGGATCGTGATCTACGTGTGGCCGCCCAGCGATATCACCTACCCGGAGCTGGAGACGATCGCCCAGCGCGTGCTGCCCACGACCGCGGGCGCCGGGCTCGAGGAGATCGAGATGATCGCGCGCCGCCGCGATCCGAAGACCGGTGAGCTGATCAAGATCGCCGTGCGCATCGGCTTCGACGCCACCGGCGGCACCACGCTGACCGTCGGCGAGCCGTCGGACGAGCCGGTGGAGCCGATCGACGACTACCGGCAGAAGGTGCTGCGCGCCAGCGCCCGCAACACCGTGTACCCCTACGAATTGACCGGTCTGCTCGGCGATTTCGTCGAGCACGACCTCGACGAGGACCATGTGCTGGTACCCGTCGACCGGCCGAAGGGGAAGAACCGGGCCGCGATGGTCGCGGGCGTGGTCACCACGCCGACCACCCGCCACCCGGAGGGCATCACCCGCGTCGTGCTGCTCGGCGATCCGACGAAATCCCTCGGCGCCCTGTCGGAGCCGGAATGCCGCCGCGTAATCGCCGCGCTCGACCTGGCCGAGCGGATGCAGGTGCCGCTCGAGTGGTTCGCGCTGTCGTCGGGCGCGCGGATCTCCATGGAGTCGGGCACCGAGAACATGGACTGGGTGGCCGCCGCGCTCAAGCGGATCGTCGAGTTCACCCAGGACGGCGGCGAGATCAACATCGTGGTCTCGGGCATCAACGTCGGCGCGCAGCCGTACTGGAACGCCGAGGCGACCATGCTCATGCACACCAAGGGCATCCTGGTGATGACGCCGGATTCGACGATGGTGCTCACCGGCAAGCAGGCGCTCGACTTCTCCGGCGGCGTCTCGGCCGAGGACAACTTCGGCATCGGCGGCTACGACCGGGTGATGGGCCCGAACGGGCAGGCGCAGTACTGGGCGCCGAACCTCGCGGGCGCGCGGAACGTGCTGATGTCGCACTACGACCACACCTACATCGCGCCCGGCGAATCCGCGCCGCGGCCGACGACCACCACCGACCCCGCCGACCGCGACGTCTCGGTGTTCCCGCACACGGTGGAGGGCAGCGAGTTCAGCACCGTCGGCGAGATCTTCTCCGCCGAGTCCAACCCGGATCGCAAGAAGCCGTTCGACATTCGCACCGTGATGCGGGCGCTGTCCGACCAGGACCACCCCGTGCTGGAACGGTGGGCGGGCATGGCCGACGCGGAGACCGCGGTGGTGCAGGACGCGCACCTCGGCGGCATGCCGGTCTGCCTGCTCGGCATCGAATCGCGGTCGGTGCCGCGGCGCGGATTCCCGCCCACCGACGGGCCCGACACCTACACCGCGGGCACGTTCTTCCCGCGGTCGTCGAAGAAGGCCGCGCGGGCGATCAACGCGGCCAGCGGCAACCGGCCGCTGGTGGTACTGGCGAACCTGTCGGGTTTCGACGGCTCGCCGGAGTCGATGCGCAAGCTGCAGCTGGAGTACGGCGCCGAGATCGGCCGCGCGATCGTGAACTTCCAGGGGCCGATCGTGTTCTGCGTGATCTCGCGGTACCACGGCGGTGCGTTCGTGGTGTTCTCCAAGGCGCTGAACCCGAACATGACCGTGCTCGCGCTGGAGGGCTCGTTCGCCTCGGTGCTCGGTGGCGCCCCCGCCGCCGCGGTGGTATTCACCGGTGATGTCAACGCCCGCACCGCATCCGACGAGCGCGTGCGCGATCTGGAGGCCCGCGCCGCGGCCGCCTCCGGCGCCGACCGCGCCGCGCTGACCGCCGAACTCGACGAGCTGCGCTCCTCGGTCCGCGCGGAGAAGCTCGGCGAGGTCGCCACGGAATTCGATCGCGTGCACAGCATCCAGCGCGCCGTAGAGGTAGGTTCCGTCGACGCCGTGATCAGCGCCGCCCAGATGCGCCCCCGCATCATCGAGGCGATCAAGTGCCCCTGACCCACCGCGCCGCCAGCCCGGCACGCTCGGGCCACCGCGCCCTCGTATTCCCGGCACGCTTTTAGCCGGGATGACCAGACGTGGCTTGAGCCGGGACCGACTCGTGGACATCGCCCACGAGTTCGTCTCGGCACACGGCCTGGACGCGTTGACGATGCGGCGTCTGGCCACGGCCGCGGAGGTGACCTCCGGCGCGCTGTACAAGCACGTGCGGGATCGCCGAGATCTGCAGCGCGCCATGGCCGATGCAATCTTCGGCGCGGTGGACATCGCGGATGTCGACCTCGGCAACCCGACCGCCGATCAGGTGGTCCACTGCTGCGAGCGAATGCGGCACGCCATGCTCGGTTTCCGGGATGGCGGCCGCATCGTCGCGGGCTCCTATTCCCCGTCCGCCGCGACGCTGCGGGTATCGGGCACGCTGCTGAGCCTGCTCGAGGCGGTCACGCTGCCGCAGTACGACGCCGGAGAGATCGCACTGGTATTGCGCTCGTACACAACCGGTTTCGTCATCGAGGAACAGGCCTATCTGGAACTGGTCCAGGCCGACGAATGGGAACCGCTGGTGCGCAGCATCTCGTCGAACGGCCACGGACGAACCGACAAGACCAGCGACCTCATCGCGCTCATGACCAGCGACCGAGGCAAGCGCTTTACCTCAGGCCTGGCATCGATACTCACGGGTCCGGTACTGCCAGCCACCTAGCAGGCAGCAATCCTGTTTCCGGCATGCCCACAACACTCACTTCCGGCATGCCCGCGACACTCATTTCCGGCGTGCCCGCGACACTCATTTCCGGCACGCCCGCGACACTCATTTCCGGCATGCCCACAACACTTATTTCCGGCACGCTTTTGGCCGGAATCCCTCTTCGCCACAGGTAGATTCCGGCCAGAAGCATGCCGGAAATAGGGGCGGGCATGCCGGAGGGCCAGATCAGCTCCAGCTGGGCAACCATAGGTGGTTGTGCCAGGTGCCGACGGTGATGGGCAGTCCCGTAAGGATCGGCCACAGCCAGATGAAGTTGGCCACGACCAGGCCCAGGTACAGGCAGACCGCGAGCAGGTTCAGGTTGCGCCGCTCGGTGGACAGCAGGAATCGGTAGCCGCCCGCGCGGTGGGCGAACGGTGCGGGGCCGAGGATTTCGCCCAGCATCAGCGCGAGACCCATGACCAGGAACGGTGCCATCGGGACCGCGTAGAAGTAGTACATCTGCCGATCCAGATTCAGGAACCAGGGCAGGAATCCGCCGAAATAGCCGACGAGCACGGCGGCATAGCGCCAGTCGCGGCGGGTCGCGCAGCGCCAGATCGCCCAGGCCAGCATCGGTATCGACAGCCACCACAGGGCCGGGGTGCCGATCAGCATCACGGCCTTCACGCACGACGATTCACCACAGCCGCCGACGGCGCTGTCGGAGTAGTGATACAGCATGGGACGCAGGCCCATCGGCCACGACCACGGCTTGGATTCCCAGTCGTGATGGTTGCCCGCCGAATTCGTCAGGCTCTCATGAAAACTCAGCGATTCGCCGTGGTTGTGCCACAGCGAACGCAGCGAGTCGGGAATCCAGGCCCAGAATCCGCCGCTGCCGATCGGATTCTTCCCGGCGCTCTGATTGCCCACCGAATAGCGGTCGTAGCCGTCCTCGCTGGCGAACCACGCCCCGTAACTGCCGAGATAGACCAGCACCGGAATCAGAACGAGAGCATAGAGCGCGGGGACGATATCGCGCACGGCCGTACCCACCCACGGCCGCGGCACACCGTAGGCCCGGCGGGCGGCGAGGTCGAAACACACCGACAGCAGACCGAAGGCGGCGATGAAGTAGAGCCCGGACCATTTCGTGCCGCAGGCCAGGCCGAGCAGCACCCCGGCACCGAACCGCCACCAGCGCACGCCCAGCCGAGGACCGAATTCGCGGAATCCGGCGGTCACGCTGCCGAGTCCGTTCGCGGCTCGGCCGACCGGACCCGTCGCCGGGATGCGCCCCTCGGCGGCGGCGCGGGCGAGCCGGGCCCGCACCTCATCACGGTCGACGATCAGGCAACCGAAGGCGGCGACAGCGAACACCGTCTGAAAGATGTCGAGCATCCCGATCCGCGACGAGACGAAGGTGGTGCCGTCGCAGATCAGCAGCAGACCGGCGACCGCGCCGAGCAGCGTGGACCGAGTCATCCGCCGCGTAATGCGAACCACCAGCAGCACCAGCACGATTCCGAAGACCGCCGCGGAGAACCGCCAGCCCCACGGCGTATAGCCGAAGACCAACTCCCCCAGCGCGATCATCTGCTTGCCCACCGGCGGATGCACCACCACCCCGTACGCCGGATTGTCCTCGACCCCGCCCCCGGTCACCATCTCCCACGCCTGATGCGCGTAGTACTTCTCGTCGAACGACGGCGTGCCACCATCGGTCGGATAGTTCAGATTCAGCAGCCGAGTCACCGCGGCCAGCGCGGTAAGCACGATGGTGACCACCCACCCGCGCACCCGATCGGTGGGCCCGAAATCGGCGGAAGGCCGCAGCGGCGCCGGACGAGACATGGCCCGGCCCACCCCGATCGGCGGCCGCGCGTCGGTCAGCTGGGTCACTTCACGATCGTATGCGGTCCGCGGCGACGCCCATGCAACGCCGCGGATTCGATAGCTTCCGAAGCGACCGCTAGCTGGCCAGCAGATCGAGCAGGGAGCCGAAGATGAACAGCCCCAAGGCGATCCACCGGAGAGGGTGCGCCGGACGTTCGCGATTCATCACCCAGACGATCGATCGGGTCATCGGCACCGGTAGGTAGCAGACGACCACCCAGAGCCACGCCAGAATGGCTCCGGCGCGGCGGCGCTTGCCGGGGTCGGTGACCACGGACGCCAAGACCGCGAGGATCACCACCGCGATCGGAACCGCCACCAGGAGCCCCGGCCGCTCCCATCCGGTCCGCCACTCGACGATGACCAGGGCCAGGCTCCCGAGGACGAGACCACCTAGCAGAATCGAGCCGATCGGCTCGACCCACCGGCTGACGTCCTCGGCATTACGCCAGGCTGTTCTGTCCTTT
This sequence comes from Nocardia mexicana NBRC 108244, assembly GCF_001613165.1. GTDB lineage: Bacteria > Actinomycetota > Actinomycetes > Mycobacteriales > Mycobacteriaceae > Nocardia > Nocardia mexicana. The sequence continues at coordinate 16,624 of NZ_BDBV01000105.1, forward strand.
TCGGACAGTCCGTCGACAAAGGCCGATTCGACCTGACTCTCGAAGATATTCCGGCCGTGCACGCATTCCCATTTGGGGACGGGACGATCCGGGGAAGACACCGGGAGATCATCGACTACCGCGTATTGAGGCATGGCATATCTGCATGAGGCGCACGTGAATTCGCCGTCGAACGCTCCGGCCAGGGAGGCCAGCAGTGACTCGTACTCCGGCGTACCGGGTTCTCGCCGCGTCGCGGTGAGGTCCGACTTCACACGAGACTCCAGTGCGCGCAGACGCTCGAGTAACTGCGCCGCGCCGCGCGTGGCCGTGACCCTGGTTCTCGCCGCCCGGAGGCGTTCCGCATACCGCCGGCCGAAGTCGTCCAACGCGGCCGCACCGAGCAGATCGAACACCACGGGGAGCCCGGCTACGAGCTGAAGCCCCTTCCCGAGGCGCCCCCAGAACAACACCGACCGCCCCAGCAAGAGATCGGCCTCAGGTAACGGCCCCCGCGACCACCGCACCAACAACTCCCACCACCACCCACGAAAAACCACCCCCGCAACCAGCAGCAACGCCCCAACCACCCACCATGCGCGACGGCCAACCCGATGCCGTTCGCCCGCCACGTTCTCTCCACCCATACCCACGACAATCGCCCAATGCCCACACACCCGTCCAGCCGACATCAACTGTTCGGCCGTCATCGGGCCTGCACGAGGGCGCCCGAAAAGAGCCCGGGCCAAGCCGATCGGCGTCCGCACCCTAGGTTCGTGCGGCACCCTCCGGCCACACCACAACCACAGGCAGTCCCCGCCGCTGTGCCGACGCAACCACACTTCCAGTCCCGCTCGGTTGTCCGTCCTGCCCGTCCCACACAGCGACCAGGCGATCGCACCTGCCGAGCACGGCCTCGTTCGCCGCTTCATACGCCGCAGCACCTGCGTCATCGAAGTCCATCACCCGCACAGTTTCGGCGCGGTCGAGAAGGCTGTCGAACAGCTCCGCGTGATCCGGCTTCACCTTCCGTTCGCGGTAGTTCCGCGAAGGAATAACGACCTCCAACCGACCGCCGATATCGAGAACAGCTTGCGCGAACACTGAATCAGCACCCCGGGCAATACAACTCACCCCCACCAGGTCGGCCGCCGCACCGGAGTCGGCCAACCGACGAGTGATCTCGGCGTAGACCAGTGGCACCGTGTCTGCCGCGAGGTTCATATGCCCGGTCACACCGATGCGCACCATCAACAAACTCTCCCTCTATCCCGTCGTGATGACCATCGGCCGGATCGGTCGTCCCGCGAAAGTCGGCTGGTTCCCGATGAATACATGCCGGACCCGTGATCAAACCGGCCGGACCGCATAGAGCGGTGGTCGAAAGTGGCTCGGGCGGAATCGCCTGAGTAGTTCTCGCAACGCCTCGGTCGCCGACGGCTCGATAGCATGAACCATCTCGGCGACGCGGCGCACCGTCAGCGCATCGACGCGGTTCTGCGCTCGGTCGACGTATTGGTCGATGACGTCCAGCACCTCGGCGGTCGGCATCCGGATTTCGGCCTGCTCGCCCGCTGCGCGTCGGCGTTCCACGTCGAGTTCGCTTCGGCCGCTGCGCCGATCCCGGAGCAATTGCTCGGCCTCGTCAAGACTCGTCGTGGACACGAGGGGTGCGGCGAGCGACGCCTCGAACAATCTTTCGGCCTCCAACTCGTAGACGTAAGTGGCTGCGGCGGTGAGAGATACGACAGCGGACCGCTGTGTCTCGACGCGTCCGCGCCACCCATCAGCCGCCGCAGCGAGTAGAGCGTTGGCCTCGGAAGGATGCCACGACCAGATGTCGGCGAGCGGCGCGGCATCACGTGGCGTCAACTCGCTCACCTGGCGCGCTCCGAGCTTGTCCAGCCGAAGATCCAGCTCCGGGCCCGACAGTTCGCCATCCAATCCCATACCTGCCACGATCACCCGGGTGTGCATCCCGGATCGCACTGCCGCAGCGAGCGCGAGCGAGTCCGCCAGTGGTGTCCGCAACGATGCCTCGTGCCCCTCCGCGAGAATGTCGCCGCCCGCATCGACTACTATCACCTGAGTCGCGTCGAATGCGGTTGCGGCACAACGAATAAGCTCGGCGATTCCCACCGCGCCCGCTGCCGCCTCCAGCAAGAGCAGTGGCCTGTCGAGATAACCGGCCAGTCGCGGCAATGTCGATCGGCCCTTCTTCAGCGCGGCCGTTACCGGAATCTCCAGCACGCCGTGGCGGATCCGCAACCCCTCGAAGTCGTCTCGTGTGCGAGGACCAGGCGCCGGATCGATCATGAACCGGTCCCACGAATAGCTCATGACCGCCTTGATATCCAGGTCCGGCATAGCCGTCCCGAGCATCGCGGCAGTAACAGCATCGCCGCCACCACCGGCCGCAATCGCTATCGCAGCCCCCATCGCTGCACCACCGCCAATCTTCTCGATTCGTATAGTGGCCAGTGGCATACGGTAGTTCGCGGAGGTGGAACAGTTGCCCGAGATCGAAGAGGTACTTCCGAAGTACCTGCAAATCGCTGGATATCTGCGCGACCAGATCGTTCGGGGCGATCTACCACCGGGCGCCGAGGTGCCTTCCGAGCGTGAGCTGGCCGCAGCGTGGAACGTTGCCCGTCCGACCGCCACGAAGGCCCTGCAGGCGCTCCGCCAGCAGGGACTGGTCGAGTCTCGGCGCGGATCCGGCACGTATGTGCGTGAGCCCAACGCGGCACCGCGCACCCGCGAACGCATCGAGCGCGCCGCGAAGATGGGCACGATGTACTCCAATGCCGAGCGTGTCGAGTTCCCGTTCGTCGGCATGGTGGATGCACCCGAGCATGTCGCGTCATCGCTCGGAATCGCCAGCGGGAGTCTGGTTGTGCAGCGGCGCCGCATCATCCGGAGCGAGCACACCGGGCCGATCGAGCTGTCCACCTCATGGTTCCCTTCGGCTCTCGCAGATAGCGCGCCGCGCGTGCTCGTGGCCGAGCGCATCCGCGGCGGCACCCTTCCGTATATTGCGGAAGCGGCAGGCAGGCGAGTTGCGTACGCCCGAGATCAGGTGTGCGCTCGGCAGGCCGCAGATGACGAGCGGGCCGCGCTCGATCTTCCTGATCTGTCACCTGTCTTGGTGTATTGGCTGGTGGCCTACGACTCCCGCGACACGCCGATCCAGTTTGACGAAGCGATCTACCCGCCGAAACGCTGGGCGTTCCGCCAGGAGTATCCGATAACTATCTAGATCAAAGCACAGGGCAACCGGAAGATTTCCAGTTTTTCCAAAGTGGCATACTCCACTATCCAAAAAGTGGCATAGTCCACTTGTGGACGAAAACCACCGATGCCGAGCCGGTTCCCATCCCGACTCGAGGCCGCGCCGCCGAACCGGCCCGCCACCCACGGGGCTCGCTAGACGACACGACGGTTCCTCGGCATCGCGGAAACCCTGCCGTACTAGCCACCCGAGGTCCCGATGACGTTCCCGCTCGTCATGATCATCGCCGCACTCGTAATCCTGTCGGCCATCGTCTGGTTCGCACCAGACACCCTGCCGCCGGCACCCACCCTGACCCATCCAGCTCCAGAGGAACCCGCCATGGATACATCGGTGTGGCCTGTCGGATGGCCGCACGAAGCGCCGGACCGTCCGATGTCAGTCAGCGATGCGCGCCATTCGATGCAACGTCATCGTGACTGCTACCGCGAGGATTGCCCCCGCAAACGCGCTGCCTACCAGACCCTGGTCGACGCCGGGCATATCAAGCCGGACTCCGCGAGGGTGTCGTGATCCTGAACAGGCCACTGCCGCAACGCATCCCTACCGAACTGTTGTGGGCTCGGCCCGTCATACTCCCGTCCATCGACGTGATGCTGCGGGTCATCGCCGCGTTCGGTGAAGCGCCGAAAGTACACGACACCATCGCGATCATGCTGATTCGGCACTGGATGCGGGAGATCAGCAAAACAACCAATATCGATCAGGAGTCGCATCCCGATGAGCCCCGTCCCATCAGTCGATGAACTGCTGGCCGCGATGCAAGGAAACTATGACCCTCAGCATCCGCGAGCCGAAATCCTCCGTGCCGCATGGCTCTTGGCCAAGAACAGACACTGGTTCTGTCCAGGATCCGTCGTGGCAGTGCATCCCGTGAGCACGCACGGACCCGGCATTCACGTCGAGAACGGCACCGAAGCCCTCGCGGCCTTGGATGTGGACCTCGCCAACATCGTCGATGACGCGCTGTTGGGCCGGATCGCCGAGTCTGTCGACGGCAACCGGGAATACGCGCTGGCCCTCAGCGAACTTGCCCTGGGCTGGGCAGCTGTCGCCGACGCGCGAATCCAGTTCGGGCAGTGCTGCGACGCCGTCGCTGAGGAACGATTTGCCGAAGCTGCTGCTGACTACGTTCGGATCGCAGGCGGGCCGCCGATAGTGGCGGCCAATTCGCCGACAATGAACTGACCGCAGGGGGCACACATGAAGGTCGGCGTGAATCACTTTGCCAGCGAGTACAAGTCGGCTGCGCAGTACCTCGATGTCGCCGCAAATGACCACGGGGACGAGAAGGGAGTTCTCGTGCATCGTGCACTGCAGCGTGTCAGCAGCGGTATCCCGCACGTCGTCGAGATCGGCCCGGGCGGTGGCGCCGCGGTCCAGTTCCTGGCCACACGGCTGGCCGACGATAACCGGCAGGTCCGGCTGACCCTCCTCGAGGTGCCCGGCGTGACGTCGCAGTCGTTGACTGCGGCGATCGACGATTTCAACGAGGTCGGCTCGTGCGTCCTCGTACACGGGTGGGCACAAGACATCACCAGCCTGCTCGGCGAACCCGTCGACGTGATCTCCGCCTCCGCGCTGCTGCACGAGGTCTATTCCTACGGTGGTGCCTACTCGGGCCTGCACACGATGATGCGGATCCTTCCGACCGTTATCCGTGACTATGGGTACTTCGTGTACCGCGACGTGTACGCGGTCGACGCGCCCAGCCTGCATGAGCGGGTGGTGCAGTCCTACAGCACGCAAGCGTGGCTGCAATTCCTGAGGTTGTTCCTGCCCCACTACCTGCGCGAGGGCATCCACCCGTACCACCATCACGACGACGAGGTGGTAGCCCGGCAGAACTCGCGGATCGTGCCCGTCGCAGACCTCGACACCCGGGTATGCGCGGTCATCGAAGCACCCGTCGGTATCTTCCGGGAGGTGCAGCGTCACTACATCACTTTCCGCGACCATGTGTGGCGTTCCGGTGTTCTCAGGTTCCGACCAGTTCTCGACGGCCCACTGGCCGATGACTGGATCGACTTCCGTTCCGGACACAAGCGCGTGCACTATGCAGTCACCGAGTCGGATTGGATGCCGACCGCGCAGACGTCGAACCTGTTGGCGGTGAGTGAGTCGTTCGGCGACCATATGGTGGTCGACGGCGATATCTTCGATGCCGTCTCCGATGTCGCGCTGATGGCGTTCATGACCGCGGCTGAATACGACACAGACTGCGCGCGCACCTGGGAGAGCTGGCGGGCGCGAGAGGGTCGGGAAACCTACGCATACCTCACCATCGACGAGCTGTTGGCCGCGTTCGCCGTGAATTCGATCGAGGCATCGGCCCACCAGGACACGGTTCTGATGCCGGTCAGCACGGAGGACGTGTTCACCCGAGACCGTCGCTACTACAACCGGTTCCTGTCGAAACGACTACCGAACCCGCTCACCGATGCGAAGCAGTTCGTGTTGTTCCAGAACATCCCGGTCAACGACACCGATATCGTGCAGCGCGCGCTCGACTCGCTGCGACAGTTCTGCTCGAAACCCAGTCTCGCCCGCCTCCACACCGCCATCCACTGGAGAGGATGATCACCGTATGGACCTGATTGAGGTCGAACGCAAACGCGAATTGCCCGACAGCGCATCCCTCCGCCAACGGCTCATCGAACTCGGCTACCGCGATGAGGGGGAAATCGACGAATGCGATGTCTACTACAGCCGCCCTGACGTGAACTTCATGGAAACTGTTGAGTGCCTTCGTATCCGGCAGCGCGACAGGTTCGCTGAGATCACCTACAAGCCGCCGTCCAACACCGACACCCACAGCGCAACCGGCGTGATCGCGAAGCGCGAAACCAACTTGTCCCTGTCCGGCCCCGAACAGGCTGGCGCGGCGATGGCACTCTTCGAGGCGATCGGGATGCTCGAACTCGCGCGGGTTGAGAAGGCCCGCACCGTGTATCGGCACCCAGTCCACGCCGGTGCCGTCGTTGCGATCGACAGCGTAACCAGGGCGGGCGTGTTCGTCGAAACGGAAGTGACGGCCACCGACAGTGACGCCGCCACAATGCATCTCGAACGGATCGAAAAGGAGCTCGATATCGCCGACTATCCGATCGTGCGGCTGCCCTACCGGGACCTGGTGATGAAGGCCGACCGCAACCAGCCGTGAGCGCCGTGGCGCGGACCTGAGCGTCACCGCGCAACGGCGATCGGTGGGCCGCGCGCAGCGGGTCTCGGGCCGGGTTGTGTCGGCGCCGACACACAGTGGGTGTCGGTGGGCGAACAGAACATTAGGGCTCGAATCCGAAGAATTGCCGTCATCGACCACGACATCCCTTCGGAGGAACCCATGTCGAGATTTACCAGAACGCTCAGTACCGTCGCGGTCGCCATCGGTGCCGCTGCGGTGGTGTCTCTGTCCGCCGCGCCCGCTGCTACTGCTGCCCCGGCGGCGCCGGTGCCGGTTTCCGCGCCGGTGCTGGCGAAAACCCAAGGGTGGCTGCAGATTTACAGTGGGCAGGCGCCGCAGGGCGCCAATGCGGTGTCGCTGCGGGTCTTCAACGACCCCACGGTGGGCTACCGCGTGACCAATGCGAACGGCCGCGCGCTCTATCGGTTCGACAAGGACACCGCGCAGCCGTCGCGCTCGAACTGCAACGGCGACTGCGCCGTCACCTGGCCGCCGCTGCTGGTCAACCGCGGCCAGGCGCTCTATGTCGAGGGCATCGATCCCGCCCTGACCGGATTCATCGAGCGCGCCGACGGTTCCTGCCAGATCACCGTCGGCGGCTGGCCGGTGTACTACTTCGCGAAGGACAAGAACCCCGGCGAGCTCCTGGGTCAGGGCGTCGGCGGCGTCTGGTTCGCGGTGTCGCCCACCGGCGGCAAGGCGAAGTAGCGATCAGCCTGCGGCGCGGAGCAGCGCCGCGCGGTCGACCACGGTGATGCGGCCGCGAGTCAGGGCCAGGATGTTGCGCTGCTGCAGATCGCGCAGCACCTTGTTGGCCGTGGCCCGTGTCGTCCCTGCCATCGACGCCAGGTCGTCCTGGTTGAGCCTGATCTCCGCGATCGGGCTCGATCCCCCATAGATGCGGGCCAGGTCGACAAGACGCCGCACCACCCTGGTCTCCACCGGCAGATACAGCGCCTCGAGCACCTGCGCGGAGAGCCTGCGCACCTGCGCCGCCAACGTGCCGATGATGACACGATCGATCGCCGGATAGGTCTCCCGCAACGCCGTCAACTGCGCACGGCTCAGCGTCAGCGTCTCGGCGTTCTCGACGGCCTCGACCGTCGCGGTGCGGCGGGAATTACTGTCCGCCACAGCCAATTCGCCGAACGAGTGGCCCGGGCCGAGCATCGTCAGTGTCGCGGTGTTCCCGAACGGAGTAGCGACCCGGACGATGAGCCTGCCGGACTTCACCAGATGCAGGCAGTCACCGGGATCGCCCTCGTGACAGAGGATTTCCCGGCGCTTGAACCGGCGCGGCGTGCAGGAGGCGAGGATCTCCCGCCGCTCCAGGTCGCTCAGCCCACGCAGTATCTCGAAATCCGTTGTCACCGTAGCCCATCCAGCACATAGCAGGTCACCGGTTCGCTCCGGCCCTTGACGGTCACCGTGCCGCGGCTGCGCACCTGTGCACGCGCACCGAGCTGAGCACGGGTCAGCGAGCCGATGACCACGGTCCCCGGTTCCGCCAGACTCTCCAGGCGCGCAGCGAGATTCGTCGTATCGCCGATCGCGGTGTAGTTACGCATCTGCGGCGCACCGACATTGCCGACCAGCGCCGGACCGGTGTTGACCCCGACCCGGAAGCGCGGCCAGCCGGGATGGGTGTCCGCGGTCTCGGCGACCACCCGCTGCAGTGCGAGACCGGCACCGGCCGCCCGCAGCGCGTGGTCGGGCTGCTGCGCCGGCGCGTTGAACAGCGCCATCACCGCGTCGCCGACGAACTGCACGACGGTCCCGCCGTGGTCCAGGATCACCGGCACGATCGCGCCGTAATACGTATTGAGCATGTGCACCACGGCCTCCGGGGTCGAGGATTCGGAGAACGGCGTGAACCCCGACAGGTCCGCCATCAGCACGGTGACCTCGGCGATCCGGCCGCCGAGCCCCGCCTGGGAGGGATCGGCGAGCAGCGTGGTCGCCACCGCGGGCGACATGTAGGACCGGAACAGCCCGTCGAGCTGCTGATACAGACGTGCGTTCTCCAGCATGACCGAGGTCCGGTCGGCGAACGAACGCAGCAGCGCCAGTTCCGCGTCGCCGAAGGCACCGTCCGCGGGCCGCGCCTCCAGCACCCCGGCGTGGCTGCCCTTCACGACCAGCGGCAGCGCCACCGCCCGCGGATCCATGGGTCCGCCGTCGGGGAAGATCAGCGTTCCGCCTCGAATCAGGCCCAGCCGGAACCGATCCCGCTCGAAGGCCGCCGCGACCAGGCGCAGCACCTCGTCGAGCAACTCCTCTTCGCGGCGGATCACGTTGGAGCGATCCCCGATCGCCGCCAGCGCGCCCAGCCTGCGGACCTGTTCCCGCTCGCTGCCCAGCGCGTGCGCGCCCTGCTGCAGCACCGCGACCTGACGTTCGGTGAGCCCGAATCGCTTGGCCAGCCGGACCCCGACGGCGCCCAGCGGCTCGATCGAGGCCACGCCGCCCTCGGCGCGCTCGCGCAAGGCCTCGACCATCTCGTTCAGCGCGTGCGCGTAGTCACGCTCCAGCCCGGCCATGGTCCGCTGCAACGTGACCCCGTCGAACAGCCCGAGAGCCGAACCCTCGCGACGGAATTGCAGATGCGCGCTGGCGGAGATGAGCACGAACGCGGCCAGCATCAGCACATGCCATTCCCACCACGAGGTGTGCCAGCTGCGACCGAATCCCACCGCGAACAGCGCCTCGGCCAGCAGCACGAAGGCGGTCAGCACGCTGAGCAGTACCACGCCGCGCCGTCGCAGGAACTGCCCCGCATAGCCCAGTGCCGCAACGAAATAGCACGCCGAGCCGAGGAAGGCCACCACGATCAGCGAGCCGCGGGCCTCGGCCGGATCGGGGACGTGATCCAGCGGCGGCAGCCCCGCCAGCGATACCAGCGCCCAGACCGCGAGCAGGACCGTCGGCAGTGCGGAGAGCACCCACGCGAACCGGTGCAGCCGGGCGGCCGCGGCCGGCCCGAACTCCACCGCCGACGCCAGCGCCGCGACACCGCCGAGCGCCAGCCCGACGGGGACGGCATACACGAAACCGGCGTTCGGCTTCTGCAGAATCACGCCGGGCGTCGCCAGCGCGTGCACGCCGAGGAACCCCGCGCTGAACTGGAACACCAGCGACACCAGGATCAGCCGGGCGTCGCGCCGCACCCGCGCGGCCCGGAACAGCATGACGCCCAAGGCCATAGCCACGGCGGCGGTGGCGAGCACCAGCCAGAAATGCATCCCGTGATGCTCGTAGTCCACATCGAGCGAGGGCCGGGAAACCAGCAGCCACAGCCCCCACGCCGGTAGGGAGACGTGCCCCAGCCAGAGCAGAACCTTGACCCTCGACACGATCCGAACGCTACCGCGCTACTCGGCCGGGTGAGAGGCGAACGCGAGCTCACAGTGCGGCTCACACCGTCTGGAACGGTGCCGGTTGTAACGCGTTGCGGCGATGCGTGATCGCCACCGTCGTCGAGCCGCGCAAGCGTCGCGAGCGACGCGTCGCCGCCGAGGAATGGCCGACGTGGGGCCATCGCAAGATCGCCGCATTGATGCGTGCCGACGGCCACGAGGTCTCCACCTCTACGGCCGTGGCTTGGCCTCAGACCTGGGCGAAGCCGCCGTCCACGGCGAGTTCGGAACCGTTGACGTAGCTGGATGCGTCGGAGGCGAGGAAGACAGCCGCCGCGGCGATTTCCTCTGGTTCGGCCAATCGGCCGAGCGGAATTGCCGCCGCGGCCGCGGTGAGCTCGTCGGCCGGGACCAGATCCTGCAAACCCTGCGTGCGGGTACCGCCAGGGGAAAGCATGTTGATCCGGTACCGACGCTCCCCGGCGTCGTGGGCGAACCCGCGCACCAGGTTACGGAGCGCGGCCTTGGTCGCCCCGTACACGGGCAGATACGGCTCGGGCCGCGAGGCCGCCGTCGATCCGGTGAGGATGATCGAGGCCCCCGGCGACAGCAGCGGCAGCGCCTTCTGCACGGTGAACAGCGAACCCTTGACGTTGGTGGTGAACATGGCGTCGAACTGCTCCTCGGTGATCTCACCCAACGGCGCCACGATCCCGATCCCGGCGTTGGCGACCAGGACATCGATCCGGCCCGCCTGCTCGGCGACGGCCGAGTAGAGCCGGTCGAGGTCTTCGAGCCGGCCCACGTCGCCGCGAATCCCGGTGACCTCGGGGCCGAGTTCGGCCTCGACCTCATCGAGCTGCGCCTGGCGACGACCGGCGACGAACACTCGCGCCCCCTCGGCGCGGTAGGCCCGCGCGATCGCCAGCCCGATACCCGCGTTCGCCCCGGTCACGACCGCGACCTTGCCCTCCAGCATCTTCATGACAGCTCCTGTACATATTATTGACTGTTCAGTCCATAACTCTCCCGTATATGGACCGTGCAGTCAATAACCCGAGTGGCGCTGTGCCGTACACCACTGCGGCAGGAATGCTCAGGACGCAGGCAGCAGGCCGTCGAGCAGACCCTCGGCCATGGCCGACAACGCGGCCGGATCCTGACCGACTCGACCGAGCACGACCAGCCCGAGCTGACCGGCCAGCACCGCGCGGGCGGTGACGTCCGCGTCGAGACGGGCCGCGACATCACCCTCGCGCTGCGCTCGTCGTACCGCGTCGGCCAGTACGGCAGTCGTCGAGGCGTAGCTGCGCCGCGCCTCCGCGGCCACTTCGGCGGCGTTCACCGACAGCTCCATCGCGGTGTTGGCGAGCAGGCAACCCCGACGAGCCTGCACGCCGCTGGGATCACGCACGGGCCCGGTCACGAAATCCCGGATGACATCGATGCCGCGCTCGGCTTGCTCGAGCCGGCTGCGCAGCATTTGATCATTGGCCTCGTCATACATACGCAGCACGCGCAGGAACAGGCTCTTCTTATCTCCGAATGCTCCATACAAGCTCCCCTTGCCGAGCCCACTGGCCATCAGGAGATCTTCGAGCGATGTGCCCGCGTACCCGTTGTCCCAGAACACCGCCTGCACAGCCGACAGCACGCGCTCTTCATCGAACTGTCGTGGACGTGGCATGGGTCTATGCTATCCATGCTGGACCGATCGGTCCAGTATGGGTGCGGGGCGGCGACGTATCCACGGCCCGGCAACCGTCGGCTATCGGACCGAGGTCGAGGCATGCATGTCCGTCACGGCGCAGGGCTGAGGTGCCCACGTCCACTGCAGTGTGATCCGAGAACCACCGGAATGCGTGCGTAGCCACGGAGATTGACCAGTTCCCGGCGCTGCGGTTCGCCTCCGATCCGCAGTTCCGGGAAGCGCTCGTGCAGCGAGCGGAGGGCGATCGCGCCCTCCGTCCGGGCGAGGGTGGCGCCCAGGCACGAGTGCACGCCGCTGGAGAACGACACGTGGTCTCGGGAATTGGGCCGCGTCACATCGAAGGCGTTCGGGTTCGCGAAGACCTCGGGGTCCCGGTTCGCGCCACCGACCAGCATCGTGATCATTTCACCCCGCGCAATCACATGACCGTCGATCTCCATGTCGCGCAGCGCCTTTCGTGCGGTCAGCTGCACCGGACTGTCGAATCGGAGAATCTCCTCGACGGCGTCGGCCCACAGCCCGGGCCGCGCCCGCAACAGTTCCAGCTGTTCGGGATTGCGGTGCAGCGCGACGACGCCGTTGCCGATGAGATTGACGGTGGTCTCGAATCCGGCACCGGCGATCAGCGCCGCCGAATACATGAGCTCCTGCCTCGTCAGCTGCCCGCCGGTGACCAGCGCGCTGAGTATGTTCTCGCCCGGCTCGGCGCGCAACCGGTCGAGATGTTCTTCCAGGAAGTCGCGGCTGTCGCGCAGCCCCTCCTGTGCGCGGCGGTAGGCCCGCCAGGAGATGCCGACGTCGAGCAGGGCGGCACCGGCCTCGCCCGCGGCGAGCATCCGGGCCCGCACATCGGCTGGGACACCGAGCATTTCGGAGATGATGGCCGCGGGCAGCTCCGCCGCGAAATCCGCGATGAGGTCGGCGGAGTTCCGGGCTGCCAGCGCGTCGAGCAGTTCACCGGTGACCTCGTCGATCCGGTCGGTCAGGCGCCGCACCGCACGCGGCGTGAACTCCCGCGCGACCAGCTTGCGGTAACGCGTGTGGTGCGGCGGGTCGACCGCGATCATCGCCGGCGGCTCGATCGGGTTGGGCAGCTGCGGATCAGTGGCCCGGATGGCGGCGAGCAGCGGCCGCGGCAAATCCATATCCGCGGGCCCGGCCACACCGAAGTCGTTGGAGCGCAGCGTGTTCCGGACGATATCGTGGTCGGCGGTCACCCAGGTGAAGGGTGTGTGCACCAGGCGGCCCCGCGCCCGGATGCGGTCGGCGAGCAGGTACGGGTTCGCCCGAGTGCGCGGGTCGGCGAGGATCCGCGCGAGCGGCTCACCCCGGCGGGCCTGCACCTTCAGGAAGGCCCGCGGCAGACCGTGCATCGCCGCCCAGCGGATCCTGGTCTTCATCGTCGGACATTAACGCCGCGAGCACGTCCGGCGCATCGTGCCGGGGTGTGAAAACCGCGTCCTACCGTGGTCCGATACACCTTGCCGAAGCCTGCTTCTGCACCGATCCCGACGGCAACGGCTGGGTGGTGCAGGAGGCCCCTGCACCACTCGCCGAGCGTTGACGGCTACGGCGTGATGGTCGCGAGGACCGCCGCCGTGTCCTTGTAGAAGGGGCGACCCTCCACGATCAGGCCGTCCTGCACCTTGATGCGCGCGAAGACCTCGGTGACCAGTTCGCGCCCGGTCTTCCGGGAGACGAACCGGACGCGCTCCCACACCGCGGCGGTATCGCCGTCCTCGACGGAGTTGACCTCCAAAGCCTCGATCTCCGACCAGGTTTCGCGCACTGTGGCCAGCGTCCGCTCCAACTCGGCATAGCCGCGATGCTCACCGCCGTAGGGCAACGCATCGGCCTGGTACACCACGGCGTCGGGTGCGAAAACCCGGCGCACCGGTTCGAAGTTGCCGGTGGCCAGGTATTCCACCTCGGCCGCGTTGTACCGCTCCAGCGCTTCCTGCACCTGCTCGACACTCATTTCGAGTTACCCATCTCTCTGCAAATCGCTTCGCTCTCAGGAACGTTCACGAAACTACCGAGCGGCGAGGGTGGTGAGGAGGGCCGGAGACGACAGCAACCGGACCCGACGCGTCAGGCTCGGGAGTCCGACGACCTGGCCCGGGCGAGTTCGGTGATGGCGCTGGTCGCGTGCCGGTCGAACCGGGCCCGGGTGATGTCGAGGGCGCCGTCGAGCCAGGGGCGGTAGAGGAAGGCCATGGCGCCGAAGATGGCGTGGGCGTTGAGCCGAATATCGGTGTCGTCGGCGGGATTTCGCTTGCGCTCGGCCCCGGCGATGCTCAGTGCGATGGGCGCGGTGAATTCGACGACGAGTTCGTTGCCGCGCTCCCCCAGCGCCCGCGTCGCCTGCGATTCCACGAACATGATGCGGCCCCGCCGCGGATCCTCGTCCATGTAGTCGGTGAAGCGCGCGACCACGTGCGCGAAGATGCGCTCCGGCTCCGGCGGGGCGGCGGTCAGCGCGGCGAGCAGGCGGTCGCGGGCGCCGAGCACCACCTCGTCGAGGACGGCCAGCTGCAGCGCGTCCAGGTTCGGGAAGCTCTCGTAGAAGTACCGCTCGGTCAGGCCCGCTTCGCGGCACACCGCGCGCATCGACATCCCGGCCGCGCCGACCGTGCCGAGCAGTTCCAGTCCCGCGTCGAGCAGCTGTCTTCGGCGGGTGGCCGTGCGGTCCGCGGGTTCGACGCCCCGCCAACGCCGCGACTCGCCCTTGGGCTCCTCGGCGGTCGTCGGCATGCCCGCATCCTCTCACAGCGGAGGCTTCCCAGTGTTGACATCGCCTGCTGTTGACATCATGTGATGTCGATAACTATCTTCGGGAAGTCCCCGCACGATCCGAGCGATTTATCGCTCCTCGTACACCTTGCGGCAGATCAAGCGTTTCGAGGAGAACGCATGAAGTTCGGGCATGCAGCACAAGCGTTGGTGCTGAACATCCTCCGCCCCGGCGGGCTGCTGTCGGCGGCCCAGATCCAGCGGCAAGCCCAGCTGACCGGCTGGAGCACCCGTACCGCACTGACGCGGTTGCAGGCCCGCGGCCTGATCGTCGCCGTCGGGTACAAGGAGTGCTGGCAGATCAGCGAGCGCGGCCGCGCGAGCGCCGGAGCCCGGGACGACTCATGACAGCCCTGCGGCCGCTGATGCTCGGTTACCTCTGCGACGAACTGGTGGACGACCCCATCCGGTGGGAGTCCCACCTCGCCGAGGTGGCGGCCGCCGCGGGTTTCGACCTGGGCGAGGTCTTCCACGAGCCGAAAATGGATTCCGGCCTGCTGCCGCCCCAGTTCCTCGCGCTGCTCGACGCCCTGCGCCGCGCCGACGCCCACGTCGTCGCGATACCGGCGGGCCACCTCAGTGGCCACGCCGTACCGCAGCAGTGCCTGCTGGATCGCCTGAAAGACGGTGCGGGCGCGAGCATCCACGAGGTGCTCCCCATCCCGATCATGGGGTGACCCACCGCGGCCGCCGGGCACGTCTCACGGCGCGATGATCGATTCCGAGGATCCGGTTCGCATGACGTAGTCGATATGTATCTGGCGGGCGATGAACCGGCCGTTCTCGACATTGGCGCCGATGGCCGCCGTGGCGAGCGAATTCCCGTCCGGCAGTCCGGCGTAATACAGGCCGGGAATTGCGCCCAGGATTCCCTTCTGCTGGATCGGCACCCCGCGATCGTCGAGCGCCCGGTCCGGCAGGATCCGATAGTCCGGGCCGAATCCGGTGCACCAGATGATCGTCGTGATGCCGTGCCGCTCCAGGTCGAGGAATTCCCCGAAATCGGCGATGCCCGCGAGGTTCACGCCGGGGGCCGGGTACTGCTCGGGCGCGACGAATCCGCGCCGGCGCAGGCCCGTATCTATCTTGTCGAGTATTTCGCGGAAGGACGCGGCCGATTCCTCCGCTACCGCCACGACATTGTCCGAAAGGCGGAGCACACCGCCCTGCGCCCCGCGCACCGAGCCGACGAGCACCACTCCCTTGTCGGCCAGCGTCCCGAGATTCAGTTCCGCGCCGCCGTCCTTCACGCCGGATACCGGCAATCCGGGCAGTCGCCGCAGGTCGTCACCGGCGCTCACCGTCACGAAATCCTCGTACAGGGAGAAGATGTACATCCATTCGTGGATGCTGCGGCCGCGATAGTGGCGGGGGTAGGCGCGATGCCGCCCGACCGACACGTAGACGCGACGCCCGGCATCCGCGAGTTCGTCGGCGATCTGCTGACCGCTGATTCCCGCGCCGACAACGAGAACGGCCCCGTCCGGCAGGGATTCGGGATTGCGGTAGTACCGCGAGTGCAACTGCTCGACCGACGCGTCGATATCGGACACCAGTTCCGGCATTCGGGGCATGGCATAGCCGCCCACCGCCGCGACGATATTGCGGGACTCGACGACGCCACCGGTCGACAGGTGCGTCCGGAACCGCGCCTCGTCGCCGTCGGCGGCATCCGGGATGCATTCGACCGCCCGGACGGGAGTCCGCTGCCATACCCGGAGATTGCGCTCCTCCACATATCGACGCAAATGCCGCGCCAACTCTCGCCCCGGCATACAACCGTCCGGATCGTCGCCGTCGTAGTCCCAGCCCGGGAATCGAACCGATCGGTTCCCGCTGCCCACGAGCAGACTGTCCCAGCGCTCGTGCGCCCACGCCTGACCGATCTCGGCCTTCTCCAGGACGATCGCCTCGCGGCCCAGGTCCTGCAGCGCCGCGGCCACGCCGCAGCCCTGCTGGCCTGCGCCGATCACGACCGTCTCCGAGTATTCGCGTGCCATCGGAATCAACCTCTCTGCCATCGTTCTCCGTTAGGGTTGCCTAACAACAGCATGTGAAGTCGGCTTCAGATCAAGACCACGGCAACGGGAACGGCTGGTGACATGGGCAACACTCCGGCGGCGGACACGGGAACACGCGACGGCGACGACCTGATCGGAATCGGCGCTGCCGCACGCCGTTTCGGCCTCGCCGATTCGGCACTGCGCTACTGGGAGCAGCGCGGACTGCTCCGCCCGGCACAGCGCCGATCCCGGTGGCGCCTGTACGGCCCGGACGAACTGCACCGGATCGGACTGATCCAGATGTGGCGGGAAACCGGCCTGATGAACCTCGACGAGATCGCCACGATACTCACCGCGCACAGCCATGATTGGCGCCGCGCGGTCCTCGCGCGGATCGACGCGATCGAGCAGCAGCAAAAGCGCCTCGCGGCCGCGAAGGCGCACCTGGAACACCTGCTGAACTGCCCCGACACCAGCCCCGCGGACGAGTGCCCCTACCTGCGCGAGATGACCGCCACCCGCATGGCGGACGGCGACCGGAAAGCAGCACCTTGAAGGCTGTCCCAGACAGTCGTATGCTGGACTGACGTCCGCAGCAAAGGATTTCGACGATGAACTCCACCAACGGCTCCCGCCTCGCCCCGCAGTACGAGGTCGTGATCATCGGCGCCGGACTCGGCGGTATCGGCGCGGGCGTGGCCCTGCGCAAGGTCGGCGTCGAGGACTTCCTGATCATCGACAAGTGGGGCAAGGTCGGCGGGACCTGGTTCGCCAACACCTATCCGGGTGTCGCCGTCGACGTCCCCTCCCCCGTCTACAACTTCTCCTTCCAGCAGCGGTCGAACTGGTCGCGGTTCTTCGCCCCGGGTCACGAAATCCAGCGCTACGCCGAGGAAGTCGTCGACAAGCAGGGGCTGCGCGACAAGCTGCGGCTCGACTGCGGCTGCGAGAAGGGCGTTTTCGACGAGCGCAACGACATGTGGCGGATCACCACGGAATACGGCGACGAGATCACCGCCCGGTTCGTGATCGGCGCGGTCGGCGGCCTGGAGTCGCCGCAGAATCCGGATATCGACGGCATCGACGACTACACCGGCAAGATCGTGCACAGCGCCCGCTGGGACCACGACTACGACTACCGGGGTCAGCGGATCGCCGTAATCGGCACGGGCGCAACAGGTTTGCAACTCATCCCCGAACTGGCCAAGAAGGCGGCACAGCTGACGGTGTATCAGCGGCGGGCGATCTGGATCGGGCCCAAGCCGGACTTTCGGATGGGCCCGGGGCTCAACGCGGTGCTCAACTTCCCGCCGCTGCAGAGCACGGTCCGGCTGGTCGGCAATATCGGCGTGAACGCGGGACTCGGTGCGGGACTGGCGTTGTCGAACTATCCGCGGTTGACCTCGGCCGCCATCTCGGTCGGCGAGGCCGCCCTCAAGGGCTATCTGTTCAGCCAGGTGCGCGACCCGGGCCTGCGCCGCAAGCTGACCCCCGACTATCGGCTCGGCTGTAAGCGGCCGTCGGTGTCCAACAACTACTTCCAGGCCTTCACCCGGCCCAACGTGGACCTGAACACCACGCCGATCGAGCGCTTCACCCCGCACGGCATCGTCACCGCCGACGGCGCGGAACGGCGGTTCGACATGGTGGTGTGCGCCACCGGATTCAAGGTGATGGAGAAGGGCGCCACGCCGCCGTACCCCGTGATCGGCCGCGGCGGACGAGAACTCGGCGAGTTCTGGGACCGCAACCGCTACCAGGCGTACCAGGGCGTCTCGGTGCCGGGATTCCCGAATTCGTTCCTCATCATCGGCCCGTACGCCTACGCGCCGGGCTCCTACATACCGCTGATCGAGTCGACCACCGCGCATGCGGCGCGGGTGATCGCCGAGGCCCGCCGCCGCGGCGCGACCTGCGTGGAGGTGCGGCAGGAGCCGCACGACCGGTACTTCGCGCGCATGGACCGCCGCGCCAAGAACACGCACCTGTTCTCCCAGGGCTGCGCCGCCTCCAACACGTACTACATCAACTACCAGGGCGACGGCGCCGCCTTCCGGCCGTCGACACAGCTGGAAATGTATTGGGAGAACCGGCATTTCCCGCTCGATGACTACCGGTACTCGACCTCGGTGGCGTCCGAGGAGGAAGCCGCCTACTCGACCAGCTTCTCGCTCTTCAGCCAGTCGTAGGCGACATCGGCCGGATCCTCGCCGTCGATGTCGACCCGGCCGTTGAGATCCTGCATCAGCCCGTCGGTGAGGTGTTCGGAGATCGTTCCGATCAGCGGCCGCAGCTCCGGATACCGGTCGAGGACCGCGCCGCGCACCACGGCCGTGCCGCTGTAGGGCAGGAAGAACTTCTTGTCGTCATCGAGGACAACGAGATTCAGGTTCTTGACCCGCCCGTCGGTGGTGTAGATCATGCCGAAATTGCACGGCGCGCCCTTGGCCGTCGCGGTGTAGACGACACCGGCATCCATCCGCGTGACGTTGCCCGCCGGGACGCCGTTCGGATCGTTGTACGGGATACCGTATTTCTGCAGCATCGGAATGAAACCGTCGGAGCGGCTGAAGAATTCGTCGTCGACGCAGAAGGTCCGGTCGTGCACCGGGAGCGCGGCCACCTCCGACAGCGATTTCACCCGCAGGCGTTCGGCGGTCGGTGTCGAGGCGCCGAAGGCGTAGGTGTCGTTGAAATTGGCGGGCGGCAACCATTCCAGGTTGTAGTCGCGCTTCTCCAGGTCGTGGACGCGCTGCCAGAGTTCGTTCGGGTCCGAGATCGTCTCGGTCTGGTTGTGGTAGTTGACCCATCCGGTGCCGGTGTACTCCCAGAGCACATCGGCGTCGCCGTTCAGCTGGGCCTGCCGCGACGACGCGGAACCCGGCGCCCCGGTCATATCCCGGACATCGGCGCCCGCCGCGGCCAGATACGTCGCGGTGATCTTACCCAGCAGCACCCCCTCGGTGAAGCTCTTCGAGGTGACGACCAGCTTCGCGCCGGCCAGCGGCTGCTCGCCGCCCGGCAGGCTCGCGTCGTGGAATTTTCCCGACGAGCTGACCAGGCCGCACCCGGCGAGCATCGAAACCGTCACGGCGAGAACCGAAATCACGGTGGCCGGTCGCGCCCTCATGAGACACCTCGCGGAGTCGCGGCCAGTTCGACCAACCGGCCGAGCCAGTCGATGGTCAGCGCCAGCAGCCCGACCAGGATCGCGCCGGAGACCAGCAGCTTCGGCAGGAACAGCGTGACGCCGGTCGTGATCAGCGTGCCGAGGCTGGTCGCGCCGATGAACGTGCTCAGCGTCGCGGTCCCGACGAGAATGACCAGCGCCGTGCGCACGCCGTTGAGGATCACCGGCACCGCGAGCGGCAGCTCGACCTGGAACAGCGTGCGCGCGCCCGAGAACCCGATGCCGCGCGACGCCTCGATCGTGCGCTGGTCCACCTGCCGCAGGCCGATGATCGTGTTCTGCAGGATCGGCAGGATCGCGTACACGACGAGACCGACTATCGCCGTGCGGAATCCGGTGCCGAGCCAGAAGGTGAACAGCACGAGCAGTCCGACCGCGGGCGCGGCCTGGCCGATATTGGCGATATTGACGGCGAGGGGTTCCAGCCGTTTCAGCGCGGGGCGGGTCAGCAGAATGCCCAGCGGTATCGCGACGACGACCACGATCAGCGTGGCCACCACAGTCAGCTTGATGTGCTCGAGGATCGTGGTCCGCAGATTGTCCCAGCCGAGGGAGGCCTGCTCGGTCGCGGTCAGCGTCGTCGAGCGATACCAGAGGATGTATCCGATCCCGATCACGACGATGATCAGCGGCTCGAACCACACGTCCATCGGTATGCGCCGTAGGCGATTCATGACTTCCCGCCCGATTCGGGTTGCCCGCCGGTGGTGCCTTCTTCGGCCCCGTCATCGACGCCCGTGTTCACTGCTCCGTCGCCCGAGTTCTCCTGCGCGCCTTCGTCTCCGGTTGCCCCGTGTGCGCCTGTGTTGCCGGTGATCTCATGCGCGCCGTCGTCTCCGATGGCCACGTGAGCGCCTTCGTCTCCGGTGGCCTGCGGCGCACCTTCGCTTCCGGTCGCCTCCTGTACGGCTGCGTCTCCGTTGGCCTCCCGCACACCTTCGGCGTCATCGGCCGCCACGATCGGCGTCGGCGCGGGATCGGTGCCGTCGACGTAGGTTTCGTAGGAGGTGTCCTCGGCCTCGGAGCGCACCTCGGCGAGCTTGGTCCGGATCGTCTCCGTCACCGAGTCGATGCTGAGCGAGCCGACGACCGCGCCGCGCCCGTCGGTGACGAGCGTCGCGCCCTGGCTGGCGGCGAGCATGGCGTCGAGCGCGTCGTTGAGAGTGGAGGATCGTGCGACCACGGGCAGCCGCCGATCGAGATAGTCGGAGACCTCCGGCTTACTCGCCACCTCCGCCAGGGTGGGCCACGAGCGCGGCCGCCCGGCCTCGTCGACGACCACGATCCAGCTGTGCCCGCTGGCCTTCGCGCGGGCGATCACCGGCTGCGCGGGCTCGCCGATCCGGGCGGTGACCACCTCGTCGCAGTCGACGTCGCGCACCCGCTGCACGGTGAGATACGCCAGCTTCGCACCCGATCCGACGAACTCCTCCACGAACGGCGTGGCCGGATCGGTCAGGATCTCCTCCGGGCTCCCGTACTGCTCGACGTGCCCGCCCTCGGACAGGATGAGCACCTTGTCGCCGAGCTTGGTGGCCTCCTCGAAATCGTGGGTCACGATCACGATGGTCTTGCCGAGTTCGTGCTGGATCCCGATCAGGCTGTCCTGCAGGCGAACCCGCGTGATCGGGTCGACCGCGCCGAACGGCTCGTCCATGAGCAGCACGGGCGGATCGGCCGCCAGCGCGCGGGCGACGCCGACCCGCTGCTGCTGGCCGCCGGACATATCCTTGGGCAGCCGGTCGGCGAAGGTGCCCGGATCGAGCCCGACCAGATCGAGCAGATACTCGGTGCGCTCGGCGATCCGCTTCTTGTCCCACCCGAGCACCCGCGGGATCGCGCCGACGTTCTTGGCGACCGACCAGTGCGGAAACAGCCCGCCGGACTGGATCACGTACCCGATCGACTGCCGCAGCGTATCCGGATCCTCCCGGGTGACGTCGCGGCCGCCGATGAAGATCCGGCCCTCGGTCGGCTCGATCAACCGGTTGATCATCTTGAGCGTGGTCGTCTTGCCGCAGCCGGACGGCCCGACGAACGCGACGATCTTGCCCGCCTCGATCTCCAGGTCGAGGCGCTCCACCGCGGGCTTGTCCTGCCCCCGGTACCGCTTCACGACCGAGTCCAGGTGAATGGAGGCGCCGGTTACCTTGCGCTCCGGCGTTTCCGGAGCCGGCGGGCTGGCCACATCGGTCATGAGAGTCCCTTTGCGATCGTGAGGCGTCCGAGCAGGACGAGGAGCGCGTCGAACACCAACGCGATGATGACGATGAGGATGGTGCCGGTCAGCGCCATCTCGAGGGCATTGGCGCCGCCGAGCCGGGACAGGCCGTTGAAGATCAGCGATCCCAGGCCCGGTCCGAGGACGTAGGCGACGATGGCGGCGACGCCGACGATCATCTGCGTGGACACCCGGATCCCGGTCAGGATCACCGGCCAGGCGATCGGCAGTTCGACGGTCAGCAGGATGCGCCAGCGCGAGAAGCCGATGCCCTGCGCGGATTCGATGACCGTGGCGGGCACCGACCGCAGGCCCACGATCGCGTTGCCGATCACCGGCAGCGCCGCGAAGAACGCCAGCATGACGAACGACGGGACCACGCCCAGCCCGAACGGGACCAGCAGCAGCGCCAGCAGCGCCAGCGACGGAATGGTCAGCATCACCCGGCTCGTGGTCAGCGACAGGGCCGACACCAGCGGCAGCCGATAGACCGCGACCGCGATCAGGACGGCGACGACCGTCCCGACCAAGACCGTCTGCAGCGCCAGGGAGGCGTGCTGATACGTCAGGAACGTCAGCAGCTCTCCCCGTCCCCGGACGTAGTTCCATAGATTCACGGGATTCCCCTCGTCGGCCGCGGTCCGCACGTCGTCACCGAACGCGCGAGCCGTCAAAGGGTAATGGATATGGCGCGTTCGGCAATGGATGGCGCGCGGCGAGCGATCGCATGAATCGCCGGAATCGCGCGCATTTTCCGGCCGCTACCGGCGCTGGGGGCCATTCGTCACGAACCGATCCACAATTTCGCTCACGCCGAGTTCAAATACGGAAACCAAACCCGTTGCGGCGCAATCCTCCCAAGCATTTCCGGCACACTTTTGGCCGGAATCCAGCGGGGGATTCCGGCCAAAAGCGTGCCGGAAATGACGTCGGTGGTCAGCTCACATCGTCACCGGACCGCCGGTCCACGCTCGACCGCGGGTGCACTCGCTCGAGATTGGTCCAACCGGTCCAGCCGCGATCCCTCAGCAGTTCGATCAATCGGCGGGCGGGCGGCGCGGAGTCGAAGGCCAGCGTATCCAACAGCTGGGCGAAGGTCGGCTCGATGCCGGTATCGCCGAGGTAGTCCTCGCCCCGCTCCTCGGCGATCCGTGTGAGATAGGCGGCCAGTTCGTCGGCCAGGCCGACCAGCTCCGGGTCGTCGCCGTCGCCGTCGCGGTCGAGGGCCCGGCCCAGGGTGAGATAGAAGCCGAGGAGCTGCGGGTCGGCCAGCTGTTCCCGCTTGCGTGCCACCCACTCCGCGACCCGCTCGGGCGAGTGCGCGGCCAAAGGGACCCAGCCGTCGCGTTCGACCCGGACGATCCGCTCGTCGACCCCGAGCGCGCGCAGCCGGTCCAGGAACTCCACCACCTCCGGCGGCAGCACCAGGTGGTCGCCGACGGCGAGCCGGGCGATCCGCTCGCGATGCCGCTGCCGCTCCCGGATCTCGGACCGCAGTCGCGCATCGATCTCCGCGACCGCGGCGGCGAACTCCTCGGGACCGGCCCGCAGCAGCTCCCGCACCCGCGACAGCGGGACACCGGCCTCGGCGAGGGTCCGGATCTTGATCAGTTCCACCGCGGCGCCGCCGTCATATCGCCGATAGCCCGAGTGGTCCCGTTCCGGCTCCGGCAGCAGCCCTTTGGCGTGATAGTGCCGCACCGCGCGCACCGTCACTCCGGCATAGGACGCCAGCTCACCGATGGTCAACATGGGCCCAGTCTCCTACAGCAGGTCGCCGCGGATGATCCCGGCGATCTCCGCGGCGTGGGTGCGAACGAGCCGGTGATCGGCGTCGATCCAGGAGGCGGTGACGTGCGACCGCTCCCGGAGGAGCCGCTCGATCCCGTTGCGCCAGTTCCGATTCCAGCGCCGCGTCCGCGCGTCGTCGCCGCCGCCCGCCATCGAGTTCGACATGATCATGCGGATCGGGCGATCGATCCTCCGGTAGCGATCGAGGATTTCCGACCGCACCGCGTCGATCTCGAGATTCAGGTCGAGAATTTCCTGCCCCGTGAGCAGCACCTGGCGTGGAGTACCCCGCGCGGCCTCGTGCTGCCTCGCCGAGTCGTCCCACAGGGCGCGGAACTCCGGCAGATCGTCCGCGGTGAGGAACGGTTCGGGCACCGGATTCGCGCCGTCGATGAGGACGAGTTCGGTTGCGGCGCCGGGATGTTCGGCCACATGGTGCACGGCCAGGTCCGCACCCAGCGAGTAGCCGACCAGCACGGGCGGTGCGGGCAGGTCGAGCGTCGACAACACGGCCGCGAGGTCGCCGAGGAACGCCTCGAAGGTGTACCGATCCGCGCCCGAGCTGCGCCCGTGCCCCCGCAGGTCGAAGGTCACGACGTCGTGGTCCCGCCGCAGCAGTTCGACCAGCTCGTGCAGATCGGCCTCCGTCGACAACAGCCCGGGACACAGGACCAACGGCCGCCCCCGCCCGCCCCGGGACACCGAAATCGCAACGCCGTCATGCTGAATCGTGTACCGCCGCAGCGCGGTGTCGGACCGCCGCCCGCCGCTCGGCATCGCCGTGTTGTTCGCAGTCATACCGATCATGCTGAAACGTTGACCCTGGGTAAGGGTCAAGCGCCCGGACCCGTCCATGACCAACGCTCCGGCCTGCGCTGACGGAAACCTGCGCTGTTGTCCCGACCGGCACTTCGAATCCGGCCTCCGCATCCACTATTCGGCCCAGGACGGCAGATGGTGCCGCGGAGAGGCGAAAAGTGAACGCGGAGGCCGGTTCGCACAAGCGAGCGGGACCTTCTCAGTCCTCGGCGACCACGACCTGGACATCGATATTGCCGCGCGTCGCGTTCGAGTAGGGGCACACCTGGTGGGCGCTGTCGGCCAGGGCCTGCGCCTCGTCGCGGGACAGGTGCGGCAGCGACACCTCGAGGGTGACCGCGAGCTGGAAGCCGCCGGACTCGTTGGGGCCGATGCCGACCTTCGCGCCGACCGCCGAATCGTCGATATTCGCCTGGGCCTGCTTGCCGACCAGCCGCAGCGCCGAATGGAAGCACGCGGCGTAGCCCGCCGCGAACAGCTGCTCCGGGTTGGTGCCTTCGCCGTTGCCGCCCATCTCCTTCGGAACCGACAGCGCCACATCGACCTTGCCGTCGGTGGTGCGGGCGTTTCCGTTGCGGCCGTCGCCGGTGGCCAGGGCCTCCGCGGTGTACAGGACCTTCATGTCAGTTCTCCTTCGATCCGGTGTGGGCGAGCAGTGCCCCGGTCATGCGCCGCAGCGTTTCCCGCAGCGCACCGAGTTCTTCCAGTGACAGACCGGTGGCCGCGGCCATCGCCTCGGGGATATCGCACGCTTGCTCGCGCAGTGCGCGTCCCCGGCCGGTGAGCCGAATTTCGACGCGGCGCTCGTCGTCGGCCGAGCGGCTCCGCTCGATCAGCCCGGCGGCCTCCAATCGCTTCAGCAGCGGCGACAGCGTTCCCGAGTCCAAGGCGAGCGCCGCGGACAATTCCCCGACGCCTAGCCCG
Organism: Nocardia mexicana NBRC 108244; assembly: GCF_001613165.1. Classification (GTDB taxonomy): domain Bacteria; phylum Actinomycetota; class Actinomycetes; order Mycobacteriales; family Mycobacteriaceae; genus Nocardia; species Nocardia mexicana. The sequence continues at coordinate 41,887 of NZ_BDBV01000105.1, forward strand.
TCCTCCTCCCACAGCACCAGCATCACCAGATACTGCGGATACGTCAGCCCCAGCGCCTCGAGCTTCGGCCGATAGACCGCCGTCATAGCCCGCGACGCCGCATACAGCGGAAAGCACACTTGCTGGTCGAGCGCCAATTGATCGGTCACACCAACCAAGCTAGCCCACAACTAAATTGTGCACAACATAATTGCGCATGACCTACATCACCGGATCAAGCCCACCGGTCGGTCAGCGCGCAAGAGCCCACCGGCCCGCGGTCACCCGCATGAGCCCACCGGCCCCCGGTCACCCAGCACGAGCCCACGGGCCCTTGTCATTCCGGCGCGCTTGTGGCCGGAATCCACCAACGGCAGCGACAGGCTCTACCCCGACGACTCCCCCGCCGCGCGACGCCGGTCATCCTCGGCCCGCTGTATCTCCTGCCGCTTCGCCTCGCGGCGCTGCTGTTCCGCGCGTTCCCGCAGACCGCGCAGGAATTCCTCGTCGGCGGCCGGATCCTCCGGCACATAGCGGCCGGGGCGGTCGTACTCCGGATATGCGCCCGAGCCCGGCCGGAGAGTTGTCCGCACCGGACGTCCCAGCGCCAGCCACAGGAGCGCCCCGATCGTCGGCAGCACGAGGACGACCACCAGCCACAGACCCTTCGGCAGCTGCCGGATCTCCCCCTCCGGCGCCATGATCACATCGACCAGGCAATACACCCACAGCACCAGGGTTATCGCCCCCACCACGGCATACGGCATCGGACAGCTCTCCTCGCCTATTCCCCACCCGGCATGTCAGGCCGCAATTCTCGGCCCCACCCACCCGAACCGCAAGTGCCGGAGCCCATCTTGTTGCGAGTCACGAAGGCTGGAGGGAGCCGGTGAGGTGGTCGTAGGCGACGTAGGCGTGGAGGCGGACGCCGGTGACCAAGGTGTCGTCGTCGGCGTAGAAGTGCGGGTTGTGGTTGATGTACAGGCCGCGGCCGCCCGGGGTCGGGCGTGGCATGCCGTTGTCGTCGAGTTCGGCGTCCTGGACGCCGAGCGTCACGTACAGCCCGCCGTACTTGTTGACGAATTCGGAGACGTCGTCGTAGCCCAGCGTCGCCGCGGTCTCGACCACCTTGTCCGCGCCCACCACCTTGCGGAAGGTCGGCAGGCCCGCCTCCATCCACTGCGGCAGGTTGTGCACGGCGGGCACGTCCTGCAGGTATTCGACTGTGGCCGAACAGTTGTAGGCCTGCGCGGTGTGCGTGGCCAGCGTCTCGAGCCGCTGCTGCACGTCGGACATGTCCGTCTCGATCGCGCAGCGGATGGTGCCCCACAGCGTCACGTGCTGTCCGATGATGTTGAACCGGCCCACATCCTCCACGTGCCCGATGGTCACCGTGACCGGATCGAAGGCATTGAGCTGCCGGTACAGCTGCCCGATCCCGGTCAGCACCGCACCGGCCGCCGGCATCGGGTCGGTGCCCATCCAGGGCGTCGACCCGTGCACCTGCCGACCGGTGATGACGATCTTGGTCAGGCAGGAGGCGCCGAACTGGTTGCCGACGCGATATCCGATGTAGCCCTTGGGATACGGCGTGACGTGGAATCCGAACGCCATCGTCGGCTCGGGGTCCGCGCAGGCGCCCTGGGCGACCATCTCCCGCGCGCCGCCCGCCTCGTCCACCGGCGGCCCCTCCTCCGCGGGCTGGAATACGAAAAGTACTGTGCCCGGCAGCTTTTCACGCATACCCGCGAGCACGGTGGCCGCGCCCATGAGCATCGAGGTGTGGCAGTCGTGGCCGCACGCGTGGGACACCGGGAACGGGCCGCCCGGATAGTCCTCGTCCACCGCGTGCGAGGCGAACGGCACCCCGCACAGGTCCGGCACCGGCAGCGCATCGATATCGGCACGCAGGGCGATCACCCGGTCGCCGGGCAACCCGCCCTTCAGCACACCGACGACCCCGTGCCCGGCGATGCCGGTGCGCACCTCGTCGAGCCGCAGCGACCGCAGATGATCGGCGATCAGCGCGGCGGTATCGGTCTCCCGGTTCGACAGTTCGGGATGCTGGTGCAGGTGCTGGCGCCACCGCACCACCTGATCGGAGACCGCCGCCGCGGCCCGGTCGAACCCCTCGTAGATCGCGTTGTCGGTCATCAGGACTCCCGATCGGTCGGTCCGGTACGGCCGGACTCCGGTTACCGAATACCCTGTGGCGCTTCGATATTCCGCCCCGGCGTCGGCAGCGTGGCCGGGAGCGGCACGCCGTCGACGACGGTCCCGGTGACGTCCGCGCCGAGATCGTAATCGCTGCCGCGGAACGGATCTCCGCGGTGCAGGGCCCAGTGCACGGCCACGGCGGGATCGTGGCCCCAGCGGCGCCGGGCATCGGTGAGGACGTGCTCGACCAGCCCGCCCAGATCCTCCGCGGTCCGCTCGCAGCGCAGCTTCCCGTCCAGCATCCCCCACTCGGCGCTCCAGCCGAGCTCGTCGGGGTCGACGTCGCGGAACAGCGCGATCTCGACGATCCCGGGCAGCTCCTCCTCGGTCATGGCACCCGATCCTGCCTGATCCCCGCGGAAGTTCCGGGGACATCCGGCGGCGGGTTTCGAGCGTGTCCGCCCGGGGCGCGCCGCGAATCACGGCGTGTTGCCGGATGGTTGCGGTCGGCCGTGTTCTCATTTTGAGATGACCAGGTCATCCGGAGGAATGAGCCGCCGCGGCATGCTCGGGCTGGCCGTCGGTGTTCCGATGAGCCTGACGCTGGGGCGTAGCGCGCAAGCCCTCCCCGCGCCGGGCCCGCGGTACACGGTCACCGGCTTCACCAACAGCAGCGAATCCGACCTGTTCGTCTACGAATCGGCCGATGCGACCAGGTTCTCGCTGCTGCGCGCCCGTGCCTACACACCGCCGACCGGACTGATGCGGGACCCGTGCCTGTTCCGCCACACCGACGGCGCCTACTACATCACCTACACCACGGCGTGGGAGGGCGACACGATCGGATTCGCCCGCAGCACCGACCGGATCGACTGGACGCACCTGTACGACTTCACCGTCCCGATCCCCGGGGTGACCTCGACGTGGGCGCCGGAATGGTTCGTCGACCCGCACGGCAACGTCAACCTGATCGTGTCGCTGTCGGACGGTCGGCGCTTCACCCCCTACCTGATGACGGCCACCGATGCGGCACTGCGCTCGTGGACCGCGCTCACGCCGCTGGCGGGCCTGGCGCCCGCGCCCGACGATCCCGACGCGTTCGGCTACATCGACACCACGATCGTGCAGGTGGGCCGCCGATTCGCCGCGTTCACGAAGAACGAGACCACCAAGTACATCGAACTCGCGGTCGCCGACGCGGTGACCGGTCCGTACACATTCGTCGCGACCGGCGACTGGGCGGGCTGGGGTACGCCGCGCGAGGGGCAGTCGGTCACCGCGCTCCCCGGCGGCGGCTGGCGGATCTTCTTCGACGCCTACGACGACGGCAAGTACTTCTACAGCGACAGCCTCGACGGTTTCCGAACCTGGAGTCCGCCAACGGAATTGCCCGGTCTGTCCGGGACCGTCCGGCATATCACCGTCTTCCGCGAGGACGTCGCGCCGGTGGCGCCGGAGTCGGCGGGCACCATTCGCTGACTTGCCGCCCGGTCGGTAGTTTGACCGGCATGCGTGTGCTGTTTGCCAGCCTGGCGTCGGTCGGTCACTGTTATCCGCTGATACCGCTCGCGGTCGCCGCGCGGAATGCGGGCCACGAGGTCCATTTCGCCGCCGGTGAGGCCGTGCACGCCCCGCTGGCCGCCAACGGCCTGCGCCCGTTCCGTCCCGCGGACGCGTTCTCCGAGATCTATCCCGAGGATCTCGAACCGGATCTGCAACGCCTGCAACCGGATCTCGTCGTCCACGAGTGGGGGCTGCCGGGTGTGGCCGTGGCCGCCCGCCGCGCCGGGATTCCCGGAATCTGGCACGGATTCGGCCGCATGATCCCCGACGGCATCGGATTCGAACTGCCTACGCGCAACACCGAGGCGCCCGGCCTGCCGCATATCGATATCTGCCCACCGTCCCTGCAGGACAAGGACTTTCTGGCCGGGGAACACCGCATCCCGTTGCGGCCCGTCCCCTATTCCGAACCGGCCGCGCCGCGGGCCCGCGACACCGTCCGCAATTCCCGCCCGCTGGTCTACCTCACGCTGGGTACCGTCTTCGGGACTCCGGAACTGTTCGGCACCCTCCTGACCGGGCTGGGACGGTTGGACGCACAGGTCGTCGCCGCCACCGGCCGGGTGCGGCCGGACGACCTCTCCCCCGTCCCCGGCAACACCGTTCTCTACGACTGGGTATCCCAGGCCGATCTGCTACCGCACGCCGACGTCGTGGTCCATCACGGCGGCAGCGGCACCATGCTGGCCGCCCTGACTTTCGGTGTGCCCCAACTGATCCTGCCGCAGGGCGCCGACCAGTTCGCCAACGCCGAAGCCCTCACGAAATCCGGCGCCGCCCTCCACCTGCTCCCCCACGAGATCACCCCGGAAGCCCTCGCCGACACCACCGACCGACTCCTCCCACGCCACGGCTCCCCCTACCGCGACGCCGCCCGCGCCCTGGCCCACGAGATCACCCGCATGCCCACCCCCGACGAGGTCGCCCACCACCTGCACGGATACGTCCGCTAGCGGTTCTCCCCCGTCGTTCCGGCGGAACCGGCGCCCACGGATACAGTGAACCCCGTGGCAGAACGGCTGGTAGTCATCGGGGGAGACGCGGCGGGGATGTCCGCGGCCTCCCAGGCCCGTAGATTACGGGACCTCAGTGAGCTGGAGATCGTCGTCCTCGAGCGGGGCGGCTTCACCTCCTACTCCGCCTGCGGAATCCCCTACTGGGTCGGCGGCGACGTCCGGAACCGGGACGCTCTCATCGCCCGCACCCCGCAGGAGCACCGCGAGCGCGATATCGACCTGCGGATGCGCACGGAGGCGCTCGAGATCGATATCGCCGCGGGCCGGGTCCGGGCACTCGACCGCGAATCCGGTACCGAATCATCGCTGGACTACGACAAACTCGTGATCGCGACCGGCGCCCGGCCGACCAGGCCCCCGCTGCCCGGTATCGATGCGCCGAACGTGCACGGCGTGCAGACCCTCGACGACGGCCAGGCCCTCATCGACACCCTCGAAACCACCTCCGGCACCCGCGCCGTCGTGGTCGGCGCGGGTTATATCGGTGTCGAGATGGCGGAGGCGCTGCTGCAACGCGGCTACGACGTCACGGTGATCGACCGCGGCGTCGAACCGATGTCGACCCTGGACCCGGATATGGGCGGCATCATCCGGGAAGCGATGCGCGGCATGGGAATTCAGGTCGAAAGCAAGACCGAGGTCACCGAGATCCGCACCGCGCCGGACGGCCGCGCCACCGCGGTGATCACCGAGACCGCCGAGTACCCGGCCGATGTGGTGGTGCTCGGCATCGGCGTCAGCCCGGAGACCGGCCTCGCCCGCGCCGCCGGATTGCCGCTGGGCGAATTCGGCGGCCTGCTCACCGATGCCGCGATGCGGGTGCGCGGCCACGAGAACATCTGGGCGGGCGGGGATTGCGTCGAGGTGCTGGACCTGGTTTCGGGGCGGCAGCGGCATATTCCGCTGGGCACCCACGCCAATAAGCAGGGGCAGGTCATCGGTTCGGGTGTCGGCGGCGGGTACGCCACCTTCCCCGGCGTCGTCGGCACCGCGGTCAGCAAGGTCTGCGATCTGGAGGTGGCGCGAACGGGCCTGCGCGAGAAGGACGCTCGGGCCGCGGGCCTGCAGTACGTCGCGGTCACCATCGAATCCACCAGCCGCTCGGGCTATTACCCCGGCAGCGCGCCGATGACGGTGAAGATGCTGGCCGAACGCTACACCGGACGCCTGCTCGGCGTGCAGATCGTCGGCCGCGAGGGTGCGGGCAAGCGGGTCGACATCGCCGCCGTCGCCCTCACGGCCCGGATGACCGTCGAGCAGGTGACGCAGCTGGATCTCGGCTACGCGCCCCCGTTCTCCCCGGTCTGGGATCCTATCCAGGTCGCCGCCCGCAAGGCCGTCACCGCAGTCCGAACCCGCCACTAACCCCCCACCGCCTCCCGGACATTCGATCACTGGGAAAATCCCGTGGCATCACCGCAGGAAGAGGTCACGGAAACTTCCCACTATGTGAGGGGCAGATCGTCGGCTATCCCGCCAGCAGCTGTTCCACCCACTTCAGGTGGGCCTCGGTTCCGGAGACGACGTACATCAGGTCGACGAACGCGTCGGGGTAGCCGCTGTCGGCGAGCGTCCGGATGGTCTCGCACACCTGCTCGATCTCGACGCCCGCCGCGACATTGATGCGCACATAGGAGTGGATGGTGTCGGGATCGCGCCCGGCGTCCCGGGCCGCGGCGTCGATGACGGCGCGCTGCCGCCGCAGCCCGTCGACGTGATGCAGGCGGCCGGGCACCTGCACCACCGGCAGCCAGCCGTCGGCCCGCTCCCCGACCCGCCGCAGCCCCGGAGAGGTGAACGCCCCCAGGTAGATCGGCGGATGCGGCCGCTGCACGGGCGCCAGGTCGACCCACGACGGCGGGACCGACCAGCGCTCCCCCTGATGCTCGACCGGGCCCGGGGTCCACCACGCCCCCAGGATGTCGAGCAGTTCGTCGAGCTGGGCGCCGCGGCGGCGGAACGGCGCCCCGGCGGCCTGGAACTCCTCCGGCGACCAGCCGATGCCGAGCCCGGGCAGCAGCCGCCCGCCGCTGACCACGTCGATGCTGGTCAGCTGCCGGGCCAGCTGGACGGGTGGATACCACGGCGCGACAAGCACATTGCTGCCGAGCCGCGCGGTACGGGTTGCCGTCGCGGCCACCGTCAATGCGACGAACGGATCCAGGACGGTGCGGAATTCCTCCGGGACCGTGTCCGTCCCCGCGTATCCCACACTCGGATGCATCGGCGCGAGCAGCCGATCACCGACCCAGAAGCTGCCCGCCCCGAGTTGCTCGGCGGTCGAGGCGAAGCGGGCCACGTCATCGTAGGCGGCCCGACCGAACTGTGGCAGTGCGAATCCCAGCATGACGGACACGTTAGCGTGCACCAACCGAATAGTTCAATAATCAAAACCAGCCGGTTCAACTATCGTGGTGCCTGCACTCCTCACCGACCCCGGCGACACCACCTGCCCCGCCGCCCACACCGACCCCGGTGACGACCCTGCCCCGCCGTCCACACCGACCCCGGGTGGCGACAGCACCTGCCCCGCCGTCACGTCCTAGGCGAGCAGCACGGTGGCGACGGCGGGGCCGATCGCTCCGCCGAGCTGATAGGCGAGGGTGTACAGACCGAGCGCGGTCCGCTGCTGATCCGGCGGGACGGCCTCGGTGATACGGGTTGCGTACCAAGCCATTCCGGCGCTGGAGGCGAAGACCGCGAGCGCCGTCGACCAGGCATATACGGCGGGCGTCGCGGTGGCGATCGGCAGGAGGGCGGCGATCGCCGCGGCGACGGGCAGGCCGATGCCGACCGCGGCGGCGGGCAGCCGGTGGACGCACCGCGTGAACAGCAGCGCCGTGACCGCGCCGCAGGCGAGGGTGAGCAGGGTGGTGAGACCGATCCGATTCGGCGCCCACTCGGCCCGCAGCAGGTGCGGAACGATATACAGCAGAACGAAATACACCGTCGACAGCGTGCACGCCGCGAGCGCGCCGACGACCCACCGCGGGGAGCGGACGACGGCCCGCGGGACGAACCCGTCGGCGCGACGAGCGATATGGGCGACCAGGGCGATCCCGAGGACGGCCGTCGCGCCGAGCGCCGCCGACGGCGTGCGCGGGATGAGCACGACCGCGGTGACGATCCCGAGCACGAGAGCGATACCGAGGGGATCGCGCGGTGTCACCTCCTCCCGTCGCACGGCGCGCGGCAAGCGCCGCAGCAGCGCCGGAACGGCCGCCGTCGCCACCGCCGCCAGCAGCAGCGGAAGCCGCCACGACAGTCCCGACAGCGCGGTGCCCGCCAGCGGCCCGAACGCGCCGACGAGGCCGACGCTCGCGGTGATCGCCCCCGTCCGCCGCGCCGTACCGGCGACCCCGATCGCGATCGTCACCAGCCCGCCGCTACCCGCGGCGCCGATCGCCCGCCCGGCCAGCAGGAGCGGCAGCGCCGGGGCGACGGCGACCAGCGCGGCACCCAGCAGAACGAGCGCGGCATTGATCGCGACGACCACGCGCAGCCCGCGGGTCCGCAGCAGCGACGTGGTCAGGGGTGTGCCGATGACGACTCCCCACCCGAAGGCCGTGCCGACCCAGGTGGCGGCCGACACGCTCACACCCAGGTCATCGGCCAGGGCGGCGGTCACGGTGGTGGCGCTGTTGGCGCTGAGCGCGGTCGGCGTGGCGAGCAGGACGAGCAACAGGATCGGCGGCGGAGCGGTCCGCCGGAGCACGGTGGTGGTCACTCGGGCAATGTAAACCAATGAGTGCATTCTTTGCACTAGTTGGTTTACATTGGCGGTACGGACCGTCGCTCCGGCACACCGCGCCGACGCTCCTAAAATGCGACGACGAGTACGACGGAAGGGTGTGCATGAGCGAGCTCCGACCGCAGCGTCGCGGGAGGCCCGACAAGCGGCAAGCCATCCTGCGAGCGGCCCGGAAAGTGTTCGGCAGCGACGGTTACTCGCGGGCCGGGATGGAGGCGATCGCCGCGGAGGCAGGGGTCTCCAAGCGCACCATCTACAACCACTTCACCGACAAGGAGGAACTGTTCCTCGACGTCGCCCTCGAGGGCGCCGACGACGTCACCGCGACCATCGCGCGCATCATGGACCGCCACCTGCGCAAGATCGTCGACCTGGAACAGGACCTCGTCGACTTCTCCCTCGACCGGATCGCGGCGGTCACCGAATTTCCCGACCACTTCGCGCTGGTCCGCGTCATCGAGGCCGAGGCCAACCGCATCCCGCCGCCGATCCTGCGCGCCTGGATCGATGCCGGCCCGCAGACCGCGCACCTGCGCCTCGCCCCGTACCTGCGCCGCATCGCCGACCGCGGGCTGCTGCGCATCGACGACGCCGACACCGCGGCCGCTCACCTGACGCTGCTGACCATCACCGACATCAACAACCAAACCTTCTACGGCGCGAAGCCCCTGGGCGACGACACGGTCCGGGAGATCGTCACCGCCGGTGTACGAGCGTTTCTTCGCGCTTACCAACCGCACCCGAGTCGGCCGCAGAATTAGGCTTGCCTTCCCTGCTTTGCTACGGTGCTGGTCCGGCCGGGTGAGGAGAGTGGCGGATGACCGAAGCAGGCGTGCGACTGGTGGCACGTGGCCTCGATGTCGGCCACGGCAACCGAACGGTGCTGCGCGATATCGATGTGACCCTGCGGGCCGGCGCCGTGACCGTGCTGGTCGGGCCCAACGGCTGCGGCAAATCCACCCTCCTCCGCACGGTCGCCGGGTTACTGCCCCCGCTGTCCGGCTCGGTACAGGTCGACGACACACCGCTGCGCTCGCTGTCACGGCGCGCACTGGCGCAGCGGCTCGCGTTCCTGCCGCAGGCCCCGCTGGTGCCCGCCGGTGTGACCGTCCGCGAGCTGGTGCGGCACGGCCGGTACGCGCATCGGGGAGCGTTCGGCCGGCACACCGACGCCGATCGGGAAGCCGTCGAATGGGCCCTCGACGTCAGCGACGCGGCCGCGCTGGCCGAGTCGCGGCTCGACGAACTCTCCGGTGGCGAACGGCAGAGAGCCTGGCTGGCAACGGTTCTCGCGCAACGCTCCGGAATCGTGCTGCTGGACGAGCCCACCACCTACCTGGATCTGCGGCACCAGTTCGAGGTGCTCGATGTCGTCCGGCGCCTCGCCCGCGAGCACGAGATCGCCTGCGGTGTGGTGCTGCACGACCTCATGCAGGCGGCGGCCTACGGCGACGAGATCGTGGTGCTCGCCGACGGCGGCATCGCCGCGGCCGGACCGCCGGACGAGGTGCTCACGCCCGACACCATCGGCCGGGCCTTCGGCCTGGAGGTCACCGTGCTGCGGGATCCGGATTCCGGACAGCTCGCATGCTTCCCGAGGCGGCCCGATCCTGCCGCCTCATCCTGATTTCCCTGCACAGTTGGAGAGAATATGCGTCGTCTACTGCGCGTCTGCGCGGCCTCGGTACTGCTGCTCGGCCTCGCCGGATGCGGATCCGGCACCGTGAGCGACCCCGGCGGATCGCATTCGGGTGCGGCCTCCTCCGGTCCGATCACCGTGGACACCGCCCGCGGTCCGGTCTCCCTTCCCGCCCCGGCGACCAGGGTCGTCTCGCTGGAATGGACCTACACCGAGGAATTGATCGCGCTGGGTGTCACGCCCGTCGGCAACGCCGACAGCGCGACCTACGCCTCGTGGGTCACGGCCCCGGGTGCGGCGCTGCCCGCGTCGGTGACCGATGTGGGCAAACGCAACGAGCCGAGCATCGAGCAGATCACCGCGCTGAAGCCGGATCTCATCGTGGCCAGCGAGGACCGCGTCGGGGCCGGATACGAGCAGCTCGCGAAGATCGCCCCGGTGCTGTCGTTCGACTACACCGCGAAACCGCAGCTGGAGACGATGAAGAAGAACTTCACGGCGCTGGCCGCCGCGGTCGGCGCGCAGGACCGGGCCACCGAGGTGCTCGGCCGCATCGATACCGCCGCAGCGGATCTCGCGGGCCGACTGACGAAGGCGGGCCGGTCGGGGCAGGAATACGCGCTGGCGCAAGGCTATTCGGTGAACGGCGTCCCGGCGATCCGCATGCTGACCGACGACGCGTTCTCCCCGCAGGTGCTCGGCCGCGCGGGACTGCGCAACGGATGGCGGGGCAAGCCCGACGACTGGGGCATGACCACGGTCGGCGTCGAGGGCCTGACCCAGGTCCCGGGGTCGGTGACATTCCTGTCGGTGGCCGCCGACAACGACAACCCGTTCACCGGCGCGCTGGCGGGCAATCCGGTCTGGCGCGGCCTCGCCTTCGTCGGCGAGGGCCGCGCGAAATCACTGGATCCCGGAACCTGGCTCTTCGGCGGCCCGCTGTCGGCACTGCACCTGATCGACCAGACGGCGAAAGCCCTCGGCGTGTGAATTCCACCCGGACACTGCGGATTTCGCTGGTCGGCGGCACACTCGTACTGGCCCTGGGCGCGATTGCCGTCGTGCACCTCGGGCTCGGCGCCGCCGGTACCGGGCCGGGTGCGCTGCTCGACCTGATCACCGGCCACGCCTCCGCGGAGACCCACGCCGTGCTGGTCGGCAGCAGGCTCCCGCGCACCCTGGCCGGTCTGGCCACCGGGATCGCGCTCGGTGTCGCGGGCTGCCTGATTCAGGGCGCCACCCGCAATCCCCTGGCCGCGCCCGACACGCTCGGCGTCAATGCGGGCGCCTATCTCGCGGTGGCGGTGCTGGCGTATTTCGGCTGGGACAGTGGCATTCTCGGCTCGGGGATCGCCGCATTCGCCGGGGGGCTGCTCGCCATCGCGGTCGTCTATCTGCTCGCGGGTCGCGGGGTGCTCACGCCCGGACGCGTGCTGCTGGCGGGCGCGGTGGTAGCCCTGGCCGGAACGGCCGCCGCGGAGTTCTTGCACCTGCTCGACGAGCAGGCCACGAGCGGATTGTTCTTCTGGGGCAACGGAACTCTGCTGCAGACCGGGCTGCAGCGACCGCTCGTGCTCGGGGCGGTGATCATCGCCGGGGCCCTGCTCGCGGGCCTGCTCGTGCGGCCCCTCGATCTGCTCGCGCTCGGCGACGAGGCGGCCGAGGCGCTGGGCGTACGGGTGGGCCGGATCCGGCCCGCCGCATGGCTGCTCGCGGTGGTGCTGTCCGCGGCGGCGGTCACCCTGGCCGGGCCGATCGGCTTCGCCGGACTCATCGCGCCCGTCGTGGTTCGGCTGCTCGGCATCCGACAGCACGCCGCGCTCGTGCCGCTGTCCGGATTGTTCGGGGCGACACTGATTCTCGCCGCCGACTCCGCCGCCCAGCTGGTGTTCCCGCCCTCGGCGGGCTTCGGCGAACTTCCGGTCGGCGTGGTCACCGCGCTGATCGGCGGGCCGGTGTTCGTCCTGCTCGCCCGCCGCGCGACGACCGGCGACGCCGACACCGGCGCCGCCGTATCGGTGGCGCGACCCAGGCGCGCAACGGGTTACGCGGTCATATTCGCCGTGGGACTGGTCGCGTTGCTCGTGGCCGCGGCGATCGGGCTGCGCGTCGGCGACGTCGACCTCGGCTGGGACCAGCTCGCGTCGGCGCTGGCGGGTACCGGTGACGATCTGACGACCGCCGTACTGTCGCTGCGGCTGCCCCGGATCCTGGTCGCCGCCGTCGCCGGCGCCTGCCTCGCCGCGGCGGGGGTCGCGGTGCAGTCCGTGGTGCGCAACCCGCTCGCCGAACCCGGCCTGGTCGGCATCACCGCCGGGGCGTCGGCGGGTGCGGTGCTGATGATCAGCGTGCTCCCCGCCGCCCCGGCGGTGCTGCTGCCCGTGGCCGCGGGGATCGGCGGCGTCGCCGCACTGGCGGTGGTGATCGGCATCGCCCGCGATCCCGGCGGGCTCGATCCCACCCGGGTGATCCTGGTCGGTCTCGGTGTCACCGCCACCGCCACCGCGGCCGTCAACGCCATGGTGGTCCACTCGCAGATGAACATCGCCTCCGCCCTCACCTGGCTGTCCGGCAGCACCTACGCCCGCGGACTCACCGCCCTCGGCTGGCTGGCCGTCCCGGCGCTCGCCGCCGTCCTGCTCACCGTCGCCACGCGGCCGGTGAACCTGCTCGCCCTCGGGGAGGATCTCCCCCGCACCCTCGGACTCGCGCTCGGCCGGGCCCGCATACTCGTCCTCGGCGCCGCGGCCGTGCTGGCGGCCGGCACCGCCGCGGCCGTCGGCACCATCGGCTTCGTCGGCCTCGTCGCGCCGCATCTGGCCCGCC
>NZ_BDBV01000106.1 GCF_001613165.1 Nocardia mexicana NBRC 108244
CGCTGGCGACCCGGCGCTGGTGGCCGGTGCGGCACTCGGACGAGGCGGCGGCCCGGCCGGTGCGCGAGGTGCCGGTGCTGGCCGACGGCAAGGGCCTGGTGATCGTGGTCAACCCGATGTCCGGCGCCCCCGACTACGACCCGACCCGCGATATCTCGCTGGCGCTCCCCGCGGCCACCGTGCTGCGCGCCGAGCCGGGCCTCGACTGCGTCGAGCAGCTGACGCGGGCGCTGGAGGAGCGCACCGACCGGCCCGCCGCGGTGGGGGTCGCGGGCGGGGACGGCACGGTCGCGTCGGTCGCCGCGGTGGCGTTGGAGCAGGGGCTGCCGCTCGTGGTCATTCCGACCGGCACCCTCAATCATTTCGCGCGCGATGTCGGCGTGTACGACCTGCGCGAGGTCGTGGACGCCACCGGCGCCGGGGAGGCCGTCTCGGTCGACGTGGCGAGCGTCGAGTTCGGCACCGAGGGCCACTCCCGCACGCAGTACTGGATCAACACCGCCAGCCTGGGCGCCTACTCGGATCTGGTGCGGCTGCGCGAGAAATGGCAGGAGCGGTGGGGCAAGTGGCCCGCCTTCGCCGCCGCCCTGGTGGTCACGCTGCGGCGGGCCGAACCGATCCGGATCCGGCTGGACGGGCGGTGGCAGGAGGTGTGGTTCCTGTTCGCGGGCAACGGTTCCTACGATCCGCCGGGCGCCGTGCCGGCGTTCCGCTCCCGGCTCGACTCCGGCCTGCTCGACATCCGCTGGCTGCGCGCCGACCTGAAGTTCTCGCGCACCCGCGCCGCCGTCGCCCTGCTGCTCGCGGCCATCGGGCACAGCAAGGTCTACGGCGAACGCATGGTCCCGGCGCTCACCGTCGAACTCCCGAAGCAGCAGGCGCTGGCGACCGACGGAGAGGTGATCGGCGAGGCCACCCACCTGCACTTCAGCGTGCCGGGCCAGATCGCGGTATACCGCCGCGACGAGGAGAACCCGCAGTGGGCGGACCGCGAACGGCCGCATCACCGGCAGTGAGATGGATGGTGTTCTCTCGATACGGCATTGACCCGTAGCGCGATCCCAGGCAGTATCCGTAACCTATTAAACCGGTTACCTGTCGATGGGAGGCACTGTGGGCGATATCGAGGTCGTCGTGTTCGATGTGCTCGGGACGATGGTCGATGAGCCGAGCGGGCTGCGGGCGGCGATACGCGAGGCGGTGCCCGCCGCCGACGAGGCGCTCATCGACGAGCTGCTCACCGTGTGGCAGCGGCATGTCGAACTCGAGCAGCAGCGCATCGCGCAGGGTCGGCGGGCGTACGCGAGCACCGAGATCATCGACGCCGAGGCGGCGCAGCGGGTGGCCGATCGTGCCGGGCTCACCGACCCGGCGGCCATCGCCCGGCTGGCGACCGCGGGGCAGCGACTCCCGCCCTGGGACGACTCGGCCGCCGGTCTCGAGCGGGTCGCCCGGCACTTTCCCGTCATCGGCCTCTCCAACGCCGGTCGCACCGCGCTACCGCGGCTCAACGCCTATGCCGGGCTGCGCTGGCATCAGGCCCTGTCCAGCGAGACCGTCCAGGCATACAAGCCCGCGCCGGAGATCTACCGGCTCGCCGTCGACACCGCCGGATGCCCGCCGGACCGCATACTCATGGCGGCGGCCCACGCCTGGGACCTCCGGGGAGCCCAGGCGAGCGGCATGCGAACCGCTTACATCCGGCGGCCGGTCGGGGATCCGCCGTCGAACTCCGATGTCTTCGACTGGCAGTTCGACGGGCTCGACGAGCTGGTCACCATGCTGACGGCCGGATGACATTGCCCTTGCCCGGCTATCCGATCGGTGCCTACGGCTCGGCTACGGTCTCCGGGCGCTCGCGGAGTTGGCCGGGAGTGCAGCCGAAACGCCGCCGGAACGCCTTGGTGAAGCTGCTCACCGAATCGAAACCCGAGTCCGATGCGATATCGCTGATGCTGCGCCGGCGGTACGCGGCACTCCGCAGGCGGTCGCGCGCCAATCGCAGTCGTTCTTCCCGGATCACCTCGCTAGGCGTCGCACCGGCGGCACGAAAAGCCAGCTGAATCTGGCGCACGGACCAGCCCAGCGCACCGGCCATCCGCGCGACGGTGAGGTCCGGATCCCCGGCATGGCCGCGGATATACCGCCGGGCAGCCGATTCCACGGGGGCGAGCCCGGTGGATGGACTCCCCGGATCGCCGAGGAGCCGCATGCAGAGCAGATCCACGATCCGTTCGGCGACCGTGTCGAATTCTCGATCGGTGAGCGTGGCCGATTCGGCATGCAGATCGCCGATGATTCCGGCCGCCACACGTCCGAGGCCGGTCGTGAGATCCAGCGGCTGCGCGGACGGTGCGACGCGGTTGAGGCGATGCCGTATCTCCCGCTGCGGAATGGTGAGGATCAGCCCCTCGGTGCCGTTGGGCACGGCCATCGAGAAGGGCCGGTCGATGGACACCAGGACCGTCTTCCCGGGCGCGAGGGCACCCCGCTCGTCGGTGGAACCGATCGTCACGGGCCGGGTGAGCGGAACGATCAGCCGGTAGTCGTCGTCCGGGTCGGCACGGATGTGCCGCGGGCCGCGAATGTAGGTGACGGCGTCCGACGACCATCCGACCAGTTGGTACTCCTCGGTGCGTCGCAAGCGGATCCGCCCCTGGAAGTCGGCGCGGGCCGAGAACCGGTAACCCAGCTGACACTGATTCTCGTCGACCACCTGGGCCCAGTAGTCCGCTCGCTCATGACAATCCACCACTCCGGTCGTGACAGCTTCCGAAGCAGCCGCCGGGTTCATCGGCACCGTCTCCTCCCTCGACGATCATCGGTCCGGGTGTCGCCCCGACCAGGCGAAGCATAGGGCGAATCGCCGTCGCCGCGTCGATCATCGCCGGTTACCGAGTTCTGCGCATCCGGACAACCCTCGTTCGCACCGGAACACGCGGGTGCCGCGACAACGCGGATACGGTCCGTGTCGGCCCATCCAGCTGGTTGCTGACGATAATCAGGAGTTCATATGCGCAGAATCGTGGTCGGCGACACCGCAACCGGGCGGGGTCGAGTGCTGAGCGACGACAGTGTCGACCCGCTGACCCTGGCGCTGCTGCCCGGCGCCGAGATCTATCGGATGTGGGAGCTCGACGAGCCGCCCGTCCTGCCCGTCGACGGCCTACCGCGTCCGACCGCGACGCACTTCTTCCCCGGTCCGGGCGGATTGCGATTCGGAATCATCTCCGTGCCACCGGGATTGAGCTATGAGCCCGACACGGACCTGTCCGAGGAGGAGACGGCCGCGGCCGCCGCGGAAGCGGAGGCGAAGGTGCCCGGCATGATGGCGGCCTTCGACCCGGCCGCGCCCGGCATGCACCGCACCGCGACCGTCGATTTCATCGCCGTCCTGTCCGGCCAGGGCCGCCTGCGCCTCGGCGACGGCACCGATGTGTCGCTCCGGCCGGGCAATTGCGTGATTCAGAACGGCACACCGCACGCCTGGTTCAACGACGGTACGGTGCCGTTCGTCTTCTACTACAGCCTCTGCGGTACCGACCCGGGTACGCCGACGAATTCATGATCCACGGCCCGCAACGGAGGTCGCACCAATGAGGATCTTCGGAACCAGTTGTCACAGTTTCGAATACACGCCGATATCGGCCGGGCCGGGCGCCGTCCCGCTCGACCGGTCGGCAGTGGGGGTGACACGCAGTTTCTTCGATTGCCTGCTCCTGCAGATCGCCGTCGAACCGGGCGACCATCCCCTGACAACCGATACGGTTCGTGCGCTCCGCCACCTGTTCGCCGAGGGCGACTCGGCCGACATAGTCGTCACCGGATCTCCGCTGCGCCTGTCCCCGGGTACCCGGCTCGCACCGGATGTGGACCCGCCGGATCCACTCGTCCACGTGGCGGACACGCTCGACGCGCTCGCCGACTTCACCGAACAGCTCGAGACATGCGGGGACCGGGTCCACCTACTGCCATTCGGATGGAATATCGTGCTGCGCGCCGATATTTCGGCGCACAGCACGACCCTGTCGATACGTGCCACGGACCGAAGCCCGAACCCGGATCGGCGGGACGGTCCGAGCCGACTCCGGCGGCACTGTCCCCATGCGCTCATCTCACCGCATCCGCACGGCGTCCGCACCTTCCGGCACTACTGATATCAACCGGCGACGTGGGCCCGCCGCAGCGCCCGGAGTTCGTCGGCCCGCGGGTCGGCGACCTCGTGGGAGTCGGGGAAACCGAAGATGCGGACGGTGCGGGTGGCGGCGTCGAATCGCGACCAGCCCGGATCGCCGTGTGTCGCGAAGCGAACCCAGGCCCCGTGCACCTCGTCGGCCAGGCGCTGGGGCGGGTTCGGGCCGGTCAGGGTGTGCGCCGCGTCGATCTGGTCGAAGATGAACGGCACCTCCATGACGTGGCAGGCGCCGAGGTTCGCGATACCCGAGGGCCACTCGAACTCGTAGACGTAGGCCGGATTCCCCGCTGTCGCGGTCGCTTCCGCGATTCGCATGGCATCGTCGCGGAAGACGACGTCGGTGATGACCGCGGCGAAGATATCGGCGGGTGCGGCGCCGGGCCGATTCGCGGCGTAGCGTTCGGCGACCGAGGGTTCGAGCCCGTAGCGGGCGAGGACGAACGGCAGGGTCTCCTCCGTGATGCCCGCGGCGATACCGGTCGGGAAGGTGAAGAACCGGAACTCCTCCGCGGTCCAGCCCGCGATCAGCGGCACCGTCCGATCCGGTTCGGCCACAATGACATCCGTCGGGCGGCCCGGAATCAGGTCGCCGTCGACGACGGGGAAGAAGCTCAGGATGCCGAGCCCGTTGGCGACGACCGATGCGCCCCATTTCCCGGGATCCGGATCGGCTATCAGTTCCAGCGTGGTCCAATCCTGCACCGTGCGTAGCTGATCCGGCGCGAGCTGGCCGAATGCCGCTGCGGTCGGGGCGATTCCGAGCTTCGCGGCGGCGTTCTCGGCGACCTTCCGCGCATCCTCGGCGGTGGCGACCGCGGAACCGTTGGCGCTCTGCACGATCGCGCGGCGGAACAGGCCGCGCGCGGCGGGCGAGGCGATCAGGTTCACCACGCTCATACCCCCGGCCGATTCCCCGAAGACGGTGACATTGCCCGGATCTCCGCCGAACGCGGCGACGTTCTCCTGCACCCACTGCAGCGCGAAGATCTGGTCGCGGAGGCCGCGATTGAGCGGCGCGCCCGGCACGGCCGCGAAACCGGAGATGCCGAGCCGGTAGTTGATCGACACCACCACGACGCCGTCGCGCGCGAAAGCGCTGCCGTCGTAGATCTTTCGCGCATTCGAGCCGCGGGCGAAGGCGCCGCCGTGGATCCACACCAGCACCGGGAGTCCCGCGCTGCTGGTGTCGGGCGACCACACGTTCACGTTCAGGTACTCGTCGCCGGGGATTCCGTCGCTGCCGATGAGCGCGTGGATGGGCGCCGGATACGGCGACTGCACGCAGGTGGGGCCGTGCGCGACCGCATCGCGCACGCCGGACCACTCGCGCACCGGTTTCGGCACGTCGAACCGGGCGGGGCCGACCGGCGCCGCAGCGTACGGGATACCGAGGAAGCTGCTGACTCCGCCCTCGGTCAGGCCGCGCACCTTGCCGCCGGTCACGGACACAATTGTTTCCATAAGGACTCCTTCGTCACCCGTTCACCCCGGAGCCGAATTCCGGACACTACTCGACAGTACGGGTTCGAGCCCGGCGCGGCGGCGGGTTCCGGCAAGCATCCCCTCCCACCCCCGAGGCACGAAGGATCGCCTCGGGGCCGGAGGGGGCGGCAACTCGGGCCCGTCGAATTACCGACGGCTGCGGCGCACCAGCAGAACGGATCCGATCACGGCGGCCGCCGCCACGAGGACGCGGCCGATAGGGCTGTCGCGGGACGACGTTCGGCGTACCAGTCCAGCAGGGCCGGGTCGTCGACGGCGCTGCGATCGACCACTCGATCGGGATCCGCACCCTGCAGCAGCCGCTTCACCGGCACCTCGAGACGTTTTCCGGTGCGGGTGTGCGGAATGCCGGGGGCCTCGATGATCTCGTCGGGGACATGCCGCGGCGAAACCTCGGTTCGGACCGCGTCGTTGATCCGCCGCCGCAGCTCGTCGGTGAGCTCGGCGCCCTCGGCCAGGACCACGAACAGCGGCATCCAGTACCCGCCGCCGGACTGCTCGACGCCGATCACCAGCGCCTCGGCCACCTCCGGCAGCCGTTCGACCGCCTGATAGATATCGGCCGATCCCATGCGAATACCGTGCCGGTTCAGCGTCGAATCCGAGCGGCCGTGCACGACGATGCTGCCGCGATCGGTGACGGTGATCCAGTCACCGTGTCGCCACACGCCCGGGAACGTGTCGAAATAGGCACCGCGGTACCGGGATCCGTCGGGATCGTTCCAGAATCGCACCGGCATCGACGGCAGGGGTTTCGTGACAACCAGCTCGCCGACCTCGCCCTGCACGCGGTTTCCGGCATCGTCGAAGGCCGCCACCGCCGCACCCAGATACGGTGCCGACAGCTCCCCCGGCCACACCGGCACCGTGGGCGCCCCGCCGAAGAACGCCGACACCACATCGGTGCCGCCGCTGAGCGACGAGACCTGTACGTGGTCGCCGATATTGTGCCCCAGCCACAGCGACGACTCGGGCGGCAGCGACGATCCGGTGATGCCGACGGTGCGGATGCGGGTCAGATCGAAATCCCTGCGCGGGTTCGCATCCGCCTTCATGCACGCCAGAACATATCCCGGGCTGGTGCCGAGCACCGTCGCGCGAGTACGAGCGGCCAAGTCCCACAGCGTATCCGGGTTCGGATAGGACGGACTGCCGTCGTAGCAGACGATGGTGGCGCCGACCAGCAGTCCGGCGACCTGGAAGTTCCACATCATCCAGCTCGGGCTCGTGTACCAGAAGAAGGTGTCGTCGCGGCCGATATCCGACTGCAGCGCAACGGCTTTCAGATGCTCGAGAAGCACTCCCCCGTGCCCGTGCACGATACCCTTCGGCAGGCCCGTCGTCCCCGACGAGTACAACACCCACAGCGGATGGTCGAACGGCACCGGCACGACATCGACATCGCTGCCGTCTGGAGCGCCGGCCCGGGCCCAGTCCAGCAGCAACGGCTCACCTGACCGCCACGCCTCCCCATTCATCGCGTGGAACCCAGCGGCCGAATCCCCCTGTACCTCGGGCACAGCCACAGCGCCCGACCGGCCAATGCTGTCGGCAGGTACGGGGTCCCCGTCGGCAACGCCCTCGGCAGGCGCGCACAACGGCATGCGATCGCCGGCACGTCGCACGAGAACAACGGCCCGCAACCCCGGAATCCCGGCTCGCAACGCCGCGATCTCGTCCTGCTTGTCGTGCACCTTTCCGCCGTAGCGGTACCCGTCGGCGGTCACCAGCACCACCGGCTCCAGCTGGCCGAGCCGATCCAGCGCCGCCTTCGCCGAATAGTCCTGCCCGCAGGCGCTCCACACCGCGCCGAGGCTCGCGGTGGCGAGGAACGCGATCACCGCCTCGGGAATATTCGGCAGATACCCGGCCACCCGATCGCCCTGCCCCACACCGAGTTCCCGCAGCGTGCGCGCGAATGCCGCCGTGCGGCCGAGCAACTCCGCCCACGAGATCTCGACGGTATCGCCGCCCTCACACACCGACAGGATCGCCGGACGATCCCCCCTGGCCTGCCGCACCACCTGCTCCACATAGTTCAGACGCGAGTCCGGAAACCACTGCGCGCCAGGCATGTCCGTGGATGTCAGAACGCGCTCGGGCGTCGATCCGAGCCCGAAGTACTCCCACACCGACCCCCAGAACCCCTCGAGATCATCGACCGACCACCGCCACAACGCGTGGTAGTCCGCGAACTCCAGCCCGTTCCGGCCCGTCACGAACCGAGCGAAATCGCTCACCCGCGCGCCCCGAACGTCATCCTCACCGGGCACCCACTGCGCCTGCACCATACTCACCCTCCTGATCGCATTCCCCCGTAGAAATCTCGCCCGTATCCACGCCGCGACACTTCCCGCCACGACCACCCCTGAAGCAATCCGCCGACCACGGGTCGCCGCGGCGACACTTCCCGCACCCCGCGCCTATTCACGCACCCGCTACAAGGCCTTGCAGGGGGTGCGCGAGTGCGCAGGGGGTGCGAGAAGGGCGGCGGCACTTCCCGCACCCCGCGCCGGTTCACGCACTCGCTACAGGGCTTGCAGAGGGTGCGGGGGTGTGCGCGGGGTGCGGGAGGGCGGCGGATGGGGCGCCCCTCATCGTGCGCTCCATCCGCCGTCCATCACGTACGAGGCGCCGGTAGCCATTCCCGCGCTCTCGGAGGTCAGCCAAGCCACCAGGGACGCAACCTCTTCCGGCTCGATGAGGCGCTTGACGGCGCTCTCGGTGAGCAGGACCTGTTCGATGACCTGCTGCTCGGGAATGCCGTGCGCGCGGGCCTGGTCGGCGATCTGCTTGTCCACCAGCGGGGTTCGCACATAGCCGGGGTTGACGCAGTTGCTGGTGACGCCGTGGGGGCCGCCCTCCACCGCCGTCACCTTGGACAATCCCTCCAGGGCGTGCTTGGCCGTGACATACGCCGCCTTGTACCGCGAGGCCCGAATCCCGTGCACCGAAGAGATATTCACGATCCGGCCGAACCCCTGCGCGTACATGTGCGGCAGGGCGGCACGCACCAGCAGGAACGGAGCCTCCACCATCAGTGTGAGCATCCGGCGGAACCGGTCGGGCGGGAATTCCTCGATCGGGCTGACGCTCTGCACGCCCGCGTTGTTGACCAGGATGTCGGTCTCGAGCCGCAGCTCCTCCAGCCCGCTCACGTCGAGAAGATCTACGACCCAGGCCTTTCCGCCGATCTCGTGCGCGAGTTCCTTCGCGCCCACCCCGTCGACATCGGCGACGGTGACCCGTGCGCCGCGCGCGGCGAGTTCGCGGGCGCAGGCGGCGCCGATGCCACCGGCGCCCCCGGTCACCAGCGCGGTACGTCCGGTCAGATCACTCATTCGGCAACCACTTTCATCGAGGCGGCCGCGCCCGGCCGCTGCGCGGAATCCGCGTCGTCGACCGATTCGAGGTCGATGCCGCGGGTTTCCCGGGCGAAGAAGACGGCCACCAGCGTGACGCCCGCCGCCGCGGCCAGATACCACGCGATCGGCACCGCGGACCCGAAGCGATCCAGCAGCCGCACGGCGATGATCGGCGCCAGCGACCCGGCCACGATCGAGGTCACCTGATACCCGAGGGACACACCGGAATACCGCATCCGGGTCGGGAACATCTCCGCCATGATCGCGGGCTGCGGCGAGTACATGAACGCGTGGAAGACCAGCCCGATGATGACGGCGGCCAGGATGAGCGCGTTGTGCCCGCTGTCCATCATCGGGAAGGCGAAGAAGCCCCACGTGGCCGTCGCCAGCGCACCGACCACATAGACGGGCCGCCGCCCGACGCGGTCGCTGAGCCGCCCCACCAGCGGGATCACCACGAAATGCACCGCGTGCGCGGCGAGCAGCCACCACAGGATCACCTGGGTGTCCACCTTCACGTGCACCTTCAGGTACGTGATGGAGAAGGTGACCACCAGGTAGTACATGATGTTCTCGCCGAACCGCAGCCCCATCGCGGTGAAAACCCCACGGGGATAACGCTGCAGCACCTCGACGACGCTGAACGACGTCGCCTTCGCCTGTTCCATCTCCCGCTGCGCCGCGGCGAAGATCGGCGCATCGGTGACCTTGGTGCGCACGTAGTATCCGACCAGCACGACCACCGCCGACAGCCAGAACGCCACGCGCCAGCCCCAGCTCAGGAACGCCGAATCCGGCAGCGTGGAGGTCAGCACCAGCAGCACCGAGGTCGCGAGCATGTTCCCGACGGGGACACCGGCCTGCGGCCAGCTCGCCCAGAACCCCCGGCTGTGGCTCGGACTGTGCTCGGCGACCAGCAACACCGCGCCGCCCCACTCGCCGCCGACCGCGAATCCCTGGATGAAGCGCAGGATCACCAGCAGCGTCGGCGCCCAGTACCCGACCTGCGCGAAGGTCGGCAGACAGCCCATCAGGAAGGTCGCGCTGCCCACCAGGAGCAGGCTGAACTGCAGCAGTTTCTTGCGCCCGTACTTGTCGCCGAAATGCCCGAACACGATGCCGCCCAACGGCCTTGCCGCGAATCCGACCGCGTAGGTGACGAAGGCGGCGAGGATGGCGTCGAGATCGCTGGTGCCCTCGGCGAAGAACACCTTGCTGAACACCAGCGTGGCGGCGGTGCCGTAGAGAAAGAACTCGTACCACTCCACGACCGTTCCGGCCATCGACGCGGCGACCACCCGCCGCAGCCCGCTCGCCATCCCGCCCGATTCGCCGCCCGGCGGCGTCGCGCTCCGCACCCTCATCGCACTGCTCCTTCACGAACCGTTCCGCGTGACCGCCCGCATGTCCGGCGCCGAGTTGTGATGGCCGACACATTTCACGATCAGGACGAGTATTGGTGCAGATATCGATGACCGCAATGCCCAGATCCGCACGAGGTATCTGCGATAATGCACACATGAGCGCGTCCTCGGCGAGCCGTCGTCCCAGCGCGGACGACCTGCTCGTCCTGCTGGCGGTCGGCCGCTCCGGGCGATTCGTCTCTGCCGCAGAGGAACTCGGCATCAACCACACCACCATCTCGCGTCGCATCGCCGCGCTGGAGCAGACCCTCGGCGGCCGGGTGTTGACCAGGGTCACCGGCGGCTGGGAGCTCACCGAACTGGGCCGCGAGGCGCTGGCCGCGGCCGAGGCGGTCGAGGCGGCGGTCCGGTCGCTGTCCACCGAGGAGGACGGCAGCCGCGTCCTCGAGGGCGTGGTGCGGATCTCGGCGACCGACGGCTTCAGTGCCTATATCGCGGCGCCGTCGGCCGCGCGGGTGCAGCGGCGGCATCCGCGCATCGCGGTCGAGATCGTGGCCGCCACCCGCCGCGCCTCCACGCAGCGCTCCGGCCTCGATATCGAGATAGTGGTCGGGCGGCCGAAGGTGCATCGCGCCGAGGCGACGCCGCTGGGCGACTACTGCCTGGGCCTGTACGGCGCGCGTGACTACCTCATCGAGCACGGGATCCCGCAGGGCATCGAGGAGCTGGCCCGCTACCCGCTGGTCTACTTCATCGACTCGATGCTGCAGGTCGACGACCTGGACCTGGCGTCGAGCTTCGCGCCCATGATGCGCGAATCTGTCTCGTCCACCAACGTTTTCGTGCACGTCGAGGCGACGCGCGCGGCGGCGGGGCTGGGACTGCTCCCCTGCTTCATGGCCGACCGCCACGCCGATCTGGTGCGGGTGCTACCCGAGGCGGTGGCCGTCCGCCTGACCTACTGGCTGGTCGCCCGCGCGGAAACCCTGCGCCGCCCCGAGGTGTCGGCGGTGGTCGACGCCCTGCGAACCACCGTCAGCGAGCAACATGACGTCCTCCTGGGCCTCTGAGAAGGACCACCGGGACCCCGCCACGATAAGTGGACGACTGTACTATTACCTTGCCGGGGTCACACGAAAGGTGGAGGGCATGGTCGGCGAAGGCAAGGTCGACGGGCGCGTGCAGCGCGGCGAACAGTCGCGGCGCGCCATCCTGGATCGGGCGATGGACATCGCCTCGGTCGAAGGGCTGGAGAGCCTGTCGGTGCGGCGGCTGTCCACCGAGCTCGGG
Source organism: Nocardia mexicana NBRC 108244 (assembly GCF_001613165.1). Classification (GTDB taxonomy): domain Bacteria; phylum Actinomycetota; class Actinomycetes; order Mycobacteriales; family Mycobacteriaceae; genus Nocardia; species Nocardia mexicana. Next base: position 11,718 of record NZ_BDBV01000106.1, read on the forward strand.
CTCAGCAAGAGCGGCGTCTTCGCACAGTTCGGGTCCAAGGAGGAACTGCAGCTGGCGACCGTGCGCGCGGCCATCGAGGTATTCGCCGCGCATGTGCTGAAACCGGCACGGCGGGCGCCCGCGGGGATGCGCCGGGTGCGGGCCCTGGCCGAAGCCTGGCTGGAGTACGCGGGAAAGCCGATCTTCAGCGGCGGCTGCTTCTTCCTGTCCGCGGTCGCCGAGTTCGACGCCCGCCCCGGGCGCGTACGCGACGCCCTCGCCGCCGCCCGGCAGGATTGGTTGCGTCTCTACGAATCCACTGTCGCCGAAGCGATTTCACTCGGCGAGATCGATGCCGACATCGATCCCGCCGATCTCGCGTTCGAACTCGACGCGGTCGCCAGGCAGGCCGCGCAGGACGCGCTGCTGTTCGACGACCCCGCCCGATGCGAGCGAGCCCGCCGGATCATCGATGCCCGGCTGGCGACCGTGCGAATCCCCTAGCCCCTAAGCCGATTCGGCGACGTTCAGGACGATCTTTCCCGTGACGCCGCCCTCCTCCATGAGTTGGTGGGCCTTGGCCGCCTCGGCGAGCGGAAGTTCCCGGTCGACGTGCACGCGCAACTGCCCGGCGCGGACGAGATCGGCCAGTGCCTCGAGTCCGGCGCCGTCGGGGTCGACGAGATAGCCGCTGGCCCGCACGCCGAGTTCGGCAGCACGCTCCTGCAAGCCGGGCGTCCACGCCGCCTGGCCGTTGACCAGAATGCCTCCGGGCCGCAGGGATTCGAGCGCCCGGAGCCCGGGCTCGCCGCCGAACATCTGGATCACCACGTCGGCATCGCGCACCTCGGTCGCCACGTCCGCGACGGAGTAGTCGACGGTCTCGTCGGCACCCAGCTCACGCAGGAATGCGTGTTTGGCGGCCCGGGCGGTGCCGATGACGTAGGCGCCGCGCGACTTGGCGATCTGGACCGCCAGATGGCCGACGCCGCCGGCCGCGCCCGCGATGAGCACCCGGTCCCCCTCCGCAACCTGCGCGACCTCGACCAGCATCTGCCACGCCGTCAGCCCCGCCAGCGGGAGCGCCGCCGCCTCGGCGAAGCCGAGTTCCTCGGGCATCCGCGCGAAGTGGCGAGCCGGAGCCGTCAGATACTCGGCGTAGGCACCGGCCTCGCGCGGAAACCACGGCATGCCGAAGACCCGATCACCGGGCCGGAATCGAGTTACGCCGTAGCCCACTTCGGCCACGGTGCCCGCCGCGTCCCAGCCCTGGATGTACGGGAGGGTGAGCACCCGGTTGTAGGCCATGCCCCTGCGCGTGTAGTGGTCGACCGGGTTGGCGCCGGCCGCGACCACCCGAACCAGCACCTCCCCCGGACCGGGCTGTGGTTGCTCCGTCTCGACGAGCTGCAGCGTCTCGGGACCGCCCCATTCTTGCTGCTGTATCGCACGCATTTCGCCCTACCTCCCAAACTATGTGGACAGTCGTACTATAACTTTGGCGGTTTGAAGGCGTCAATGGCTCAATTGCGACGGCAGAGGGCCGGGACGAGCGTCCGAATACTTGACCCGACCGGGCACCGGATCGACCGAGATCGATCGCCCGGGAGGGCCGCGTCGACTACCGCCGGAGGATCGCGTCGATCATCCGGCCGGAGACCGCATCGGCTAGCCGATGCGCAGGCGCACCGGGAGTTCCGCCAGGCCGCGGATGAGGGCGCCGTGGTGCCACTGCGGTTCGAAGGCCGACTCCGCCAAGGTCAGGTCCGGGAAGCGTTGCAGCAGAGACGTGAACGCGATCTCCGCCTCCAGGCGGGCCAGCGGGGCCCCGACGCAGAAGTGGATGCCGTGCCCGAATGCCAAGTGGCCGCCCGGATCTCCGGCGATATCGAGATCGTCGGCATCGCGATAGCGCGCCGGATCGTGATTGCCCGCCGCCAGGGAGACATAGACGAGTTCGTTCGCGGGGATGTCGACCCCGCCGATCCGCACCGGCTCGCCCGTGTAGCGCACCGTGGCCCAGCCGACCGGGCCGTCGTAGCGCAGGAACTCCTCGACCGCGGCGGGGACGGCGGCGGGATCCGCGCGCAGGGCGTCGAACTGAGACCTGTTGCGCAGCAGGGCCAATGTGCCGTTACCGATGAGATTCACCGTCGTCTCGTGCCCGGCGACCAGCAGCAGGAACGCCATCGCCACCAGCTCCGACTCCGACAGCTGATCACCGTCGTCGCTCACGTGCACCAGGCCGGACAGCAGATCCTCCCCCGGCTCGACGCGCTTGGCCGCCACCAGCTTCCGGAGATACTCCGACATCGCGACCGAGGCGGTATTGCGTTCCCGCACGCCGCCCACCGAGCCCACCAGCACCCGGGTCCACGCCTGGAAGTCGGTGCGATCGCCGAACGGCACCCCGAGCAGTTCGCAGATCACGGTGACCGGCAGCGGATTCGCGAATGCCTCCAGCAGATCGACCTCGTCGTGACCTGCCATCTCGTCGAGCAGCGCCGCGGTGATCTCCTCGATGCGCGGTCGCAGCGCCGCCGTCCGCCGTGGCGTGAACGCCTTGACCACCAGCTTGCGCAGGCGGGTGTGGTCCGGCGGGTCGCTGTTCAGCATGTGTGCGGACAGCGCCTGCGCGTCCGCGTTCGCCACCAGCGCGGAGTCGCGGCGCTCGTGGAAGATTTCGTAGATGCCCGCGGCGCTCTTGCGCAGCCGCGGATCGTTCAGCGCCGCCCGGCCCTCGGCATAGCCGATGATCACCCAGCCGTCGACCCCGTCGGAGAAGCGCACCCGGTGCACGGGGCCGCTCTCCCGCCAGCGGCGGTAGTACCGGTGCGGATCGGTGTGGAAATCGTCGCCGACCTCCTCGATCCGGTTCGCGACCTCGCTGTCGACCATGCTGTCCTCGCTGTCTCCCGCGCGACCTGTGTGACGGCTGCGCCCGACCGGCTCAGCGGCGCCCCCTTGACCGCCCCCAAAACTACCGAAATCCTTGCTCTCGCGCCGTTCTCGCAGCTGACGGGCCGGACCGCCGGCACCCGCACACGCATTCCTTTCCGGCACGCCTCATTCATTTCCGGCATGCCGGGATGACGGGGGCCACCGAGGATCAGCGACCGGCCCGACAGTGCACTCGCGGGTTCCGGACCAAATATGTATGGATCCGGGTAGATCACTCGACGGCGAACGCCGGGAGGGTCAAACTGGCAGCGTGGCAGGACAATTCGTGCCGATCCCAGACTGGATGTCCGACCAGAACCAGGACTGCGGGGTCGCGATCGCCGATATCGGCGGTGACGGCGCCCTCGATGTCGCGGTGCTGCGGGTCGACGACCTCGACGGCCAGAACGCCGGGTACTACCGCATCGGCACCGGGCTACCGGCCGATGGCGATGTAAAGTCCTGGGGGCCATGGCTTTCCGTTCCGGAATGGTGGGGTTGGCAGAACCAGGGCGCCGGGATAGCGATCGCCGATCTGGACGGCAGCGGCCGCCCGGACCTGGTGGTGTTCGTGGTCGACAATCCGCCGGGCCAGAATCAGGGGTACTTCCGGGTCGGGCGCGACCTCGCCGTCGACGGCACCGCGACCGGCGGCTGGACGCCGTGGCAGCAGATTCCCGACTGGTACGGGTGGGAGAACCAGGGCGCCGATATCTGCCTGACCACCGTCGACGGGCAGACCACGCTGGTGGTGTTCACCGTCGACAATCCGGCGGGACAGAATTCGGGCCGATTCCGCCTCGCCAAGGGACTGACCGCCGAGGGCGCGGTGGCCGAATGGACACCGTGGGTGGCGGTTCCCGACTGGTGGGGCTGGGAGAATCAGGGCGCGGGCATCGCCGCCGCCGACCTCGACGGCGACGGCCGCGCGGAGCTGATCGTCTTCACCGTCGACCACCCGCAGCAGGGCAATGCCGGGATGTACACCGTCGGCTGGGCCCTGGACGGCACCGGGCACTGCGTCGACGGGTGGAGCCACTGGTCCGCGGTCCCCGGCTGGGGGTTCTTCGAAAACCAGGGCGCGGCAGTGGCTTTGCTGCCCGCCCCGGGCGGCCCACCGGAGCTGGTGATCGCCACGGTCGATCATCCGCAGGGTGGCAACACCGGCTTTCTGCGCGTCGTGGAGCTGGATACCGATCTCGCACAGGCCCCCGCCGAGGGGCTGTGGCGCATCCTCGATTTCGACACCGAGATCAATCCGGTGCACGCCGCCCTGCTGCACACCGGTGACGTGCTGTTCTTCGCCGGTTCCGGCAACGACCCCGACCGGCTGGACGCACGCGAATTCCGCACTCGTGTCTGGCATTACCCGAATCCGGGGCTGAGCGCGCCCGAGACGCCGATCGACATGTTCTGCGCCGGACACACCTACCTGCCGGACGGGCGGCTGCTGGCCGTCGGCGGGACCGAACGCTACGACCCCTTCTACGGCCTGCGCGACGCGCTGCTGTTCGATGTCGCCGCGCAGACATGGAATGTATTGCCGGACATGGCATTCGGTCGCTGGTATCCCACGCTGGTGAAAATGCCGGACGGCAATGTGGTCACGACCTCGGGCCTGGGCGACGACAACTTCCTGTCCCAGGTGCCCGAGCTGTTCGACACCGCGACGCAGACCTGGTCGCAGCTTCCGGTCCCGGGACCGATTCCGATGTACGGCCACTTGGTCCTGTTGGAGGACGGGCGGCTGTTCTACACCGGCGGCCAGATGGGCGGCAACAACGGTATGCGCCCGTCGGTCTGGGATCCCGCCACCGGCGCCGTCACCGTGGTTCCGGGCCTGACCGATCCGGAGGCACGCAACCAGTCGAGCAGCGTGCTGCTGCCCCCGGCACAGCGCCAGCGGGTGATGATTCTCGGCGGTGGCGGATACGACATGCATTCGGGCGCAGCGGTTCTGGACGACACCCGGATAGTCGACTTCGGAACCCCCGCCCCGAAGTACCGGCCCGGGCCCCCGATGCACCACGCCCGCATGCACCTGAACGCGGTGCTGCTGCCGGACCGGACGGTGCTGGTCGCGGGCGGTTCCGGGATGGAGGAGATGGCCGATATGGCTCCCTCGCACGCGGAAATCCTCGACCCCGAGGCCGGAACCTGGACCGCCACCGCGCCGGAACGTGTCGTGCGCCTTTATCATTCGGTCGCACTGCTGACCCCGGACGGCAAGGTGATCACCGCGGGTTCCAACCCGGCCCGCAAGACCGAAGAGTTGCGGATCGAGATCTATTGGCCGCCATACCTTTTCCGCGGTCCGCGGCCCGAGCTGACCGTGGCGGCCGACACGGTGGCCTACGGCGCGGAGCTCACCGCCACGACGACGGGCACACTGCGCGACGCCTGCCTCGTCCATCCCAGCTCGTGCACCCACTCCACCAACAACGACCAGCGCCTGATCGACCTGCCGTTCGCCGTCGCCGAGCCCGGGACCGTCACCCTGACGATGCCGTCGAATCCGGCCCTGGCCCCGCCCGGCTGGTACCTGGTCTACGTCGTCGATACCGACGGGGTGCCCTCGGTCGGGCGCTGGGTGCGCCTGACCTCGTGACGGCCCCGGGGCCGCCGGAAAGACCCCCTGTCAGCGCACGAATTGGCGTCATCGCGACAAATCTGCGCACATCCGGCGCCGCGAGCAATACCGTGGAGTATGCGCACTTTCGTACACCTGGTGCTGTTCGCCTGCGCAGTCGCGATCGCCGCCGGGACATTCGGCCCGCTCGTCGGCTCGGTCGAGGCCCGCGACGTGCAGTTCGCCGATCTGCGCGACGGCTTCGCCGCCGAGCAGACCCTGGATCAGATCGCCGGTCAGAACACCTCGATCCAGTCGTCGCTGGCGATCTTCCTGCTCGTGATCGCCGCCGTCGTGCTGCTGGCCGCGCTGTTCGGCTCGCGCGCCATCGGCTGGATCGGCGTGCTCGCCGGTCTGGTCGTGCTCGGCGCGGTCGGCTGGCGGCTGGACGAGCGATTCGGCGATCAGCTGCGCGACGACTACCGCGACCTGCTCAGCGGCGCCTGGGGTCTGTACGCGATCGGCGGCGGGCTGCTGATCGCCCTGCTCGCGCTGCTGGTCCCGCGGGAGCGCGCGGTGCACTAGGCGGACACCGAATCCGGGCCGGTCGGTCCGGGTTCGTCACAGTTCCGTCAGCAGGCCACGCCCTCTCGGTGCCGAGGCGCGTGGCAGCCTGGTACAGGAACGGTGCGCAGGCCCGCACCGGACGGCCGTGAGTCACAGAACCGAAGGAGAGCACGCATGCCGATCGAGACCGTGGACGCCGTGGTGATCGGGATGGGCCCGGGTGGCGAGGACGTCGCGACGCGGCTGGCCACGGCGGGGCTCGCGGTCGTCGGCGTGGAAGGCCGGTTGGTCGGCGGCGAGTGCCCGTACTACGCGTGTGTGCCCACCAAGATGATGGTGCGCGCCGCCGAGACGCTGGCCGAGACCGCGCGCGTCGGCGAGTTGGCGGGTTCGGCTCAGGCACAACCCGATTGGCGGCCGGTGGCCGCCCGGATTCGCGACGAGGCGACCGACAACTGGGACGATACGGTCGCGGTCGAACGCTTCGAGAAGGCGGGCGGGCGGTTCGTCCGGGGCTGGGGCCGCATCAGCGCGCCGGGCGAGGTGACGGTGACCACCGCCGACGGTCCCCGGGTATTCCGTGCCGGGCGGGCGATCGTGCTGAATCCCGGTACGGCACCGGCGGTTCCGCCGATCGAGGGCCTCGCCGACACGCCCTACTGGACCAACCGGGAGGCCGTCACCACCACCGCGGTGCCCGAGTCGCTGATCGTGCTCGGCGGCGGTCCCGTGGGAATGGAGTTCGCCCAGATCTTTTCGCGTTTCGGCGCGGACGTCACGGTCGTCGTGCGGCATCGCATCCTGCCCAAGGAGGAGCCCGAGGCGGCCGATCTGCTCGCCGAAGTCCTGGCCCGCGAAGGGATTTCGATCCGCTCGGGGGTCGATACCAGGCGGATCGAGCACGACGGAGACCGGTTCACCGTGCACCTGGACGAGGGCGAACCGCTGCACGCGCGGCAGGTGCTGGTGGCCACCGGACGCCGAACCGACCTGGCGGCGTTGGGGATCGGCGCGGTCGGGCTGGACGAATCCGCCCGCGACATCGAGGTCGACGAGCATCTGCGGGCCGCCGACGGGGTGTGGGCCATCGGCGACATCACCGGCCGCGGCGCCTTCACCCACATGTCGATGTACCAGGCGCGCATCGCGGCCGCCGACATTCTCGGAGATACCTCGGAATCGGCCCGCTACCACGCGGTTCCCCGCGTCACCTTCACCGATCCGGAGGTGGGTGCGGTCGGCATGACCGAGGCGCAGGCCCGCGACGCCGGACTGACCGTGCGCACCGCCGTCACCGATCTCGCGGCCTCCACCCGAGGCTGGATCCACAAGACCGGCAACGCCGGTGTGATCAAACTGGTCGAGGACGCCGACCGCGGTGTGCTGGTCGGCGCGACCTCCGTCGGCCCGCAGGGCGGAGAAGTGTTGAGCGCCTTGGCCGTTGCCGTGCACGCGGAGGTCCCCACCGAGACCCTGCGCCGCATGATCTACGCCTACCCCACCTTCCACCGCGCCATCGAAGCCGCCCTCGACGCCCTCGCCTGAGAGCGAGCGGAACGCCGCCTACCCGGCCGCGACGCCCGACCAGCCGTTGTGCGTCGCGGTCGTTCCCGGAGCCACGCTCGCCACGGGCTCACCGGTGCAGTCCTTGGAGCCATACACGAGGAAGTCTCGCTTGCTCCGGTTCTCGATACGGATATCACGCGGGAAACCGCTGGCCCAGCACGAGTCCAGATCGCTCAGCTCCAACGTATCGTCGATGATCACCACCTCCCGCCCGTCCCCGAACCCCGCCGAACCGCTGGGAGCGGCGGCGACCACAGGAGCAGCCACGGATATCGCCGTGACGGCGAGAGCGCCTACAACAGACCACATTCCAAGTTTCATGGGATGACCCTATCGGCTGCTCACCGCCGGGAAACGTCGCCGGTGCGCACGGCGGTGACCGCTACGGTCGCGTACGGCATCGTGAAGCTGCCGCCGAGGGCGTCGATCGCGTCGCCGACGGTGGCCAGGACGGCCGCCAGCTGGTCGGGCCGCAGGCCGGTGAGGGCGCCGTGGGTGGGCATCTGGTCCAACCATTCGTCGCGGGTGTAGGTCCGCTCCCAGTCGAATCGCCACTGCTCGGAGGCGTCGAATCCGCCCGCGGCCCGGATCCCGTCGGCGGCCTTGTCGAAGATCGCCTGGTATGCCTCCACCATCGTCCGACCGGCCGCCACGGACTGCCGCATCACCTGCAGGTCGACCGGTGAGTCGGGCACCGCGCGCTCGAAGGCGTCGACGGTCGCGGCCGTCACCTCCGCCGGGGTCTGGAATACATGCCAGAACACCGCCAGCCGACCACCGGGCCGCAGCACCCGCGCCGCCTTGGCCGCACCCACCACCGGATCCACCCAGTGCCAGGCGGTTCCGGCGACGACCGCGTCGAAGTCCCGGCCCGCCGGATCCCAGTCCTCGAACGTCGCCACCTCGGCCTCGACCCCGCTGCACCGCGCGAATTCGGCCATCCGAGCGTCCGGTTCGACCCCCAGCACGCGGCAACCCGCCGCCTGAAACTGCCGACCCGCAATCCCGGTCCCGCAGCCCACATCGAGGACATCGGGCCCGGGAACGGAAGCGGTACGCGCATCGCGAACATCAGGCCCAGGAACGGAAGCGGTATTCGCGGCGCGGGTGTCGGACCCGGGAACGGAGGCGACGATTCGTGCCACGAGGGCGGACGGGTACGGCGGGCGGGCACGGTCGTAGCGTTCGGCGTCCGTGCCGAACGACTCCGCCATCTGCCGTGCGCGATGCGGCTCGGCTCCGGCGGGTGGTTCCGGCGATACAGTGGGCATGCGCCCACCATAAGTGGGCGCTCGCCCACTCGTCAACCTGTGGTTGTCGCCAATGCTCGAGGAAGAAGGAGAAGTACGCGATATGCCGACCGGAGTGGCGCTGCGCGATGTGCGCGAGCAGCTGTTCGACGCCGCAGAGCGCGTCTTGCTTCGAGACGGCGCGAGCGCCGTGACCAGTCGAGCGGTCACCACCGAGGCGGGCTGCGCCAAGGGCGTACTGCACCGGCACTTCGAGGATTTCGACGCCTTCCTCGCCGAACTGGTGCTCGACCGCACCGACCGGATGCGTGCCCGGGCCGCCGCCCTGCGCGAATCCGCCGGTACCGGAACGGTTGTCGACAATCTCACCGAGGCGCTGCTGGCGGTCTTCGGATCGGTGGCCGTGGCGATCGTGCCGCTGATCACCTTCCGGGACGAGCTGCGCGACCGCCTGCGCCGGGCCGGGGTGACCGGGCTGCCCGTCCTGTCCGAGGCGGGGGCGATGATCGCCGAATATCTCACCGCCGAGCGCGAGCTGGGCCGCATCGCGGCCGACGCGGATGTCGACACCCTGGGCCTCTCGCTGATCGGCTCCGGCCACCTGCTGGCGGCGGGCCACGCGGACGGGACGCCGGACATCGAATCCGTCCGCAGAATCGTGACCGCGGTGCTCGGCGACAACGCCTGACAGCGGTCGGCGCGAGATCCGCTGCGGCTCAGCACGTCCGGCGGGCCGCACTGCCGTATATTGCGCGGCATGCCCAGCGGCGCCCAGTTGAAGGTTCAGAACGCCGTGCACCGCGCTGCCCGAGGTGAGCGGCGGGCGGATCCGCGCCACAGCCACAGTGCAAGCGTCCGGGTCACGGTCTCATTCGAAAACACGGAGATTTACTCGGCGGATGCCATCGGAAGTATCCGGAATTCCAGTAGAGAGTGCATATCGAGTCGGCAGAAGCGACCGAAGGATTTTCCCTATGCGGAGTATCTCAGTGGTTTGGTTCCATCGGTCCATCAACCGCTGAATGAAAAGCGATGCACGCCACAATCATTACGCCGCATACATAAGACCTATCAGTCTTGACCTGTCAGTCGTCGGGCCGGTGACCATATCACCCGTTCACGCACTGGTCATGAGGTCTTGATCAGACGATCAGTTACGTTTCGTTCTGTTTAATTATCTAGTGTAGCGCCGCTTCTGCGACCTCACCGCCACCCGAGGTGTGAAAGGCTCGGGAAAACGCCTCGAGCGCGGACGGCAAGTATGGAAAGCGGAATATCTATCGTGCTGAATCAGGATGAGAAAATCATTCGAACGGTGACAGTCGATGCGACCCAACGGGTTTGCCAGCCACGTTCAGAGGTATTCACCGACCCGACCGCCAGGATGCTGCTGGCAAGCGACGGCCTGACGACGCCACTGTTGGAGGCAGCACTCGGCACGGCACTGCATATCCGGGTGCTGCGCCAGGACGTGGTATCGGCCGACCGCGTTTCGGAGACGGTGGCACAGGCGTTGCGTCTCGACGAGGACTGTGCGGCGGTCGTACGCCGCTCCGGCCTCGTCGATCCTAACCTGACCCTGGTGTCGGTGAATCATGTTGTGTCCGAACAGAGTTCGGCCACAAGATTCGGCATAGACGGTCCCGGACCGATCGGATATCACCTGACCGCTCGTGGCGTGGCCCAGTCCCGCCGAGTGTTGTGGACAGGGATGGCACGGTGGATCGATGGCAGGCCGTGCATCGCCAAGGCCTATGTGATCGACGTCAGCAGTGCGCCGGTGTGCTACATCAAGGAATGCTTCAACCCGGACCTGATATCGCCGGACACGTGCCCGGATTCATCCGGTAGCGGCGAGCCGGAACCCGTGCTGGTCGACGAGGCGCATGCCGGTCGGTCGAATGATCCTGGAATTCCGCCGGCGGACAGCGGCAACCGGCCCGCCCGGCACCAGCCGCCCTGGCCGGATCCCGCAGCGGCACGGCGCAACACAGACCGGCTCCGGTCGCTGCCACCGCTCGTCAGTGCTGCCGAATGCGAGGCACTGACCACCGAACTGGCCGCCGCGGCAGCGGGGCGAGCGTTCGTCCTCCAGCTCGGAGACTGCGCGGAAACCTTCGAGATGTCCGATGTGCAGTCGCTGACCGACAGGCAGGCGCTTGCGGCAGCCTCCGCCGCGGTGCTGAGCTACGGCCGCGGCATCACGCCGGTCGTGATCGGCCGCATCGCCGGCGAATACGCGAAACCGCGGTCGCAGCCGATCGAGAAGGGCACGGGGCTGCACTCCTACCTCGGTGACATGATCAATGGGTACAACCCCGACGCGGCGAGCAGGACACCGGACCCGGGCCGGATGGTCGATGCCTATTTCCACGCGGCGGTCACCCTGAATCACCTTCGGACCCATCCGGCCCCGCCGGTCGAGGCGACCGCGCGGCTGATTCGACACGCCGCCGACGTCTGTGATCGCCACGGTCCGGTGCGGCTGCTGCGCGATGTCGCCGACCTTCTGGATATGGCCATGACCGCATCGGACGGCGATCGGCGCGGACCGCTCCCGGGCATGCGGGTGTCACACGAGGCGCTGTTGCTCGACTACGAGCAGGCCTTGACCCGGCGGGGGCACGACGGTCGGTGGTGGGACAGCTCGGCCCATCTCCTGTGGATCGGCGAGCGGACTCGTGATCCGGCACACGCACATATCCGCTTCGCCGAACTGATCAACAATCCCGTCGGGGTCAAACTCGGCCCCACAACCCGTCCGGCCGATGTCGCGGCACTGTGCCGCCGCCTCGATCCCGAGAGAAAACCGGGTCGGCTGACCCTCATCCCACGCCTCGGCGCCGATCGGACCGCAACGATGCTCCCCGCACTGCTGGAGGCCGCGGCAGAAACCGGGACGCCGGTGTGCTGGATCTGTGATCCCATGCACGGCAACACATTCGTGACCGAGCAGGGAATCAAGACCCGTCGTGTGGACGAGGTGACAAGCGAGATCCGGGCGTTCTTCGGCGCGTGCCGGGCCACCGGTGTCACTCCAGGCGGCCTGCACTTGGAGACGGCCCCTGAACCGGTGACCGAATGCGTCGGCGGCTGGCAGCGGCTGCGCGAAGACGAACTCGCGACGCGCTACCGCACACGATGCGATCCGCGGCTCAACGCCGCGCAGACACTGCAATGCGTCACCGTCGCGGTCGACGAGCTCGGGTCGTGGCCGCTATAGGCGGTCGCGGAGCGAAGGGACCGACGCCCGCTTCTCTCTGAACGATAAACGCGGACCGGCCGGTGATCCGTAGCGCGAAGCGAGCCGAGGCCCCTCGCCGCGTCCGCCTTCCTGGCGGACGCGGCGGGACAAGTGTTGCGCCGGAACATGTTCGGCCGAGCGAACTACAGCGCCGAACTGGTCCTCCGGTAGCCGTCGCCGATCACTCGTAGCTCATCGGGCGTCACCACATCTTCGATCCGATCGAAGCCGCGGGGAGCACGCTCGGCCACGAGCCGCAGGATCCGATCCATCGGAATGTCCCGGTTCGCCAGAACGGTCTCGTTCGCCGGCGCCAGCCGCGCGGCTTCGTAGGCTGCCAGACCGGCCGCCGGGTCGGCGGCGTCCGCAAGCGCGATGGCCAACGCCCGAGCGTCGAGTATCGCCTGGGAACCTCCGTTGGAACCAACCGGATACATCGGATGCGCGGCATCGCCCATCAGCGTGATCCGGCCGAATGTCCACCGCGGCACCGGATCCCGGTCGACCATAGGATACTCGAGAATCCGCTCGCTGCCCGCGATCACCGAACCCACATCCAGGCCCGCCAGTTCCCAGCCGTCATAATGCGGCAGCACATCCTCGAGCCGGCCGCGATGATCCCAGCTCGCGACCGCATCGCCGATCTTCGGCAGCCGGACCTCCGCGACCCAATTGATCAGGGCACGGCCCCGCTGCCGGGCAGCCTGCGATATCGGGTAGGCGACAAATTTCGCAGCGTGATTACTCCCCCCGAAGATCATGGTCGCACCGGAACCGAACGGCCGGGCCATCGTGGTGCCCCGCCACATACGGATGCCATTCCATGAGGGCTCCGGCTCGTGCGGATACAGACCGGCCCGAACCGCGGAGTGCAGTCCGTCGGCGCCGATCAGCACTCCCGAATCGAACTCGACGGTGGTATCGCGGACTCGATCGTGGAATATGCTGTGCACTCCGTCCTCGTTCTGAGTCGCGGAGACGAACCGCAGGCCGGTACGCACGGCACTCGGTCCGAGCCGCTCCCGCACCGACCGCAGCAGCATGTCTTGCAACTCGCCGCGGTGAACGGAGTATTGCGGCCAGCGATGCCCTGCCGCCATGCCGCGGAGTTCGCGCCAGATCTCGTTACCCCATCGATCGAAATGCACCACCTCGGCCGTCGGAATGGCCGTGGTGGCCAACTGTTCCCCCAAACCCAATTCGATGAGTTCCGCAGTAGCGTGTGGGAGCAGATTTATTCCGACGCCCAGCGGTCGCATTTCGGTGACCGAATCCACGACGACCGCCTCGATACCCATCGCGTGCAGGCTCAAAACCGCCGACAAGCCGGCTATACCGCCGCCGACCACCAAGACTTTCATCACCACACCGCCCCACTCGGTCCGGACCGATTACAGAACCGGGCAGCCACATCTGCGTAACCATCGCAGGTCATCGACCCGTCAATCACATGTAATACCCACGGAACCGAATGAAGCCTCACGTCCGCAGTATGCGGCAGTACTGATAACACGGCATCAGCATACGCCAAAGGAAATACCTTCGATCCCACCAGAGATAAATCTGGCGCCCGCCATCGAAAATTTACCTTTGAATAACAAATTCGAAGCCGAGACTTAATTGTCTCGGCAAGTGCGTGACACATCGAATCCCTCCGCAGAATCGTGACCGCGGTGCTCGGCGACAACGCCTGACGGCGGTCGGCGCGAGATCCGCTGCGGCTCAGCACGTCCGGCGGGCCGCACTGCCGTATATTGCGCGGCATGCCCAGTGATGCCCAGTTGAAGGTTCAGAACGCCGTGCACCGCGCGCTGCTCAAGATCAGCGGCGGACGGCTGGGCCGGACCATCGTGGGGATGCCCGCCCTCGAACTCACCACCACCGGCCGCAAGTCCGGCGAACCGCGCAGGGTCATGCTGACCGCGCCGATCATCGACGACGAGACGATCGTGATAGTGGCGTCGCGCGGCGGCGATCCCACGCATCCCGCGTGGTATCTGAATCTGCGGGACAACCCCGCCGTCGAGGTGTCGATGCAGAGCGGCCCCCGGCGTCCGATGACGGCAAGGATCGCCACCGAGGAGGAGCGCGCCGCGCTGTGGCCCCGGGTCGTCGAGGCATTCAAGGGCTACGGCGACTATCAGCGCAAGACCAACCGCGAGATTCCGCTGGTGCTGTTGACACCGAACAAGTAAGGCGCTCAGCTCCTTCGGCGGAAGGCTCGCACCTTCGCCTGGTTGCCGCACGTCTCCATCGAGCACCAGGTGCGTGACCTGTTGCGCGAATGGTCGTAGTACGCCCAGCGGCAGTCGGGGTTCCGGCACGCCTTCAGCCGACCCCAGGTGCCGTCGGCGCTCGCGGCCGCCACGATCGCCAGGAGGCGCGCGAGGGCGGCGTCGGCCGACTCCCGGGCGCGGGGCACCACCTGCGGCGCACCCGTCACCGACTGCACCACCAGCGGCAGATCTCGCGCCAGGTCGTCCAGATCGCCGACGTCGACATCGGGGTCTTCCCTGCTGATCAGCAACGCCCGCAACCCTTCTCGCAGCCGGACGGCCCGGCGCAGATCGGCGTCCCGCACCGGGCGGTCCCCCGCCGGTAGGTCGCGCTCGGCCAACCAGCGGCGCAGCGCGCCCGCGTCGGCGAGGTCGTCGGTTCCGTACACCAGGCTGCGCGTATTGATCAGGTCCTCCACCCAGCGCAACGGCAGCGGCGCGGTCGACGGATCCTTCGGATGCATACCCCTATCGTAACCATCTATTGACAGACACCGGTGTCGTAACCAGCATTGGTTCTATGACGGTTACAGCCCGAATTCCCTCCGAGACCGCACGACGCGGCGGCTGGCCGACGGCGCTGTTCCTCGGCGCGTTCGCCGTCGCATGTACCGAATTCGTGCCGGTCGGCCTGCTTCCGCAGATCGTGAACGACCTGCACATCACCCCGGGCACGGCCGGTCAGCTGGTGACGGCGAACGCCCTCGCCCTGGCCGTCGGCGCGCCGATCCTCGCGGCCGTATTCGCCGGGGCGGATCGGCGCCGGGTGCTCATGGTCACCCTGACGGTTTTCGCCGCGGGGCACGTGATGGCCGGACTGGCGCCGAGCTATCCCGTACTGCTCGCATCCCGCCTGATCAGCGGCGCCACGATGGGCCTCTACCTCGCGACCGCCATCGCCACCGCCGCCCGGCTCGCCCCCGAACCCCGCCGCGCCCGGACGATCGCGACGATCGTCGCCGGTGTCAGCACCGCCACCGCGCTCGGCGTACCGGTCAGCACCCTGCTCGGCCAGGGCCTGAGCTGGCGCCTCGCGCTCGGCGGTCTGGCCGTGCCCGCTCTCGTCGCCCTGGCGCTGAACCACCGCCTGCTGCCGTCGCTGGGCGGCGACGAATCCCATTCGCAGCGAGAGCGATTCGCCGCGCTGCGCGGCCGCCCGGTGCTGCTCGGACTCGGCGCGATCGTGGTGTTCTGGGGCGCCTCGTTCACCGTATTCACCTATCTCGCACCGCTTTTGCATGCTCGCGCGGGACTGGGCGGCGCGGCGGTCACCGGCGTGCTGTTCCTCGCCGGACTGGGGGCGGTGGCGGGCAATCTGCTGGGCGGGCGGCTTGCCGACGCGCGGCCCCGGGCGGCCCTCGCGGGTACCGCGGCCGTGACCGCGGCGGCCCTCCTGCTCATTCTGCCCGCTACGTCGTCACCCCTCGGAGCCGTTGTGCTCGTGGCGATCTGGCAGCTCGCCGCGTGGTCGTTCGTGCCCGTGATCCAGTCCGTGCTGTTCCGCGCCGCGGGGCCGGGCGGCGAGCTGGCGCTGTCGTTCGCGGTATCCGGATTCAATATCGGCATCGTGATCGGCGCGGGCCTCGGCGGCGTCGCGATCGACCGGGCAGGACTGTCGGCGGTGGCCGCCCTCGGCGGCGGACTGTCGGTAATGGCCCTTGCCTTGGTCGTCTCGCTGATCCGCGCTCGGCCGGGGCCGGGCACACGGATCCGTGCCGGGCGTCCGTGCCCGCACCGGCTGGCTGGCGCCTCCGGCCCTCCTGCTACTACCGTGGGGCCGGTTCGGAACCCCGATCCCTGGGAGTGAGCGTGTCGGTATCGACGATCGAGGACGTGGCGACGCCGTCCTCGAGCGACGTCGTCCCGCAGCGCCGCCCCATCCCGGCCGCGGCGTTCTGGACGCTCCTCGCACTGGGTGTGGTGGCCGGCGGGTATTACGTCAAGCAGGTCATCGAGGCGCCGCCGATTCTGCTGCATCTGAAGGATCTGGGCGTCTATCAGATCGCCGCGAATCGCGTGGTCGACGGCGTGTCCATCTACGACACCCCGCTGCTGGGCAATACGCGCGGCGTCTGGGAGTTCGTCTACACCCCGTTCGCCGCGCTGGTGTTCCTGCCGCTGGTGGCGCTGCGCGGCGACCTGTTCACCTACGCGGGCGCGTTCGGCGATTTCGCGATGCTCACCGCGTCGTGCTGGGCGGCCCTGTCGATGCTCGGCTACCGGCGCGACCTGCGGCTGCTGGTGACGGGAGTCTCGGCCGCCGGGCTGCTGGTGTGGTGCGAGCCGGTGCGCGAGACGATGGCGTTCGGGCAGATCAACATCTTCCTGCTGCTGCTCGTGCTGGCGGATACGGCGCTGCCCGACTCCTCCCGCTGGAAGGGCGTGCTGACCGGCATCGCGGCCGGAATCAAGCTGACTCCCGCGTTCTTCGTCGTCTACTTCCTGGTCACCCGCCGGTACCGGGCCGCCGCGACGGCGACGGCGACGTGCGTCGCGACCGTGCTCATCGGTGTCGCCGCGCTGCCGAAGGATTCGCTGACATTCTGGAGCGGCGCGTTCGCCGACCCGACCCGCGTGGGCGTTCCCGAGAATCCGCAGAACGAATCACTGCGCGGGATGGTCGCCCGGACCATCGGCGTCGCGGGCACGAACCAGCTGCTCTGGCTGCTCGGCGCCGTCGCGGTGGCCGCGATCTGCCTGGTGCTGGCGCGGCGGCTGTCGCTGACCGGGCACGAGCTGCCCGCGGTGGTGCTGGTCGGGCTCACCACGACCGCGGTGTCGCCGTACAGCTGGCTGCACCACTGGGTCTGGCTGGCTCCGCTGCTGGTCTACCTGACCGACCTGGCGGTGCGCCGCCGTGGACCGGCCGCACCGCTCGGCTTGGGCGTGGCGCTGGTGGTCGCGTCGGGCGGAGTGCTGTCCTTCTACGACCCCACGATGAGCAGCATCATCGCCCTACCCTCCCGGGCCCACCTCGGCGTGATCTATCACAACGCCTACATCTGGCTGACGCTCGCGCTGTTCGTGGCCGCCGCCTATTACCTGCGGCGTGCGACCAACCGAGCCGACACCTCGACGCCCGCCGCCGCAGGTCGACCACGTCCGTCGTGACGGCGTTCGCTGCCGCGCGGTCGCGCACTACCTGATCGGCTGGGTGATGCCGTTGTGCTCGTCGTTGACCAGGTGGAATGCCGTGGCCAGGTCGTCGATTACGGCCTGCCACGCGTCCTGGCTGCCGATGCCGTGGGGATCGCGGGACAGGGCCAGCAACGCGGTAGCGGCGTCGACGGCTTGGACGGCGGCGGCCAGCAGCGCGGGGATCGGGTCCGGTCCACTGCGGGACACGAGGGTCGCGATGCGATCGCGCAACCAGCGAGCATCGAACTGGGCCTGTTCGGACAGGCCCCGCTCCCCCGGCATGGCGGGCACGACGGCACTGGCGGCCGACCACCGGCGCTCGGTCTCGCCGAGCGGCGCCGCCACGATCACCTCCCGCAATTCATTGCTGATCACACGGTGCAGCAAACCGGCCAGCTCGGCATGTTCGACCGACGGATCCGGCGCTGTCCCACCGGTCGTCCCGCCGACCTGCAGAACCGCCAGCACCGCCCGCAACTGCGCAGTCGTCGCCACACGACCCCCTCGTGTACCGGCTCTCTGGTCGGAGACCGGTGTCGTCCCGTTCACCGCGACACGGACGGATGGGATCACCAGCCCGAACCGCCATCGCGCTCACGCGGGCATACTCTCAGCAATCAGAGGGGTTGTCTATCGGAATCGAACGCGAATCCCACAATCTGGACCAACGCGCCCCGGCGCCGCAACCGGACAGCAGACGGCATCCTCAGGAGGAGGGCGGACCCGCGAGGATGGCGGTCACGACATCCACCAGTTCGGCGAGCACCTGATCGGGCTCGAGCTGCACGCCGGAGATCGCGAGCAGGTCCTGGGTCTGGTGCAGGTCGCCCAGCACCTGGAAGGTCAGCGTCATGGCCTGGGCCAGCCGGAAACGCATTGTGCCCGAGGGTAGTTCGGGGACCGCGCGGCCCAGCAGCGACATGAATCGCACCGCCTGATCGGCGAAGCCGTCGGCCACCACGGTCAGCGCGGGATGTCCCCCGCCGACAATGCCCGCGATGAACTTCACCCACGACGCCCCCTCGCCCGTGGCCATCTCCCACACCGGCAGCACGAACGCCTCGGCGAGCCCGCGCGGAGTGACGGCGCCCGAGTTCTCCATCTCGTCGAGCAGCGCGCCGCGCCGGGCCGCGACGACATCGCTGCGCTGCCGGACCAGCGTCTCGATCAACGCTTCCTTGGAACCGAAGTGGTAGTGCACGGCCGCGACATTCGCGCCGGCGGCGGACATCACCGCGCGTAGCGAGACGCCGTCGATGCCGCGTTCCGCGAACAATCGCTCCGCGGCCAGCACCAGCCGCCGGTCCGTCGGCATGGCCAGTTCCTCGTCGCTCA
Source organism: Nocardia mexicana NBRC 108244 (assembly GCF_001613165.1). Lineage (GTDB taxonomy): Bacteria > Actinomycetota > Actinomycetes > Mycobacteriales > Mycobacteriaceae > Nocardia > Nocardia mexicana. Next base: position 30,582 of record NZ_BDBV01000106.1, read on the forward strand.
CGCGAAGTTCGGTTCCGCCGCCCGCTGCATTCGTCACGTGGCGCATTGTAATCACCTGCGGACGTGCATCGTTCACGATGTCTATCAAGTGATGCAATCAATTGATAGAGTGCGTGCCGTGAGTACGACGACCGCCTCCTCGCACGACCTTGCCGACCTGATGAGCCTGGTGACCGGCGATCGCACCGATACGGTGCCGGTGGTCGAGGTCTTCACCGGCGAGCCGGTAGCACAGCTGCCGCAGTCGGCACCGGCCGATGTCGATGCCGCGTTCGCCCGCGCCCGGGCCGCGCAGGCCGAGTGGGCGCGGTGGCCGGTCCGGCGGCGGCTGGCGGTGTTCGAGCGCTTCCACCGCCTGGTCCTCGAGAATCACCGGACGATCACCGATCTGATCCAGATCGAGACCGGCAAGGCCCGCCGGATGGCCTTCGAGGAGCTGTGCGACATTCCGATGGTCACCGGCCACTACCTCCGGCGCGCACCCAAGCTGCTGCGGCCGATTCGGCATGCCGGCGCGATCCCGCTGGTCAGCACCTCGACCGAGATCCGCAAGCCGCGCGGAGTCGTCGGCGTGCTCGCGCCGTGGAACTTCCCGTTCGCCATCGGCTACTGCGATGCGATTCCGGCACTGCTGGCCGGGAACGGGATCGTGCTCAAACCCGACAACCGGACCCCGCTCAGCCCGGCCTTCGGGCTGAAACTGCTCCTGGCGGCGGGACTTCCGGAGGGACTGGTCCAGATCGTGTGCGGCGACGGTCCGGTGGTGGGTCCGGCCGTCGTCGAGCGCGCCGACTTCGTCATGTTCACCGGATCGGAGCCGACCGGGCGGCTGGTGGCCCGGCAGGCCGCGGAGCGACTGGTGGAGTCGTGCCTGGAGCTGGGCGGTAAGAATCCGATGATCGTGCTGGCCGATGCCGACATCGACGCGGCCGTGCGCGGCGCCGTATCGGGCGTGTTCGACAACACCGGGCAGCTGTGCCTGCACATCGAGCGGATCTATGTGCACGAGTCCGTCTACCCCGCCTTCCGGGACCGGTTCACCGAGCGGGTGTCGGCCCTGCGGGTCGGGCCCGGCTACGGGTTCGACACGGAGATGGGCGCGCTGGTGTCGGCCGACCAGCTCGATCGCGTTGCCGCACAGGTGGATCAGGCCCGCGACCGCGGCGCGCGGGTGCTCACCGGCGGCCGGGCCCGGCCCGACCTCGGCCCGACCTTCTACGAGCCGACGGTGCTGGAGGCGGTGACCTCGGAGATGGACGTATTCGGCGAGGAGACCTTCGGCCCGGTCGTCGCGCTGTATCCCTTCTCGACCGTGGACGAGGCGGTCGAGCGGGCCAACGACACCCGCTTCGGGCTCAGCGCGAGCGTCTGGGGGCGCAACCTGTCCGCCGCGCGGGCGGTCGGCGCCCGGCTCGCGGCCGGACACGTGAACGTCAACGACAGCGCCGCCCTCGCCTACGCCGGAAAGAGCGCCCCCTCAGGGGGTTTCAAGGCGTCCGGCCTGGGTGTCCGCAACGGCGACGCCGGGCTGCTGAAGTTCACCGAGTCCACCAACGTAGCCACCCTGAAACGCCAGGTACTCGGCCCACAGCCCGGCCTCCCCTACGAGCAGTACCTCACCCGCACCCTCGACACCCTGAAACTCCTGCGCCGCTTCAGGATTCGTTGAGCCGCGCGCGGTCCCGCCGACCGGATGGGGCCCGCGTTCAGAGGCCCAGATGCTGTGCCGCGAGTACTCGCACCGCCTTCTTGTCGGGCTTGCCGAGGCCTGTCAGGGGGAGCTCGTCGACGACGATGACGTGCTTGGGGACCTGGACGGAACCCTTGCGCCGCTTGACGGTTTCCTGGATTTCGGCGGTTACGGTGGCTACGGCGGCGGGGTCGTGCGCGACCTCCGGGGCGAGCACGACGACCGCGGTGACGGCCTCGCCCCAGCGGGCGTCGGGCACACCGACGACGGCGACGCTGCGCACCCGCTCATGTTCGGAGACAACGTCTTCCACCTCCCGGGGGAAGACGTTGAACCCGCCGGTGACGACCATGTCCTTGCTGCGGCCGACGATGTGCAGAAACCCGTCGTCGTCCGCGCGGGCCAGGTCGCCGGTGCGCAGCCAGCCGTTGCGGAAGGTCTCCGCGGTGACCTCGGGCAGATTCAGGTAGCCGCCCGCCAGCAGTGGACCGGAGACGCCGATCTCGCCGACCTCGCCGGGGGCGACGATATTGTCCTCCGGATCGAGGAGTTCGACGCGCAAGGCCGCCGACGGCCGGCCGCAGGAGCTCAGGCGCTGCTCGTCGTGCTCGTCCTTGCCGAGGTAGCTGATGGCCATCGGGGCCTCGGACTGCCCGAAATACTGGGCGAAGATCGGCCCGAACCGGTCGATGGCCTGCCGCAGGCGCGTCGGATCGATGGCCGAGGCTCCGTAGTACACGGTTTCCAGCGAGGACAGGTCGCGGGTCTCGATATCCGGGTGGTCGAGCAGGGCGTAGATCATCGACGGCACCAGCATGGTGGCGCTGATCCGGTGTTCCTCGATGGCGCGCAATACTTCTCCCGCGTCGAAGCGGGGCACCACCACGCACTGCCCGCCCAGCAGCACCACCGGCAGGAAGAACGCGGCGCCCGCATGCGACAGCGGCGTGCAGACCAGGAACTTCGGGCGCTTCGGCCACTCCCATTCCGACAGCTGGATCTGCGTCATGGTCGCCATGGTGAGCGCGGTTCCGATGACGCCCTTGGGTTTTCCGGTGGTGCCGCCGGTGTAGCTGATCGAGATCACGTCGTCGGGCAGCAGTTCGGCGGCCGCGACCGGTTCCGGCTCGAACTTGTCGGCGGCGGCGAGCAGATCGACGCCCACATCGGCCAGCTCCTCGGGCACCGGGCCCAGGACCAGCACGCGGGTCAGTTCCGGCACCCGATCGACCAGCTCCCGGGCGCGCTTGACGAAGGCGGGCACGGGGTCGAGCACCAGGGTGGTGATGCCCGCGTCCGACAGCACGTAGGCATGGTCGTCCAGCCCGCCGATCGGATGCAGGGCGGTGCGCCGGTGCCCGGCCACCTGCCCCGCGCCGATAGTGAACAGCACCTCCGGGCGATTCAGCGCGAGCACCCCGACGGGGGTGCCGGTGTCGACCCCGTGTTCCGCGAAGGCGGCAATGTAGCGGCTGATCGCATCCAGCACCTCCGCGCCGGTGAGCACGGTATCGCCCAGCGTCAGCACCGGGACATTGCGATGGCGGCGCAGCCCGGCCACCAGACTGTGGCCGTTGTGCACGGGCAGGCGCAGCCGAGTATCGGGATCGATTGTGGTCATAGGTAATTCAGCTCCGAGGTCCGTCGATCAACATTTCCGTCCGCCCTCCAGGCGTACATTCCACCTCATATTCCCGGCGTTGTCTTTCACGCGAGCGAGGGGGCACCGTACAGGGTGACGACGCAGGCGCCGCCGAGTCCGAGGTTGTGCGCCAGGGCGATTCGGGCGTCGGGCACCTGTCGTGCCCCGGCCATCCCCCGTAGCTGCCAGGACAATTCGGTCGCCTGGGCCAGGCCGGTGGCGCCGAGCGGGTGTCCCTTCGAGATCAACCCGCCGGACGGGTTGACCACGCAGCTGCCGCCGTAGGTGGTGGCGCCGGATTCCACGAGCGCGCCCGATTCTCCCTCGCCGCACAGGCCGAGCGCCTCGTAGGTGATCAGCTCGTTGATCGAGAAGCAGTCGTGCAGTTCGATCACGTCGACATCCGCGACGGTCAGGCCCGCGGTGCCGAAGGCGCGCCGGGACGCGGCGCGGGTCATCGGCGCGCCGACGACGTCGATCATCGAACCCGTGTCGAAGGCGGACGCGTCGTCGGTGACCAGTTCCTGCGCCAGGATCTCCACGGCCTGCGCCTCGAGCCCGTGCTCGCGGACGAAGTCCTCGCTCACCAGCACCGCCGCCGCGGCGCCGTCCGACATGGGCGAGCACTGCGAGCGGGTGAGCGGGCCGTGCACGGGGCGATCCTCGAGCACCTGCTCCAGCGTGTAGACATTCTGGAACTGCGCCAACGGATTTCGGGTCGAATGCTCGTGATTCTTCACCGCCACCCGGGCCAGCTGCTCGGGGGTGGTGCCGTAGCGCTCGGCGTGCTCGATCGCGGCATTGCCGAAGAACTGGGTGGTCATCGGGGCCGTGCCGAAGTCGTACCGGGCGGACATGACGCGCAGGTGATGGTCGACGGTGGTGACCGCCGGCTTGGTCGCCGGACCGGCCATCGCCTCCTTCGTCATCTGCTCGAATCCGACGGCCAGCGCCACCTCCGCCAGGCCGCCGCCGACCCACTCGCGGGCCAGCATCAGTGCGGTGGAGCCGGTGGCGCAGTTGTTGTTCACGTTGGCGACCGGGATCCCGGTCAGGCCGACGTCGTAGAGGGCACGCTGCCCGGCGGCCGACGGCTGGAACACGTAGCCGACCGCGGCGCGCTGCACCCGGCCGTAGTCGATGCCCGCGTCGCCCAGCGCCCCGCGGACGGCCTCGCCCACCATCTCGGGATAGGTCCACTCGCGTGAGCCGATCTTCACGAAGGACGTCATCCCGACGCCGACGACGAATACCCGTCGCATGCTGTCTCCTGTTCTGATTCGCCGGTGCCGGTGGTCACCGACCGGTGTATCGCGGTTCTCGCTTCTCCACGAACGCTTTTCGGCCCTCGCGGGCGTCGTCGGAGGTGAGTACCTCGCGGACGAACCGGCCCTCGATCTTGCGCGCGTCCTCCTCCGGCAGCCACCCGCTGGCGAGCAGGGACGCCTTGGCGTGCTGCACCGCCAGTGGCGAGTTGCGGGCGATGCGGTCCGCGAGTTCGCGTGCCCGGGACAGTGCGCCGCCGACCGGGACGACCTGCCCGACCAGCCCGAATTCGTATGCCTCGCGGGCGGTGAGCGGGTCGCCGGTGAGGATCATCTCCGCCGCCTTGGTGTACGGGATCTGCCGCTTGAGCCGCACGGTCGATCCGGCGCCGGGAATCAGGCCGCGCTGCACCTCGGGCAGTCCGAACGTGGCCTGTTCCTCGGCGACGCGAATATCGGTCTGCTGCAACATCTCCAGGCCCCCGCCCAGACACGCCCCGTTGACCGCGGCGATCAGCGGCTTGCGCAGCGGGCCGGTGAGCAGCAGGCCGCGGCCGATCGCGGCCGGATCGTAGTCGGCCCGCCCGCGCCCGCCGGTCATCCACCCGTCGCCGAGATCGCCTCCCACGCAATAGGTATCGCCCGCTCCGGTCAGGATCGCCACGCGGACATCGTCGTCGGCGTCGATCTCGTCCCACGCCCGAGCCAGCAGATTGATCATCGCCAGATCCATGGCATTGCGCCGATGCGGGCGGTTCATGGTCACCACCGCCACGGGGCCGCTGCGCTCGATCAGAAGCGGTTCGCCCGGCGCGGAATCCGTTGCGGTGCTCATGAGCTGGGCCGTTCGCTGCCGACCACCCACAGGGCGTGGAACTGTGAGGCGCCGCCCATGGCGTGGCCGATGGCGCGGCGGGCGTCGGGGACCTGATGGTCCCCGGCCATCCCCCGTACCTGCAGGGCGGCCTCCAGGAAGCGCACCAGCCCCGTTGCGCCCGTGGGGTTTCCGGACAGGACGCCGCCGGACGGGTTCACCGGCAGCGCGCCCTCGAACCGGGTGGTGCCGTCGTCGACCAGCTTCCAGCCTTCGTGCAGCGGGGCCAGGCCGATGTTCTCCATCCACATCGGCTCGTACCAGCTGTAGGGGATATACAGCTCCGCCGTGTCGATTTCCCGTGCGGGATCGGCGATTCCGGCCTGCCGGTACGCATCGGCGGCGCATTCGGCACCCGCGCGCGGGTTCACCTCGTCGCGTCCGGCGAAATGGCCGGTCTCGGTGCGGAAGGACATCCCGTGGATCCACGCGGGCGGGTGCACCGGACTCCCGACGTCCGCGGCGCCGGTCAGCACGACGGCGGCGGCGCCGTCCGAGGACGGGCACGACTCGAGATACCGGATCGGGTCCCACAGCATCCGGGACTCCTTCACCTTCTCGACCGAGATATCCGGCATGTGCACGTGCGCAAAGGGATTGCGCAGGGCGTTGCGCCGATGGTTGACCGCCACCTGCCAGCCGATGTGCTCGGGCGCCCCGGATCGGCGGATGTACTCGCGGATGACGGGCGCGAAATGCCCGCCCGCCCCGGCGCCGAGCTTGGCGCTGAACGGCAACCCGCGCGACAGCGCCCACGTGAAGTTGCCCTCGGACTCCTTGGAATACGCCGCGACCAGCACCCTGCGCGCCAGGCCGGCCTCGATCAGGTGCGCGCCGTAGATGGCCGCGTGCCCGCCGACGCTGCCGCCGGTGAACACCCGCGTCACCGGCAGCCCGCGGGCACCGAGCGCGTCGGCGAGATACAGCTCCGGATTCATCACGCCGTCGAACAGATCCGGCGTCTTGGACAGCACGATCGCGTCGACGTCGCCGAGTTCCAGCCCGGCGTCGGCCATCGCGGCCGCGACCGCCTCGCGGACCAGGGCGCCGATCGTCGTCTCGCGGCGCTTGGCCTGCTTGCCCTGGCCGATGCCCACCACCGCGATCGGTTCACTCATGGTGTCCCCCTTCCGAATCTGTGAGCGGAACCATCACGGACCCGGCGCTCACGCGACGTCTCCTTCCAGGAGGCAGACCAGATTCTGTTGCAGCGCTTGTCCGTTCGTCGCATGCGCCAGCGACCGCCGGGCGCGACCGGAGTGGATCTCGCGGGCCGCCTCGCCGATGCGCAGCAGTCCGGTCGCCGTCGTCGGCCGACCGGCGAGCGGCCCGCCGGACGGGTTGACCGCGGTCGCCGCGCCCAAGCCGAATTCGCGCACCAGCAGCGGCTCCAGCGCGGAGTACTCGACGTGCAGCTCGGCGACATCGACCTGGCCGGGCCCGAATCCCGCTGCCCGACCGGCCCGTTCGGCCGCGAGGGCCGCCGACGGGGCGCGGGTGAGATCGCGCGATCCGGGGTAGTGCGCGTCCATTCTGTGGTCCATCCCGCGCACCCAGGCGGGCCGCTCGCAGAGCCCCCGGGCGGTGTCCCCCGCCGCGAGCACCGCGACGACGGCCGCATCGCCGATCGGCGAAATATCATGGCGCCGTAGTGGAGACGCCACATACGGCGCCGACAGCAGCGACTCGACATCGTGGTCACCGGACAGCTGCGCGTACGGGTTGGACCGCGCATCCGACAGGCTGCGCGCGACGATGCGAGCCATCTCGGCCTCGGAGGTCACGCCCGCCTGCAGCAGCGCACAGGCCTGCACGCCCGCGATCGCATCCTGATGCGGCCGCAGCGGCGTCAGATAGTACGGATCCAGCTGCGCGGGCACTACCTGATCCAGATCGACGGGGAGAGAACCCCTTCCGATGCCGTAGACCAGCGCGATATCGCCCTGTCCGAGCTGCAGCCAGGTCCACGCCTCGTAGAACGCCCACGCGGCATCCATTTCCACGTGCGACTCCGCGATCGGGGGCCAGGCGCCCACGGCGTCGAGCGAGTCGATGTAGGCGAAGGTGCGGCCCTCGTGGAAGTCGTGGCTGCCCGAACAGACGAAATCCACACGGTCCCGGTCGAGTTCGAGGGCGGCCAGCGCCTCCCGGATCACCGGCAGCAGAATGCCCGCCATATCGTCGCGCCGGTTGGCGGCCAGGCACGGCGACTGGGCGAAGCCGACGACTGCTATCTCACGCATGCCGCGCCTCCCCCGCCGTGGGCCGATAGTGACTGATACTCATCCACGAGGGCTCCAGATCGCCGTCCGCCCAGACGGGTTCGACCTCCATGCCGATGTGCACATCGGCGAGATCCACCTCGCGGATCAGGTGCATCAGCCGGGTGTCGGCGCCGTGCGGCTGGATGTAGCCGACGGCGTAGGGCGGATCGATCTCCTGACCCGGGAACGGGAAACTCACCACGCAGAAGGTCGAGACGGTACCGCGGCCGTCCAGCTCCGTGGGGGCTTCCAGTTCGACCAGGCAGCGCGCACAGAACTCCGGCGCCGGGAGATACACGTGCCGACACGACGGGCAGGTGCGGGCCAGCAGCTGCCGCCGGGCCAGTCCCCGCAGAAACGCCGAGCGACCGGTCCCGGCGACGAAGGTGTACTCCATGCGCAGGGGTGTCGGCATCAGCCGAACTGGTTCGGGCAGTGGTCTTTTCACGGCGGAACAATTCGTGTCGGGGCTGCTCATGACTCCCTCTCCTGCGGTTCCCAGCACACGAGATCCCCCATCTCGCCGCGCCGTTCCGCGGCCCAGCGCGCACGCACCCGCAGGCCACGGTGGATGCGCGCCGGATCCCCGGCCACGTCCAGCGCATGGAAGAACGTGCCCTCGGCGCCGTCGACGGCGATCAGCGCCCAGGCGAAATCGCGGTCGACCGGATCACCGTCCCGGTGCCGCACCCACGTCCACGATTCGACGGCCCCCACCGGCTCCAGCTCCACCAGCTCGATCGTCTCGCGCCCGGTCACCGGATCGAATTCGGCGGGCGGGCAGACCAGCGTGCCGCGGTCGGTGCGCGCACCGACGAGTCGCCGCTCCCGCAGCCCGCCGAGGAACGTTCCGACGACCGGCCCGACCGTTCTCTCGAACGGGAACTCGATCTCGTAGGGCGCGCACAGGCTCTCCACGTCATCAGGCATCCGGCAGCTCCTTCCTTCGGCAGGAGTCTGCCGCAATCAGTTGATTGAATCAAGCGCTTGAACGTCTATTGCAGTTAGGCTGCAATGAAGGTGTGAGTAGATTTCGTGACAGCATGAAGTAGCTGACAGTTCGCCAGCGTCGCCGACGGACGTCCGCGGCCCAGCTCCTCCACGACGATCGCGGCCGGTCCCGTCGGAACCGGCTCGGGAAGGCGAGAGTGACGTGACCGAACACGACGGCAACGGCGAGGTGCGCGGCGGCGCACGAGTGCCCCGGCGCTGGGCGCTCGGCGTCGGCGCGCTCGCGCTCGGCTCGCTCGGCCTGGCCGCCTGCACGAGGTCCGACGGCGGCGCGCAGGATTCGGGCGACGATTCCGACGTGAAATCCATTGCGACGGACGCCTACGTCTTCGGATATCCGATGGTGCTCATGGACGCGACGCGGGCGTCGGCGGGCCCGGCGAACCAGTTCGCCAACGCGACCACGCTGCCCACCCCGGCGGACAGGCAGGTGGTCCGGCTGAACCTGGACACCCTGTATTCACAGGCCTGGCTGGACCTGAGCGCCGAGCCGCTGGTGCTGCAGGTGCCGGAGATGCCGGGCAACCGGTACTGGCTGATGCAGATCATGGACGCCTGGAGCAATACCCGCCACCACCCGAGCAGCGTCGAGCCGGATTCGCCCGCTCCGTTCACCTATCTGGTGGCGGGCCCCGGCTGGTCCGGCACGGTCCCCGAGGGGATGACGCGGCTGGACATGCCGACGCCCGTCGCCTGGGTACTCGGGCGCATCCAGGTCAACGGCCGGGGCGACCTGGATGCCGTACGCGCACTGCAGGATCGGCTGAAACTGGTGCCGCTGTCGGCGTGGCTACGCGGGGAAACCGCCGCCACCGGCCGGCCCGCCACCGCCGCCGCGACGCCCCCGCCGAAGCAGGTCGAGGCGATGGACGGGCGCGCCTTCTTCGACAAGCTGTGCGCGCTGATGGCGACGAATCCGCCCGCGCCCGAGGACGCGCCCGCGATGCAGCGCTTCGCCACCATCGGCATCACGCCGGGCGGCACCGTCGACCAGCCCGCCGAGGTGCTCGACGCCGCCGTCGGCCAGGCCCGCACCGGAATCCCCGACTACAGCGACCCCGACACCAAACACCAGAACGGCTGGACGTTCAGTACGGATCTCGGCGCCTACGGCACCAACTATCCGCTGCGCGCCCGCACCGCGTGGCAGGGGCTGGGCGCGAACCTCGCCGCGGATGCGGTGTACCCCAGCCTCTTCGGCAAGGCCGACGAGAACGGCACCGCCGTGCAGTACCGCCTGCACTTCCCGCCCGGCCAGCTGCCGCCCGTCGCGGCCTTCTGGTCCCTGACCGCCTACGACGCCGACAGCTACCTGGTGCCGAACCAGGCCGATATCCACGCCGTCGGCCACGAGTTTCCCGTGGTGCCGAACTCGGACGGCTCGGTCGATCTGGCCATCCAGAACGCCGATCCGGGAACCACCGTCCCCCGGGGCAATTGGCTGCCCATCCCGCCGGCCGGCAACTTCTCGCTCACCATGCGGCTGTACGCGCCGCACCGGTCCGCCATCGAGGGCACCTGGCAGCCACCGAAACTCACCGCCGTGCGATAGGCGCCGCGAGAGGGCCGTCAGGACCCGTCGAACAGACCCAGCACCGCGCCCCAGCGCAAGGCGACCTGGAGTTCGGCGGCGCGGCCGGCGACCGGCCGGCCGAGAATCTCCTCGCAGGTGCGCAACCGGTAGGCGACGGTTCGATCGGTGATGGCGAGCCGATCGGCCGCCGTCGCGGCATTGTGTCCGGAGTCCAGATAGATCGACATCGTGGTGCGCAGGCGCTGATTGCGCTCGCCGGGTTGGGCGAGGGTGCCGAGTTCGCGAATCACGAAGCGCCGGGCGGCGGTTTCGTCGCCGAAGGCGGCCGCCTCCACGGTGACGTCGTCGTAGCGGCACCGCCGTACTCCGCCGCGCACGGCGACGGTGCAGGCCAGCACGGCCTGGCGATGGCTCTCCCGGAATCCGTCCGGTCCCTCCTGCGCGTCGCCGGTGCCGAAGTGCACCGGCGAGTCCGGCAGCTCCAGGTCCCGGGTGGTGGCCAGCCACGCCCAGGCCGCCTCGCCGTCGGCCGCGACCACGAGGGATCGCACCTGCGCACGCTGCGCGAGCTGCCGCAATTCGGCGACCGCGTGCGGTCCGTCGGCGACCACCGCGCGATGGGGACCGAGCAGGTCGTATCCGAGTTCGCCCGCGTCGAAGTGCGCCCCGCCCAGCACATCCCGCACCCTCTGGACGTCGCGTCGAGCGTTGCTGCGCACATAGTCGTCGCGCTCGCGTTCGAAGGCGGCCACCACCTGCTGCACGACTCCGTCGACGTAGGCGAACTGGAAACGCGACGTGATCCGCAATACCTCGGCACGGAGCCGGGCATCGGCGACGGTGGTGGCGGCCAGCACCATGGACCGGTCCAGGCAGATCTGGTGCCCGATCCGGTACATGGTGAGCAGGTCGGACAGGCCGAGCCCGGCCCGCACCGCCGCGCGCGCCTCCTCGGTCGCCTCGACCGGCGTCTCGACCGGATCGTGCCGGCGGCTGCGCATCGCGGCGAGCGCCCCGTGCAGCAGCCCGTGGGCGCTGCGCCGCATCGGCGCGTCCAGCTGCAATCGGAGTCGTTCGTCGAGGACCGGGAGCTGCTCGCGGATGCGGTGCATGACCTCGTCCACCAGCTCATCGATCTGCGGCCCCAACGCGTCCGCCAGCTCGTTCACTGCCGCGTCGACGTGCTGCATTCCGACACTCTCCAGACCTCGGGCAGCTTCGCCCGCTCGTTGCTCAGACGAAAAGCGCGTTCGGTTCGCGACCCAATTCCACGCGGCCCTGCAGGGGAAGTGTAGTGCTGGAAGTTAACAGTCCGTGCAGGGTCGCGGTCTTGAGATCGCGCCAGTACCGCTGCATGGGCTCGAGCTCGGCGATGGCGGAACCGCCGCTGAGGTCGTAGAGCAGATCGACCGCCTCCCAGCTCAGCCGCAGCGCGTACGAGCACTGCGTGCGGGCCCGGATGCGCTCGGCGACAGGCATTTCCATGCCGTCGGCGGCCCGGCGGTCGACGTCCGCGGCGGCGGTCCGCAGCAGTGCGCGGGCCGCGTCGATCTTCATTCTGGCCTCGCCCACGCCCGCCTGCGCGACCGCGTCGTCGGCCTGGTTGTCGATGGTGGTGTAGGCGACCGCGCGCTTCTCGGACTTCGCCTTGAACCGCTCCAGCGCGGCCTCGGCGATGCCGATACCGCACGGGGCCACGAACAGCGCCAGGGTCGGTACCGACGCGCCGTGGAACAGCGGCTGATCCATGCCGTACGGGGTGGAGTAGCGGCCGCCGAGCACCTCGAGCGAGGAGACGGTGCGATGGGCGGGAACGAAGACATTCGTCGCCTCGGTGCTGACGCTCTGGGTGCCGCGCAGACCGGTGGTGTGCCAATCGTTGTTGATCCGCAGTTGCGACGTCGGGATCAGGCACAGCACCAGATCCAGCGGATTGTCCTGTTCGTCCACCACCGTGATTCCGTTGACCACCCAATCGGCCAGTGTCACACCGGAATTGAAGAACCAGCGGGCGTGCTCGATGTGGATGCCGCCCTCGGCCCGCCGGGCCTTGCCGAGCTTGGCCTGCGGCACACTGGCCAGCCGGGTGCCCGGACCTGCGGCGAACACCTCGTCCTGGCCCGCGAGCGGGAAAATGCCGGCCTGCCAGGCCGAGGAGTTGCAGATGGCGGTGACCCACGCGGTGGCCGGGCATCCCCGGGCCAGTTCGGCCATCACCTCGACGTAGTCGGACATGCTCAGGGCGTAGCCGCCGTAGTCGCGCGGCGCCGAGAGCTGGAACATGCCCGCCGCGGCCAGCTCGGCGACCGACTCCTCCGGGATGCGCCGGTGCGCGTCGACATCGGCCTGGCGCGCGAGCAGTCGCGGAACGAGTTCGGTGGCGCGGGCGAACAATTGATCGCGCTGGGATACGACGGGTGTCGCCTTGTCGGTGAATGTGCTCATGACGGTCCTCCTGTTGAGTGATCTGTCGGCGAAATATGGTGATGCCGTGGCGAATTCAGCTGCTCGGTGCGGCCAGCCCGTGATAGCCGCCACGAAAGAAGACCAGCGGCGCGGTATCCGCCGCGACGCCGAGGTCGCGCACGAGCCCGAGGACGATGACGTGGTCACCCGCGGTGACGCCGCGCTCCAGCGTGCAGTCGATCCAGGCGACGGCTCCGCCCAGCCGCGGCGCCCCGCCTCCGGTGCGAGTCCAGGACACCGCCTCGAACCGGTCCCCGCCGCGGGTCGCGAAGCGACGGCACAGCTCCGCCTGATCGCTGTGCAGGAAGTTCACGCAGAACCGCCCCGTCGCCCGGATGTCGTGCCAGGTGGCGGAGCCCGCCGCCGGGCAGAAGGATACGAGCGGCGGGTCCAGTGAGACCGAGACGAAGGAATTGGCCGCCATCCCCGACGGCACGCCGTCGCGCAGCGTGGTGACGATGGCGACGCCGGTGGGAAAGTGCCCCATCACTTCCCGGAAGCGCCGTCCCTGTGCATTCCTGTCGACCATGCGCCCCACGGTGGCGGAGGGCCGACCCGCGCCGCTGTACGGAAAGCGCGGAGATCCGGCGCGCGTTTTCGGACTTCGACAACGGCTGCGGTATCCGGAGAACAGCGCGGCCAACTCTGCGGAATTGTGCGCTGTCGCCCGGGTCCGCCGGTCCTAGCGTCGACCGCACACAGACACAGGAGGCACGATGAGCAGCACACCCATGAGCACAGCCGACGTGGACGTCGTCGTGATCGGCGCCGGGGTCTCCGGACTCACCGCGGCCCGCAGACTGGTAGCCGCCGGGCTGGAGGTCGCCGTTCTGGAGGCACGCCCCGAGGTGGGTGGGCGCACCATGCTGTCCCGCATACGAGGCATCACGATCGACCGCGGCGGCCAGTTCCTCTGCGCCTCCATGCACCCGCTGCTCGCCCTGCTCGACGAGTTGGGCATGGCCACCGAGCCGAACCAGTCCCTGCGCGACCCGCAGGCCCGCGACGTCTGGTTCCGCGACGGCGAGCGCAGCACCTACGTCGGCGATCTGCCGCCGCTGACGCAGCAGGCCACCGCCGCCCTGCTCGCCGCCATGGCGCGGCTGCAGGAGATGTCCGACACCATCGATCTCGAAAACCCCTGGGACTCACCCGATGCCGTCGAGCTCGACGAGACCACCCTCGGCGCCTGGCTGACCGCCAACGTCCGGGAGGACGAGGCGATCTATCTGCTCACGGCACTGTTCTCACTCGCGTGTGTCGCTGCGCCGCAACAGCTTTCGCTGCTGTTCGCGCTCTGGTTCATCAAGGGCGCGGGCGGTATCGAGGGCATGGGCGGCGACGTCGACATGACCGTCGTCGGCGGGGCCGGGTCCATCGGCCTGCGACTGGCGGCCGAACTCGGCGACCGGGTGCACCGGGGCCAGCCGGTCGCCGCGGTCGCGCATACCGCCGACGGGGTCGAGGTCACCACCCGTTCCGGGGCCGAATTCCGGTCCCGCCGAGCGATTTTCGCCGTTCCGCCCTCGGATGCCAGGGCCATCGCCTTCCATCCGCACCTGCCGTCGGCGCGCACCGCGCTGCAATCGCAGTGGCAGCAGCACGCGGTCCTCAAGTTCCACGCGTGCTACGACACCCCGTTCTGGCGCGAGGACGGCCTCAACGGCGCGGTCCTCTCCGATATCCCCGTCGCGCCCATCGTCTTCGACGGGTCGCCCGCGGACGGTTCCGCCGGAATCCTGCTCGGCTTCCTGGGTCTGCACGGGCCGCGCCTGTTCGGCGGGAACGACCCGGCGCTGATCGATGACGAGCAGCGGTTGAAATCCGAGATCGTCGCCGCACTCACCACCTACTTCGGTGACCGCGCCGCCGAACCCACCGAGGTGGTCGTCCACAACTGGGCCGTCGAGCCCTACATCTCCGGCGTGCTCGGGGCCACACCGCCCGGCCTGCTCTCCGCCTACGGCGATGCCCTGCGCACACCCGTCGGACCCCTGCACTGGGCGGGCACCGAGACCGCCCTGCGGTGGAGTGGCTGGATCTCCGGCGCCGTCGAGGCGGGCGAGCGAGCGGCGCACGAGGTCGCCGCCGTGCTCCGACCCGGCTGAGCGACCCCGACGCTCGCTTATGCCGCCGAGACTGTGAACGATGGTTCGCCGCGCCGCCGCCGGGTGTACTGGATTCCAGCACGATCCAGTGCATTTCACGAGGTTGGAGCAGTTATGCGAATCGCAGTCTTCGGTGCCACCGGTACCATCGGCAATCACGTCGTCGAGCGGGCGCTCGCGCAGGGCCACGAGGTGACGGCCTACTCCCGCAGTGCGGGGAACATCACGAAAACCCATGAGCGCCTGCGCATCGCGGAGGGCGACGTACTCGATCCGGCCGCCGTCGAGCGGGCCGTCACCGGGCAGGACGCGGTGGTGGTCGTGCTGGGCGCGGGCCGCAAGGGCGTGGTGCGCGCCGAGGGCACCCGCACCGTCATCGAGGCGATGACCCGCACGGGCGTGAAGCGCCTGGTGTGCATGTCCAGCCTCGGCGTCGGCGACAGCCGCCCGAATCTGAACTTCGTCTGGAAGTACCTGCTATTCGGCATGCTGCTGCGCCAGGCGTATGCCGACCACATCCGGCAGGAGGAATACGTCAAGAGCAGCGATCTCGAGTGGACGATCGTGCGGCCCAGCGCGTTCACCGACGGCCCGGCCACCGGCACCTTCCGCCGCGACATCGCACCGACGGAAAAGGGTCTCGCCCTGAAGATCTCCCGTGCGGACGTGGCGGCGTTCCTGGTCGAGCAGGTCAGCGACCCGACCTACGTCCGCCGGACACCCGGAATCTCCTCCTGAATGTCGGCGCGGCACGCCGTGCACCACACTGTGTTCCAGACCTACGGTGGTCGCGAACCACCGCCGACTGGAAACAGGGGGGAGCCCGGGATGTCCACCGCGCACCACGATCGGCTGCTGTCGCTCGTGCAGTCCGTCGCCCGGCAGCGCGGATACGCCTGCCACATGACGGGCCCCGATGTGGTAACCCTGTCGGGGCCCACGACATTCACGCTGGCGCTCGGGAACATGCGGCGCCTCGCCGCGGCCTACCCGGCCGACCAGTGGGCGGCGCTGGTCGCGGACCACATCGATACCCAGGCGATCACGATCGAGACCGAGCGCGACAACCCGATCGACTACACCGATTTCGCGGCCATGCGCGGGCTGATCAGGACCCGCCTGTTCGCCACCGAATCCGTCGGCGCGGACGTGGTCCGCCGGGTGGTCGCGCCGGGCTTGATCCAGCGGGTCCTGATCGATCGCGTCCACACCGTCACGCCGGTCACGTACCAGATGCTGCGGTACTGGCCCATCAGCGAATTCGACCTGTTCACCCTCGCCGAGCGCAATGTGCGGCACGACGGCGGGGTCGAGGTGCAGCAGCACCGGTTCGACGTGCCCATGGCCGAGGAGTTACCGCCGATCTCGATGCTGACCGGGCCCGAGTATCTGACCGCGCACGCCCGCTGGCTCGGTGACTACCCCGTCACCGGCCCGGGCGGCACGGTCCTGATCATGCCGTCGAAGCAGTCCCTCTACGCCTACCCCGTCACCGGTCCCGAGACGGTCGGCGCGGTCGCGGTCCTGGCACAGCTGGCGGCGGTGTCCTACGCCGACGAGCCGTGGCCGATCAACCCGTGGGTGTACTGGTGGCGCGCCGGAAATCTCGAGCTGGCCGCCACCGCACACGACAGCGAGGACGGTTTCAGCGTTCGCCCGACCGAGACCTTCGACCGCTTCGTCACCGGCCTCGGCGAGCCTCCGGGCGGGCGCGGCTAGCAGCGCGCCTCGGACGGACGCCGGGAGATCGCGACTAGCGTTCGTCCCATGAGTGGTGTCAGCGATCCTCCGGACCCGGACAACACCCACCGAGAACCGGCCGGTGCGTCGGGAGCGGAGACCGCCGCACCTACCGACACCGGCTCGCTGCATCCCACGGCGGACCGCACGTCCGTCAACAAGCCCGTCTTCTTCGCGGCCGCCGGGATCGTCCTCGCCTTCGCGATCTGGGCGCTCATCTCGCCGGAGGGCGCCGAAACCGTCGTCGGCGAGGTCAAGACCTTCATCTCCACCTGGTTCGGCTGGTGGTACTTCATCCTCGCGACGGTCCTCGTCGGCCTCGTCGTCTACATCGGCGCCAGCAGGTACGGCCGCTACCGGCTGGGCCCGGAGGAGTCCCGGCCCGAGTACAGCCTGTTCACCTGGACGGCCATGCTGTTCGCCGCCGGTATCGGCATCGACCTCATGTTCTTCTCGGTCGCCGAGCCCGTCTACAACTATCTGAAGCCGCCCGCCGGACCGGCCGAGACCAACGAGACCGCCCGCGACGCGGTGACCTGGACAATCTTCCACTACGGCGTCACGGGCTGGGCCATGTACGCGCTCATGGGCGGCGCGCTCGCCTACTTCGCGTTCCGGCACAATCTGCCCCTCACGATCCGGGCGGCGCTGTACCCGATCTTCGGCAAGCGGATCAACGGCCGGTGGGGCGACGCCATCGACGTCGCCGCGGTGCTGGGCACCATCTTCGGCATCGCCACCTCGCTGGGCATCGGCGTCGTGCAGCTCAACTACGGACTGCACGAGATGTTCGGCGTCGCGCAGGGCAAGGCCGCGCAGATCGGGTTCATCGTGCTGTCGATCGCGATCACCACGATCTCCGCGACGACGGGGGTCGACAAGGGCATCCGGCGGCTGTCGGAACTCAACGTCATCATGGCGATCGCGCTGCTGGTCTACATCCTGGTGGCGGGCCGAACCGACTTCCTGCTCAACGGAATTGCGCAGAACGCGGGCGACTACATGTCGACCTTCCTGGACCGGACGCTGAATACCTTTGCCTGGGACCGCAATCCGGAGACGGCGAACCAGCCCACGGCGTGGCTCGACACCTGGACGATGTTCTTCTGGGCGTGGTGGGTGGCGTGGGCGCCGTTCGTCGGCCTGTTCCTGGCCCGCATCTCCCGCGGACGGACCATGCGGCAGTTCATCTTCGGCGTGCTCGTGGTGCCGTTCAGCTTCATCGTGCTGTGGATCTCGATCTTCGGCAACAGCGCGCTGGACGTCGCGCGCCGGGACAAGGGGTTCGCCGAGATGACGGCCGAGCGGGCCGAGGTCGGCTTCTACTCGCTGCTGGAGCAGTACCCCGGCGCGACGCTGCTGCTCGGCATCGCCACCATCACCGGCCTGCTGTTCTATGTCACGAGCGCCGACTCCGGATCGCTGGTGATGGGCAACTTCACCTCGAAACTGCCCGATCCGATGGCCGACTGCGCGACCAGCACCCGCATCTTCTGGTCCGCGGCGATCGGCGTGCTGACGCTGTCGATGCTGTTCGCCGGGGAGGGCGGATCCATTACGACGCTGCAGAACGCCACCATCATCATGGGGCTGCCGTTCTCGTTCATCCTCGGGCTCATCGGCTTCGCGCTGCTGCGCTCCCTGCACACCGAGTCCTACAAGCTCGACAGCTACCGCGCGACGCTGCCGAAGGCGATCGCCGCCGGGCGCGGCACCGGGCACGGCAACTGGCGGCGGCGCCTGCTGGCGACCACCCAGTACCCCGGGGCGGCGGCGACACGAAAGTTCGTGACCAACACCGTCATTCCGGCGATGCGCGAGGTCGCCGACGAATTCACCCGCACGGGTTTCACCGCGACGGTCGACGAGTCCGGCCGCAGCGAGGGCATGCCGTCCCCTACCCTGCTGGTCGACCAGGCCAGCGACCCCCGGTTCGAGTACTGCGTATGGCCGGTGTCCGCGCCCACCCCGACCTACGCGGTGCTCGCGCAGCGTTCCGCCGACCGCTACTTCCGCTGCGAGGTGTACCTGGCCGAGGGCTCGCAGGGCTACTCGCTCAACGGCTACACCCGCGAGCAGATCATCGGCGACATCCTCGACCAGTACGAGCGCCACCTGGCCTACCTGCACCTGCGGCGCTCCGCGACCGACCACTACGAGCCGAACCCCGACGATGCCGAAGTGACCGACAGCGATCCTGAAGGGACACCGACTGCACATGAGTGAGCGCAGCGAGCGAACATCGACACAGGCGACCTTGTCGCTCATGCCGGAGCCGAGCGTCAGCGAGGCGGAGGCATGAGCGACACCCTCTACATCGACGGCGCCTGGCGCCCCGCCGCATCCGGCGAGACTCGCGAGATCCGTTGCCCCGCCGACAATTCCGTCGTCGGCATCGTCGCCGAGGCGGATGCGGCCGATACCGAGGCCGCCATTGCCGCCGCCCGCCGCGCCTTCGACGGCGGCCCGTGGCGGCAGACCGCGGCGGCCGAGCGCGGGGATCTGCTGCTGCGGGTCGCCGACGCGATCGACACCCGGCGCGACGAATTCGTCCGCGCCGAAACCCTCGACACCGGCAAGCGCCCCTACGAATCGGATATCGACATGTCCGATATCGCGAACTGCTTCCGGTACTTCGGCAAGCTCGCCGCCGAGGACGCCGGTCGCGTCGTCGACGCGGGCTCCCCCGACGTCGACTCCCGGATCGTCTACGAACCGGTCGGCGTGTGCGGGTTGATCACCCCGTGGAACTACCCGCTGCTGCAGGCGGCGTGGAAGGTCGCGCCCGCGCTGGCCGCGGGCAACACGTTCGTGCTGAAACCCGCTGAGCTGACGCCGCATACGGCGATCCTGCTGCTGTCGGTGCTGCACGACCTCGAGGTGCCGCCCGGTGTGGCCAATCTCGTGCTCGGCGCGGGCGCCACCGCGGGCGCACCGCTGTCGGCGCATCCCGATGTCGACCTGGTCTCGTTCACCGGTGGCCTGGTCACCGGCCGGGTCATCGCCCGCGAGGCGGCGGCGACGGTCAAGAAGGTGGCGCTCGAGCTCGGCGGCAAGAATCCGAACGTCGTCTTCGCCGACGCCTGCGATACCGACGAGCGGCTGGCCGCCGCCGTCGACAACGCCCTGAACGCCGCATTCCTGCACTCGGGCCAGGTGTGCTCGGCGGGCGCCCGGCTGGTGATCGAGGCGTCGGCGCACGACCGCTTCGTCGACGAGCTGGTGCGCCGCGCCGAGCAGATCCGGATCGGCCTGCCCTTCGCCGAGGGCACCGAGACCGGTCCGCTCATCTCCGCCGCGCACCGGGACAAGGTGCACGCCTACGTCGAGCAGGCCCGCGCCGACGGCGCCGTCATCCGCACCGGCGGCGAATTCGCCACCGGCGACCAGGGTTCCGGCAGCCTCGACAACGGCTGGTTCTATCTGCCGACCGTCATCGACGGCGCCACCCGCGCCATGGCGTGCGTGCACGACGAGGCGTTCGGGCCGACCGTGACGGTGGAGACGTTCACCACCGAGGACGAGGCCGTCGCCATCGCCAACGACACCGAGTACGGCCTGTCCGGCGGGGTGTGGTCCTCCGATGCCGCGCGCGCCCGCCGCATCGCCGCCCGGCTGCGGCACGGCACGGTGTGGGTCAACGACTTCGGGCCCTACCTGCCGCAGGCCGAGTGGGGCGGCTACGGGCAGTCCGGTGTCGGCCGCGAACTGGGTCCGTCCGGGTTGCACGAGTACCGCGAGGCCAAACACGTCTACGAGAATCTCCGGCCGGGAGTCACCGGCTGGTTCGCCGAGCGAGGGGAGCAGAAGTGAGTGAGCACTACGACTACGTGGTCGTCGGCGGCGGCTCGGCTGGTGCGGCCGTCGCGTCCCGGTTGTCCGAGGATCCGTCGGTGACGGTCTGCCTGCTCGAGGCCGGACCGTCCGACGTCGGCGACGACGCCATCCTGCGGCTCGACCGCTGGATGGAGCTGCTCGAATCCGGCTACGACTGGGACTATCCCATCGAACCGCAGGAGAACGGCAACTCGTTCATGCGGCACGCCCGCGCGAAGGTGCTCGGCGGCTGCTCGTCGCACAACAGCTGCATCGCGTTCTGGGCGCCGCGCGAGGACCTCGACTCCTGGGAACGCGACCACGGTTGCGCCGGTTGGGGTTCGGACTCGGTGTACCGGCTGTATCCGCGGATCGAGACCAACGACGCACCCGGCGACCATCACGGCCGCAGCGGTCCCGTGCACATCATGACGGTGCCGCCGGACGACCCGTGCGGCGTCGCCGTGCTCGACGCGTGCGAGGCCGTCGGGATCCCGCGGGCCGAATTCAACTCCGGGCGCACGGTGGTCAACGGCGCCAACTTCTTTCAGATCAACAGCCGGGCCGACGGCACCCGCTCCTCCTCGTCGGTGAGCTACCTGCACCCGAACCTGGACCGGCCGAACCTCACCGTTCGCACGGGCTCGTGGGCCAAGCAGATCATCGTCGAAGGCATGCGGGCCGTCGGCGTCGAGATCACCGACAACGCGTTCGGCCGCTCCACCCGGATCTCGGCCGACCGCGAGGTCATCGTCTCCACCGGGGCCATCGACTCGCCGAAGCTGCTCATGCTGTCGGGTATCGGTCCCGCGGATCACCTGCGCGAGAACGGGATCGACGTGCTGGTCGACTCCCCCGGTGTCGGCGCCCACCTGCAGGACCACCCGGAGGGCGTCATCGGATTCGAGACGAAGCGGAAGATGGTGCGCCGCTCGACACAGTGGTGGGAGGCGGGCATCTTCACCACCACCGTCGACGGGCTCGACCGGCCGGACCTGATGATGCACTACGGCAGCGTGCCGTTCGATATGCACACGCTGCGGCAGGGCTATCCGACCGCGGACGAGACCTTCTGTCTCACACCGAATGTCACCCACGCCCGCTCCCGGGGCACGGTCCGGCTGCGCTCGCGCGACTTCCGCGACAAGCCGCGCGTCGACCCGCGCTACTTCACCGATCCCGAGGGGCACGATCTGCGCGTGATGATCGCCGGACTCCGCAAGGCGCGCGAGATCGCCGCGGCCGCACCGCTTTCCGACTGGGTGGCGCGCGAACTCTATCCGGGGCCGGACGCGCAGACCGACGGCGAGCTGGCCGACTACATCCGCCGCACCCACAACACCGTCTATCACCCGGCGGGCACGGTCCGGATGGGCGCCGCCGACGACCCGATGAGCCCGCTGGATCCGGAGCTGCGGGTCAAGGGCATCGACGGCCTGCGCGTCGCCGACGCCTCGGTGTTCCCCGAGCACACGACGGTGAACCCGAATATCACCGTGATGCTCGTCGGCGAGCGCTGCGCGGAACTGGTCGCCGCGAGCTGACCTGCGGCCGAATCCGGTACCGCGCGCGCGAGTCTCGGTACGATCGGCGGCATTCGTGTCCCGTCCGCTCCGCCGGAGGTTTGTCTGATGAAGTTCGCTCGCGGGTTCCTCATGTGCACAGCGACGTTCGCGTTCGCGATGGCCGCGGCGGCGGGCACGGCCGCCGCCGCGCCCACGACCGTTCCGTTCCAGATCAACACCGCACCGTACGGGAATCCAAACGGGAGCTTCGACAGCGCTCCGTCTCGGTGCGTCGCCATCGTCGGTGAACAGCCCGGCGTGGTCACCGTCGCGGGCGCCAACCCCGGCGGCTGGGGCTGCGAAGTTTCGGCGGCGCTGCAATGGGTCAATCTCTCGACCGGTGTCACCGGTGCGGCGCGGACCTCCGACGGACTGTTCGGTTTCCCGTCGAAGGCCACGCTGCACACCGGGCCCGGCCGAATCGCACTGATCCTCAGCAAGGGCGGCATCACCACCCCCGGGTTCGCCACCTTCGACGTGCCGTAGCGAAACGGGACCGTCGATCACCGCCGCCGGGGCCTACCGCGAGGCGCTCGAGCGCCGCCGCGGCGGCACCGATACACTGGCGTCCGCTCGAAAGATGCTGAATGCCAACGTGTAGCGACCAACAGGTGATGTGACGGCGATGGCCGAGACCAGGACCCCAGTCCGCGTACAGATGCGGTTCCCGCACGGCGGAGTCGTGCTCCGCTATCGCGCCACCCCGACGATCGCGGCTCGCCTGGCAACCGAACTCCCCCAACACGGCGTCGACGTCCACATCGACGACGAGGTCACCGATCTGCTGGCCGACCTCCCCCACCCCGAATTGTGGTCCTCATAACCCGTCGCTCCCGAGCCCCGTTGCGCGGCAGAGGAATTCCTTCAGATACGGGTCGACCGCGTCGGCATCGGTGAGGCTCAGGAAGTGCGCTCCGCCGTCGACGACCACCGGCGGGGCGGCGTCGGGCAGCGCGGCCGCCAGCTCCCGAGCTCGGTCGACGGAGTAGGCGGCGTCATCCGAACCGTGCAGTACCAGCGCCGGGCACTCGATCTCCGACGCGCGGTCCAGCACGCCGTCCCGTTCGACCAGCGGGGTGAGCACGCGGTCGACATGGTCGCCGGACAGCCTCCGCCACTTGGCTTTCCACTCCGTTGCGTCGTGGCTGCCCAGGCAGATGGTGGCGTTGAGGTCGAGCAGTTCCTCGGTCGGACCGTGCTCGCGCCAGGCGGCCGCCGCCTGCCGGTAGCCGGCGGCGACCTCCGGATCCTCGGCGGCACCCGAGGTGCCGAGCAGCGCCACTGCGGCCACCCGCTCCGGCGCCAGCAATGCCATCCGCAGGGCGATGAACCCGCCCTGACTCGTGCCCACCACCGCGCAACGAGGCACGGCGAGCTCATCGAGCAGTCCGAGGGCGTCGCGGGCCACGTCCCAGTAGGTGAACGGGCGATCGGCAGGCGTACCGCCGTGCCCGCGCTCGTCCATGGCGATCAGCCGAAACATCGCGCCGAGCGAGCGCACCTGCGGAGCGAACATGTCGGCGTCCATCAGGTAGCTGTGCAGGAGTAATACCGGTGGACCGTCGCCACCGTGATCGATATAGCTCACCGGCTGACCACCGTCGACCTTCGCTGTCTTCCGCACCGGGCCACTGTATTTCAGATCGTCACCGTAGCGGTCCGGTTTGCCCGCGCCGGTCCGCCGGTGGCCGCGGAGCCGCGCCGATCTCACATTCCGGGGTGCTGTCTCGTCGTACAGGGAGGACGGACAACCCAGGAAGGCGGCGCAGCCATGACCACCTCGTCGGCATCGGATGACGGGCCCGATCCGGGCCTGAGCGCGATCATGAGCGAGCGGCGGCAGTTGATCAATGTGGCGTACCGGCTGCTCGGCTCGCTGTCGGAGGCCGAGGACGTGATGCAGGAGACCTACGCCCGCTGGTACGCCATGTCCGAGTCGCGGCGGGGCGCCATCGAGTCTCCAGGCGGCTGGCTGACCACGGTCGCCAGTCGCATCTGCCTCGACCTGCTCCGCTCGGCACGGGTCCGCCGGGAAAGCTATGTGGGCGAATGGGTTCCGGAGCCGCTGCCCGAGAGTACGGAATGGAGCACCGGGA
>NZ_BDBV01000107.1 GCF_001613165.1 Nocardia mexicana NBRC 108244
CTCCGAGCAGCTGCGGGAACAGCAGGAGAAGGACTTCGGCGACGTGCTGAAGTGGCTGCAGCAGACCCTCGGCGAGAGCGTCAAGGAGGTGCGCCTGTCCACCCGGCTGACAACCTCACCCGCGTGCATCGTCGGCGACGCCTTCGACTTCACCCCGCAGCTCGAGCGCATGTACCGCGCCTCGGGCCAGATCCTGCCGGAGACCAAGCGGATCCTCGAGCTCAACCCGGGCCATCCGCTGGTCACGGGGCTGCGCGACGCCTACGGGGAGAAGAAGGCCGACGCCGACGAGGGCAAGGCCGAGGAGCTCGCCCAGACCGCCGAATTGCTGTACGGCACGGCGGTTCTGGCCGAGGGTGGCGAGCTGAAGGATCCGGCCCACTTCGCGCAGGTCCTGGCCGACCGGCTGACGCGCACGCTGTAACTACGGCGCGGACAGGTGGGTGCGGGGGCGGCTGTGACGCTGATCATGGTCGTCCCCGCGGCGGGAACCTTTTCCGTCCGGGTGCGTTATTGTTGTTAGTCGCATTTTTGTTGTTCAAATGCTCGTGCGGAACAGTGTGCGGGCGTCGCTTCTCCTTGCCAGGCAAGTTGCAAGTCGCCGTCTGGATGTGACTCGGACGCCGCGACCGCGGTGCCGATGACAACTCTGCCAAGGAGAAATCAAGATGGTTCAGGGAACCGTGAAGTGGTTCAACGCGGAAAAGGGCTACGGCTTCATCGCTCATGAGGGCGGCCCGGACGTATTCGTCCACTACTCCGAGATCGAGGGCACCGGCTACCGGGGCCTCGACGAGGGCCAGCAGGTGAGCTTCGAGATCACCCAGGGCAAGAAGGGCCCGCAGGCCTCCGGCGTCCGCGCTCTGTAATCACAGACCGAACGTTCAAGGCCCGCACCGGATTCCGGTGCGGGCCTTGCTGTATTCAGGGGTCGCCGGGGCACTGACGGCGCGAGCCGACGCCGAAGATCCCTCATGATGGACGCATGGACGTCGTGCTCGATTCGGTGGGGGCGAACCTGGTGGACCTGGTTCGTCGAGACTTCTTCTGGATGGCCTGGAACACGGTCCTGGCGTGGGTTCCGGTGCTGCTGGCGCTCCTGGTGTTCCGCACCCGCAGGGGTGCGACGGACATACCGCGCTCACCGGTGTGGTGGGCCGGGGTCGCGCTGTTCGTGCTGTTCCTGCCCAACGCGCCCTATGTGGTGACCGACCTGGTGCACCTGCGGGAGGACATCCACTTCGTCGGCGACGGGCCGGTGGTCACGACGGTGCTGCCGCTCTACGCGGCGCTGATCGTCTCCGGCTTCCTCGCCTACTACCTGGCGCTGGCCGAGGTCGGACGGTTCCTGGACGGGGTGGGCCTCGCGCGGTGGCGGGTGCCGGTCATCCTCGGGTTGCACCTGCTGTGCGCGATCGGCATCTTCCTCGGCCGCTGGACCCGGCTCAACAGCTGGGAGCCGGTGGTGCAGCCGCGTGACACCGTCGACCGCATCCTGCTGGCCCTGAGCTGGTCGTGGGCGCCCGCCGCGATCGTGGTGCTGGCCCTGGTCACCGCCGTCGGCCATTTCGTCACCAAGGCCGTCGCCGAGGCCACGGTGGCGAGCACCCGCCGCGCCCTGCTCTGGCTCCGCCCCGCCTCCGACTCGCCCTGATGCCCCGCCCCAACGACGAAGGCCCGCACCGTGTACACGGGTGCGAGCCTTCGGATTCGGTGATCCGACCTGGCGGCCGGAGTCCCTGAGATCCCTTCGGGGGTCCGGGGGCTGGGCCCGCGGGTTCCCTTACGGGGTGTGGGGCAATGAACCGCGGCCTAGCGGGGCGCCATGCGGAGGGCGCCGTCCATGCGGATGGTCTCGCCGTTGAGGTAGTCATGCTCGACGATGTACTGCGCCAGCTGCGCGTACTCGTCGGGGCGGCCCAGGCGCGAGGGGAACGGCACGCCGGCCTCGAGGCCCTTGCGGTACTCCTCGGTGACGCCGGCCAGCATCGGGGTGTCGATGATGCCGGGGGCGATGGTGTCGACCCGAATGCCGAACTGAGCCAGGTCGCGCGCGGCCGGAATGGTCATACCGGCGACACCGCCCTTGGACGCCGAGTAGGCGATCTGACCGATCTGGCCCTCGAAGGCCGCGACCGAGGCGGTGTTGATGACGACGCCGCGCTGGCCGTACTCGTCGAGTGGCTCGGTCTTGGCGATGGCGTCCGCGGCCAGCCGCATCACGTTGAACGTGCCCAGCAGGTTCACGGTGATGACGGTGCGGAACAGCTCCAGATCGTGCGGGCCGTTCTTGGACAGGATGCGACCGGCCCAGCCGACGCCGGCGCAGTTGACCACGATGCGCGGCGGCACGCCGGATTCGACGACCGTGGCGACCGCGGCGGCGACGTCGTCCGCGCTGGTCACATCGGTCGGGATCAGGGTGACACCGGCCGGAACGCTGTCGCCCGCCCGCTCGATGGACTGCTGCAGGTCCAGCCCGAACACGGTCGCGCCCAGGTCGGCGAAGCGCTTGGCGGTCGCGGCGCCCAGGCCGGACGCAGCTCCGGTGATGATTGCGGCGGATCCCGAAATCTCCACGGTGTTTTGGTCCTCTCGTTTGTGACGGCCCTCGCTGGCCTTCCGTCAATAAGCACCATAACGGGCGTTCGGTGACGATCGGCCGCGGGCCGCTGCCGAGGCGTTTGTGAACAGATATGTTCTTCAGTGCTACCGTCGTCCGTATGCCAGAGCCGGTCAGCACCGCCCGTCAGCTGCCCCGCGGCCGTCACGGCCTGCCCCGCGAGACCGTGATCCGCGCGCAGCGCGACCGCATCCTGGGCGCGATGGCGGAGGCGATGTCCGAAAACGGTTATGTGGGAACGTCTGTCGCGGTGATCATCAAACGGGCGGGGGTGTCCCGGGAGACCTTCTACGAGCAATTCCGTTCCAAGGAAGATTGTTTCGAGGCGGCCTACGAACGCGCTGTGCAGCTGCTGGTGGACCGGATCATGGAAGCGGCACGGGCGCAAACGGATTCGGCCGACCCGTTGGAACTGGAACATCGCATGGACGCGCTGCTGACCGCCTATCTGGACGGCCTGGCGAGCGAACCGGCGAACGCGCGGCTGTACCTGGTCGAGGTATATGCGGTGGGGCCCAAGGCCATTGCCCGCCGCGCGCAGCTGCAGGAATCGTTCGTCACCATGCTGGCCGACATCCTCGACGCCCACACCGAGCAGCAGCGGTTCGCCTGCCAGACCCTGGTGGCGGCCCTGAGCGCCATGGTCACCACCCGGGTCGCCGCGGACGACCTGGACGGCCTGCACGCGCTGCGCGAGCCCATGCTGGACCTGGTACGCCGCAGCGGTGACCTGTTCGGCGCGGCCCCCGCCGAGCAGACCGCTGCAATCGCCAACAACTGATCCGCACTCCACGTATTTCCGGCGCGCCCTCACCTCACGTATTCCGGCGCGCCCTCACCTCACGTATTTCCGGCACGCTTTTCGCCGGAGCGACGGCGGCGGGATCCGCTCAGCCGTGGGTCTCGAGGCGGTCCGGTTCGTCCGGCGCGGCGGCGCGGGTGGGTCGTCGAAGCAGCCAGAGCACGCCGCCTCCCATGGCGGGAGCGACCGCGGCTAGCGCCAGCTCGGCCGCCTGGCCCAGGTTCGGGACCAGCGCGCCCAGCAGCGTGGCGGTGCCGATGTAGAGGAACAGCAGGCCAGAACCGGTCGCGATCAGCCGTTCGGGCAGATGCTTGCCGACGGTGATGCCGACGGCGATGGCCAGCGCGCCGGCGGCGACCATGCCCAGCACCGATCCGGTCCACACCGCCACCCAGCTGCGGTTGGAGGCGAGGGCGATGGTGGCGAACATGGTCCGGTCGCCGAGTTCGGCGAGCAGGAAGGCCGACAGCACCACGAAGAATGCCCGGCCCGGGGGCGGTGTGCCGGAGTCCGCCGCGGGGGTCTCGGAATCCGCGCCTCGGACATGCGCCTCGCGCAGCGTCCACCCACCGACCGCGAGCAGGACGACACCGGTGCACACCGCGATCAGATCCGTCGGCAGTGCCGCCCCGAGGAAATGCCCGACACCGGTCGCGATCAGATTCACCGCGACGCTGGCGGCGGCGATGCCCGACAGCACGATCCACCACCGGTAGCGCAGCGCGAAAGTCAGCGCCATCAGCTGCGACTTGTCGCCCAGTTCGGCGACGAAGAGCACGCCGAAGCTCAGCGCAATCGTGGCGATCATGAATCGGCTCCCAGGTCTCCGGCCTGCCGGCCGAAGACGGGTGCGCCCTCAGCCGACAACGCATCCGAATAATCGGTTGGTCTGTCATCGGCCGAAGGTCTCGCCCACCGGATTCCGGTTCACGTGGCCGGACCCTGCTCGACGGATCTCGCAGCGGGTCAGTATGTCGACCACGTGATTGGGGGCTACTCCCCTTCGCTGTCGGCCAGCCTACCCTCGGTTACCGCCGTACGCCAACCCCGTGTCGCCGAAATCGCAATGCGCACAATAAGTTTGGCGATCCACGCCGAAAGTTTCGGGTACCCGTCGCAACCCGTCAGCAGACCCTGTGCGAGTCGGGCAGCAGACCCTGCACGACCCGGTCGAGCGACGTGAAGCCGGTGCGGCCGGTCGGTGTTGCCGGGCTGGGCCGAGCTCGCTCAGGCCGCGAGCAGCATGGCGAGTACGGCGGTATCCGGATCGCTGATCGGATCCACGCCGACGCGGCTGACCATGGTGTTCACCGTGCCGTCCAGCTCGGCCTCCACCCATGCCGCGCGGTGCTCCAGCCCGAGATGGGGCACACCGGGCAGCAGCACGCAGCCGGACGCCGCGCCCGTGGATTCGGGCAGCGCGGGGCGGGTCTCCGACGGGGGATGCAGCATGATCAGCGCGGGCGGGACGTGATCGGCGAAGCGGCCGGGCTCGACGGCCTCGTCGCCCAGCACCGGCCCCTCGGCCAGGACCAGGCCGATCGTGCCGGGTTCGGGGTCGTCGGGCAGATCCTCGCGGGCCCCGAAAACCGTGGAGGTGGCCAGCAGCCCCGGCAGGCTGGCGACCCGCACCGCCAGGACGAGCAGCTGCGCCCACTCCTTGGTGGTGTCGGGCCAGCGACCGCCGATGAGGAAACCCCTCAGTAGTCCATGCGCCTGGAAGGGCGTGACCAGTACCTGATCGTTCGTGCGCATCGCTGCCTCCCGGTGGGTACGGGGGCCGGCCGCTCGGGTGACGAGCGAGCCCGTCCTTTAGTTGTGAGTACCCGAGAATGGCGCAAACAATGTCTGGCACACAAGTACCAGAGAGTGCTAAGCCCCAGGTAACAGGGCGGAAACACAAAAACCGGGCCCGCGAATCAGGTTCGCGGGCCCGGAGGGTCGGGCGCTATCAGCCGAAGACGAGACCCTTGGCCTGCGAGGTCGCCCGGGCGAAGCGCTCCTGCACATCGGCCCAGTTGACGACGTTCCAGAAGGCCTTGACGTAGTCGGCCTTGACGTTCTTGTACTGCAGGTAGAAGGCGTGCTCCCACATGTCGACCTGCAGCAGCGGGATGACGCCCAGCGGCACGTTGGCCTGCTGGTCGTACAGCTGGAACGTCAGCAGCTTCTGGCCCAGCTGGTCGTAACCCAGCACCGCCCAGCCGGAGCCCTGCAGGCCGTTGGCCGCGGCGGTGAACTGCGCGCGGAACTTGTCGAACGAGCCGAACTGGTCGTCGATGGCGGCGGCCAGCTCCCCGACCGGCTTGTCGCCGCCGTTGGGGGACAGGTTCTTCCACCAGATCGAGTGGTTGACGTGCCCACCCAGGTGGAAGGCCAGGTTCTTCTCGTTCAGGAAGATTGCGCCGTGGTCACCGGACTCGCGGGCGGCCTCCAGCTTCTCGAGTGCCGCGTTGGCACCGGCGACGTAGGTCGCATGGTGCTTGGAGTGGTGCAGCTCGTTGATCTGCCCGGAGATGTGCGGCTCCAGGGCGCCGTAGTCGTAATCCAGATCTGGCAGCGTGTACTCAGCCACGATGTCCCTTCCTCATGATGTCGGGCCGTGTGCACCCGAGGTGTCTCGGGCGCACCCAACCATCATTCGTACACCCGCTCGGTTGCAACCGGGTTCCATGCCCCCGGATTCCAATCCCGGCCAGGTTTCCCACGGTATGGACGCCGGGGTCGGTGCGACCCGGGTACCCGGCAGGGACGACGTTAGTCAGCGCGGACGCTTCCCGCCTCTGTCGAACGACGGGGATGATCGTCACAGCTCAGGGACGGCAGCTATACGCGAAGGACTCACATCGGCGGTGCGACGTCCGGCAGCATCGTGCGCGGATCGCAGGCATCGTGCGCCTTCCACCAGCGCCGCCCGCCGTCGGCGAATTCGGCGGGGGTGAGGGAGCGGCCGTCCGAGGTCTCGACCTCGACCCCCTCGAACCACACCCGCACGTCGAGTTCGCGGGGATCGACGCCCTCCTGCTGCGAGAACTCCAGCACATGTGTGGCCGGTCGATCGCTGACGGTGGCGTCGAGGCTCAGCAGCTCGCGCCACAGCGCCCAGCCACTGTCGTCGACGTCGATGAAATCCCACCCGTGCAACGCGCCGCCACCGAAGCTCTCGATCGCCTCGCCGAGAGTGTCCAGCGTCAGCGGGGAGATCTGCGGTTCCAGATCGTCCCACTCCTGTTTGCGCAGGGACGCGGCGACTCGGCTGACGCCGGTCAAGATCAGGACCACGCGGCGGTCCTCGGGCGGCGGCCCGTCGACGGGAAGGGTCAGCACCTCCAGTTCGAGTCGCAGCCGCGCGGCCGGGGCGTCGACCGCGACGCCGAGGCAGGTGGCCTCGGCAAGTGCGGTGTTCAGCCCGGCCGCGTCCAATCCGTCGAGTAACCCCCTGCTCGCGTCCATATGCCAAGGCTACCGAGCGTGCCGGGCAGAGCCCGGGATTTCGGTTTCTCGCTAGTGTTGTCGTTTTTTTCGAAGAACAGGGAACCGAACGGCCGGACGTCCCGTCCAAGTAGTTGTCGGGACCACGCCGCGGATCTCGGATACGTACTCGACCTGCGGCGTGGCCCCGCCTTCGGCGGCGGGTGACCGCTCCGGGATGAGGAGGGGAGTCTCGGATCGGTCACCCGCATGCGCTCCGCAGGCCCATCGCACTCGTTCCGGGCCATCGATCGGTCAGCTCACCGTAAACCTGTGGATCAGGTTGTGGATTATGTGGATAACTAGGGCCGGGATATGCACAGTCCGGCCGGAACCGACCGCATGTCCGGCGATCGGGCCGACGCGGAAGACCAGCGGAACTCCCCGCCCGTCCGGCGCCCGTGGCAGGATCGAAACCGTGACGAGCCCCGAAGTTCCGTCGGTGGCGGTCGACGAAGTGCCCGCCGAGTTCGACGCTGCCCCGCCCCCCGATTCGGCCATCCTGCTCGACGTGCGCGAGGACGACGAGTGGCAGCTCGGGCACGCGCCCGGCGCCCGCCACATTCCGATGGCCGACGTGCCGGCGCGGGTCGACGAGCTGGACTACGACTCCGACATCTATGTCGTCTGCCGTCAGGGCGGCCGGTCCATCGAGGTGGTGAAGTACCTGACGCACGTCGGATTCGACGCCGTGCACGTCGTCGGCGGCATGGTGGCATGGCAGCGCTCCGGCCGCCCGCTGGCCGGTGCGGACGAGCACGAGGCGAAGATCTACTGATGGCCCACGGGTTCCGATGACACAGCTACCGATGAAAGGGGGCGGCGCCCGATGAGTACGGTCGTGCAGCCCTGCGCCCGCTGCGGGTCGCGCTGGGCGGTGCAGGGCAGGCCGATGCACTGGTGCCCGCGCTGCCGCGGCGTGCTGCTGTCGCCCGCCCCGGTCGACGCCCCCGCCGAGCATCGCAACTATCGCTGGGTGGCCCGGCCGCCGGGCCGGCATCCGCGCGACGGCCGGTCGAGCCGTTCCGCCCGGTCCGCGCCGGCGACCCCCCGCTATTCCGAGATGCCGCGGTGGGGCCTGCGGGACGAGCCGCCGCGCCCGTCGACGGTCGCCCGCCACTCGCTCTCCCGGCTGACCGACCGCCTCGAGCGGCTGCTGGTGATCACGGCCGCCCTGTTCGCGGTGGCGGGCATCGCCGAACTCGGGCGGTATCTGATCCTGCTGGTCAATCGCACCCGATTGATTCACCCGGCGACGCTGCTGGTCTCCGACATCGCGGTCTACCTGACCGGGGTGCTGGCGCTGCTGTTCGCCCTGGCCGGTGCCCTCGCGCTGGTCGGCTGGCTGGTCGACGCCCGCCGGGACGCGTACGCGCGGGACGGGCGACGCGATCCGCGCTCGCTGCCGATGCTGTTGTGCGGCTGTCTGATTCCCGGGGTGAATCTGATCTGGCCGGGCGTGTTCCTGATGGAACTGGTCCGGCGGCTCGGCGGGGACTCCCGCGCCGTGCGGGCGGTGCGAATCTGGTGGTGTGCGTGGGTGTGCAACGGCGCCATGGTGATCGCCGCCCTGTGCTGGCGCACCGCCGATTCGCTGCAGGCCCAGGCCGACGGTGTGATGTTCACCGTCTGGACCGATCTGGTGGCCGCCGCGGTCGCCGTGCTGTCGCTGTGGGTCGTCAGGCTGATCCAGGGTCGTGACCTGCGCGGCCGCGTCCGGATGCCGAAGCGGTGGCTCGCGGCGGTGGGTCCGGCCGCCCCGGTCATCGAGCCCGTACACCCGGTGGCGGAAAGTAATGAGCGCGCGCCGGATTCGGCGGTCGGGAAGAATGGCGGCTCCGATGCGGAGCCCGAGGTGGCGTCCGAGGCCGGGTCCGAGCAGGAGGAGGTCATGGCGAAGTGAGCCGAGACAGTCGCGCACCGTTCGTGGTGGCGCACCGCGGCGCGTCGGGCGCGCGCCCGGAGCACACCCTGGCGGCCTTCGAGCTGGCGCTGCGGGAGGGTGCCGACGGCGTCGAATGCGATGTCCGGCTGACGCGCGACGGGCATCTGGTCTGCGTGCACGACCGGACCGTGGACCGGACCTCCTCGGGCACCGGGCTGGTCAGCGAGCTGAGCCTGGACGAGCTGCGGGAGTTGGACTTCGGCGCCGACGATGCGCCGGCCGGCGTGGTCACCCTCGGCGAGCTGATCTCGCTGGTGCTGGACTGGCGCAGCCGGCCCACCAAGCTGTTCATCGAGACCAAGCATCCGGTGCGCTACGGCGCGCTGGTGGAGGCCAAGGTGCTGGCCGAGCTGCAGCGGTTCGGGATCGCGACACCGGCCTCGGCCGATCACTCGCGCGCGGTGGTGATGTCGTTCGCCGCCACCGCAGTGTGGCGCATCCGGCGGTCGGCCCCGCTGCTGCCCACGGTGCTGCTCGGCGAGTCGTCGCGGTACCTCGGCGGCAGCGCGGCGACCACGGTGGGCGCCACCGCCGTCGGGCCGTCGGTGAAGACCCTGCGCGACCATCCCGAGCTGGTGGACAAGGCGGCCGCGGCCGGGCGTGCGACCTACTGCTGGACCGTCGACGCCGCGGAGGACGTCAAGCTCTGCGCCGATCTCGGCGTCAGCTGGATCGCGACCAATCACCCGGGTCGCACCAAAGCGGTCCTGGCCACGGTGTGACTCGCGTGCCCCTGCGCCGTGTGCTCAATCCGACACTGTAGGTTCACCGTTCGTGGGTAAGAGCAAACGGAATCAACCCAAGCCCGACAGTAATCGGGCCCAGCGTCTCGCCGAGCGCCGCGCGGCACAGGAGCAGGCGGCGCAGGCCGTCGCGCGCCCCTTCGCCGGCCTGGCCGTCGAATGCGATCTCGTCGCACTACGGGAGTTCGTGCCGTCGGCCACCGCGACGCTGAAGCTGTCGAGCGGGGTTGGCGCCAAGCGTCCCGTCACCCTCGCCACGGTGCTGCCCGGCGCGGTCGCCGCCCTGGTGCGCGCGGGCGACGAGCCGACCGGTTTCGTCGGCGCCCAGGTGCAGTTCCAGTCCGAGGACCCGGCCGCCGACCTGGCCGCCGCCGTGCTGTGGACCCAGAGCGCCGAGCCCGGCGAATCGCTGCAGGCCGCGGCCGAGGCCGCCGAGGACGCGGTACCGGCGCTGGGCGAGGTGATCGATCCGGGCGCGGGCCTGGATCTGACCGTGCACCAGGACTTCGACTGGTGGGTGCCCGAGGGCGTGACCCCCGATCCGCAGGTCGCGGCGACCATCGAGCAGGCCAACCAGGCGATCATGCCGTCCGACCGGCTGGAACTGGGCGGGGATGCGATCGGCGCGGCCTGGTGGGTCGACGCCGGGGAGAAGGCGCACGTGCGCTGGGTTCGCCCCGAGGACGAGGACGCGCTGATGCTGGCGCTGGCCCGCGTGCACGCCGCCGGCGGTCTGCATCTGGGCGACGGCTCCCGGTTCGCGGGTTCGTTCCGCACCCACGGGCTGCTGGTGCCGGTGTTCGACCTGGATCGGGAGCGGCACCCGAGCGAATGGGTCGCTCCCGCCCGGGAATTCGGCGCGCGGCTGGCGGAGGCGGTGGCCTCGGACGCGCCGTTGAGTTCCGACGAGCGGCGGTCCCGCGACGGCCTGCGGTCCCGTCAGGTCACGTTGCGCTAGAAACGAAAAGCTCGGCTCCGCGCAGGCGGAGCCGAGCGTCGCTCACTGTGGGGGAACCTCAGATCGCTCCGCCCGCCGCATGCGGCGCACCCGACGTGTCGTCCGGTCCGCTCATCTCGCGGGAGACGAAATACTCCAGATCGAACAGGTTCTTACCGGCGCGGTCGGCGACGGTGAGCAGCGTCGTCATCCGCGCGACCTCCTCGACCTGCTCCTTGAGGAACCACTGCATGAACTGCTCGCCCAGGTAGTCGCCCTCTTCGCGGGCGGTGCTGGCCAGCTGGACGATCTGATCGGTGACCGTCTTCTCCTGGGCCAGGGCCAGGGCGATGGGCTCGCGGGCATTCTCGAATTTCGACTTCGCGCCGTCGATGCCGGACAGGTCGATGCTCATATCGCGATCGAGGAAGTACTGCGCGATCATCATCGCGTGGTTGCGTTCCTCGACGGCCTGCTTGTAGAAGTACTTCGCCAACACCGGAAGATCGGCATTGTCGAACCATACTGCGATTGCGATGTACTGATGTTCGGCATTGAATTCGTGCCGAATCTGATCGTGGAGCAAGCTGTGGAACTTGCTGCGTGGGGTTTCGGGGTGGCTGGACATGAGCACGACATTAATGCTGGTTATCGCGCTTGTCATCCAAGTGCACCCTTATTGAGTACAACCTTATTGAGGCAAGTATTGCCTAATCAAATGCGGGTTGTTCCCGCCATTTTCGGTGCGGCCGGATCGGGCTTCGAGGGACGCTGCAGTTCGCGTGCGACGAAGTCCTCGACATCGAAAAGGTTTCCGTCGGCGCGGTCGCATACGGCGAGCAGCGTGGTCATCCGGGCCACCTCCTCCAATTGATCCCGCAGGAACCACTGCACGAACTGTTCGCCGAGATAGTCGCCCGTCTCCGCGGCGGTGCGGGACAGGGCGTTCAGCCGATCGGCCAGGCGCTGTTCGCGCCGCAGCATGAAATCGACGGCCGATCGCGCGGAATCGAAGGTGGGCACGATCTCGTCGAGCCCGCCGATCTGGACCGGGATATCCCGGTCCAGCAGGTATTGGATCATGCGCAGTGCGTGCCCGCGCTTGTCGTCCCCGCCGCGGTAGCAGACACCCGCCAGCCGCGGCAGCCGCAGGGTGTCCAGGTACACCGCGGCGGCGAGATACTGCCGCGCCGCGGTGAATTCATGGCGAATCTGGTCCCGGAGCGAATCCGGAAACGACCGTTCGCCGTCGGCGGCGGAAACGTTGTCCGGGGTGTGACCGTTGTTCGGCATGTGATCGACGTTACCGCGTGATCAGGTCCTCGGGGATCGGCTTGTCCGATGCGAGTGCGTCGAAGAACCGGCCCGCCTTCTCCTTGTCCCACAGCAGCACGTTGCCGCTGCCCGAGACGTCGTCGAAGCCGCCGATCGGGACGGTGGTGGTCACGGTGTCGCCGCGCAGGCCCCACCCCAGCCGGGCCAGATCCCAGATGTGGTCGTCGTTGTCGACCTGCAGGGAGCTGGTCAGGCCCTGGGCCAGCGGCCAGCTGCGCAGCGGGTTGATCAGGGTGCCGGTGCTGGTCGCCTTCTTCAGCAGGGCGGCCATGAACATCTGCTGGTTCTGCATGCGGTCGAGGTCGGCCCGGGGCGTGGCGCGGGTGCGGACGAAGCCGAGCGCCTGGGCGCCGCTGAGATGCTGGCAGCCGGCGGGCAGATCTATTCCTGCCAGCGGGTCATCGATCGGATAGGGCAGGCACATATCGATTCCGCCCACCGCGTCCACCATTCCGGCGAAGCCGCCGAAACCGATTTCCGCGAAATGGTCGATGTGCAGGCCGGTGATCGTTTCCACGGTCTGCGCCAGCAGCTTCGGGCCGCCGGCGGAATAGGCCGCGTTGAGTTTGTCCCGGCCGATGCCCGGGATGGGTACATAGGAATCACGCGGCAGGCTCACGATCGTGGTGGCGCCGGACTTCGGGACGTGCACCAGCATGATCGTGTCGCTGCGCTCGCCCCCGGCATCGGAGGTGTCGCCGGTGGAGAGTTCGCTCTCCTGATCCTTCGTCAAGCCCAGGCGACTGTCGGATCCGGTGAGCAGCCAGTTCGTGCCCGGCGTGTCGCCGACACGGTCGGGGTAGTCGCCCAGCGCGTCGATGCGGTGCAGCGAGCGGTCCAGATAGATCGCGGCCACGATCGGCGTGATGAGCGCGACCAGTAGCAGCGCGACCAGCCAGCGGCCCCAGTGCCGCTTGCGGCGCATCCGCGGTTCCGGGGGCGGCCGCTCGCGGCGGCGCGGCGGCGGCCCCGGGGGAGGCGGCGGCGGTGGTTCGCGATACGGCACGGGACGCTGCGTCGGCGCGTGATCCGCGGGCCGACGCGGTGGTCCCTGGCGGTAGCGGGGCGGCGGATTGTCCGCGGGCGGCACCTGGGACCAGGCCAGGGCCTGCTCGCGGGCGCCGTCGCGACGCATCACCTGGGTGGGCTCGTGCGGGGGCCGGGGTTGTCCGCCGCGCGGATGCCGCTGATCGGGTGGGGGCGGCGCGGGGCGGCCGGGTCCTGGCGGCGGGACCCGGCGCGTCCGCGCGTAATGCTGGGGGTCGTCGCCGTTCATCACCGAGATGCTACTGATCCGCCGGGCCCGCCGGTTCATCTCGAGTCGATGACGATCCTCACGGTTTCGGCGGGCGCCGACGTCGAGTGCGGTTGCATCCCGTGCGCTCGGGCGTTCAGGGCAGCCAGGACACGTGCCCGCGCAGCAGGGCGTAGCCGATATAGGCGACCGTATCGATGGTCGCGTGCGCCAGCACGAGCGGCCACAGCCGGTCGGTGCGCTGCCAGAACCTGCCGAACACCAGGCCCATCACCAGATTGCCGAGCCCGCCGCCCAGGCCCTGGTACAGGTGGTAGCTGCCGCGCAGCAGGGCCGAGGCGAGCAGCGACCGGTTCTCGGTCCAGCCCAGCGCCCGTAGCCGGGTGATGAGATAGGCCACCACCAGGATCTCCTCGGCCACGGCATTCGCCAGCGCCGACAGCACCAGCACCGGCAGCCGCCACCAGTGGTCGCCGAGCGAACTCGGCACGATGGTCACGCTGAATCCCATCGCGTGGGCCGCCAGGTACAGCCCCAGCCCGGGCAGGCCGATCACCGCCGCCAGCACCAGCCCCGGAAGCACGTCGCCGCGCCAGCGGATGCGTGCCAGGCCGATCAGCCGCGGCCCGATCCCGCTGCGCCACAGCAGATACAGGCCGAGCGCGCCCCACCCCAGCAGCCGCAGCACGCTCAGCAACTGGAACATCAGATCGATGGCCGACTGCGCCGCCCGCGACGGATTCAGCGCCACCGTCTGTCCGCCCACGCCGCCCGGCGCCAGCGCGCTCTCGAGCAGCGACAGCGCCGCATTGGCCCCGCTCAGCCCGAACGTGACGACCAGGACGATCGCGATCTCGATCCGAATCGCCGTACGCTCCCGCCCCGTCGCGGGCTCGCGCCGGCCAGGAACGGAATCGGCGGAAGACACCATGCCCGCCAATCTATGTGCCGGCCCCAGTCAGCGAGTTCGCGCACCTCGTGCGTTTTCACGCACCCGCTCCAGCCTGCTGAAGGCGGTGCGTGAACGCGCAGGGGGTGCGCGAGCTGGTGTTGGCGTGCCGTCAGATGCGGCGCATGCCGTGTAGGAAGGGGCAACCGGCGAGGATGCGGACCGCGCGGCTGAGGGATTGGATGTCGTCGACGGGGGATTCGAAGGGCAGGCGGACGTCGTGGTCGCCGTCGTCGGGGCTCTCCACGCGCAGGGTCACGCCGTAGCGGTCGATGGCCAGCGGGTGCACCGCGCCGCCGCGGAGCCGGACCGGCAGGTGCCGGGCCAGCTGCGCGACCACGTCGGCGTGGTCGGCGTCCATGTGCTGCAGCCACGCCCCCTCCAGTTCCCAGAACGGGTCGGCCTGGGCGGTGCGCAACTGTTCCTGGCAGGCCGAGGCGGCACCGCTGGAATCGGCCACCACCGCGGAGTCGATGACCAGCCGCAGCAGCGTGGTGGTGTGGCCGACGTCGAGCAGTGCCGGGTGCGCGTGCTCCTTGGCGACCTCGCCCGCCAGGACGCGCTGGGCGTGCTCCGGAACCGCGCGGACCCGCCCGCGCAGCCACACCAGCGCCCGGACCGGCTCGCGCAGCGGCAGTGGCGCCATATCGGTCAGCTCCAGCACGGCGGGCGAGCCGAGTGGACCCCAGGCCGCCGTCACCGCCGATGAATCCATCGGTACCGCGATCACCGCATCGCCGCACGCCCGCAGGTGATGCACGGTCGTGGGCACGGGATCGGCGCCGGGCAGGGCCAGCACCGCCTGCTCGGCGTGTGCGCAGGCATTTCGCACCCGCTCGGCCGTGGACGGTGCGGCGGTCGTGGTCGTGCGCGGCATGCATACCTCCAGATGTCCGGACCCGGCGCTGTAATTAGGTAAACCTAAGCTAAGTGACGACGAGGGGTTGCGCAAGCGTTGCGATCGCTACGGTGGAAACGTGCCGCATGATTCGAATCCGCCCGCCGAGCCGGTCCTGGTGTCGCTGAGCGTGCCGCCGAAACCGTCCGTGGGTCTGGTGGAGGGTCTGGTCCGCGCGCCGTCCGCGGTGTCCGACGCGCCGCTGCTCGACGGCGCGGCACCGGACTCGCAGGTCGCGGCCTTTCTGGCCGGAGCCGCGCACGCCGATACCGGATTCGTGGCCCGCGCCGCATCGGGGGAGCGGGCCCTGGCACTGGTCGCGGCCACGGCCGCCGCGCTGTGCGGTGAGGACATCGCGGCGGCGCTGCGCGATCCGGATATCGAATTCCTGCGCGGGCTCAAACCCCCGGCCGTGCAGGCGCTGCGCGAGGTATTGCTGGCAGTGGAGTCGGACAACCCCCGCGAGGTCGCTCGCACCCTGGCGGTGCTGGCCCCTGACATCGCGCAAACTCCCGGCCCACCCCCGACTCCTCGGTAATGTCGTATCCGTGCCGCGTATCGCCTATTTCGGGCCGTCGGGAACCTTTACCGAGATGGCCCTTGTCAAGCTCGAGTCCGCGAACGTCTTCGACGGACCGGTCGAACGCGTCGCCGCACCCAGCCAGGGCGCCGCGCTCGAACTGATCCGGGCCGACGAGGTCGACGGTGCGGTGGTGCCCATCGAGAGTTCGGTGGAGGGGTCGATATCGCCGACGCTCGATGCGCTCGCCGTCGGCCCGCGCCTGCAGATCGTGGCCGAGACCGAGCTGGATGTGGCCTTCACGATCGTGGCCCGGCCGGGTGTGGCGCTGGACCAGGTGCGGACCCTCGCCGCCTATCCGGTCGCCGCGGCGCAGGTGCGGGTGTGGCTGTCGAACCATATGCCGCAGGCACGGCTGTACACCTCGTCGTCCAACGCCGCCGCCGCGGAGGATGTGGTGAGCGGTCACGCCGAGGCGGCGGTGTCGACCACGCTGGCCGGGGAGCGGCTGGGGCTGGCGGTGCTGGCCTCCGGCGTGGCCGACCACGACCAGGCGG
The DNA here is from genome assembly GCF_001613165.1 of Nocardia mexicana NBRC 108244. Classification (GTDB taxonomy): domain Bacteria; phylum Actinomycetota; class Actinomycetes; order Mycobacteriales; family Mycobacteriaceae; genus Nocardia; species Nocardia mexicana. Next base: position 16,036 of record NZ_BDBV01000107.1, read on the forward strand.
TCACCCGGTTCGTGCTGGTGACCAGGCCGCGGGTGGCGCCGCCGCGCACCGGCGCCGACCGGACCTCGCTGGTGGTGTTGGAGCTGGCCAACGAACCGGGTGCCCTGATGCGGGTGTTCGCGGAGTTCGCCACGCGCGGAGTCGATCTCACCCGCATCGAATCGCGGCCCACCCGTACCGGAATGGGCACCTATCGCTTCTATCTGGATTGCGTCGGGCATGTCGACGACACCGCGGTCGCCGAGGCGCTCAAGGCGCTGCACCGAACGGCCGGGCGGATCCGCTACCTGGGTTCGTGGCCGGCGAGTTCGCCCAGCGGCAGCACGCCGCCGCCGGACGAGCCCGCGGCGGCCTGGCTGGAAGACTTGAAGAAGGGGGTGGCGGATCTGTGAGTGACAAGCTGGTCCTGGTGCGGCACGGCGAAACCGAGGGCAATGTCGCGAAGATCCTCGATACCCGCGTGCCGGGCCTGGCCCTGACCGAACGCGGTGTGGCACAGGCGAAATCGTTCGCGGCCAATCTCGCGGCGTCGCCGCGGCGGTTGTTCTGCTCGGCGGCGTTGCGGGCGCGCCAGACCGCCGGTCACATCGAATCGGTGACGGGTGTGTCCGCCGAGGTGATCGAAGGGCTGTACGAGGTCCAGGTCGGAGAGCTGGAGGGCGCGAATTCCGATGCGGCGCACCGGATGTTCCAGGACGCCTACCACGCCTGGCACCTGGGCGAACTGCAGGTGCGGTTGCCCGGCGGCGAGACCGGGCAGGAGGTGCTGGACCGGTATCTGCCCGAACTGGAACGGCTTCGCCGGGAGTTCCTGCCGCCCGGCGCCGATCGCCTCGGCGACATCCTGCTCGTCAGTCACGGTGCCGCAATGCGTTTGGTGGCGCGGGCGATCGGCGGGGTGGAACCGCCGTTCACGACCAACAACCACCTGGACAACACGGAGACCATCGAATTGCTGCCGCGCTACCGTGGCCCGGAGTTCCAGGGCTGGGAGTGCGTACGGTGGGGCCGCTACACCCCACCCTTCGAATACGATGCCGAACCCACGGCAGACGACCCGATGGGGTAATGGCCAGGTGCTCTAGCCGCCCAGCACTCCCGGATTCGGCTTGAAATCCTCACGCAGTGGCAAGGATTCGATCAGGTTCTCGAGTGCGGCGCGGAGGCGGGCGGGGGTGCCGCTGCTCAGCGACGACCATTTGACGTCGTCGTCGGAGACGCTGGTGGTCGACAGGAAGCGACCGTTGCGGGTGTCGAAGACGGCCACGTGATTGGGCGAGAAATCCCGCTCGCCGTCGCCGTAGATGACACCGACGATCTCCGCGGCGGACTGGATCTCGACCAGAGCCGCGGCCAGCGTGGTGGCGTCCTGATCCGGCTTGCCGACCTGCGCCAGGCGCCGCGCGGTGGCGGCGGAGTCACCGGTGTCACCCAGGATCGGGGCCAGCTCCTCGGTCGGCGCGTTCATGCCGTACAGCTCGAGCGCCGGGGGCGAGCCGAGCGCCGCGATCACCGTCCCCGGCAGGTCGGGGCCGCACTGGTCGATGACGAAGGAGTCGGGCCCGCGTAGGGCGACGACCTCCATGTCGTCGCCCTTGGCCACGCACAGCCGATTCACCGCGTCGCCGACGATCCAGCGCATCTCCAGTGCCCAGTGCGGCCGGTCCAGCACCCGCATGCGATCCGCGAGTTCCGGCGCGACCGCGTCACCGTGCAGCAGATCCCGATCGGTGAGTGATTCGGCCGCGGCGGACATCGCCTCGGAGTAGGTGACGTTGTTCTCGTAGTACCGGTTCGCGCTCAGCACCACCGGAATGTCGGTGAGTTCCAGCCGCTCCTGCAGCAGCTGGAACTCGTGAAACGACAGCGTGACCGCCTCCAACATGGACGGCCCGTTACCCGCTCCGAGCACCGTCACCTAGTGCTCTCCGCGGACGCGTCCGCGCCGATGACGCCGGGCGCGATGACACCGCCCTCGGCGAAGTGCTCGCCGCGCAGGTAGTCGTTACCCGAACGCTCGTCCTCTTCCTCGTCGTTGTGAGCCTGGTTGCCGAGCAACGGATTACCCATGGCGTTGTTCGTGCGGGCCGGAGGTGCGCCCGCCTGGCTCGCGGCCGTCGCCTCCGCGGTCGCGGTGGTCGCGGCCGGGCCGCCGCCGATCGCCGCGCCCGCGCCCCAGCCGTCGGGGAGCTTGAGCGAACCCGCGTTGCTGCCGATGCCGACGGAACCGCCGGAGAACGAGACGGCACGGGTGGCCGCGGCGGTGCCGCCGACCGCGCCGACCGACGCCATCATCGGGCCCGCGAAGCTCGGGACGCCGGTGCTGCCGTTGAACGCCGAGGAGATCGCGGTACCGGCGACGTTACCGGCGGTCGTGACCCCGGTACCGGCCATGGACGCCGCCGACTGCGCGGCCTGGGTGGCGGCGCTCACCACGGACGGGTTGCTCGCGAGCCCCTGGGCTGCGGCGATCGTGGCCTGCAGCGGATCGCTCGGCGTGGCCTGCATGGTCGCGGATTCACCGCCCTGCGCGGACCCGGCGCCTGCCGCGACCGGCGGCGGGGTCAGGAACTCGCCGGGCGTGGTGACCAGGGCCGTGGTGGCGGCCTCGTAGGTCTCCATCACCAGGGCGGCGCGGGTGTCCATCGCGACGCGCGCGGCCTCGGCCGCGGCGAAGCTGCCCGAGACGATTCCGGGTGGGGTGTGCGCGGCCGCCACGGCGGCGTTGGTGGCCCCGATCTCCGGCGGGCTCGGCATCACCAGGGCGGCGACGCCGTAGGCCGTGGCGTTGGCCGCCGTCTTGGCGCTCATGGTGGCCGCCATGGTGGTCTGCTGTCCCGCCCAGCCGAGGAAGCCGGTCAGCTTGCTCAGCGCCGCGACACCGTTGATGCCCTCCATGCCGATACCGAGCTCGGCCATCACGCGCGCGACGGTGGCCCCGGCCTCGGCCCAGGCCGCGGACAGCCCGCCCCAGGCCGTGCTCGCCGCCACGATCGGCACCGCATGTGCCCCCGAATGCAGTGTGGCGCAATTGACTTCGGCGGGTCGGAGCCCCCATATCGCTCCGGTGATCCCTGCAACCATGGTTCTTTACTCCCCTTGTGTGTCCGAGCCCTGTGGTATCCGAATTACGCCTGGATCGCGCCGCCGACGGCGTTGACGCTGCCGGCACGCAACATGTCGGTGCCGATGTACTGCGCCAGCTGCATGCGGAGCGTGTTGGCGGCGTGGTGCAGCTCGAGGATCGCCTGGGCCGACGCGCCGTCGTGGGTGCCCGCGGCGTGGTTGAAGTGACCCGCGGCGAGCAGCGAGACCTCCTCGACGCCGGAGGGAATGACATGGGTTGCCGGTGCCGTCAGGCTGGAAGCGGCGGCGAGCCGCTCGGCGAGTAGATCGAGTTCGACCGAGGCCGCGAGGATGGCTTCAGGTGAGACGAGAAGCATGACTCGAACTCCTTCTAGTGGTGTCTATACAGCGGTAGAGCCGGCACATGCCCGCCCTTCGGTGGAACCACGAGAATTCCCCCTACGAGTGATAGGACGCGACGGCTCCCGGCCGGGTTCCCTCGAATCCGAAGTTTCTTGCGGCTTGACCCGCTCCGCGGGTCAAGATTAACCCCATCCCAGCCGATGAGGGCGGTCTTCGTCAATCCCCGAGCAGTGAACTCCCGCATGAATCACATCGATTCCGGGTCAGCCCCATCCCAGCTGATGCAGGCGATTTTCATCGATACCGAAGTAGTGCGCGATCTCGTGAATCACTGTGATCGCCACCTCCTCGACCACCTCTTCCTCGCTGTCGCACATGTCGAGCAGGGCCTCGCGGTAGACCGTGATCGTGTCCGGCAGCGCCCCGCCGTACTGGCTGTCGACCCGTTCGGTCAGCGCAATGCCGTGGTAGAGGCCGAGGAGGTGGGGGTCCTCGGCGTTGCGGGGCTCGATCAGCACCACCACATTGTCGATGGCGCGAGCCAGCTCCTCCGGAATCATGTCGAGTGCTTCGCCGACCAGCTCCTCGAACCGGTCGTCGGACATCGAAACGGACATTCGTTCTCTCACCAGCCGGTATCTACCGCGGCTGCGGCGGGATCGGCGCGGGCGGGGCGCCGGGGAGCGGCGACGGGGTGGAGCGGCCGGAGTTCGGCGGCGGCACCGGCGCCTGGCCGTCGATGAGTACATCCCCCTTGACCGATCCGGTGATCGTGGAGAAGCCGTCCTGCGTGCCCTTGCCGACCAGACAGCTCAGCCGGTGACTGCCGACCAGCCAGCTGCGGGTGTCGAGGTTGTCCCAGAAGATGGTGAGCGTCTTGTTGATCAGCGCGTCCTGGCCGCCGAGATATTCGTCCGAGGCGCGGGCGCACTCGTCCTGCATGTACTTGTCCTGGTCCGCGTTGTTCGGCGGAGCCCCGGTGAAGTGCGTGCCCAGGTCCACCACCGACATCACCTCGTAGGCGTGCGGTTTGGCGCAGTCGACCGGTTCGTTGGTGGGCAGCCCCTGGCTGATCCCGATGCAGGTGCCGGACTCGAACACCCGCGACTGATCGCTGTCGCGGACCTGGCCCACCGTCTGCTGGGTGGCGTTGCCGGTGGCGCTGACCAGCTGCAGTCCGCAGCGGATGGTGCGGTCACCGTTGCGCCAGCCGGGTTCGCCCGGGTTGATCATGCCCACGACGTACCGGCCGCGCGGGTCCAGCCGCCCCCCGAGATAGGCGGCCGCGGCGGGCGTGCAGTGCTCGTCGCGCAGCTCGGCGAACCGCAGCGAGTCCGGAAACCGTGAGCCCGGCCCGAATTCGCGGCCCGGGTACAGGCTCAGATCGATGTCGGAGGTGACCTCGAACAGGTGCTTGTCCGCGCAGTTGACCTTCGACAGGTCCAGCGTCTTGGCGTTGGTCCACGACAGGCAGTCGCCCGGTTTCGCGCTGCCGAACGCGGTGCCCGCCCGCCCGCCGATCTGCGGGGAGGCGGGGTCGTGTGCCTCCAGGCCGTTCGAGCTGCGGAAGCCGGAGATGAACATCGTCACCAGGGCGGCCACGATCGCGCCGACCGCGACGGCGAGCAGGCCCCAGCGCAGCTTGTGCGCGGGCAGGTGCACTCGGCCGGATGCGCTGCGCGCGGCCCGCCTCGACGCCGCTCGCCCGGGTTTACCGGGGGCGCCGGACGGTTCGGTGCCGGGTGCCTGGGGCTCATCATCGGTGGACATCGCGCTCCATCATGACAGCGCGGTTTCGCAGCCGCCACGAGCCTCGGCCGATCCGTCCCCCGGGCCGGGCGCGACGGTCGCTGCCGCAGCCGCTGGTACGGGCGATTTCGAGCCGATGCGGCACGCTCGGGGAGCGGTGCCGACGGCGGTTCAGCCGCGCAGCGCGGAGGCGAAGATGCCCGTCAGCAGTCGAGGATTCGGTGCGGCGTAGAACTCGGTGAGCTTGCGGGCGGTCTCGGTGGCGGTGTGGTTGTCGACGAACCAGGGTGGCGTGGGGGCGAGCGCGAACTCGCCCGCGAGCAGTGCGCGGGGCGCCGGCCGGAACGGGCCCGACACCACGGTCCGCTCGACGTCGGCGAGCAGTAATGCGTTGTGTACGACGCCGATCCCGCTCTGCACGTCGTCGAGGGTGTGGCCGGGGAACGCGCCCCAGGTGGCGCGCGGCGCCAGGAAGGCCAGCGCGGTCCAGGCGTTGACGGCGACGGTGCCGTAGTGCAGCCGCTCGATCGCGTGGGCGAACGCCAGGCCCAACCGGCGCCGCGTGCGCGGATGCACGATCACATTCGCGCCGAGCGTGCCCGCGAGCTCGTGGTTGGCGAATTCGACCGCCCGGTGCAGGAATTCGCCGCCCTCGTAGGGCAGCTCGACCACGCCGAGTACCGGGGCGAAGTACTCGGTGCGCAGCGCCGGGCCGGTGGCCGACTCGAGCAGCAGCCGCCCGCGGTCGGGGCCGCGTCGTTCGGCGGCGGGATAGGCGGCCACGGCCTCGGCCACCCGGGCGTCGCTGCCGGGGTAGTACGCGGGTCGGCCCGGTGCCCGGTCCAGGGCGTCGCGCAGTTCGGCGAGGAAGCGGTCCTTCTGTGCCCATCGCGCGTCCAGCACCACCACCTGGGTGGCGACGCAGTTGTAGCCGCCGTTGTGCAGCCGCTGGGTCGCGATGTGCTCGGCCTGGTAGCGCAGGTCGGCGTCGGACCATTCGCCCGGCACGACGATCGCGGGGGACACCCCGCCGAGTTCGCTCGTGATCGGCTTGTCGAGCAGGGGATCCTTGGCCTGCTTGCGGGCCGCGCCCCCTGCCCCGCCGCCGAAGACGACCGCGTCGTGGGTGCGCGCGCTGCCGGTCATGTGCACGTGCGAGACGGCGGGATGGTGCACCAGATATTCGCCCGCGTCGGCCCCGCCGGTGACGATGCGCAGCGCGCCGAGCTCCAGGAACGGGGCGAAGACCTGCTCGAACACCGGCAGCAGCGGATCGGTGATCGGGTTGAGCTTCAGGGCCACCACCCGGTTGTGCGCGAACAGCTCGGTCAGCACGTCCAGGGGCGGGATCGAGGTGATGTTGCCCGCGCCGAGCACCGCCCCGATACCGGCGGTGGTGGCCGGATCCCGTTGCGCCAGACCGGCATCGCGGCGGGCGGTCGCGGCATCGATGCCCGGCCGCAGCCAGACCTCGCCACGGAAGCCATTGAGCAACAGGCGGTCGTAACCGCCGAACGGCAGGATCGGCACCGCCAGCCGCTCGCCCGGCGCCGCGGACAGGGCGAGCCCGTCGAGCGGGCTGTATCCGGCCTCGAGCACCGCCAAGGTCTGCTGCAGCGCGTCGGTGGCCTGCAGCACGGCCAGCGGACCCGACATCCATTCCTCGCCGAGCAGCGGGGAGTCGGCGGGCAGCTGTTTGATCGTGCGCGCAGCGGCGACCCAGTCGGCCGCGTACCGCCCGATTCGGGTGTGCAGTTCCGCGAGGAGCGCGCGGCGTCGGGGTAATGGTGTTTGTGCCCAGCTCTTTTCGCCGGCGCCCAGCTCGGTGAGGGCGGCGTCGATGACGGACGTGTCGAATGTCGTGCCCACGATCCCACTATGGGCCGCGCAACGGCGGCCGCGGTGCGAAACGGGGCGATCCGGAGACGCTTCGCGCCACTGAATAGGATCACTGCATGATCGACCTCCGATTCCTGCGTGACGATCCGGACGCGGTCCGCGCCTCCCAGCGGGCCCGCGGCGAGGATCCGGCGCTGGTGGACGCACTGCTCGAGGCCGACGCCGCCCGCCGGGCCGCGGTCGCGACCGCCGACAATCTGCGCGCCGAGCAGAAGGCGCTGGGCAAGAAGGTCGGCAAGGCCTCCCCGGAGGAGCGTCCCGCGCTGCTGACGCACGGGCAGGAGCTGGCGGCGAAGGTGAAGGAGGCCGAGGCGGCCGAGCACGCCGCCGACGCCGAGCTGGACACCGCGCAGCGCGCCCTGTCCAACGTCGTGCAGGAGGGCGCCCCGGCCGGCGGCGAGGACGATTACGTCCTGCTCGAGACCATCGGCACGCCAACCGAATTCGACTTCGCGGTCAAAGACCACCTGGAACTGGGCGAATCGCTCGGCCTGATCGATATGGAGCGCGGCGCCAAGGTGTCGGGCTCGCGGTTCTACTTCCTCACCGGCTACGGCGCCCTGCTGCAGCTGGGCCTGCTGCAACTGGCGGCGCAGCGGGCGACCGCCAACGGGTTCACCATGATGATCCCGCCGGTGCTGGTGCGCCCGGAGATCATGGCGGGCACCGGATTCCTGGGCCAGCACGCCGCCGAGATCTACCACCTCGAGGAGGACGAGCTGTACCTGGTCGGCACCTCGGAGGTGCCGCTGGCGGGCTACCACTCGGGCGAGATCCTCGACCTCGCCGCCGGGCCCAAGCGCTATGCCGGGTGGTCGTCGTGTTTCCGGCGGGAGGCCGGCAGCTACGGCAAGGACACCCGCGGCATCATCCGGGTGCACCAGTTCGACAAGGTCGAGATGTTCGTCTACTGCAAGCCCGAGGAGGCCGACGCCGAGCACCGGCGGCTGCTGGGCTGGGAGCAGGACATGCTCGCCGCGATCGAGGTGCCGTACCGGGTGATCGATGTCGCCGCGGGCGATCTGGGCAGTTCGGCCGCGCGCAAATTCGATTGCGAGGCATGGGTACCCAGCCAGCGGACCTACCGCGAGCTCACCTCCACCTCGAACTGCACCACGTTCCAGGCGCGGCGGCTGTCGGTGCGCTACCGCGACGACAACGGCAAGCCGCAGATCGCGGCGACGCTCAACGGAACCCTGGCCACCACGCGCTGGATCGTCGCGCTGCTCGAGAACCATCAGCAGGCCGACGGATCGGTGCGGGTGCCGTCGGCGCTGGTGCCGTTCGTCGGCCGCGAGGTCCTGGAACCGTTGCGGTAGCCAAGGATTCGCCACAGTGGGTAGATTCGCGCACGTGCACTCGCACGTGCGCCGCGAACACGGAAATCGAAGACTTTGCCAGCCGATTCCTGCCGATGTGACTACTGCACGGGACAACTGTGTCTAGGCTAGGCAGCGTGCGAGGAATCGGGTCTCGCGGCGATACCCGCACGCGGGTGCGGACGGCATCGGCGCTGGCAACTGCAATGGTGATGGCTCGGACCACCGGTGCGTTCTACGTGATGGGTGGCGTGCTCGGCCTGCTGATCACCGCCATCGCCCCGGGTGACGAGGGAAATCGGCCGCTGGTGGGCGCCGCGGCGGCGGTCGCCCTGCTGCTGGGGGTCAGTCTGCTGATCTGGGGTCCGCGGCTGCCGCATTCGGTGCACCACATCTACGTCGCGGTGGCGACGATCCTGGTGACGATCGCGGTGCACTGGTTCCCCAACACCGTCGGCGGGATCAGCCTGGCCGCGTTCTACGTGTTCGTCGCCTGCGATGCGGCGATTTTCTTTGGCTGGCAATGGGTTGCGGCGCATGTGCTGTTCGCCGTGCTGCTGTGCCTGTGGGTGGTGCCCTCGCGCGGACTGCCGTGGTGGTCGGGCATGATCCCGGCCGGGGTGACGGTCGGCGCGGGCATCGTCGTCGGAATTCTGACCCGGATGGCGTCCGACGCCGATATCGATGTGCTCACCGGCCTGCTGAACCGTCGCGGCTTCGACCGCGCCCTGAATTCCGCGATCGCGCACGCCACCCGCACCGGCCAGGGACTGGCGCTGGTGCTGGTGGACCTGGACCGCTTCCAGAAGATCAACGATCATCTCGGGCATCGCGCGGGCGACGCGGTCCTGCAGCGGGTGGCCGACACCTGGCAGAAACTGCTCGAGCCGGACCAGCGGCTGGCCCGCTACGGCGGCGACGCCTTCGCGCTGCTGCTGCCCAATACCACCGAGCAGGCCGCGATCCTGCTCACCGAACAGCTACGGGCCGCGGTCACGACCGGATGTTCGGCGGGAGTCACCTCCTGGCAGCCCGGCGAATCCGGATCGTTGCTGGTCAGCCGGGCGGATGTGGGGCTATACCGGGCCAAGCAGGCCGGGCGCAACCGCACCGTGCTGGAGTCGTCGCGGCAGCTGCCGCTGGCCGTGGAGCTGCGCGAGGCCATCGACAAGGGCGCGCTGGATGTGCACTACCAGCCGATCGTGAGCCTCACCGAGGGCGGCAGCAAGGCCGTCGGGGTGGAGGCGCTGCTGCGCTGGTCGTCGAACGCGCAGCCCGATGTCACCACCGAGGGCCTGATCCGGGTGGCCGAGGAATACGACCTGATCTCCGATCTGGACGAGCTGGTGCTGCGCCGCGCCTGCGCCGACGCCGCCCGGCTGCAGGAGACCTTCGCCCAGCTCGACCTCACCCTGAACGTCAATGTCAGCGGACTGGAGCTGGCCGAATCCGATTACGCCGACCGGGTTTCCGGCATTCTGGCCGATACCGGCTGGCCCTCGGATCAGCTGGTGCTGGAGGTCACCGAGAGCGAATTGGCCGCCGAATCGCAGACCGCCATCGCGAATCTGCACACGCTGCGGGAGCGGGGTGTGCGCATCGCCATCGACGATTTCGGCACCGGCTACTCCTCGCTGAGCCGCCTCGCGACCATCCCCAGCGACATTCTGAAGGTCGACCAGTCGTTCGTGGCGGCCATCCGTTCCGGCACTCCCGCCCCGCCGCTGCTGGGTGTCATTGCCGCGCTGAGCAAATCGCTCGATCTGCAGGTCATCGCCGAGGGCGTGGAGACCGAGTACCAGGCCGCCGTGCTCACGGAACTCGGTTTCGCGCTGGCTCAGGGTTATCACTACAGCGACTCGCATCCGGTGTCGGAGCTGATCAGCGACCTCAACGAGCAGCGCGGGCTGGTCGGCGCCGGGACGTCGGACCGAGACTTCGCCGCCAAGGGCTGGATCCCGGTCGAGAACGGTTACGACACGGGGACTCTCGGCAAGAACTGAGTGGATTGCGCCGAGTGGTCGGCGCGAGTGTCGATGTGTGAAGTGCTGTTCATGGAGCGCTCTGCGCGGTGTTCGAGGTCGGTGGTGATTCGCCGGGATTTCTACCCGCCGTGGGGGTGGTGGTGGCCGGGTGCGCAGAATCGAAGCGGTGCGGAGAGAACTCGGTGTGGGGTGCGGCCTGTGTATCGGCGCCGGTGTGGCGGTGCAGGGGCGGGTGAACGGCGCGCTGGGGGAGCGGTTGCAGGACGGGATCGCCGCGGCCGTCATCAGTTTCGGATCCGGCCTGGTGGTGCTGGGTGTCGCGTTCGTGCTGAGTGGACGGCTGCGCGCGGGGGTGCGGGCGGTGTGGCGCGCGGTCGCGAGCGGCGGGCTGCGGTGGTGGCAGCTGCTCGGCGGGCTGTGCGGGGCGTTCTTCGTTGCGTGCCAGGGGCTTACGGTGGCGGTGATCGGGGTTACCGCGTTCACGGTGGCGGTAGTTGCCGGGCAGCTGACGAGCAGCCTGGTGGTGGATCGGCTGGGGCTGGGCCCGAGTGGGCGCACGCCGGTGACCCTGCTGCGCACCGCAAGTGCGGCCCTGGCCCTGGCCGCGGTCGGGATCTCGGCCGTCGGCGGGTCCGGAGCCGAGCACACGGCGTCCGCGGCGGGGGATCTGCTCGGTGGTGTGCCCGCGGCGGTGCTGATCGTGCTCCCGGCGGTCTCGGGCATCGGGCTGGCCTGGCAGCAGGCGATGAACGGGCAGATCGGGGTGGTCGGCGGTCCCTACTCGGCCACGCTGGTCAACTTCGCCACCGGGGTGGCCGGGCTGCTGGTCGTGGAGTCGCTGGTCCTCGCCCGCATCGGATGGCCGGACCGGTTTCCCACCGAACCGTGGCTCTATCTCGGCGGTGTCATCGGTGTCTTCTTCATCGCGCTCGCCGTGGCGGTGGTCCGGTGGATCGGGGTGCTGCTGCTCGGCCTCACCTCGGTCGCCGGGCAGCTCCTTGCCGCTCTGGTGCTGGACATCGTCCTGCCGACCGGCTCCGGATTGTCGTTCGCCGCGGTCGTGGGCTGCCTGCTGACCCTGGTGGCCGTCGTTGCCGCGGCTCGGCGGCCGGGAACTGTCCAGGGCTCGCAATAGTGTTCGGCGGCCGATCCTGTCCGCCCGGGCGCGTAGGCGTTGCCGGGTTGTGCTGCGCCGGTGCGATGGGGTCGATCACTCGGATGCGACCGGGCCGATGATCGACTCGGAGAGAATGGTGTGCGGCAATGCGACGGACGGCGGGAAGGACGGCATGCGGGAACTGAATGTGGCGGTGATCGGGTACGGGCTGGCCGGGTCGGTGTTTCATGCGCCGCTGATCGCCGCCGAACCGCGGCTGCGGGTGGCGACGGTGGTGACGTCGTCCGGTGAGCGGGCCGAGCAGGCACGTGCCGAGAACCCGGGCGTGCGGGTGGTGGCCGGCGCCGAGGAGGTGTTCGCGGACCCGGCGGGGATCGATCTCGTGGTGGTCGCGACGCCCAACCGCACCCACGCGCCGCTCGCGATGCGGGCGCTGGCCGCGGGACTGCCAGTGGTCGTGGACAAACCGTTCGCGCTCACGTCCGCCGAGGGTGAGCAGGTGATCGATGCCGCCGAGCGGGCCGGACTGTTGTTGACGGTGTTCCAGAATCGGCGCTGGGACAGTGACTTTCGTACGGTCCGCCGAGTGATCGCGGACGGCGGCCTGGGCGAGGTGCGGCGTTTCGAATCCCGTTTCGAACGGTGGCGGCCGGTGACCAAGGGCGGATGGCGGGAGGTCGGCGGCGTCGACGACGGTGCGGGCATCCTCTACGACCTGGGCAGTCACCTGGTCGACCAGGCGCTGGCGTTGTTCGGCCCGGTCGCCGAGGTGTACTGCGAACTGGATACGCGCCGCGACGGTGTGCAGGCCGACGACGATGCCTTCGTGGCATTGACGCACGTCTCCGGCGTGCGGTCACACCTGTGGATGAGTGCCGTCGCCCCGCAACTGGGCCCGCGTTTTCGCGTGCTCGGCTCCGTCGGCGGCTACGTGTCGTACGGGTTGGATCCGCAGGAAGCCGCGCTGCGGGCGGGCGATCGCCCGGAGGCCGGAAAACCTTGGGGCACGGTGGAACCCGAGGGCTGGGGCTTGCTCGGCGCCGAAGGGGACACGCACCCGACCCCGACCGAGCCGGGCGACTATCCGGCCTTCTATACCGCCGTGGCCGATGCCCTGCTCGACGGCGCCCCGCCCCCGGTCGATCCACACGACGCCGTCGCGGCCCTACGCATCCTGGAGCGGGCTCGAGCCTCCGCGCACTACGGCTCGACCCGCTAGTACGCCGACGTCACATTCCCTCGTCATCCCGGCATGCTTTCGCCGGGATCCACATCGCAAGCCCGAGTTTTGGTAAGGATGCCGAAACTTGTTCTGTCGATACGGTTTTCGATCTTTCTCGATGTGCGACGGTGCACTTGTGCTGATCGAATACTTGGTGTGGGTGGGGCGGTTGGCGCTGGCCGCGGTGTTCGGGTTGTCGGCCTGGGCGAAGCTGGCGGATCCGATTGCGACGCGGAAGGCGGTGGGGGAGTTCGGAGTACCGGTGCGCTGGACACCCACGGTCGCGACGGCGCTACCTCTGGTGGAGGCGGTGCTGGCGGCGGCGATGGTGCCGCCTTGGACGTCCGCTGCGGCAGCCGCAGTCGCGCTGGTCCTGCTGACGATGTTCACCGTGCTGGTCATCAGGCTGATCCGGGGCGGAAAGCGTCCGCCCTGTTCGTGTTTCGGGGCGGCGAGCACTGCGCCGATCGGCGGTCGTACGGTCCTGCGCAATGGTCTGTTGATGTTGCTGGCCGTCCTCGTGGGCTGGGGTTCGCTCGCATATCCCGAGGTGCCGGGCGCACTGCCGGTCGATCGCACCGTCGGCATGGCGGCCGTCGCCGTGTTGGTCGCCGCGCTGGTGTGGGTCCTGGGGGAGGTCCGGGCGCTGCGACGGCGGGTGGACGAGCAGGCCCTGTCGACCCTGGGCGCGGAGGGGCTGCCCGTGGGCGCGGTGGCCCCGGAGTTCGAGCTGCTGGACGCGGCGGGTGAGCGGATCGGCCTGGCGCAGCTACTGATCGGGGGTCGGCAGCTGCTGCTGGTGTTCGTGCACCCGGGATGTGAGCTGTGTGCGGCACTCGCGCGGGAACTGCCCAGATGGCATGCGCGAACGGCCGACCTGCTGACGATCGTCGTGGTCGGCAACGGCGACATCGGCGACCATGTCCGGTGGGGTCGGGAGCAGGGCCTGGGCGAGATTCCCGCCCTGGTGCAGCAGGGGAACGAGGCGGCGTTGCGGTACCGGGTTCGCGGCACGCCGTCGGCGGTACTGATCGGGCGCGAGGGTCGGGTGGCGGCGCCGGTGGCACGTGGTGCGATGGCCGTCCGGGAGCTGATCGTGGGGGTGAAATCCGCTGCGCGACAGTAATTACGGCGGCGCAACCGGTATGACGGTCGGTTCCGCCGCGGACTCGATCATCCGGCCGCCGTTTCGGGGATTCATACGGGGTGGTTCTTCAATTTTACTGCCGCACAATCGATTTCGATCGGACCCGTAGATTCGCGCGATTACCATCGATTTGCAACGGCGCGCACCCCTACCCCTTCGCCACTCATCGAGGTGAAAGATCATGGCGGACTTTGCATTCACCGACTACTCCGGCAAGGAATTCGTCATCCGGCTGACCAACGAGCAGCGCATCGCGGAAGCGCGCCGGATCCTGTCCGGCGAGGAACAGATGTCCGTCCACGTCATGGGCAGAATTCGCAAGCAGACCGCCGACTACAACCCGGGGTGGAGCTTCCATCTCGATCCGGACACCGTCACCTTCTTCACCGTGGCCATCGAGGTGTGTGATGCCAGCATCACCTACGTCGAAGACCATCTCGACGAGGCGTGCGGCGCGTTCCTGCCCGGTTGCTTCTGGTGCCCGTGGTCGTCGAGGCTGACCCGCGAACTCACCTGACCGGCCGTGTCGCTCCGGCCGGTGCACCCCGGCCGGAGTGCCGTGCTCAGACCAGCTTGCGCGAGCGCAGCTCGTGGCCCTTGGAGGTCTTGCACCGCCCGCTCTCCAGGTCCCACTGCCAGCCGTGCAGGTTGCAGGTGAGCGTATTGCCTTCCACCACACCGAACTTCGACAGATCCGCCTTCAGGTGCGGGCAGCGGCGCTGCACCTCCCACCCGGCGATCTCGCAGGAGGCCGAATCGTCGTGCGCCTCGGAGAACCAGCCGTCGGCATAGGCGATGCGCTCGTCGGTGAGGCATTTGAAGAACGTGTAGAGATACTCGTTGTACCCGCCGATGCGCCACGCCTGGAATCGCGTGGACAGGAAGATGGTGTTCACCCAGTCGGGCTCGCCGTCGCGCAGCACGGTGCGTACCAGCTGCGGATCGATGCGGAAACCGTAGCGGTATTTGCCTTCTCCCTCGATCGGGCCGCGCACCACGCGCTTGGGGAAGTCGAGCACCACGGTCTCGTCGCCCAGCACCAGGCCGACGGGGTAGCCGATGCCGTCGCAGATCAGGTCGCTCTGCGCCATGATCGGCTCGAACAGCTCCTTCAGCTGCGGTAGCAGCGGGCCGTCCCCGGTGGCCCAGGTGGCCTTCTCCGCCGCCAGCACGGGCGCCATGCGCTGCGCCATCTGCTCGATGTAGGCGGCCTTGTCGTCGTAGATCTCGCCGGGATCGAACGGATGGGTCAGCTCCAGCTCGGCGCCGCGTACATCGGCGACCGAACCCGGGATCATCAGCACGCCACCGGCATTGCCGTGGATGCGCATCTGCTCCAGGAACACCATCTGGTCGGGGAAGATGTTGCCCTCGTCGCCGTGGTCGTCGTTCAGGTAGCGCAGCTCGTCGTCCAGGAACACCGGCGGGCCCGCCGACGGGACCACCCAGGTCGCCCCGACCTGCTCGATATAGCTGCGCGCCCGGTCCATGCCGCGCTGGCGCTTCTGCTTGCCGAAGTTCGACTTCGTCCGCTTCGGGATGTCGTAGACCATCGGGTACCAGATGGCGCCGGAGTACTGCAGCAGGTGGATGTCGACGTGGCCGAACTGGTCGTGCAGCACGTCCATATCGACCGGCCGGGCGTCGTTCATGTTGAAGCACACGGTCTCGCCGTCGGACACCACCAGACCGGAGTCGCCGATCGGGCCGTCCGCGGGCGCGCGCAGCGCGATGATCATGACGTCCAGGTCGCCGCCCGGCCCGGTCACGGTGTGCTTGACCGAATCCTCGGTCTCGAAGAACTTGTGGAAACCCAGCTTCTCCAGCTCGCGCTTCAGGTCCGGAACCGGATAGTCGGGCAGCAGGACCGTGGCGTCCTTGTTGATGCGCTCGGCCAGGTTCTTCGCGTCGAAGTGGTCGCGGTGCAGGTGCGAGACGTACAGGAAATCGCAGTTCCCCAGCTCGTCCCAGTCGAGCCGGGTGTTGTCCGGAAACGGGAACCACGAACCGAAGTACGCCGGGTTGACCCACGGATCGCAGAGGATCGTCCCGGCCGGGGTACGGATGTGAAATCCGGCGTGTCCGACGCTGGTGATCTGCACGAAGAAGTCCCTCCTGAACCGTTATCAGCCACCCAGGGTAGCCGTGCCGCGTCGGCGGCGCTCGAGGGTCCCCGGGCGGTCGCGCACGCCGCCGCCGCAGTGTCCGATTAGGTCGTTTTCGGCGCCGCGGGCGCCGCGCTACCCGGAGACGTCGCCGAGGCAGTAGCCCTGGTCGGTGAGCCGCAGGGTGAATGTCCGCTCCTGCGTCCCGGCGGCGGTGGTGACCGGTGCCGAGGCCGAGAGATAGTTCCCGCGCAGCGGTTTGGACGTGATCGACTGGTCGACGAAGGATCGCACGCCGGTGAGCTTGTCCGGGTTGATCGTCAGGGGCGCCGCGGCGGTGCGGCCGCTACCGGTGGGATCCCAGGCGGCGTCGCAGATCAGGGGGTGGGTGTCCTCGCGATCGGCCGCATTCAGCGGCCGGCCGACGCTGCGGGAAAGGTACCGGCGGACGGTGTGGCGGGCGTCGGCGTCGTTGAACGCGGTATCGGTGCCGGTGGGGTAGACCCGCGGGCAGGCATAGCCCGTGGCGATATCGGCGCGCTGCGCGACGAGGGTGACCCCGGCGCGGTTCGGGGCGGCCGGGCCCTGCCAGGTGATGGCGGTGCCGTCGTCCACGCCGGGCTGGGCGAGCGCGAGCACGATGGCCTGCTTGTCGGCGTACATCGACTCCACATTGCGCGGCGCCATTGTCCAGCACTTGTCCACCAGCTGCGGCCCGGGCAGTTCCTGCAGGTCGATCGCGAATCGGGTGAGGGCGTCGGCCGCCTCGGGGTCCGGGGACTCCAGCGATACGGTGACCGCCACCTCCCGCGCCGGTGCGGCCGAGGTCGCCGCTGCCGTCGAGCTGGTCTCGGTCCCGGAGTCGTAGTCGGTGCCCTCGATGCCGACCCGCGAATCGCATCCGGCCACGGCCGCGGCGGCCAGCAGCGCGAGGCTCCCGAGTAGCGTCCCGCGACGGGGCCGGGTGCGTCGGGTACGCAATGCTGGTCGAGGGCATTTCACTGCGGCAAACCTCTTTCCTACGCGTGCGATGGAGGGCGCGAATGTGACTGCGACTACGCTAGCTGAATTGTGGAACCCGTCTACCGGACGATCATCGGCCTGGCCCGCACCGTCTTCTTCGCGCAGGGACTGAAATTCGAGGTCAGAGGGGATGAGAACATCCCCGCGACCGGTGGTGCCGTCATTGCGATCAATCACACCGGATACATGGACTTCACCTACGCCGGGCTACCGGTGCGGACGCCGAAGCGCTACATCCGGTTCATGGCGAAGAAGGAGGTCTTCGACGACAAGATCTCCGGTCCGATCATGCGAGCGCTCGAGCACATTCCGGTGGACCGGTCGGCGGGCGCGGACTCCTACAAGGCCGCGCTCGACTATCTGCGGCGGGGTGAGCTCGTGGGTGTCTATCCCGAGGCCACCATCAGCCGCAGTTTCGAGATCAAGGAGTTCAAGTCGGGCGCCGCGCGGATGGCTATCGAGGCCGGGGTGCCGCTGATCCCGATGACCATCTGGGGTGCGCAGCGGGTGTGGACGAAGGGTTTCCCGAAGCGTCTGGGGCGCACCAATACTCCGATCTTCATCGCGGTCGGCAAGCCCATCCAGCCGCCCGCCGTGGAATCGGGCAGTATCGCCGAGCCCGCCGCCGAGCTGACCCGGCAGCTGCGCTCGACGATGCAGGAGATGCTGCGGGATCTGCAGCGGGACTACGTGCACGAGCCGGGCGCATACTGGGTGCCCGCCCGCCTCGGCGGCAGCGCCCCGACGCTGGAGGAGGCCGATGCGATGGATGCCGCGGAGGCCGCCGAGAAGGCGGCGCGGCGCTCGGCCACGGGTGACGCGACGCAGTAGCCGAAAGGCCGCGGCAGTACAGGAGTTTCGAGAGTATGGCGCGAGAGCCCGTCTTCGACGTCCTCACCGGTCTGGTCCGCACGATGTTCTGGGCGCAGGGCCTGCGCATCGATATCGCGGGGCAGGAACATATTCCGCGCACCGGCGGGGCCGTGCTGGCCGTGAACCACACGGCGTACCTGGATTTCATGGAAGTCGGTCTGGTGGGCCGCAAATCGGGCCGCAATGTGCGCTACATGATGAAGGCCGAGCTGGAACACGGCATCGTCGGCTGGCTCATGAAGCACTGCAAGGCGATCGGCGTGGATCGCAGCGCCGGTCACGAATCCTTCGAGCGCGCGGTCGCGGCGCTGCGGGACGGCGAGATCGTGGTGGTCTACCCCGAGGCCACCATCAGTCGCAGTTTCGAACTGAAGGAGTTCAAGTCGGGTGCGGCCCGGATGGCGATCGACTCCGGCGCCCCGATCGTGCCGATGACGATCTGGGGCGCGCAGCGCGTCTGGACCAAGGACATCCCGAAACGGTTGGGGCGGCACAACTTCCCGATCCACATCCGCATCGGCGCGCCCATCCCGGTCCGAGAGCCCGCCGAGGACCTCACCGCCGAATTGCGTTCGAGCATGGAGCAACTGCTCGACCAGGCGCAGCAAGGCTACGAGATGCCCGAGGGGGCGCGCTGGGTGCCCGCACGTCTCGGCGGCGGCGCGCCCACCATGGAACAAGCGGCGGTGCTGGAGCAGGAGGAGCTGGCGCGACGGCGGGCCAAGCGCGAGGCCCGCGGCGCCTGAGCGCGGGGACGTGGCATCGGCCCGGCCGCTCACCGGTCGGCGGCGAATACCAGTGCCGCGCCGACGGTTCCGACGGTGGTGGCGATCCAGAATGCGGTCGGGAATCCGCCGTATACCGAGCCGAGGATCAGGGCGGCACCCAGCTGGCTGCCCAAGGCGCCTCCTACCGTGCGGGATACCGTATTGATGCCGTTGGCCGTGGCTGCCCGCCCGGGATCGACCACCCGGTGTAGCTGGGACGGCAGTGCGGTCATCACCAGGCCGGTGCCGAGCCCGATCGGCAGTGCGCACACCGCCAGCTGCCACGGTGAGCCGTGCGCGACTGCCAGCAGCGCCGCGCCGCACGCGGTCACGAGTAGTCCCGCGGCCAATGGCCCGCGCGGACCCCGGCGGGCGATGATTCGGCCCGCGACGGCTCCGGCGGGCAGGACCACCAGGGTGGACGGCAGCATCACGAGCCCCGCTGTGGTAACGGATCCACCGAAACCATCTGCCGCCGTGGGCAATTCGACCAGCTTGGGTACCAGGACGTAGTACATGAACTGGACCGCCCCCAGGGCGAGCGCTGCGAGATGCGCGATGCCGACGGGCCGGTGGAGTACCAGGTCCATATCGATGAGCGGATCCCGCAGCCGCTGCTCCACTCGAACGAATATCGCCAGCAGTGCGACACCGCCGACGGCGAACAGCAGCGTCGGGACGCCGAGCCATCCGGCGGTCGGTCCGACGGTGAGCGCCAGCAGAATTCCGCAGAGGCCGCCCGCGAGCAGGACGGTACCGCCGATGTCGAGCCGTCCCGCACTGCGGGACGTGCCGTCCGGCACGGCCAGGTAGCCGAGAACCAGTGCGGCCGTGATCAATCCGGCGCCGACGACGAAAAGCCATCGCCACGAGGCATGGTCGACGATCAGCCCGCCGCACACCAGCGCGATGCCCGCCGCCCCGCCGACCAGACCGGACAGCAGTCCCAGCCCGGCGTGCACGCGCTCGGGCGGCAGGATGTCGGGGACCGAGCCGAAGGCCAGCGGCAATATCGCGAGGCTGACGCCCTGCCCGGCGCGGGCCGCGATGAGCACGCCGATGTGCGGCGCGGCGAGGGCGATCAGCGTGGCGGCCAGGTAGATCGCGAGCACGATCAGCAGCATCCGGCGCCGCCCGTACCGATCGCCCAGTCGGCTGATCAGCGGCGTCAGGATCGCACTGGCGAGCAAGGGTGCGCTCATCACGGCCCAGGTCGCGCCGGTCGCGCTGGTGTGCAGGGCATGCTGCAGCACGCCGATCGCGGGCACCAGCATGGTCTGCATCAGCCCGTAGGACAGCACGCCGAGGGCCAGGGCGACCATGGCGGCGGTGCGGCGGATCGCGGGCGGGATGGTGGTCAGGGTTTCGGTGGTCACGCGGCCTCCTTCTGATGCGAACAACGTTCGCGTTAGGCTTACCTAACTATATGCGAACGCCGTTCGCAAGTGCCGAATCCGCTCGGCAGCGTGACTCCGGCCAGGGCACGCCCATCGACGAGTCGCCGCTGCCCACGCGATGACTCCTTCCGGGATCGGTGAACCGGGTCCTCCGTGGGTCCTCGACCCCGCCGCCTAGGCTCGGACCAGCCGGGCGGAAGGAATGAGGTGCGCGAACAACCGTTGACTCGCGGCGCGATCGTGGCCGCCGCGCGCCGGATCGCCGATGCGGAAGGGTTGTCGGCGCTCACCCTGCGGCGGGTCGCGCAGGACCTGAACACGGGCCAGGCCTCGCTCTATCGGCACATCGCCGATCGCCGTGAGCTGCTCGCCCTGTTGAACGACGACCTCGCCCGCGCGTTTCCGGTGGTGCGGGACGGCGGTCCGAGGGAGCGGATCGTGCGGCAGTGGCTCGGGGCGCACCGGGTCCTGCTCGACCATCCGTGGGCCGCCAAGGTGATCATCGACGCCGCCTCGGTGACCGCCACCGCACTGCCCTTCGCGGAATCGGGGATCGGTGCCCTGCTGGACGCCGGCCTGAGCCCGGAGGTCGCGGCGCGCACCTATCGCGCCGTCTGGCACCTCCTGCTCGGGTACGTCGTCAACGAACATCCCCTCGGCCATCCGGGATTAGCGGTCGATGCGAACGACTACCCGGCCCTCACCACAGCCCGCCCGCACCTGGCCGCCGCCGATGCCGTCGCCGATTTCGAGTGGGCCCTGCATCGACTGCTGGACGCGGTGCTGGGGACGGCGGACGACTGAGCGTGCGGCTCGGCGCGATTCACGCCCACCGGTATGCACGAAGGCGAATGACGGCTCAGTCGCGAAGGCGTACGGAACAGGGTGTGGGCGCGGGTAGCTTGCCTTCGAAGAATGAGGTCGGCGGAACGCCCATCAGAACGCGGAAGTCGGCGGTCATATGGGATTGGTCGTAGTATCCCTGCTCGGCGGCGAGCCGGGCCAGCGGTGTATGCGCGGCCGTGGACAGGGTTCGGCGCAGCCGGTCGATTCGGGCGAAATGCTTGGGGGAGACGCCGATTCCGAGGGTGAACAGGGTGCGCAGATGACGTTCGCTCACCGCCAGACGGGCGGCGACCTCCGGGATCGTCGCGGAGGTCGCCGACAGCAATGCCGTGGCCGCGTGCAGCAGCGCGCGCTGGGAGGTATCGGTGTCCGGGATACGCCGCGGCAGTTCGGCTTCCAGTAAAGCCGAGACTTCCTCGGGCGCGGCGTGGGTCAGCTCGTCGGCGAATTCGGCCAGGGGACCGGGCAATTCGGCGAGTGGTACTCCGCGATCGGTCAGGTCCGCGGCCGGTACGCCCAGCAGGGCGTGTGCCGCACCCGGGGCCAGGCCGAGCCGCACGCAGGACGCCGGTGCGGCGGTCGCCTTGTACGTCGCGCGGGTGAGCGGGCCGATCACCAGCACGTCCCGCCGCCCGTCCGCCGAATCGCGCAGCACCAACCGGGTCGTGACCTCGGGGACGTGGATGAACGGTTCGGTCAGCTCCGGGTGGTCCGCGATGCTGTCGGCCGCGCTGAACCACGACCGCAGGGCGCTGGGCACCGCGATCGGGCGAGTGAAGCGCTCGACCGTGCGGATCGGGGACAGCGTGCTGGTCACCAGCTCCACTGTAGGCGCGCCCCGGCCCGGGCGGCCGTGCCGAAATTTCCTATAGCCGCAGGTGGTCGGGTCGGCAGGCTGTCGTTCATGATTCTGGTGACGGGTGCGACAGGCACCATCGGCAGCGAGATAGTGCGGCAGCTGGTCGGACGGGGTGCGCCGGTCCGGGCGTTGACGCGGAACCCGGACGCGAGCTTTCCCTCGGGAGTGCAAGCGGCGCAGGGCGATTACTCCGCCTCGGCGGCCGTGCGCGCGGCCATGGCGGATGTCGAGGCGGCCTTCCTCGTCGGGGTGCTCGGTCCGGACAACACCGATACCGACGCCGAGCTGGTCGCCGCGGCGCGCGCGGCCGGGGTCCGCCGGGTCGTGAAGCTGTCCGCGATCGGGACCGGCAATGGGGATCTGAAAGGGGTCGGGACGTGGCATCTGCCCGGTGAGGAGGCGGTCCGCGCCGGCGGTCTGGAGTGGACGATCCTGCGCCCCACCGCCTTTGCGTCGAATACGCGGTCCTGGGCCGAGCCGATCCGGGCGAACGGCGTGGTGCCGGTGCGGACGGGTGACGGCCGCCAGGGCGTGGTCGACCCCCGCGATGTGGCGGCGGTGGCCGTCGAGGCGCTCGTTTCCGGCGAACACACGGGCCGGGTGTACACGCCGACCGGGCCCGAACTGCTGTCCGAGCCCGACCAGGCGGCCATCCTCGGCGCTGCGCTGGGCAGGGAGCTGCGGACCGCGGACCTCTCCGACGACGCGGCGCGCGACATGATGCGGTCCGCGGGCCTGTCCGATGCCTTCATCGATGGCGCGCAGCTGGGCGCCGCATATGTCCGGGCCGGGAAAAACGAGGTGCTCACCGGGGATGTGCGCCGGGTGCTCGCCCGGGAGCCGCGCACGTACGCGCAGTGGGTCGCCGATCACCTGCGGGAGTTCACCTGATGGCGGAGGTCCCCGCCGGTCGATCCGCGCGCGATCACGTCCCGCCGGTCTGACCGTAGGTGGCGCACCGCCGCCCGGCCGATACCGGAACACTGCGATAGGCAACGGTTTCCGCGAGCGGGTCGAGCCGGGCCGGGCGGCCGCCGGAATTGTGTCGCACCGATGTAATTCGAACAGACCGCGTGCCGGTGGTCCGCGGCGGAGATCGGCCACGGAATTATGTATCGGGTGTCGAATTGTGACGGCCGAATTGTTCATCGATGGCTGAAATTCGCGATCGCGACGCGGCCGGGTACCGCGAAAGCGCATCTGCAAAGTCGAATGGCGAAAGTTTTTGGTGCGTCTCCGAAAACTGGGTAGCGTCGGGCCCATGACGCGCTACACAATGCCGGCGGAGACCGCTCCACACGCCCGGACCTGGCTGGCCTGGCCCGCCAAGGAATCGGTGTGGGAGGAGCTGCTACCGGCGGTGCGCGCGGATATCACGCGGCTGGCCCGCGCGATCGCCGAACACGAGCCGGTGACGCTGCTGGCCCGCCGCGAGCAGGTCGAGGAGGCGCGCCGGGCCTGCGGTTCGGCCGTGGAGGTCGTTTCCGCCCCGCTGGACGACCTGTGGGTTCGCGATACCGGGCCGACATTTGTGTCCGGTCCGGACGGTCCCGCCGGAATCGACTTCAACTTCAACGGCTGGGGCCAGAAGTCCGAATACCACATGGACGCCAAGGTCGCGCGAAAAGTGCTCGAACATGCGGAAATTCCCCGCGTGGTCGCGCCGATCGTCACGGAGGGCGGTGCGCTGGAGGTGGACGGCGACGGCACCCTGCTGACGACCGAGAGCGCATTGGTCAATCCGAACCGAAATCCGGGGCTCGATCACGAGGATATCGAAAAGGCGCTGGGCGAAATGCTGGGCGTCACGAAAGTCGTGTGGCTGCAGGGAGTAGCGGGCGAGGACGTCACCGATTGTCACGTCGATGCCGTCGCTCGTTTCGCCGAACCCGGTGTGGTCCTGGTGGATTGGCCGGTCCATCCGGATCCGGGCGACGTCTTCGCGCGCGCCGCGGTCCAGGCACGCGAGATCCTGCGCCGGGCCACCGACGCCGCGGGCAGGCCCTTCGAGATCATCGAACTCCCGCAACCGGATGCGACCGAGCTGTCCGGTGAGCGCGGCCCCGACTTCCTGTACTCCTACGCCAACTTCTACGTCGGCAACGACGCCGTCTACATGCCCGCCTACGGCGACCGCCGCGGCGACGACCGCGCCGCGGGGATCCTGGCCGACGCCTTCCCGGGCCGGGAGGTGGTCCGGGTGGAATGCAACGCCGTCGTCGAGGGCGGCGGGGGAATCCACTGCTCGACCCAGCAGCAACCGCTGGTCACCGGCTGAGGTTCAGCTCGGATCGGACCCGCGGATCGCGGCGAACCAGGTTGCCACACCCGCCGCGACGGTCACCGCTCCCACGAATGCGGGGAACCCCCCGCCCGCGACATACACCCACAGCAGCGCGGCGAACGGTGCGGCGACGGCGAATTGGGCATCCAGCACCAGCCTGTGCACGAACCGTGCCGACCGCGCGGCGTGCGCGGCCCCGTCCGGATTCGGGCGGGCGGGATTGTCGATCAGTTTTCCGGTCGGCTCCGAATCGCGCAGCGGTCCGGTGGGATACAGGCGCAACTCGTCGATTCGGATGGCTCCGTTTCCCATTCGCGGTGTCGACACGGACAATGTCACCAGCGCGGGATCGAAATATACGGGTAGCCAACGCTTCCGGCCGTCGGCCTCCAGTTCCAGCCAGGAGCGGCTGAGCAGCCGATGCTGCTGCCGGACCCGCCTGCATTCGACGGTTCCCGCGGCGAGGCCACGCACCGGCAGCTTGCCGAACGCCACGGCCAGCCGAAACGCCGTGTACCCCAGCACGATCACCGCCACCGCCGCCAGCATGCTCGCCTGCTCCAGATCGGCGAACGGCGCCCAGGCGAGGCAGATCGCCAGGGCGCCGAACGTCGTCAGGACCGGGTAGGCCAGCGGATGGCCCGAACCGGAAATCACTTCAGGAAGCCGACTTTCGTCCAGTCGAAGGTGGCCAGACCGCGGGCGCCGTAGTTGGCGAGGTTCGCCTTCGCGGCGACGATGCCGGGCGACTGCAGCAGCGGGAGCGAATGCCCCTCTTCGAAGATGCTGCGGTCCACCTTGTTCGCCAGTTCGATCGCCTTCTTCTCGTCCAGCTCCGAGATGGTCTGCTCGATGAGGTCGTTGAGCTCCGGCGAGCCGATCCGGCCGTAGTTGCCCTGCAGATCGTTCGGGTTGTAGCCCCAGATCTGGTTGAGAGAGCTGAGCGGGAACGGGTCGCCGACCCAGCTCCACTGCGCCACGTCGAAGTCGCCCGGCTGGATCACATCGGTGAAGAATGCCTTGCCGGGCCGGGTGTCGATGGTGAGCTTCACGCCGATCTGGGCGAGATTCTGCTGAATGATCTGCGCCAGCTGGACCCAGGTCTCGTCGTTGTACATGACATCGCGGATCTCCAGCTTCCGGCCGTCCTTCTCCCGGACGTCGCCGTTGAGCTTCCAGCCGAGGTCGTCGAGTTCCTTTGCGGCGGCGGCGGGGTCGAAGCCGAGGCTGTTGTCCTGGTAGCCGGTCTGCCCCTCCAGATAGATGTGGTTGTTCAGCGGCTTGGGATCGGCGACCAGACCGTTCTGGATCGCCGTGGCGATGCCCTGCCGGTCGATGCCCTTCGAAATGGCAAGGCGCAGTTTGGGATCGGACAGGATCGAACCGGGCGCGCCGTTGAAGGTCAGGTGCGACCACTGGGTGGCGGGCGCCCGCCGGATCGCGATATCGGGAATGCCCTGCGCCGTGGCCAGGTCGTCGCGGCGGCCGATGCCGACCGCGTCGATCTCGTTGTTCTGCAGCGCGGGTACCAGCGCCGCGCTGTCCAGGACGCTGAAGGTGACGGTGTCGAGCTTGGGTGTCGCCCCCCACCATTTCGGGTTGCGGCCGAGGACGATACGGCCCTGGGCGCGATCGGTCGACTGCAGCAGGAACGGGCCGGCCGTCAGGCCGATACTGTCCACGAGGCTCTTGTTGAATGCCTCCGGCGTGCTGGTCACCGATTTCGGGAACAGGAAGCCGTTACCCGCGAACTGCCCGCGCCATTCCGCGTAGTGCGTCCTGAAGGTCATCACGGCCTGCCGGTCGTCGACGCCCCGCTCGACCTTCTCCACCCGGTCGAAGCCCTGATTCGCGGCGATCAGGAACTCCTTGTTCCGGCCGCTCAGCGCCTCGGCCTCGGAGCGGATGTCCTCCCAGGTGATCGGGCTGCCGTCGGACCACACCGCGTTCGGGTTGATCGTGTAGGTCACCTGCTGCGGCTCGGTATTGGTCAGCTCGATGCTGGTGAAATAGTCGGTGTTGAGGATCGGATTACCCGACGGATCGATCCGGTAGGACTGCGGCATCATCAGTCGCTCGATATTGGCGATATCGGCGTTGTTGCCGTCGTTGGAGATGGAGTTCCAGTTGGGCGGGAACTCGGAGACGGCCAACCGCAGATTGCCGCCGTCGCGGAGCTCGCTGACATCGTGCGGGTTGATGTCGTTGGTGGTCCCGATCGAGGAGGTGCCGGTCCCCTCGGTATCCGAGCCCGCACACCCGGACAAGACCAATCCGAGTGCGACCGCCGGGATCGCTAACCGGACAACTGTCGAACGAATCCGCAAGGGTCGCTCCTTTCATCGGGACCGCTGGTCACTTCACAAAGCCGATCTTGGTGTAGTCGTAGGACGCCAGTCCGGGCGCCCCGTAGTTGGCCAGTCCCGCGCGCACCGCGAGATTTCCGGGCGATTGCATCAGCGGAACCGAATGACCGATCTCCCAGATCTTCCGGTCGATGCGATTGGCCAGCTCGACGGCCTTGGCGGGATCCAGTTCGGCCAGCGCCTCATCGATGAGGGCGTTGATCTCCGGCGACCCGACCCGGCCGTAATTGCCCTGCAGGTCGTTCGGATCGTAGCGGTAGACCTGCGGCAGGTTCTTCAGTACGAATACGTCGCCGGACCACACCCAGTGTGCGACATCGAAATTGCCGGGCTTGATGTTGTCGGTGAAGTAGCCCTTGCCCGGTTTGGTGTCGATGACGAGCCGCACGCCGATGCGCGCCAGGTTCTGCTGGATGATCTGCGCGATCTGGACCCAGCTCTGGTCGTTGTACATGACATCGCGGATTTCCAACCTGCGCCCGTCCTTCTCCCGGACGTCGCCGTTGAGTTTCCAGCCGAGGGCGTCGAGTTCGCGCGCGGCGGCGTCCGGGTCGAAGGGGAGGCCGTTGTCCTGATATCCGGTCTGGCCCTGCACGTATACGTGACTGCCCAGTGGCCGCGGAGTCTGCACCAGGCCGTTCTGGATCGCCGTGGCGATGCCCTGCCGGTCGATCGCCTTGGATATCGCCACTCGCACGCCGGGATCCTCGAGCAGCGAACCCGGTGCGCCGTTGAAGGTCATATGCGACCAGACATTGCCCGGCGCCCGCCGGATGGCCACCCCGGGAATGCCCTGGGCGGTCTTCAGATCGTCACGGGTGGCGATGCCCACGGCGTCGATCTCGTTGTTCTGCAGCGCCGGGATGAAGGCGCTGCTGTCCAGCACCGTATAGGTGATCGTGTCCAGTTTCGGGGTATCGCCCCACCATTTCGGGTTGCGACCCAGCACGATTCGTCCCTGCGCCCGATCCACCGACTGGACGGTGAACGGCCCCCCGGTCAGCAGAATGCCGTCGACCAGGCTCTTGTTGAACGCCTCCGGCGTGCCGGTGACCGATTTCGGGAACAGGAATCCCTCGCCGGCGAGCTGCCCCTTCCAGTCCGCCCAGTGCTGCCGGAAGGTGATGATCGCCTGTTTGTCGTCGACCCCGCGTTCGACCTTCTCCACCCGATCGAACCCGAAGTTCATCCTGATGAGAAATGCGGGATCGGCACCGCTCAGCGCCGCGGCCTGGGAGCGAATGTCCTCCCAGGTGATCGGCGTGCCGTCGGACCATACGGCCTTCGGGTTGATGGTGTAGACGACCTGCTGCGGATCGGTATTCGTGAGTTCGACGCTGGTGAAATAGTTCGTGTCGACCGTCAGGTTGCCCGCCGCATCGGTTCTGAACGCCCGCGGCATCATCGGACGGAGTACGCCCGCCACCTCGCCGTCGGCGTCGGTGTGCAGCACGTTCCACTGCGGCGGCAGCGCCGTGAGCGCGAGCCGGAGATTACCCCCGTCCCGCAGGTCGGTGACATCGTGCGGGTTGACGTCGTTGGTGGTCCCCAGCTCCGCGGCGGACCCGTGCGGCGCCTCGCCGGAATCCGAGCCGCACGCGGCGAGCCCGAGCGCGACGACAACCAGCGGTATGGCCAATTGCCTGCTCAGCGAGCGAACTTTCACGATCTTCTCCTACCGCGCGACAACCGGAAGCGGGACGGCGTCGATGAGGGCCCGGGTGTACTCGTGCTGCGGGTCGGAGAAAATCCGTTCCGCCGGGCCGGATTCGACGATCTTGCCGCGATACATGACCGCGATCTCGTGTGCGAGATTGCGCACCACCGAAAGATCGTGGGAGACGAACAGATACGACAGTCCGCGTTCGATCTGCAGGTCTCGCAGCAGGTTCAGCACACCGGCCTGGATGGAGACGTCGAGCGAGGACACCGGCTCGTCGAGCACCAGCAGTTCGGGGTCCAGTGCCAGGGCGCGCGCGATGTTGATGCGCTGCTTCTGGCCGCCGGAGAAGTCGGCGGGATAGCGGTCGGCGTGTTCGGGGCGCAGGCCGACCTGTTTCAGCAGTTCCGGTACCCGTCTGCGGATCTCGTCGCGCGACCGCCCGTCGATGCGCAGCGGCTCGGCCAGCGCGTCGGAGATGGGCAGTCGCGGATCCAGCGAGGCGGACGGATCCTGGAACACGATCTGCATTTTCCGCCGAATCTCGCGTCGGCGCGCCTTGGTCAGCGACGAGACGTCGCTGCCGAGCACCTCGATGGTGCCCGACTCCGGTCGTACCAGATCCAGGATCTGGGTCAGGGTCGTCGACTTGCCGGAACCGGACTCGCCGACCAGCGCCAATGTCCGCCCGGCGCTGATCTCGAAGCTGATGCCGTCGACCGCCCGGACCTCACCCCGGCGCCGCTTGAACACCACCCCGGACGTGATAGGGAACGTCTTGACCAGGTCCGAAACCCGAAGCACCGCGCGCGGTTCCGGCTCGTCCGTGGGCTCCGGCTCGCCGATCTCCTGGCGATACGCCGTGAACAGGGCGTCGGTGCCGACCTCCGCCGTGCGAATGCAGGCGGCGCGGTGGCCCGGCGCGGTGTCCTGCAGCGGCGGTTCCGCGGCCCGGCATTCGTCGATCGACACCGGGCAGCGCGGCGCGAACGGGCAGCCCGGCGGCAGTGCGTGCATGGCGGGCGGGGCGCCGACGATCGGGATGAGGGGGCGGCGCGCGGGCCCGTCCATGCGCGGGATCGAACCGAGCAGCCCCACCGTGTACGGCATCCGCGGCGAATTGAAAAGCTCTGCGGCTCCGGTGGTTTCGACGATCCGACCGGCGTACATGACCGCCATCCGGTCGGCGATCGTGGCGGCGATGCCCATATCGTGGGTGATCATCACGACGCCGGCGCCGGTGATGTCGCGGGCCTTGCGCAGCAGGTTCAGGATCTGCTTCTGCACGGTCACGTCGAGCGCGGTGGTCGGCTCGTCGCAGATGATCAACTCCGGATCGTTGGCGATCGCCATCGCGATCACCACGCGCTGGCGCATGCCACCGGAGAACTCGTGCGGAAATGCCTTGGCGCGCATCTCCGGTTCCGGAATGCCGACCAGGTCCAGCAGCTCCACCGCGCGCTCGGCCGCCTGCTGTTTGCTCATCTTCTTGTGTGCCAGCAGGGCTTCCGCGATCTGGTCGCCGACCCGGTACACGGGCGTGAGCGCCGACAGCGGATCCTGGAACACCATGCTGATCCGGCTGCCGCGCAGCGCCGACAGGTGCCGGTCACCCATGCCGAGAAGTTCCTTGCCGCGCAAGCGGATCGAGCCCCGAACCCGCGCCTGATCGGGTAGCAGCCCCATCACGGCGAGCGAGGACACCGATTTCCCCGAACCGGATTCGCCGACGATGGCCAGCACCTCGCCGTCGGACACCGTGTAGCTCACCCCGCGCACCGCATCGATGCGGCCCTCCTCGCTGGGGAACGATACGTGCAGGTCCGATACCTCCAGCAGCGGCGCCGTGGTCGCGCGTGCGGTCTGCTCATCGGTCACGGACTCCGGGCTCTTGTCCGTCATGCCGCGGTCTCCTGCTTCGTCGTCGCCGCGGCCGCCGCCTTCCGGCCGGACCTCTTGGTTCGCACCCGGGCGCGTTTGGCGCTGGGGTCGAACGCATCTCGCAGACCGTCACCGACCAGATTGGCGCACAGCACGGTCACGATCAGCAGTCCACCGGCGAACAGGAACAACCACGGGAAGGTGAGCGCCGACTTGGTTCCCGACGCGATCAGCGAGCCCAGCGATACATCCGGCGGCTGCACGCCGAAGCCGAGGAAGCTGAGACCGGTCTCGGCCATGATCGCCGCACCGACCGCCAGCGTGGTGTCGATGATCAGGATCGAGGCGATGTTCGGCACGATGTGGGTGGTGATTACGGTCCACGTCGACGCGCCCATATACCGTGCGGCACGGACGAATTCGCGTTCCCGCAGGCTGAGCGTCAGCCCGCGCACGATGCGCGCGCTGATCATCCAGCTGAATGCGGCCAGCAGCACGATCAGCAGCAGAATAGATCCGCTGCCCTTGGTGCGCGGCGCGAAGATCGCGACGATGATGAAGCTCGGCACCACGAGCAGCAGGTCGACCAGCCACATGATGGCCCGATCCGTCCAGCCGCCCAGCAGACCCGCCACGGATCCCGCCAGGGCCGCGATGATGCTGGTGCACAGGGCGACACTGAATCCGATGATGAGCGATTTCTGCAGCCCGCGCAGCGTCTGCGCCAGCACGTCCTGACCGATCTGGTTGGTGCCGAAGGGGTGCTTGGGGCTCGGGGGCTTCAGCAGCGCCGTGTAGTCCAGTTGCTGATAGTCGTACTCGAGGAACGGCGGCAGGGCGAAGGCCAGCACCACCATCAGCACCAGCACCACGGCACCCACCACCGCGGGTTTGTTCCGGCGGAACCTGCGCCACACCAGTTTCCGGCGCCCGGCGGCCTGCGGTTCCGGGGCGCCCTGGACGATGATTTCCGC
Source organism: Nocardia mexicana NBRC 108244 (assembly GCF_001613165.1). Classification (GTDB taxonomy): domain Bacteria; phylum Actinomycetota; class Actinomycetes; order Mycobacteriales; family Mycobacteriaceae; genus Nocardia; species Nocardia mexicana. The sequence continues at coordinate 46,938 of NZ_BDBV01000107.1, forward strand.
TTCGGTCATGCTCCCACCCGCACCCGTGGATCGAGGATCGCGTAGGCGATATCGGACAGCAGGCCCGACACCAGCACCACCAATCCGGCAAATGCCGTGACTGTCACGACGATATAGATGTCCTGCGCGTTGATCGCGTCCACCAGCCATTCGCCGACGCCGTGCCAGCCGAAGATCTTCTCGGTGAAGGTGGCCCCGGTGATCAGGGCGCCCAGGCTGTAGGCGAACAGGGTCGCCATGGGTATCAGCGCGGTGCGCAGGCCGTGTTTGTACAGGGCTCTGTTGCGGGTCAGCCCCTTGGCGCGGGCGGTGCGGATGAAATCGCTCTGCAGCACGTCCAGCATCGCATTGCGTTGGTAGCGGCTGTAACCGGCCATGGCGGTGAGTGCCAGGCCCAGCGTCGGGACGATCATGTGCTGCGCCCGGTCCACGATCTGATTCCACAGGCCGTGCACGGCATTCGCCGATGTCTCGCCGGTGTAGAGGAATATCTGCTGCCCGGACAGCGTATTGATCTCCAGCGCACCATATTTCAGCAGGGTGGCGAGCAGGAACACCGGCGTGCTGAGGATCAGCAGCGACACGATCGTCGTGAAGTAGTCGCTGAATCTGTACTGCCGGATCGCACCGGCGGCGCCCACCAGCACGCCCAGCAGGGTGCCCACGATCGAGCCGATCACCAGCAGCCGCAGGCTCACCCCGATCCGCCGGGGCAGTTCCTCGCTGACCGGCTGCCCCGCGAGCGTCTGCCCGAAATCGCCGTGCGGGATGCCGCTGACCCAGGTGAGGTAGCGCTGCGGAATCGGATCGTTGAGATGCAGTTCCTCGGCCTTGGCGTCGATCACCGATTGCGGCGGGCGCGGATTGCGTTGCTCGAGGCTGTCCAGCGGGCGGAAGGTCAGCGAGGCCAGGCTGAACGTCAGGAAGGACGCGAGCACCAGCAGCACGACATAGTTGAGCGCGCGTCGTAGCAGGAAGCCGGTCATCAATCCCCTCGGGTCGGTTGCTAGCCCCTGATCATAAGGACAGGTGGCGATCGGGGCGCGTCATGGAGGGCCAGTGACATGCACGGATCGTCAGCACATCGTGCACCAGTGTGACGGCCTGCGGTGGCGGTTCGGCACCGCAGGTAAGGGGGCTGATCACGGCTTGACTACGGGCGTGTCGGGAGTTGGCCTGCCGAATCGTGATTACAACGAGCGTCCGGTTTCGGGCAGGATGGAATGGGTGACTCGCCTGCACCTGCCCACACCGAAAATGGTGGCCACCGATGTCGATGGCACGCTGATCGATGAACGCGAGCAGGTGACGCCTCGCACCCGGGCCGCGGTGGCCGCGCTGATTGCCGACGGGGTGCCCTTCGTGCTCGCCACCGGTCGCCCGCCGCGCTGGATCGATCCGGTCGTCGACGGTCTCGGATACGCGCCGCTGTGCGTCTGCGGCAACGGCGCGGTGATCTACGACAGCGCCTCCGACCGCATCCTGCACACCAGCACCCTCGACGTGGAGAGCCTGGCCTGGATCGCCGACCTGGCCGAGCGGGTGCTGCCCGGTTGCGGTCTGGCCGCCGAGCGGGTCGGGGAGAGTGCGCACGACGCGGCCACCCCGCAGTTCGTGAGTTCGCCGGAGTACGAACATGCCTGGTTGAATCCGGACGACACCCAGGTCGCCCGGCGCGAGGTGTTCGCCGCCCCGGCCATCAAGATGCTGATCCGGTTACGCGGCGCCGCCAGCGCCGATATGCGGGCGATCCTGGAGCCGGAGCTGTCCGGCCGCGCCGATATCACCTATTCGACCGACAACGGCCTGATCGAGCTGTCCTCGCCCGGTGTGAGCAAGGCCTCCGGCCTGGCCACGGTCGCGCAGCGGCTCGGCGTCCAGCACGCCACCATCGTGGCCTTCGGCGATATGCCCAACGATGTTCCGATGCTGCGGATGGTGGGTCACGGTGTCGCCATGGCCAACGCGCACCCCGAGGCCCAGGCCGCCGCGGACGAGATCACGGGCACCAATGCCGCCGACGGCGTCGCCCAGGTCCTCGAGCGCTGGTGGACCAGCTGACGCTCAGAGCACGTGCGTCAGCACGATGTCGGCGACCCGCGCGACGGGGACGGTCGTCACGACCTCCAGCGTGGCGTCCTCGCGGAGCAGCGGCTCCACCGTCTCGAGGTTCTCCAGCGTCTCCGCCAGCTCCGCGGAGTCCTTGCCGTACGGGTTGTCGGTGCGGGCGGCCAGGCGCTCGATCAGGATCTCGGCGGGCGCGCTGAGCAGCACGATGTGCTCGAAGCGCGGATAGAACAGGGTCTGGTTGCGCGTCGTGCCCTGGACGAACAGTGACCCCGACTCCGGCGCGCTCGTCAGCAGCGCGTCGATTCGGTCTGTGCGCCACAGTCTTTCGCCGTCGACGGTCTCGAAATAGTCGCCGTAGTCGGTGTCCACCGTCCGATGGCCGCGCCGCGCGAGCTCGCGCAGCAGCGACGACTTGCCGACCCCGGACATCCCGGTGACCAGAACGCACGTCACCCCGGCAAGCCTAGGGCGCGCGGCACACCCGCGCGAATCACCACCCGCGCATCGCGTAGGGGTGCCGACCGGCCGGACCGACGTGCTCGGCGAACTATCGGGCGGTGCCTCGCGCTGCGCCATGACGGTAGCCACTGGGCGGTGACGACCCGCTGGGCTGTGACTACTCGGCCGGGGCGGGGTAATGCGGTTCCGGGACGGGTACCGACGCCGGAGCCGGATCGGGCACGGACGGTTGCCCTGGTGCGGGGGCCTGGCCGGGTGCCCCCACCTGGCCCGGCGCGGCGATCTGCCCGGGCAGGGGTTCGGCGTTCTGGCCCAGTGTCGAGTTCCGTTGCTGCTGTGGGTTCTTCAGCAGGGTCGTGACGATGCCGGTCACCTGGTTGAGAATCAGTGAGCCGTACTGGAAGTCGGAGCGCTGGCCGTCCGGGACGGGATAGGCGTTGCCCAGCGGCAGGCCGAGCGTCCCGGTCTCGGCGCCGAGCTGGACGAAGCGGTCCAGGATATGGCCGACCACCTCGATCACCTTCCCGTTCGGATCGGCGTAGACGTAGCCGTTGGCGAACTTGGCGTACTGCCCGCCGTCCCTGGTCGGCTGCGGTTCGGAGGCGGCGGCGCCCAGGTGTCCGTCCGGTCCGCCCTGCGTGGACCAGTACCGGGCCACGGCGTTCTCGCCGACCATCCCCAGCAGCTTCGTGGTCATATCCGCCAGCGCGGCGAGATCGGACTGGGTGCGCCGGGTCCCGGGCGCGGTGTTGTTACCCGCCCGCGTGCCCAGGGATCCGCCACTGCTCGCGGCGATCTCACGGATGCGGTCCATCAGCGCGTACGCGGCGTCGCCCGGGCAGGTGGTGTTGCCGACGTCGCGGTGGGCGAACACGGTCGGCAGCTGCACGGCCTCACCCTCGGCGTACGGGGTGAATTCGGTGCCCTCCGAGTACATGGTGGTCTTGCCCGCGGGATTCAGCCCGGCGACCCTGGCCCGCCAGCCGATGAACTGCCCGGCCGCCTGCAGCGCGGCATCGGTCGGCGGCTCGGTCTCGAAATCGCCCATGAGCGCCACGCCGGAGGTGTTCTCGTTGAACCCGCCCGCGTGTGCGCCCTGGACGGCCTTGTCCATGCCGCCGTATCGGCCCTCGAAGATCTGCCCGTACTTGTCGACCAGGGTGTTGTACCCGATGTCGCACCAGTTCAGCGTCTTGGCGTGGTAGGCGTAGATGGCGCGGACGATGCCCGCGGATTCCGCCTTGCTGTAGTCGTTGCGCCCGGCGGTGTGATGCACGGTGATGCCGCCGACGCCGTCGTCGTACACCGTCGGCTCCCCGCATTCGGTGCGCAGCGATTCGTCGGCGCCCCACTGTTGACGCGTGATCACCTTGGGGCCGCCGCCGGACACCGGCGCAGCCACCGCGGACAGATTCTCGTCGGCCGCGCCGCGGCCCGGATCGATCAGCACCGCCGACAGCGCCGCCGCCGTCACCTGCGCCGGATCGTCCGATCGCGCGGCGGTCGGCCCGCCCGGCGTCGGGACGGACCCGCCTTGGGCGGGCGCGGTCTCACCTTGGACGGGTGCCGGAGCCGCGTCGCCTCGGGCGGGTGCGGGATCTCCTTGGGCGGGTGCGGGGGCCGCGTCGCCTTGGACCGGCCCGGGGGCGGTCTCGTCCTGGACGGGTGCGGGGGCGGTCTGGCCCTGAGCGGGGGCGGTCCCATCCTGAGCTGGTGCGGGTCCGTCCTGGCTCGGTCCGGGTGTTGCGTCGCCCTGGGCCGACGGGGCCTCGCCCTGGATCGGCGCGGCGGCGGCCTTCCGGGTCGTCAGCACCTGAACGGCCTTGGTCTTGCCGACGTAGATCGGCTCGGTGCCGGTGCGGCCGGGCGCGGCGTGGTCGTTGCGACGGGTATCGACCTGCTCGGTGGAAAACCAAGGGCCCCAACTGCCGTCGGCGGTGCGCGCCCGGACCATGGCACTGGTACCGGCGAGGTCCTTCGCGGTGAGCGCGACCATGCTGAACGGGGTTTCGCGGGTGAGTTCCTTGACCTCCGCGCCGACCTTGTCGGCAAGCTCGGGTGCGATGGCACCGGGCGCGAGCGCCGGGGTGGCGGGGTCGGCGGCGAATCCCGGGGCGGGTACCGGTTCGCCGGCCGTGGCGTTTCCGGTGCTGCCGGGCGCGGGGTTCACGGCATCGGCGGGAGCGGGTGCGGTGCCGGGCCCGCCGGGAGCGGGTGCGACACCGGGGTCGGCGGGGGCCGTGTCGTCGAGTGGACCGGCGATGAATCCGGGGGAGGTGCCGGTGGGCCGCCGCGGCGCCGGTTGTACGGCGGTGGGATCGGACTGACCGAACTGAGGTAGGGGGATCTCGCTGGGTAGCTGCACGCCGGGCGGCATCGGTAGGCCCGGGGGTAGGTGTACCGAGCGGGGCAGCGGAAGTTTACGCAGATCGGATAGTCGCAGGTCGGGGAGATTGAGCCCGGTGAGCTCGCGCAGCGGCAGCACCACGTCGGGCGCCGAGGAGAGAGCGACCTCGGCCATTTGCGCGGGGATCGCAGCGAGATTGCTTTCGTTTGCCGAGTGATAGTCGGGCGTGTCGCGCAGGACGAGACCCGCGAGCGGCGCGATGACCGCCAGAGTCGTGACAACCGGGAGGATAAACGGGCGTTTCGGTCTGCGGTACGGCACGAGCATCTCCCATTCAGGTAGAACCGTTGACCGTCAGCGGTGCAGCAGGGTTGATTCCTGACGGAACAATGGTCACACTAGTCACAATCGTCACAAATCTAAAGGTTCACTTGAGAGTTAGGTTAGATAGCTCGAATGTAGCTTCCAAATAGCCAGGCAGCGGGCAGGACATGCCGAACGGAAGTACCGGCGAGTCTCATCCGCGCAAACCCTTGGGAGTGCACATGGCAAGCACGGGACGACGATGGGTGGCGGCGGTGCGACAGGGGGATCTCCTGCGGCGCCGCCATCGCAGACGCGCCGCGAGCGTGGGGCTGGTCGTGGTCGCCCTGGTGGGTGGCACGGTCGTGGTGACCCTGACCTGGCCCGATGGCTCGAGCGCCGGATATCGGCCGCTGGCCGGCGTCGGCCACGGTCGCGGCATGAGCCAGGTCGGCGCCTTCGACCAGGCGACCGGCGGCGCTACGGCCGAGCGCATCCTCGAGCACTACTACCCGGGCGCGCTGCTGGGTGCGATCGGACCCACCGCCGTGCGGGTGCGGCTGCAGGCCGACGACAACGAACCGCTCGACGTCTTCGCCGATGCCGGGCTGGCGGTCGCGGGACGCCGGGTCGTCCCCGGTCAGGCCGCCCATCTGACCCCGATGCCCGACGGCGGCGCCAATGTCGTGATCACCACCGGGTGCGATGGCGAGGTGGTCTGGCAGGGCGTCACCGACGATCCGGTCGCCTATCCGATCGCCTCCGGCACCAACCGCCCGCCCGCGGAGCACCTGAAGGTGTGCGGCGGCGGCACGTATCGCGGCACGCTCGGCGTCGCCCTCGAGAACGGCGAGCCCCGCACCGTCAACGAGGTCGACGTCGACGACTACCTGCTGGGCGTGGTGCCCGCCGAGATGCAGGCCAACTGGGCCGACCAGGGCGGCGCCGAGGCGCTGCGCGCGCAGGCGATCGCGGCCCGCTCCTACGCGCTGGCCGAACATCGCTACCCCTACGCCCAGACCTGCGACACCACCGACTGCCAGGCCTATCCGGGCACCGAGCGGGAGGATTCGCGGGCCGCCGCGGCCGTGCGCTCGACCGCGGGCCGAGTGCTGTTGCGCGACGGCCGGATTCTGCGCACCGAGTATTCGGCGGCGCCGGGCGGCGGCCAGCCGATCGACGTCGGCACCCTCGAGGTGGGCCCGGCCCCGGAGGAACTCGCCCCGGCCCCGGCGCCACCGCCCGACGAGAGCGCGCAGCGGTCCGTGCGCGCCGATACCGTCATCGAGGCGAGGTACGCCCAGACCGGCGGACCGGAGGGGCCGCTGGGGGATCCGCTCGGCCCGGAGTCGTTGCTGCCCGGCCGAATCGGGACGTACCGGATGTACTCGGGCGGCGTCATCATCGCGACACCGGCGCTCGGTGCCCGGGTCGTCGACTTCAGCACGCTGTTGCAGGTGGCACCCGAGGCGGCGGCCGAGCCCCAGGCTCGGGCGGGTGCGGCGCTCGACGGTGCGGCCGCGCTGCC
>NZ_BDBV01000108.1 GCF_001613165.1 Nocardia mexicana NBRC 108244
GGGGATCGGCGGCGCCGCGCGCGAGCTGTATCTGCTCGGCTCCGCCTGCCGGCAGCTCGCCCGGGAATGGGAGACCACGACGATGGGGGAGCGCAACGGGCTGGCCGCCGCCATGGCGTTGCGCGCGGGCCTGAGCGCCGCCCGCGATCGGGTGGTCGCGGCGCTGACCCCGGTCCTGGGAGCGAGCCTGTTCACGGCCGGCGATCCGGCCTCCGCCGCCGCGATCGATTCGCTTGCGGTGCACCATCATCCGCCGAACCTGATGTCCTGCGACGAGGCCGTCGGCGCACTGCATCTCGGCTATCGGATGAGTTTCGACCCCACCGCGTAGGCGAGCACCGCCCCGACCACCTCCCCGAGGACGAAGGACATATCCGATGCAGCAAGTCCATGTCACCCACACGATGACCTCGCCGATCGACGAGGTGTGGGCGGCCATCAAGAACATCACCGCCTACCCGGCGTTCATGAAGAACGTCGAGGAGGTCACCCTGCTCGACGATGCCGGTCCCGGCGGGCACCGGCTCAGCGCCTGGCGGGTGTGGCTGAAGGGGTCGATCCTCGAATGGACCGAGCGCGAGGAAATCGACAACGCCACGCGCACACTGCGATTCGAGCAGATCGACGGCGATCTCGAGATCTTCCTCGGCTACTGGCGCGTCGAGGACGGCGGCGACGGGCTGGTGCGTGTCGACTTCCGCGTCGAGTTCGAGATCGGCATCCCGCTGCTGGCCGACATGCTCAATCCCGTCGCGGCCACCGCACTGCGCGACAACTCCACGACGATGCTGCGCGAGATCGAGAGCCGCGTCGCGGCGGGAGGCGTCCATGACCTCGCATGAGACCGTCGCATGGCCGCGGGCCCGGACCGCGGTCGCTGTCGAGGACGCGCTCGCCCGGGTCGGGGCCTCGGTCGGCGAGCTGCGCGAACTGCTCGGGGCACTGCTCGACGAGGGCCGGGGATATGTGGTGGGCTCGCTCGCCGCCGGGCTGGGCAACAGCGGCAGCGATATCGACGTCATCGTCCTGTGCGACCGCCGATCCTCCGATGCGCCGATGCTGTTCTTCCTCGGCGACACCAGCGTCGACCTGCAGTACTACAACGCCGGGGATCCGGCCGCGACGATGGCGGCGCTGCCCGGCGAACGGGTGCGGCTCGCGGCGGGCTGGTGCGCGCTGGGATGCGCACCGGCGATGACCCTGCAGCGGCGCATCGGCCGCTGGCTCAACGCGAGTCCGCTCGATCCGGCGTTCCCCGACATCGTCGATCCGGCCGCCACGCCGGTCGCCGCGGCGGCCCTGGTGCGCGGCGCCGTGGAAAGTCTGGTGCTGAAGATCTTCGCCGCGCGCACCATCGGCGCGGCGGGGCTGCCGAGCGCGGCGGCGTGGCGGCGGGCGGGCCGCGCGCTGGTGGAGGTGCTGGCCCGCGCGTCGGGGGAGCTGTTCATCGGCGAGAAATGGATAGTGGCCCGCGCCGTGCGCGCCGGTCTCGATCGCGGCCTGGCGCGGCGCGCGTTCGGCTGTTCCGACGAGCGGCAGCTGCGCGAGATCCTTTCCGCGGCAGGTCTTTCCGCGCTCGGCGAACCGGGCGTGGTCGAGCTGCGGGCGGCCGACGGCCTGGAGCGGCTCGAGCTCGGCGCGACGACCTGGACGCTCGTCGGCGGCCGCCGCGCCGTGCCGTGCGATCCGGCCGAGCTGGTTCCGGAAGCGCTCGAAACCGCCTCGGCGGCAACGGTGTTGGATGCCGTCGCGGAGGGCGTGGTCGTTCCCGCGCTCGATCGGCCGGAGCTCGACGAGAGGGTGCGGGCATGCGCAGCGTAAGTATTCATGCCCTGGCCGAGGAAGGGACGCGGGCGGCGTGGGCACACGTCATGGTGCTGCAGCACTCCGTCGAGGACATGGGCTCCACCTACGCCGCGGGCGACTGGGCGACCTGTGTCGACAGTTGCTTCGACACGGTCCTGAACACCGCGTACGTGTCGGCGATGCTGGCGGGCCACCTCGGCTCACCCGAGGACGCGGCGCTGCTGGTGCGCATCGCACGCGATATCGAACCGCACGCCGTTCTGCTCGAACGGATGCCGACCGCGTGGGAGGCGACCCGCGCCGACGCCGATGCCGCGCGGATATTGGCCGATGAGGCCTGCCACGCAACGGAAGCGGCGATGCCGATCGTCATGGCGAGCTTCCGGACGCCGACCGGGTTCTATCCGAGCGTCCGCATGGCGGGCGATCTCGAAAAGCTGCGCCGCCGAAGCGGTTTGCGCAGCTACGCCTGGGAACACTTCGCCACCTGAACGGAAGGACGACAGATGCACGAGGAGGCCGATATGCGGCGCCGGGTGCGGGAACTGATCTCGGACCTCGCCCCCGTCCGGGGCGGCGGGGAGGTCGATGCGCTGACCCATCTCGTCGGCGAGCTCGGATACGACTCGCTGCGGCTGATGGAACTGACCGGCGTGCTCGAATCCGAATTCGACATGGCCTGCGCCGACGAGCGCGAGCTGCTCGCGATCGAGAACGTCGCCGACGTGGAGGCCCTGGTGCGCCGCCTGGCGGCCGGTCGCGGCCCGGCGAACGCACCGCGCGACGGCCGGGAACTGAACAACTTCGGTGCGGCACTCGCAGGCTGGGCCGCCACCGAACCCGACAGTACCGCGCTCACCTTCCTCCACGACGACCGCGACGCCGAGACCCTCACCTACGGCCGATTACACGGGCGGGCAACAGGATTGGCGAAGGTGATCGCGGAATCGGTGCGCCCGGGGGAGCGGGTGATGATCCTGCTGCCACCCGGCGTCGACCTCGTCGCGGCGATGTTCGCCTGCTTCTACGCCGGGGTGGTCGCCGTCGCCGCGCCGCCGCCGAATCTGCTCAAACCCCATCGCAGCCTGCCCCGGCTCGAGGCCATCGCCGCCGACGCCGACGTGGCCGCGGTCATCACCGAGGACGGCCTGCGGCGCCGGATCGCCGGTGCGGCGGGAAGCAGCCTGCGCTTCGCGACCTGGCTCGCCCCCGACGCCGACCCCGCCCCCGGATGGCAGCCGCAAATGGGCGGGCTGGACGAGCCGCTGCTGCTGCAATACACCTCCGGCTCGACCGCCCGGCCGCGGGGCGTGGTCCTCACCTCACGGAACCTGATCGCCAATTCCGCCGCCATCGCGGCGGCGTTCGGCCACACCCGCGACAGCCGGATGTTCAGCTGGCTACCGCCGTATCACGATATGGGGTTGATCGGCGGGATCTTCCAGCCGCTGTTCGTGGGCTTCCCCACCGTGCTGGCCTCCCCCTTCTCGATCCTCAAGCGTCCGGGTCGCTGGCTGGAGGGCATCTCCGAATCTCGCGCGACCACCAGCGGCGGACCGAATTTCGCCTACGACCTGTGCGTGCACCGCATCCCGGCCGCCACCCGCGATCGTCTCGACCTGTCGTCGTGGACGGTGGCGTTCAACGGTGCCGAACCCGTGCTCGCAGAGACGATCGACCGCTTCACCGCCACCTTCGCCGCCGGCGGCTTCCGCCGCGAGGCGTTCCTGCCGTGCTATGGGCTGGCCGAGGCGACATTGATGGTGTCGGCGGCCGAACCCGCCACCGCCCCGGTCACATTCGAGATCGACGCCGATGATCTCGGGGAGGGCAGGGTGTCGCCGACAGCCGCCGGGCCGGGCGGCCGCACGCTGGTCTCCAGCGGGATACCCGCTCCCGAATTCGACGTCCACATCATCGATCCCGTGACCCGCGCGCCCGCCGAGCCGGGCCGGGTGGGGGAGATCTGGATCGCGGGCGACAGTGTGGCCTCGGGCTATTGGCGCCGCGGCGAGGATTCCGAGGCCGTGTTCGGCGCGCGCATCCTCGGCGATCCCGAGCGCGCCCCGTATCTGCGGTCGGGGGATCTCGGTGTGCTGATCGAGGGCCAGCTGGTGGTCGTCGGACGCCTCAAGGACGTGATCATCGTCCGCGGCGTCAACTACCACGCCCACGACCTCGAACTGGCCGCGGAGTCCGCGCACCCGGCGGTGCGCAAACACTGCAGCGCGGCCTTCCAGCTCGAGGACGGTCGGGAGGGGCTCGGCGTCGTCTGCGAGGTCGATCCCGGGATCGGCGACGACCTCGGCGCGGTGTGCGCGCGGATCCGCCGGACGGTCGCCGAGGAGATCGGCGTGCGTCCCGTCTTCGCCGGACTGATCGCGCCGGGCGCGATGCCCAAGACCGCCAGCGGCAAGGTCCAGCGCCTGCTGTGCCGCCGCCTGCTGCGCACGGGCGCGTTGACGGTCCTCGCCGAGTCCCGAGACCGGCAGGGCTGACGATGCGGGTATTGGTCACGGGCGCTTCGGGTCTGGTCGGCTACGAAGTGGTGGAGACGCTGCGGGCGCACGGCATGACCGTGGTCGCCGCGAGCCGCGGCCGCGCGGACGCCACCGGCGCCACCGTGCACTGGGATATGAGCCGCGACCCCGCGCCCGCGACGCTCGCGGGCCCCTGGGATGTCATCGTCAACGCCGCCGCCGACACCCGCTGGACGATGAGCCCGGCCGAGGCATGGCGGGCGAACGTCGATTCCGTGCTGGCCCTGTGCCCGCTCATCGGCGACCGGACCCATCTGATCCAGATATCCACGGCGTACGCGCTGGGCCTGCGCGGCGATATCGAGTCCGGCGACCCGGGCGACTATCGCAATCACTACGAGTGGTCCAAGGCCGCCGCCGAACGCATGACCCGCGAAATCACGGGGCGCGCCACGGTGATTCGCCCTCCGCTGATCATCGGGCGGCGCGCCGACGGGCGCGCGGCCCGGTACTCCGGCATGTACACGATCCTGCGCGGTATGGCGAGCAGTGCCGTGCCCGCTGTGGTCGGATTCGCCGACAGCCGTTTCGATGTCATCCCCGTCGACGACCTCGCCACCCTGGTGGCGCAGGTGGTGCGGGCGGGCCCGTCGGGGGTGCGCACCATCGCGGGCGGCGCGAGCGCGATGACCTTCCCCGACGCCCTGACGATCATGGTCGAGGCACTGAACCAATGGCGCGCGGACCGCGGTATTCCGGCCCTCGAGCAGCCGAAGATCATCGATCCGCGGCGGTGGGAACGATTCCTGTGGCCGTTCGCCCGCCAGCACATGAGTCCGCGGCAGGTGCGGGTCCTGGAACTGCTCTCGCATTTCCATCCCTACATGCAGATCCGCACCCCGCTCGAACCCGATCACGTCGTGAGCGATCCGGAGCTGCCGCTGCGGCGTTCGGTGTCCTACTGGGCACATGCCAATACACCCCTGGCGCGGCAGCGACCGAAACCCTGGAAGGCCATTGCATGACACACACGAACGGACACGGCTCCAAGTCCGCACAACTGCGCAAACTCCTCGCCGGCGACCGGCTGGCGCGCGTCGTCGGAGTGGGTGACGGGCTGTCGGCACTGCTGGCGAGCAGGCACGGCTTCGACGCCCTGTGGGGCAGCGGGCTGTCCATCTCGGCGGCCCACGCGCTACCCGACGCCAGCATCCTGACGATGACCGAATTTCTCCAGGCCACCGCGGTGATCGATGCCGCGACGCCGCTGCCGACGATCGCCGACTGCGATACCGGATTCGGCGACGTCAACGTGGTCATGCGCGCCACCCGCGAATACGAGCGCCGCGGCATCGCCGGAATCTGCATGGAGGACAAGCAGTTTCCCAAACGCAACAGTTTCAGCGGCGGACAGCAGCTGGCCCCGATCGCCGAGTTCGCGCAGAAGATCAGGGCCGCCAAGAGCGTGCAGGTCTCACCGGACTTCGTCGTGATCGCGCGCGTGGAATCGCTGATCGCGGAGACCGGCATGGCCGACGCGCTGGAGCGGGGCGCGCGGTACGCGCAGGCCGGTGCCGACGCGCTGCTCATCCACTCGAAATCCGAATCCCCGGACGAGGTACTGGAATTCGCCGCCGAATGGAACCGGCAGAGCGATCCGTTGCCGCTGGTGGCGGTGCCGACCACCTACTACTCGGCCAGCGTCGACGAACTCGAGCGCGGCGGGTTCTCGATGGTCATCTACGCCAATCAGTCACTGCGCGCGGTGGTGCGCGTGGTCAACGACGTCTTCGCGCGGCTGAGCAGCGCCGCGAGCACCGCCGAGATGGAGGAGCAGCTGATACCGGTCGTCGAGGTGCTCGACCTGATCGGGATGGACTCGCTGCTGACCAGTGATGTCGATGGCTGAGTACGTGCGGGCTGTCCCGCGGTATCTCGCGCGCAGGTTTCCGCCGACCCAGGCGGTCGCCGCGGTGTCGATCGTCGTCTGCTCGTACCTGGTGTACGGGGCGTGCGCCGATCGGCAGGCGCATCCACTCGCCTGGGCGGGCGGTGCGGGCGCGGTGGCGGCGATGCTGCTGATCCACCGTCTCGCAGACGATCTCGGCGATGCGGCCGGGGATCCGTCGCCCGCGTTCGGTGCCCGGGGCATGCTGCTCGGCGCGGCGGTCCTTGTCGTGGTCACGGCGGCGGCCAACGCGGTCGCCGACGGGACACTCGCGATATATGTTGCCGCGACCGCGCTCTGGAGCGGGCTCGGCAATGCCGCGGATCGGCGCTTCGCCGGTGCGCTCGGTGTCTGGCTGCTGAGCGAGGTCGCGGTCGCGATGATCCTGTTCTATCCGTACCTGCTGTGGCGGCGGACCGGGGGCGGCGCGGTCCCCGCGACGGCGGTGGCGGGGCTGGTCGGCGGCCTGTGGGCGGGCTATCTGTTCTGGGTGCTCAGCCGCAAGGCGGGGCGCCCGGACTGGCTCGCGCCGGGTGTGTCGCCGTCGGCGATTCGCCTGTGGCTGTCGGCAATCCTCGCCGCGTCCGCCGCCGCGGCCGTGCTCGCGGGCACGTCCGATGCGTTGCCGCTGTCCTATCCGCTGCTCGGAGTGCTCTGCGCGCTCACCGTGGTCCTGCTGATGCTGCGGTGGTGGCCCGGTGTCGCCGGGCGGCCGCCGCGCGGCTCCCGCGCCTGGGCGGGCCTGACGCTACTTCTGACCACCCAGCTGAACGCCGCCCTGGCCGCGCTGGTCCTGTACGTGAGGAGTCGAGGATGACCGCGACGGTCGCCGAATCCCTGTGGCCCGGAAACACTCTCGCCGATGCGGCCGATATCGGCGGCAAGGCCGCGGGCCTGGCGGCGCTGGTCTCGGCCGGTATCGAGGTGCCCGCGTTCGTGGTGCTCGACGCGCGGGCCTTCGACCACCATCTGCGCCGGCCCTCGGTGCGCACCGCCCTGGGCGGCCTGGCATTGGCGCTGGAATCGCGCACCGACGATGCGGCACAGGAGATTTCGGAATCCGCGGCACAGGTCCGCGCGGCCATCACCGCCGCCGAACTCGCGCCCGGCCTCGCCGAGCGGATCGCCGCGGCACTACCCACGATCGGCGCGGGCCCCTTCGCGGTACGCAGCTCCATGCTCGACGAGGATTCCACCGCGCACTCGTTCGCCGGGCAGCTCGACAGCCACCTGTACCAGGACAGCGCCGCGGTCCTCGACAGTGTCCGGCGTACCTGGGCCTCGGCGTTCGGCGAGCGGGTACTGAGCTACTCCGCCCGAATCGGCCGCTCGGTGACGGGGTCCCGGGTCGCGGTCGTCATCCAGCAGATGGTCGACGCCGACGTGTCGGGCGTGCTGTTCACAGCGAACCCCCGCTCCGGCACCCGCGACGAATATCTGGTCACCGCGGCCTACGGGCTGGGCGAGGGCATCGTCTCCGGGCTCTGCGACACCGACGAATACACCTGGTCCGGCGGCGCGGAACGCTCGGCGACCCTGGCCGACAAGGACATCCGGGTCGTGCGCGCGAGCGGCGGCGGCGTCGCCGAGCAGGCGGTCCCCGCACCGCTGCGCGAGCGGCGTGCCCTCACTCCGGCCCAGGTGGACGAGATCTGCTCGGCGGGAACGCGAATCGCCGCACTGCACGGCCGCCCGATGGATATCGAATGGAGCTATGCGGGCGGCACCCTCTACATCCTGCAGGCACGGCCGATCACCGCCGCCTACGACGATCCACGCGCACCGGCGCTGGTCTTCGACAACTCGAACATCCAGGAGAGCTACAACGGCGTCACCACGCCGCTGACGTTCTCCTTCTCCGCCCGCGTGTATTCCGGTGTGTACAAACAGCTCGCCGGTTTCCTGGGAGTGTCGGAGCGCAGGCGCGCCGAGTTCGGGCCCGCCGCCGACAATCTGCTCGCCTTCGTGCACGGGCGCATCTTCTACCAGATGAACAACTGGCTCAGCCTGTTCGCGCTGCTGCCCGGATACGAGCGCAGCACCGAGAACTACTCGAAGGTGATGTGGCACACCGATATCGACGGCAGCAGGCTCGCCCGCCGGCGCCGCACTCCGCGCGCGGTGATCGAGAACCTGCGCGTCGCAGCGGGTATCGCCGCGCGCTACGTGACACTCGACCGCGAGATCCTCCGCTTCCTGGACTACTTCCAGCACATCTACGACCTCGTGGACCGCGACAGCGTCCCCGCGATGACGGTGTCCGAGGCGCACGACACCCTGCGATTCCTGTACTCGGAGCTGATGAGTCACTGGGATATCCCGAATATCAACGACTTTCGCGTGATGATGTACTCCGGGCACCTGCGCCGCGTGCTGGTGGCGCGCTATCCGGAGGCCGAGGTCGACACGCGGCTCGCCGATCTGCTGTGCGCCATCGACGGTATCGAATCCATGGAACCGACCCGCATCCTGCTCGCCCTCGCCGACGAGGCCCGCGCCGACGACGGCCTGCGCGCGGTCCTCACCGCCGCCGACCCCGCCGCGGCGCGCACCGCGCTCGGCGTCGAATACCCCGCATTCGCCCGCAGGATAGACGATTACGTCCGCCGATACGGCGACCGGTGCGTCGGCGAACTCAAACTCGAATCCGTCCCCGTACGCCACCGGCCCTGGTTCGTCGTCGAGATGATCAGGAACTACCTCGAGCAGCCCGGCCCGGCCGGGAACCTCGCGGGCGACCGCGCCCGGCACGACCGCGCGCTGGCCGACCTCACGGCGCGGATGCCGTGGTGGCGGCGCCGATTCGCGGGCGTCGAGGTGCGGGCGACCCGCACCGCGATCAAGGCGCGCGAATCGCTGCGCTTCCGCCGGACGCTGGCCTTCGCCCTGGTCCGGGACCTGTACGCGACGATCGGCCGTCGCCTGGCCGAACAGGGCGTCCTCGCCGACGAACGCGACATCCTGTTCCTGACCGTCGACGAGATCGACCAGTACCTCGAGGCGCGGGCCGCGTCGACGGATCTGGCGGGCACGGTCCGGCTCCGCAAAGCCGAATTCGCACGCAACGAGGCGGCGAGTGTGCCGGACCGCTTCGAGACCCACGGGACGCCCTACCTGCAGCCGATCGTGGCGTCCGCCGCGACGCAGTCCGCCGGGGACGACACCGATCCCGATGCCCTCGTGCTGCGTGGTCTCGGATGTTGCGGCGGCGTCGTGGACGCGCCGGTACGGGTGCTCCCGGCCTCCGGCGACGTGTCCTCGGTGGCGGGCGACATCCTGTGCACCGTCCGGACCGACCCGGGCTGGACGCCGCTGCTGACCACCGCGCGCGGGCTGATCGTGGAACGCGGGTCGGTGCTGTCGCATTCGGCTATCGTCGCCCGTGAGCTGGGCATTCCGACCGTCGTCGGAATCAAGGACGTCACCAGGATTCTGCTCGACCGCGAACACGTACAGGTGGACGGCACTCGCGGAACGGTCACCCGATTCAGGAGACAGCAATGACGATCATTCCCCCGGCCACCGTGGCGGCGACCATGAACACCGAACTCGACGGTCGCTCGACGAGCGTGTTCCTCGTGCTGTCGGGCCCCGGCGGCACGGGCAAGAGCACGCTGATCACGAAGTGGCGCAAGGCCGATCCCGATATCGGCTACATCAAGAACATCACCACCCGCGCCCGTCGCGCCCCCGACCCGGCCTCCGGAGTCGACGACGACGATTTCTTCGAGTTCGTCTCGCGGCGCCGATTCCGGGAAATGGTGGAGGGCGGCGAATTCGCGCAGTGGGTCAACCCGCAGCCGGGCTACTACAGCGGCACCCCGCGGCAGCCGTTGCTCGACGCCATCGCCGCGGGCACCGACCTGCTGTTCGACTACACCCCGCAGCTGTATCTCAACCTGCGGCGCGCCTTCCCCGAACAGGTCGTCGGTGTCTTCGTGGCGCCGCCCTCGCTGGCCGCGTTGCGCGACCGCTTGACGGCGCGCTCCAGCGAAGCCGGTGACAAGCTGCAGCTGAAATTCAATATGGGCGTGCAGGATCTGTCCTACGTCGACATGCACGACTACCACGTGACCAATCACGACCTCGAGGAAACCCTCACCGTCCTGCGGGAGATCCTGCGATCGGAAAAGCATCGACTGGCACGGAATCCGGAACTGCTGCGGCTCTACGAAACCATGAAGGACGGGCGGCAAATGCTGTTCTACTACGATCCGGCCGGTCGTCGGATCTCCGATATCGACGGCTCCGGCAGCTGAGGGCGGTACCGGATGTACGACTGGGGCGCGATATGCAATACCCGGAACCTGCGCGACTACGTCCCATTCGTAGCGGGCGGGTTCCACCTCGGCTGGATCAACCTCGGCATGCTCGGCGTCCTGCGCGGCGAGCCGGAGTTCGCCGTATCCGCGGAACTGGTGGAGTTGGATCCGGACCTGCGCACACCGCCACAACGCACCGCGGTCCTCGCCGATCTCGCGGGCCGCTGGCGCGACCGGGGGCTGGTGGCCGGGTGGCGCGGCGAGCTGTACGACGTCGTGCCCTACCCGGGCGGTCCGGTGGTCCTGCAGATGGAACGCGCCGTGACCAGGATCTTCGGCACCATCAACGTCGGCGCGCACGTCAACGGATACGTGCGGACCGGCGCCGATCTCCTGATGTGGATCGGCCGCCGGTCCCCGGACAAGCCGACCTTCCCCGGCCGCCTGGATCAGCTCGCCGCGGGCGGCGTCGCCGCCTCGGTCACACCCGCGACCACGGCGCGCCGCGAGGTGCGGGAGGAGGCCGGAATCGACGCCTTCCTCGCGAACTCCATGCGCGAGGTCAGCGCCGTGACGATGTTCATGGAACACGACGGCTGCATTCTCCGGGATATCGACCACATCTTCGACCTCGAGATGCCGATCGACTTCGTCCCGCACCCGGCCGACGGCGAGGTCGCCGAATTCGAGCTGCATCCCGCGGACGCGCTGCTGGATACGGTGACGACATCGGACCGATTCAAACCGGACTGCAATCTCGTCGTGCTGGACTTCCTGATCCGGCACCGCCTCCTCACCGACGACGCCAGGCTCCTGCGCGATGTTCACCTCGGTCTCAGAAAGGGAGTCTGATGTCGGCCGAAATCGTCCTCGCCGATAATGTCGAAATCGCCGTGAAAGCGGCACGGTACCGGCTCGAGATCATCGACCTCATCCGCTCCGCGGGAAACGGGCACATGGCCGGAAGCCTGTCCTGCGTAGACATTTTGACGGTGCTCTACGAACGCATCCTGCGCATCACGCCGGACACCGTCGACGATCCGCCGCGCGACCGCTACATCCAGAGCAAAGGGCACGCGGTCGAGGCGCTCTACGTCGTCCTCGCCGGCGCCGGATACCTCGGGCGCGCGGAACTCGGCACATATCTGCGCTTCGGCTCCGACCTCATCGGGCACGTCACCCGCAAGGTGCCGGGAATCGAGCAGTCCACCGGAGCTCTCGGCCACGGATTGTCACTCGCCGTGGGGATTTCGCTCGCCGGAAAGCAGGATCGGCTCGACTACCGCACCTTCGTCCTCCTCGGCGACGGCGAACTCGCCGAGGGATCGGTATGGGAGGCGGCGATGTGCGCGGCCCACTACCGGCTCGACAATCTCGTCGCCATCGTCGACCGCAATCGCTACCAGATCGCGGGCAGCACAGCGGAAATCATGAACTCCGAGCCGCTGGCCGAGAAGTTCGCGAGTTTCGGATGGTCGGTCCGCGAGATCGACGGGCACAGCATCGCGGCGATCGACGAGGCGCTCTCGACAGTACCCGCGACCGCCGGACGCCCCACGATGATCATCGCCGACACCGTCAAGGGCAGCGGCATCTCCTATATGGAACACGACATCCGCTGGCACCACCGGGTGCCCTCCGACGACGAATACCGCATCGCGCAGCAGGACATCCGGGCGCGTATCGCCGAGCTCAGGAACAACAGATGACCGACACTCTCGACACCGTCGTACCCCGGGGGATCGCCAACCTGGAGGTGCTCGACGCCACCCTGCGCGATCTGGCCGCCTCCGATCCCGACATCAGGGTGCTCACCGCGGATTCCCGCATCTCGGGCAAGCTCGCGCCGTTCGCCGCCGAATTCCCCGACCGCATGGTCGAAGTCGGTATCGCCGAACAGAATCTGGTCGGCGTCGCCGCGGGCCTCGCGGCCTGCGGCAAGAAGCCGTTCGTGATCTCCCCGGCCTGCTTTCTGACCGCCCGCTCGCTGGAACAGATCAAAGTCGACGTGAGCTACGGCGCCAACCCCGTGCGCCTCATCGGGATCAGCGCGGGTATCAGCTACGGGCCCCTCGGCGCCTCCCACCACTCCATCGCCGACTACGCGGCGCTGCGCGCCATGCCGGGGATCGCGGTGATCGCACCGGCCGACAACTGCGAAGCCGAAGCCGCGATCCGGCGCGCCGCCGCCGTCGACGAGCCCGTCTACATCCGCCTCGGCAAGCGGAAACTCGACTGCGTGCACCCCGATGGCCCGTCGGCGGTCGCGCTCGGCCGCGCGACCCGCCTGCGCGGCGGGCACGATATCGGCTTCCTCGCCACGGGCGAGGCGGTGGCCATCGCCCTGGCCACCGCGCGGCTGCTGGCTCGCGACGGTATCGACGCCGCGGTGATCAGCATGCCCACGGTCCGGCCCCTCGATACCGCCACGCTGTTCGACGTGGCCGACAGCGTGCGCGTGCTGATCGTGCTCGAGGAACACAGCGTGCACGGCGGCCTCGGCGAGGCGTGCGCGGGCGCGCTGCTCAACCGCGGAACCTCCGTGGTGTTCCGCAATCTCGGCCTGCCCGACGCGCCGATCGTCAACGGGGCACAGCTGGACGTGCTGGCGCACTACGGGATGGAAGCCGACCGGCTCGGCGAACTGTCGCGCAGACTGCTCGCGGCATGAACACGAGACCGACTGCCGTGGAACAAGTTTCGGGTACCGAGCGCTGGCGGAAGCTGACCGGGCTGCCGCGCAAGGCCGCGGTCTACGCGCGCGATCCGCTGGCCCGGACCGCGCTGGCGCTCGCACCCGATCCCGGCTACACGCTGCCGGATCTGCTCTACGACACCGCGCTGCTGGTGGTGAAGCCCGAGGCGCTGGTCACCGGCCGGATGCCGACGATCGAACGCTTCCTGAGCGCACGGAACCTGGCCGTCGCCGCGGTGTTCGACACCGAACTGGATGCCGTTCGCTCCCATCAGCTGTGGCAGTACCCGTGGGTCAAGGCGACCACCGACCGGATGCGGCTGCACATCCTCATGTCCGAGGGCCGGCCCGCGCGGTGCCTGCTCGTGCGGCGCGCGCCGGGCAGCGGCGACATCCCGCTGACAATGCAGCTCGCGGTCGACAAGGGCGCCTCCGGCTCCGGACCGCGCAGGCCCGGCCAGCTGCGCTCCGAGCTGGGCATGACCAACCGCATGATCTCGTTCGTCCATTGCCCCGACGAGCCCGCCGATCTGCTGCGCGACCTGTATGTACTCGGCGGGGCCGCAGGCCCGCGAATGCTCGATCCCACTGGCGCCCAGGATGTTTCGGACGTATGGCGAGCGGGGGAGTGGCGGGAGGGCGTCGATCTCGAACCCGGAGGACTGCTCACGGGCCTGTCCTCGCGCGGTCGCGCTCGCCTGCTCGGCCTGCTCGACGCCCGCCGCGACCACGGCCGAACGCTGAGCCTCGACGAGGCGATGAGCGAGGCACGAGCCGCTGGGGCGCAAGGGGATTGGCACCGCTACGGCCTCGCCGCGGGCCTGATATCGCACGACCTGCCGGGTGTGGCGGCCGAATTCGACGAGGCGACCGTCGAACAGCTGGCGCAGCGGTGGCGGCGCGAGGGTTGAGGAAGGGAATTTCTCGTGGATACTCGAACAGATGCCGCGCACGCGGCCGTCTCGGTCCGCTGGACTCCGAGGCAGGTCTGGGCCTTGGTTCTGGTCTGTCTGGCCAGCCTCATCGAACTGGTGGACATCACCATCGTCAACGCCGCGCTGCCCGCCATCCGCGACGGCCTCCACGGCGCGACGAAGGAGAACATCGCCTGGGTGATCGTCGCGTATCTGATCACCTTCGGCGGATTCATGCTCGTGGGCGGGCGGCTCGGCGACAACTTCGGCCACCGCCGGACATTCATGATCGGCCTCGGCGTGTTCACCGTCGCCTCGGCCGCCTGCGGTATCGCCCTCGACATCGAATTCCTCGTCGCCGCACGCGCTTTCCAGGGTCTCGCGGCCGCGGTGCTGGCCCCCATGACACTGGCGTTGATCACCGACATCTTCCCCGCCGGCGCGGGCCGGGCCAAGGCGATCACGATCTGGAGTGCCACCGGAGCCATCAGCACGTCGCTGGGAGTCACCCTCGGCGGCCTGCTCTCCGACGGACCGGGCTGGCGGTGGGTCTTCCTGGTCACCGTGCCGATCGGACTGGTGGTGCTGGCGCTGACACCCTGGGTCGTCCGCGTCGGCCGATCCGAGCGGCGGCCCGGCTCCTTCGATGTGGTCGGCGCCCTCCTCGTGACGCTCGGCGTGACCGTCACCGTCTACGCGATCGCCGAAACCGACACGCACGCATGGGGATCGGTGCGCGTGCTGAGCCTGCTGGCCGCCGCGGCCGCGCTGCTGCTCTATGCCGCCGTGCACGAGGCGTTCATCGCGGCCGAACCCCTCGTGCCGCTGCCGCTGATCGCCTCGCGCACGGTGATCGGGGCGAGCCTGGTGGCCGCGGTCGGATGCGCGGGATTCTATGCACTGTTCCATCTGCTGTCGCTGTATATGCAGACCGCGCTGGGCTATTCGGCGCTGCGGACCGGCCTGCTGATGCTGCCGGTGACATCGGTGGGGATACTCTCCGCGCTGCTGGTCCCGACGATCCTGGCCGCGCTCGGGGCCCGCTGGGCGGTCGTCCTCGGCGGCGTCCTCGGCGGCAGCGGCATGCTGCTGGTGGCCGCGGGCGTCGCCGCGGACGGGGTGTGGCTGCACGTCGTCGCGCCCGCGGTGCTGGTGGCCGTCGCGACGCCGCTGTGGTTCATCACCGTCAGCATCGTCGTCGTCGCGGGCGTGAATCAGTCCGATACGGGGTTGATCTCGGGCCTGCTCACGGTGTGCCGCACGGTCGGCGGCGCCGTCGGCATCGCCGTGGTGGCCAGCGTGCTGACGGCGCGACCGGGCACCGACGGTGCGGCGGCCCTGCTGTCGACGGAGGCGACACAGCGGGCATTCGTCGTGGCGAGCGGAATGTATGCCGCCTTCGTGCTGGCGGCGATTCTGTTGCTCGGCAACGAGGGACGCGATCGGCGCGGTGTGACGGCCCCCTGAGATCAGGGGTTCATTTCGTACGTGTTCGCGTGCGAGAGGACCTCGGTGTAGATACGGTCGGCGCGGTCCGGATCGGGGATGGGTTTCGTGATCACATCCATAGACCAATGCTGTTGGGCCGCAGTGGAAGACGACTTCGAGTACAAAGACAGGGCGTACCCGGAGAAGTCGCGGACGAAGATCTCGAAGACGGCATCGATGGTTCCGGCGTCGGTGCCCGAGAGGCTGGCCTGCTCGAGGATGAGCTGGGTGTAGGGCAGCATCGTGAACAGTTCACCCACCGCCAGTTGGAAATCCAGGTCGGCCAGCTGCGCCTCGGTGGGCGGGGCCTGCACGGGGAGCTGGACGAACTTCTCGGCCTGCTCGAGGAACAGCGCGACGTTCGGCAGGTGCTTCCACTCCTCGAACGCCGGACGCCAGTCGGTGAAGCGGACCTTCCCCAGGCCCGCGGCGCCGGGCTGCCGGAACAGCGATTCGTCGTCGCCCGGATCGCGGCGCACCGGAACCGGCGGCAGGGCAACGGGATTGAACAGGAAGTTCGGCATGAACTTCAGGGTGAGTGCCATGTTGACGTGCGCGGTGCCCTCCAGCCGCGGCATCGAGGCGATGGTGGCGCGGGCGATGGTGAAGTAGCTGTCCTTCTCGAAACCCTTGGCGGAGATGACATCCAGCAGCTCGTTCAGCGCGCGCTCGGCCTCGCGGGTCACCTTCATCTTGGCGATCGAATTGAACATGACGAACCGGCGGTCCTCGGGCGTGGAACAGCGCATGTAGTCGATTGCGCGGGCGTGATAGAGCTGCATCGCGGTCAGGCGCAGGTAGTTGTCGACGAGCAGCTGCCGCACCTGCCCGAATTCGGTGACCGGATGACCGAACAGGATCTTGTTCGACGCCTGGTTGATCGTCTCGTGGAAGCAGTGCTCGACCATCCCGATCGCGACCATGCCGATATTGAACTTGCCGCAATTCACCGCCGCCAGTGCGACATCGAAGGCGCGGCGGCCCGTGTGCAGGATGTCGTCGGCGGCGACCGGGTAGTTCTCGAGATCGAAGGCACTGACGAAGTTCTGGCCGTGGATGACGTTCTTGACCAGCTTGTAGTTCGGATGGGCACTGTCGGCGACGAACCACACATACGCCTCGGGGCCCGCGAGATCGGTGCGGCGGCCGATCACCGGCACGATGCGGGCGACATTGCCGTTGCCGATGTAGTACTTGCCGCCGGTCGCGGTGAATCCGCCGCTGCCGTCCGGGGTGAGCAGCATGTCGGTGGCGTAGATATCGGCGCCGTGCTCCTTCTCCGACAGGCCGAAGCCGATGATGCCGCCGCGATCCAGTTCCTCGGCCGCGCGCTGGTGGGCCTTGTCGTTGCCGCTCTGCCAGATGACGGCCAGTCCCAGCGTCGACACGCCCCACGCGTACCAGTACTGCGAGCCGTAGAAGCCGGTGATCTCGTTGAACTTCGAGATGAACGCGGTGTCCCAGCGCTTGTCCGGATCGCCCTGCGCGTGCGCGCGCGGCGTGGCGAAGTACGCGAGGATCCGCGAGTCCGCCAGGAACCGCATCCAGTCGTCGTACCAGACCCCCGCGTGCGCATCCCGGCACAGCGCCCGCTTGCCCTTGGTCTCGAAGAACTCGACCACCGACCGCAGCAGCTCCCGCGTCTTCGGATCGAACTCGGCGAAGGTCTCGGTCTGGGGATTGAACAGGGGCATGACGGCGGACCTCTCAAGTGACGGCAGCTGCCTTCAGTCTATGGCCCACCTGTACTTCCAGGGTGCTTTTGGCCCGGAATCTCACGGTCGATTCCGGCCAAAAGCACGCCGGAAATACAAGTGGGTGGGCACGCCGGAAATAAGGAGGGTGGGCGCGCCGGAAATACAGGTGGGTGGGCGCGCCGGAGACAAGGAGGTCGGCTCGCCCGGGGCAAGGAGGTGAGCGCGCCGGATATGACGGGCGTTGTGCCGGGGAGCGTGGGTGGGCGGGGTCAGTCGCGGTACATGGACCGGTAGGCCGTGATCACCGCGACCAGATGCTCGATGATCTGCTCGCGGGTCACCTTCAGCGATCCGTTGAGCCACGCCGAGAACATGCCCGCATTGCCCGACGCCATGGTGACCGCGGCCAGACGGCGGCGCATCGGGTCGTCGATGTGGGTGAACAGGTGATCCTGGATGAGCCGGGTGAAGGTGGGCATCACCGCGATCGTGGTCTGGCCCAGGCCGGTGCTCGAATACGGCTCCACCAGAAACAGCCGCGACTTGCGCGGATCCTCGAGCACCTTGTCCACCAGCACCTGCGCCAGCTGGCGGTCGCGGACCGGGCTGTCGAGGGCGGCGAACGCGGTCATCGGGGTCAGGAATTCGTCGGCCACCTGGCGGTAGAGCACATCGAGCAGATCGTCGCGCCCGGTGAAGCTCTCGTAGAAGTAGCGATCGGTGAGATTGGCCTTGCGGCACACCGCGCGCATGGTGACCGCGCCCGCCCCGGCCTCGCCGATCAGGTCCAGGGCCGCCTCGAGCAGCGCGGTGCGCCGCGCCTCCCGGCGCTCGGTGAGCGTGGTCCCGCCCCAGATGCGCGGTTCGCCGGAGTCCTGACCAGAATGCACGCGCTCAACCCTAACGCCCCGCGCCCCAGGCCCGGAGCACCACCGCCCCGCCCATCCGCACACCGCGTTTCCCGCACCCCGTGCACGTTCCCGCACCCACTACAGCGCCCTGCAAGGTATGCGTGAACATGCAAGGAGTGCGGCAATACCGGCCGCCCACACCATGCTGCCTAGCCGGTCGGCTCAGGCAATGGCCTGGTGCCTGCATTCGCGCACCCCGTGCATGTTCCCGCACTCATTGCGGGGCCTTGCAGGGCGTGCGGGAATATGCACGGGGTGCGCGAATGCATGGAGTGCGTCAGCCGAGGAGTTCGTCGATGTAGCACCAGCGCCATTTCTCGCCGGGTTCGACGCTGCGCATGACCGGGTGGCCGGTGTCGCGGAAGTGGTTGGTGGCGTGGTTGCCGGGGGAGGAGTCGCAGCAGGCGACGTGGCCGCACGACAGGCACATGCGCAGGTGGACCCAGGTGAGGCCCTCGGCGACGCATTCCGAGCAGACGTCGGGGGTGTCGGGGATGCAGGTGTGCGGGGCGGCGCGCAGGTGGTCGCAGTCGCCGACGGCCGGGGCGCGCAGCGGGGCGCTGGAATCGCTGTCGGCCTCGACGATCCGGTCGATGGTCGACTCCTCCATATCCAGCACCGCCATCACGTGCTCGAGCACCTCGTGGTCGACCGTGCCCGAATCCCGTACGCGCAGCACGGTTTCGCGTTCGGCGCGCAGCATCGCCAGCCGCAGCCGGCGGTATTCGCCGCTCGGGGTCACGCGCACCGATTCCGACCGGCCCAGCTGCTCCCAGGCGGCGAAGGCGCGGCGCGAGACCCGGTCGCGCAGCGCCGTCACGATCTCCGGCGGGGTCTCGGGGGCGATCTCCGATTCCAGCGCCTCGAGCCCCGCGGCGGTGGCCTGCTGCAGCAGATTCGCCTCCTGCAGCGCGTCCTCGGCGCGGCTGGGCCCGCGCAGCCGCAGCACCCGCACCAGCGCGGGCAGCGAAATGCCCTGCAGCAGCAGGGTTCCGCCGACCACCACCAGCGCCAGCAGCTTCAGCGTCGCCAGCTGCGGCGTGTCCTCCGGCAGCAGCAGCGCCGCGGCGAGGGTGACCACGCCGCGCATGCCCGACCACGACACCACCGCTGGGCCGGTCCAGGCGGGCTTCGGTTTCCCGCCCGGCGGGAGCGACGCGCCCGGAGGCGGCAGCCTGCGTAACCACGGAGGGCGCCGCGTACGCCGCCGTTGAACACCGCGGGATTCGACGAACCACGCGAAGTAGGTCGCCGGGAACACCCAGACCGGGCGCACCACGACCACGGTCGCCAGCACCGCCGCACACGTGAGCACGATCGTGCCGCGGTCGAGGCCGCTGTTCCAGGCGTCCTCGACGATATGGCGCACCTGCAGCCCGATCAGCAGGAAAACCGCGCTCTCCAGCAGGAATTGGATGGTGCGCCAGTTGGTGCGCTCGGCGATGCGCGAGGCCGCGGTCTGCCACACCGGCGCGCCCTGGCCCAGGATCAGGCCGCACACCACCACCGACATCACGCCCGAGGCGTGCGCGGCCTCGGCGGGCAGATACGCCGCGAACGGCGCCAGCAGCGACAGGCTGGTATCGAGCACCGGATCGGTGATGCGGCGGCGCAGCACCGCCAGCACCCCGGCCGCCACCACACCGATGAGCGCGCCGCCGCCGGCCGCGTAGAGGAAGTCGCCGCCCGCCTGCCAGATACTGAAACTCCCGGCCATCGCGGCGATCGCAGTGCGCAGCGACACCAGCGCGGTGGCGTCGTTGAACAGCGACTCGCCCTCGAGCAGCGTCACGATGCGCCGCGGCATGCCGACCCGCCGCGCCACCGCCGTGGCGGCCACCGCATCCGGCGGGGCGACGACCGCGCCGATCGCCACCGCCGCCGCGAACGGCACCCCCAGCAGCCACCAGACCACCACGGCCACCGCGAATGTGGTGAACAGCACCAGCCCCACCGACAGCAGGGTGATCGACAACTTCTTCGGCCGGAACTCGATCAGCGAGGTGTTGATGGCCGCCGTATACAGCAGCGGCGGCAGCAGCCCGAGCAGCACCAGCTCCGGATTGATATCGACCTGCGGGATGAACGGCAGATACGAGGCGATCACCCCGGCGATGGTGAGCGCCAGAGGTTCGGCCATACCCAGCCGCCTCGCCAGCGCCGCCAGCGCGACAGCGACAGCGACCAGGATCACCAATCCCGCTGCGATATGCACCCGCCCATCGTGCCAGCAGGCGTCGCGACCAGCGCAATCGGTTGGCGTCCGCGGCGAGTCACCTAGAGTACGGGCGACCCACCGCCCGGGATCTCATCTGGACCCTCGAGTGTTGGTGATGGCTACCGACGTCGCCGACCGATCATTGTTGTCAGTGGCCTGTGTCACACTCGCTGGCGATGAGCCGCCACACCACCTTCCGATACTGCCTCGACCCCACCGTCGAGCAGCAGCGGGCGCTGGCGCGGCATGCCGGTGCGTCGCGGTTCGCGTTCAACAAGTCCCTGGACTTCGTGAAAACCGCACTCGGTCAGCGTAAGACCGATCCTGGGCATCCCGTGCCTTGGACTGGGTTCAGCTTGATCAACGCCTTCAACGGATGGAAGAAGACCGAAGCTGCCGGACGAGTGATTGCCGTGAACGAGGACGGCGTTGCCGAGATCGAGGTAACCGGATTGGCATGGCGGGACGAAGTGTCCCAGCAGGTATTCGAGGAGGGCGCCGTCGACTGCGGTCGCGCCCTGACTGCGTTCTCCGACTCCCGCACCGGCAAACGCAGTGGTAAGAAAGTCGGGTTCCCCCGCCTCAAGAGGAAACACGCCACCATTCCGTCGTTTCGTCTGCGAAACAAGACGTCGAAGTCCGGTCGCGCGGGGATTCGGGTCGGTGAGAATGGCATTCAACGATCGGTGACCCTGCCGTGCCTTGGAACCGTCCGGGTCCGGCAGGACACTCGTCATCTGCGGCGGATGCTCGGCAAAGGACGCGCGAAGATCCTCTTTGCCACTGTCGTCTTTCGCGCGGGCCGCTGGCAGATCAGCGTCACCACGGAGGCCGCAGAACTGCACTCCGCCCGTCAGCATCGGCCACCTGCGGGTGATGGCCCGTGGGTGGGGGTCGACCGTGGATTATCGGCATTCTTGGTCACCGCGACCTTGGACGGATCCGAGGTCACTCGTATCGATAACCCGCCCAAACCACTTGCTGCCGGGCTGGCGCGGCAGCGGCGGCTGGCGAAATCGTTGTCCCGCAAACGGAAAGGATCCCGCAACCGCAAGGATGCCGCCGCTCGGCTGGCACGCCATCACCACCACGTTGCCAATATTCGCCGTCACTTCCTGCACCAGGTAGCGAACCGACTGGTCAAAACCCACGACCGGCTCGTCATCGAAGACCTGCACGTGGCGGGCATGCTCCGCAATCACCGCCTGGCGCGCGCGATCGGTGATGCCGGATGGGCCGACTTCGCACGCCTTTTACGCTACAAACAGCAGTGGCGCAACGGCGCTGTTGTCACCGCTGACCGGTGGTACCCGTCGAGCAAACGCTGCTCGACATGCGGGATCATCAATCACGGGCTCACTCTGGCGGATCGAGTATTCGTCTGCGGGTGCGGATTTCGCGCTGACCGTGACCATAATGCGGCGGTCAACCTCGCGGCATGGCCGTTGATCCGCCATCAAGACTCTTCACGATCCCCGGACCCCCAAGCAGGAGGCCGGGTAACCAATGCTCGCCGACGGGAAGGCGCTGACCGGCACCCTGCAGGTGCCGGTGAAACCAGCCCGGAAGACGCGGGAACCGACGGACACGCCACGACAGCGGCGTGAATCGCGGACGCCCGAGAAGGGCGGTGTCTGACCGGCCAACATGGCTCAGACACGCTGTAAGATCGCTGGATGTCCGCCACCCTCGCCGAACTCGAAGCCCGCATCGCCGCGCTGGAGGCCGATCGCGCGGATTACAAGGCGGTGCTGTCGATGGTCAATGTGCTGGGCCAGCAGACGCGCGAGCGCATCGCCGTGCTCGACAAGACGATCGACGGCGTGGAGCAGCGGCTGACGGCGCATATCGACGGGATCGAGGAGCGGCTGGCCGGGAAGATCGGCGAGACCAACGCCCGCGTGCGCTCCATCGAGGAGAACGTGGCCGAGATCAAGGATCTGCTGCTCCAGGCGCTCGACAGGCGCTGAGCGCCCCGGCGCCGTCAACGCCCGTTTCACATTCGGACGCATACTGGTTGACGTGAGCGCGTTTCGAGAGAGTTCCTCGTCGGGACCTATCGGTGCGATATCCGGGCCGATCGGCCGCCGCAATCCGCGCCGCGCCGAACTGGTGCTCTGCGCGGCCGCGGTCGCGCTGGTGGTGATCGCCGCGCTGGGCATGTCGGCGGCCGCGGGCGGCGAGGGCGGTGGATCGATGCGCTGGGCGCTGATCGTGTTCGCGGGCCTGGTGCTGCTGGCCCACCTGGCGGTGCGGCAACTGGCGCCGCGGGCCGACCCGGTGCTGCTGCCGTGCGTGACGGTGCTCAACGGGCTGGGCCTGGTGCTCATCGACCGGCTCGACCGGGCCGAGGCGGCCACCGCGGTGGCGCTGGGCAAACCCGCGCCCGCACCCGACGCCGCCCACCAATTGATCTGGACCGCGGGCGGAATCGCGCTGTTCGCACTGGTGCTCCTGGTCGTGCGCCACCACGCCCAGCCCGCCCGCTACGCCTACACCTGCGGGCTCGCGGGCCTGGTGCTGCTGCTGATTCCCGCCGTGCTGCCGTCGCGATTCAGTGAGGTCAACGGCGGCAAGAGCTGGATCATGTTCTCCGGGTTCTCGATTCAGCCGGGCGAGTTCGCGAAGGTACTGCTGCTGGTGTTCGTCGCCGGATTCCTGGTCACCAACCGGGACCTGTTCGGCGCCGCCGGGAAACACTTCCTGGGCATGACGGTGCCGCGGCTGCGCGATCTGGGACCGCTGCTGCTGGTGACGTTCGTCTCGGTGCTGGTGCTGGTGTACGAGAAGAACCTGGGATTCTCGCTGCTGGTGTTCGGCACCGTCCTGGCCATGCTGTACATCGCGACCCGGCGCTCCTCCTGGCTGCTGATCGGCATCGGGATGTTCGCGCTGGGCGCGGTGATCGCCTACAACCTGTTCGGCCATGTGCGGGTGCGGGTTCGGGTGTGGCAGGACCCGATGGACACTTATTACACCAACGGCTACCAGATCGCGCAGGCGCTGTTCGGGCTCGGCACCGGCGGGCTGTCGGGCACGGGACTGGGGGCGGGCCGCCCGCAGGAGGTGCCGTTCGCCAAGACCGACTTCATCATCTCCACCATCGGCGAGGAGCTGGGGCTGATCGGCCTGACGGCGGTGATCCTGCTGTTCACCATCCTCACGCTGCGCGGCTTCACCGCGGCCCTGGCCACCCGGGACTCCTTCGGCAAGCTACTGGGCGGCGGGCTGGCGTTCTCGCTGGGCTGGCAGCTGTTCGTGGTGGTCGGCGGCGTCACGAAACTGATTCCGCTGACCGGCCTCACCACGCCGTTCATGTCCTACGGCGGATCGTCGCTGCTGGCCAACTACGTCATCGTCGCGCTGCTGATGCGCATCTCGCACGACGCCCGCACCGGTGCGACGCCCGCCCCGCCGCCGGTGGCGCCCATCGCCGAGGCGATGACCGAGCACATCCGGCAGAGCGGGGTCGTGCGCCGCGACCAGTGAGGATCAGCGGGGCGCGGCCTCCATGTCCAGGCCCGCGTCGCGCCAGGCGACGATGCCGCCGTCCAGGCTCGCGGCGTCGTAGCCCGCGCGGCGGGCCAGTGCCGCGAACCGCTGCGACACCTCGCCGACCGGGCACACGAAAACCAGTGGGCGCGAACGAGAGAACGGCACCCCCTGCGCCAGCATCTCGTCGAGTTGGTCGTCGCGGATGTTCAGCGCGCCCGGCACGTGCCCGATCCGGTAGGCCATCGCGCCGCGGGTGTCCACGATCGTCGGCCGTGCCGTGGCGTCCAGCTCGGCCAGCGCCTGCGGCGACAGCGCCGGGACCGCCGCCAGTTCCTGTCTCGTCGGTGGCTCGGCGGCGGAACCGCCGCGCCCGAACAGGTCCGGGCGGCGCTTCTTGATATAGGACAGGTACGGCTCGAGCCGGTCGCAGACGATGATCACCGCCACCGTCGGGGTATCGGTGGCGATCGTCGAATAGTCCAGGGCGCCGAGGAAATCCACCGCCGCGGCATAGCTGGCGCCGCTGGTCGGACCGGCGAGGACGCCGTAGCCGGTGGCCAGTTCCAGGGTGGCGTCGATGGCGCGGCCGGATTCGACGGGCAGGATGCGATCGTAGAAGTCGGGCTGGAACAGGCCCACCTCCCACATCTCGGTCTCCGAACGGATGCCGGGGATGAAGTCCGAACGCTCCGACACCACCGCCAGCGCCCGCAGTTCCGGATTGTGCTTGCGCAGATAGGAGGCCGCGCCGCGGGTCGAGCCGGTGGTGCCCAGGCCGCCGACGAGATAGTCGATGCGGTGCACGCCGTCGCGGGCGAGATCCTCGTGGATCTCGCGGCCGGTGCCGTGGTAGTGCGCCTCGACGTTCTTCTCGTTGGTGTACTGCGACGGATGATGGTAGGCGCTAGGGTTTTTCGCCATCGTCGACTCGATCACCGAGTACACGTCGTTGGGGGTCGTGGGGTCCGGGCACTCCGACAGCCCCGGCAGTTCCTCGATCTCGGTGCCGAACAGCTGTAGCAGATCGCGCACCTCGCCCACCTTGATCCGGTTGGTGACCGCGCGCAGCCCGACCCCGTGCAGTGCGCCCAGGATGCGCAGCGCCTTGGCGGTATTGCCGGACGACGCCTCGATGAAGGTCTGCCCGCGGGCGGCGACGGTGTCGAGCTCGTCGCGGATCATGCCCCACGCGACGCGGTCCTTCACCGAGCCGAACGGGTTGTGGGACTCCAGTTTCGCGTACAGCTGCACGTTGGCCAGCCCGTGTACGGCCGGATCCAGTCGCAGCAGCGGGGTGTTGCCGATGAGGTCGGTGATGTGGTCGTAGGCCATCACGCCATCCTGTGGGGGCGCGGGGCGGCGGGCCGCGGTGTGAGGCCGGTGGTGAGCGCGGGCTCGTAATCCACATCGCGGCAGACCTGGAACGCGCCGGAGCGGTGGGCGACGGCCAGCTTCGGCGGCAGCGGATGCATCGAGGCCGTGGCCGCCGACAGGTCGGTGTGGTAGGCGGCGGTATTGGGGAATACCACCAGGTCGCCGGGGCGTGGCCGCCCGTCCAGCCACACCTTGTGGTTGGTGACCAGATCGCGTTCCAGGCACAACCTTCCGGCGAAGAAGACCCCGACCGGGTCGGTCGCGGTGACGGCCTCCCGGTGCGCGACGCTGGGCACGACGATCGGGTCCACCATCACCTCCTGATCGGCCGGGGTGACGGTGTCGCGGCTGAGGTCGAGATTGACCAGCACGCTGCCGTCGGCGGCCTGTTTGACGAATTCGACACGGGCCACGGTGATTCCGGCATGGTCGACCAGCGCCTTGCCCGGCTCCAGCCACAGCTCCAGCATGTTCTCGGCCGCGACCTGGGCGATCGTGCGGCCGCCGTGCGCCTCCAGCGGGGCATCCAGCAGATCGTCGAGCATCCGGGTCGCGGGGACCGTATTGGCGTACTTGTGGAAGACGGGGGTGCCG
The DNA here is from genome assembly GCF_001613165.1 of Nocardia mexicana NBRC 108244. GTDB lineage: Bacteria > Actinomycetota > Actinomycetes > Mycobacteriales > Mycobacteriaceae > Nocardia > Nocardia mexicana. Next base: position 25,883 of record NZ_BDBV01000108.1, read on the forward strand.
TGCACGCCGGTGTCGTCGAGATGGAATCCGAAGGTGTTGCCACCCCAGGCCATCGGCTCGCCGCGGCCGAGCAGCGACTCCCGCAGCGCCGCCACGTAGGCGTCGAATCGGTCGGGGTCGGCGGTGAACACCTGGCGGAATCCGCCGCCGATATCGAGCACCGTGGGCGCCAGCCCGTAACCGTAGGCGCGTTCGACCAGGTCCAGGCAGGCCTCCACGGCGCGCACGCGCTCACCCGGTTCGCCGGAATCCAGGTGGAAGGCGAAGCCGCGCAACGTGATCCGGCTGCGGTGCGCCGACAGCACCCGCAGGGCCTGTTCGGCCTCGGCCAGCGCGATGCCGAATCTGCTCACGGCGCTCGCCTCGAACCCCGACATGCGCAGCAGCACCGGCACCCTCGCCCGTTCCCCGGCCAGCTCGGCGATGCGGCGCAACTCCCACAGATTGTCGACATTGACCGTCACCGCGGCGTCGATCAGCTCGCGCAGGAACGCCTCGCCCTTGGGGCCGGTGACCTCGATGCGCATCGGGCCGAACCCGGCGTCGACCGCCGAGGTCAGCTCCCGCGCGGACGCCACGTCGATCGCGATACCGGCGTGCTCGGCGGTGCGCAGGAACGCCCGGGAACGGTTCACCTTGTGGGCGTAGCAGATTCGGTGCCGCGGCAGCCGCCGGTCCAGGACCGCCCGCAGCCGCTGCAGGTTCTCCGCGTACACCTGCGGGAAGACCAGGTGGGCGGGGGAGCCGAAGCGGATCAGCGCGTCCTCGGCGGCGCCGGGGGCATCGAGGAAGGCGCGTACCAGCGGGTGGATCTTGGCCGGTAGCGCGGGGACGGGCCCGGTCATACCGCGGGTTCCGCGGGCCGGGTGGACTCCATGGCGGGACGGGTGCGCACCGGGTTGTAGCCGCCGTCGCGCAGCGCCTCGAACGCCCGGTGGCGATTGCGGGGGCTGCGGAATTCGGCGACGACCCGCTTGCTGATCAGGTCGATGTCGTGCACCCGGATCTGCATCGACTCCAGTACGCCGGTGATGGTGCGCACGCAGTGCTTGCAGTTCATGTCGGGCACGTAGAAGACCTGGTCCTCGGCCGCCAGATCGCCCGTGCCGGGCTCGGTTTCGCCGGGCACCTCGGCCACCGTCAGCCGCACCACGGCCGTGCGGAACAATTCCACGAAACGTTCGACGACCACCGGCAGGATGCTGTAGTGCTCGCCCTCGACATGGTGCGGCATGGCGGCCAGGCAGGCCGGGCGGGTGCCCGGCGGCAGCAGCGCGTATTGCCGGGAGATCAGGTCCAGTTCGTCGTGGTACTTGTCGATGGCCGCCTCCGTCGACAGGCCCTCGGAGGTGGTGGCGCGGCGCATGACGGTGTGTGCCTCGGAGATGGTGGTGTCCTTCATCGCCCGCAGGGTCGCGACCGTGTCGGCGGTGTAGCGGACGGTGCCGTCGGGCTGCACCGCGAAGGTCACCGGGATCATGCCGCGCCGGTAGGTGGAGGCCTGCAGCTCCCAGAACCAGCGCGTCGCCACCGCGCCGAAGATGCCGGAATCCCGCATCCCGCAGGCGAATTCGTCGGCGGTGCGATACGGGGTCCAGCGGGCGAGTAGCGCGTGCTGGGCCAGCGCGCGGCCGCAGGCCTCGATGCCGACCCGGAAGATGTCGATCGGCTCGTGGTCGGTGGTGGTTCCGGCCAGTACCGCCCGATCCCGCGGCGGGACCGCCGAAATGCGTTCGGCCAGAGCGGTTTCGACCTCCAGTCCGTGCCACACCCGCAGCACCGTCTCGCGCATGGCGATGGGCACGATCGGGCCGAGGCCGCCGGAGTGGAAGTGGCCGGTATTGGGGATGCCGTCGGAGTCGGTCCAGGCGATGCGGTGCGTGGCGCTGGTGACCTGGTCGGCCCGGCACGGGCGCATGAACCGCTCCAGGTACAGGCGCTGGGACAGGGTGAGGTGGCTGCCGGGTTCGGAACGTAAAGGCGCGCAGGTGTATTCGATATGGTTCGGCTCCGGTGGCGGGGGATCGTCGAACAACCCGGGCCGGGCCAGTCCGGCCAGAACGCGGGAGGCGGCGCGCCGGTCGTAGCGAGGTGGCGCCTGATCGGTACTCATCGGACCTCCGTGGCAATGGTGGCGAGACACCGCACGAACCGGTCGATCTCGTCGGCGGTGTTGTACAGGTGAGTGCTCACCCGTACCGAATCATCTTCTGCGGCAGTTTCTTTCGGAGTGCTCGTAGGGTCGGGAACGCAGTGTGCGCCGGTGCGGACCAGGAAGCCGTACTCGGCGAGCACGAATCCTAGATCGGTGGCCGAGATTCCGTCGAGGGTGAACGAGACGATGCCGTAACCGGTTTCGCACGGCGCGTGCGCGGGCCCGGGCAGGAATTCCAGGCCGGGCAGCGGGCGCAGGCCGGCGATCAGGCGTTGCGTCAGATCCAGGTTGTGCGCGGCGACCGCGTCGGGCCCGATCTCGCCCAGGAATTCCAGGGCCGCGCCGAGGGCGAGGATGCCGGGGATGTTGTGGGTGCCGCCCTCCAGCTGTTCGGGCATGCGGGTCGGCAGCAGACCCGAACCCGACGGCGCGACGCCGGAATTGCCGCCGGGCAGGAAGGTGCCCAGCCGGTCGTGCACGCGGCGATGGCAATAGAGCACGCCGGTGCCGGGCGCGCCGAACATCTTGTGCGCCGACAAGACCGCGAAATCGGCGCCGAGGTCGGTGACGTCGACGGGCAGGTGCCCGGCGCTCTGGCTGCAGTCGAAACACAGCAGCACCCGGGGATCGAGACGCCCGCGGAGCTCCTCGAGGGTGGTGCGCGCGCCGAAGACGTGATGCAGGTGGCTGACGGTGATCAGCCGGGTGCGCGGCGTCAGCTTGGCGGCGATGTCGTCGATATCGGCCTCGCCGAGCGGGGTGATCCGGTAGGGGACCAGGTGCAGGCGGCGGCCGAATCTGGCGAGGGTGGCCCGCAGCTGGATCCACGGATAGACGTTGGACGCGTGATCGCGTGGACTGTAGAGGATTTCGTCGCCGTCCTCGAGCGTGGCCAGCCCCCACGCCAGTGCCACGGCATTGAGTCCGGCGGTGGCGCCCGCCGTGAAGACCACCTCTTGCGGTGTGGCGCCGAGGAATTCGGCGGTGCGCTCACGCACAGTGTCGAGCGCGCGGGTCAGGCCCGTGGACCACGGGTAGGTGCCGCGCCCGGCATTGGCGGTGCGGCTGCTGTGGTAGCGGTGGATCGCCTCGATCACCGGCCGCGGTTTCTGGGTGGTCGACGCGCTGTCGAGGTAGACGTCGGCGGTCTCGGTGAGGGCGGGGAACAGGGCTCGGACCGCCTCGGGGGAGAACGTCGGCGACGGTTCCCGGACCGCCGGTGGCCCGGCGAGGGCAGACCATGGCGCAGGTGACCGCAACGCGACGCTCCCTTCGGGTCGTACGCTCCGACGCCACCAACGATACGCACTTTTCATGAGGTGTTCGAAGATTCTCGCGGACAACGAGTTTCGCCCGGGTATCCGGCGGGCCCGGGGAGACGATGGCGCGAGGGTGTCGGTACCGGGGAGTACGGTGAGGCCATGGCGCTGACTCCGCGAGAACGTGAAGAGTTCCTGACCGAGGCGCATATCGGTGCGCTGTCGGTCTCCGCGGGCCCCGACCGCGGGCCACTCAACGTGCCGATCTGGTACGACTACACCCCCGGCGGCGAGTTGTGGCTGCTGACCGGGCCGACATCGAAGAAGATGGACCTGATCAAGGCCGCCGGGCGGTTCAGCCTGATGGTCGAGCGCGTGGAACCGACCGTCAGGTATGTGACGGCGGAGGGTCCGGTCACCCGGATCGCCGAGTCCACCGACGAGCTGCACGAGGCGATGGTGCGCCGCTATCTGGCTCCGGAGAATGTCCCCGGCTACCTGAAATTCGCCGAGAGCCTCGGTCCGCAGTCCGTGGTCTACATGCGCCCGGAGCACTGGCTGTCGGCGGACCTGGGCGACACCCGCGAACTCTGACGGGCCTCACCGCCACCTGGGTGCGGGTGCTTGCGGCGCGGTGCCATGCGCGCCGGTGCGACATCGCTCGACGGCCGTCGTAGGGGCCTGTCGACACTGTCGAAAGAAGTGGGCTGCGCTGCGCAATCGGGCTCGGTACCGTGTGCGCGGTGAGTAACTCGAGCGTGGGGGCGAGGGTGCTGGCGGTCCTCGGCGACCCGCGCCAGGGCGGACTGCCCGCGACCGCGCGCGACGATGCCGTCACGGCGGCGCTGTCGGTGTGGCTGGTCGGCGGGCTGCTGCTCGACGCCTGGGCACATGCGAGCGTGCCCGAGCCGGAGCCGTTCTCCACTCCCTGGCAGGCGGTGTTCTACACCGGATTCCTGGCGCTCGCGGGGTGGACCCTGCTGTTGGTGCGGCGCGGTGTCCGCGGCGGCCTGCGCGGGGCCGCCGCCGTGCCGCTGGGCTATCGCGCCGCCTTGCCCGCGCTGATCGGCGCCGTGCTGTCGGTGGCGGGGGACCTGGTGTGGCACATCGCGTTCCACGGCACCGCCGAGGTCGTGGACGTCCAGTTCGGTCCCGCCCACCTCGGGCTGGCCGCGTCGGTCTTCGTCCTGGTCACCACGCCGGTGCGCTCGGCGATGTCGCGCGCCGACATCGGCGCGGCGCCGCCGCTGCGGCTGCTGTGGCCCGCGTTGCTGGCCTGCGGTGCGGCCGCCGCACTGGTGGTGCTGTTCCTGGGCTACGGGAACGCGGCCGCCTACTCCGCGGTACGGATCGTGGAGGTGCTCTCGCAGCCGGGCGGGCCGCAGGTGCGCGCGCTGGCGGCGGCCGTGGTGATCAGCACCGCGGTACTGCTGCTACCGCTGCTGTTCGCGGCGCGGCGCTGGCGGCTGCCGTTCGGCGCGGCGCTGCTGACCATGCTGCCCGCGGTGGCGATGTCCGGTGCCGAGACCGACGGGCGCAACGTGAGCATTCTCGTCGCCTTCGCCGTCGCGGCCGTCGGCGTGGATCTGCTGGCGCTGTGCCTGGATCCGGCGGCGGACCGCCCGGCCGCCTACTGGGGGTTCGCCGGTGCCGCCGCGCTGTTCACCTGGGGCCTGTACGTCGGGGTGGCCGCCGCCGCGGCGGGCAGCATGCCCCCCGTGGTGGAACTGTGGACCGGGTTGCCGATCGCCGCCGCCCTGGTCGGGTGGCTGCTGGGCGTGCTCATGCTGCCGGCCCGCGGCATCGGGGCGCGATGAATCCCGGCCTGCGCGGTGATCGAGAGAGCATGCGCTGACTTGCGGGCTCAGTTGCCCGCCGGGTCGGGGCCGCCGGGATTGCAGCGCGCCTGCACGGTGCCCTGGTAGTCGAGCGCGGGACGCCACGGCTCCAGATTCCAGCTCGGCTTGTTCGGGGCGACCAGGCGGGCCCAGTCCCAATGGCATTTGAACTGGTCGTACATCCCGGGACTGTCGGCGTCGGGGGACTGGGCGATCACCTCGCCCCACGCCCGGTCCAGGGCGGCCGGGAAGGTGTCGGCACGCCCGGCCGGAGTCGGATACACGTGCAGGCGGCGGCCGTCGGGATCGTCGGTCCACTCGGTGCGCTCCACGAGCGGGCTGTCGGCGAACTGGTCGACCGTCGGGGTGGCCGCGATCGGCCGTGCCGTCGAGGTCGGCGTGGGCTTCGCCGCGGCCTCGGCGGGTGCCGTCGTGGCGGGCGGACCCACCGCGACCGGCGGGGATTCGTCGGCGGTGCCGCAGCCCGCCGCGGTCAGAGCACCCGCGAACAGGAGCGCCCCACCGACTCGCCCGACGCTGTCCCGCACTCGCAACTCCCTGACCGATCGTGCCTGTCCCCGCGCTCGCCACGCTACCCGGTCGCCGCGCGGGCGGTGCAATTCGCTTGCCGCCGAGCCGGATGCGGACAGGCCCGGAAGATCGACCTGGCGCCGCGCGGGTTCCGGCCACGTAGAGTAGGACGGGTGGCCGCACAGCTGACCAAGGGGCAGGTCGACCGCTTGAGGGTCGACGACATCGTCGTATCGGTTCGACACGGCGAATCGGTGGATGTCGCGGCGTTACTGCTCAACTCGGCCGGCCGGGTGCGCGGCGAGAACGACCTCATCTTCTACAACCAGCCCACGGTCCCCGGCATGCGCCTGGTGCCCGGCCAGTCGACGCTGGCGATCGGGCTGCGCGAGCTACCCACCGACATCGAACACGTGCGGGTGGTCCTCTCGCTCGACGACCCGCAGACGAACTTCGGCGATTTCGCCCCGCCACAGGTCCGCATCGAGGACGACGCCGGAAATCCGGTGTACGAGTTCGTGATCGACGCCCTGGGCCCGACGGCGACGGCGATCGCCTTCGATCTGGACCGCGCGGGCGCGGACTGGCAGCTGCGGGTGCAGGGGGAGGGATATCCGGGCGGATTCCGCGACCTGGTCACCGCGCACGGGGTGCACCTGCGCGGCGCGGAACCCGAACCGGCCTATATCGGCCCGGCCGTGCTCGACCCGGGCCAGGAGGTGGCGCTCAACGAGATCCGCAAGGGTGAGCTGTCGCTGGTGAAGATGGCGGTCGGCTGGGATCCGGTCAAGGTGCACGGTCCGCGCGGGCTGCGTGAGCTCGAGATCGACCTGGACGCCTCGGCGCTGCTGTTCGTGGGGCGCAACATCCGCGATGTGGCCTTCCATCAGCAGCTGGCCTCCAAGGACGGCGCGGTGCGGCACTCCGGAGACAATATGACCGGTGAGGGCAAGGGCGACGACGAGGTGATCACCGTCGACCTGGCCCGCCTGTCACAGGAGGTGTCCACGGTCGTCTTCGTGGTCACCTCCTACGCCGGGCACACCTTCGAACGAATCCGCAACGGCTACTGGCGCATGATCGACGGCACCAGCAACGCCGAACTGGCGCGGGGCAGCCTGCGCGGCGGTGGCCCGCAGACCGCGATGGTGGTGGCGAAGGTGTATCGCGAGGACGGGATCTGGCGGCTGGCCTCGATCGGCGCACCCATTCAGGCCGGGCATCCGGTCGAGGCGGTGCAGCAGGTGTCGCCGTACCTGTAGCGCCGTTCCGTCTCGCGGCCGGATGAGTTGCCGGGCCGGGCCGCTCCGGCCGCAGTATTGCCGGGACTGGTAGTCCGCGCCCGACGGCCCTACGATGTGCTGGCGCGAGAACAGGCCCGGCAGACGCGCGGTCGTCCGGCGGGCGTTGTCCGGATCGTTGCTGTGTGGCCGTTCGGGCGCGGCGGGGTTTGTGCAGGAGAGAGTCGACCGTAGGGGCGAGATGACATCACCGGCTGTGAAATGTCTTGTCTGGGAAGTGGACAACACGCTGTGGGACGGCGTGGTCTGCGATTCCACGAGCGGGGCGCTGCGGCCGGACGCGGTCCGGGCGCTGCGCACGCTGGCGCGGCGCGGCGTGGTGCACGCGGTGGCCAGCCGCGGCGAATGGGCGTGGACCACCGAGAAATTGCACCGGCACGGCCTGGACGCCGCCTTCGCCGCCGTCGAGGTCGGCTGGGGCCGCAAGTCCGCCGCCATCCGGCGCATCGCCGAGGGACTGCGCATCGGCCTCGACGCGGTCGGCTACCTCGACGCCGAACCCCTCGAACGCAGCGAGGTGGGCCACGCGCTGCCGCAGGTCCGCTGCTACGCCGCCCGCCACACCGACGTCCTCACCGCCCTCCAGGAATTCCGCCCCACCACCTCCACCACACCCCCGCCCACATCCCCCATGGGCTTCGCCCACATCTCCGCCCACTGACCGCCTCCGGCCCACTTCCCGCACTTCGCCATTGATTCCGCACCACTTGCACCGAGTGCATCAACACGCCCGGGGTGCGAGAACCTGACACCAACCCGCCCACCTTCACGCACCCGGGGTTGATTCCCGCACCGGCTGCAGCACTTGCAGCGAGTGCGAGAACGCGTGCGGGGTGCGGGAATTGGAGTTCTGCCGACCGGTAGGGGACGGTCGTGCGCGGGGCGCGGCGGTGGGATTGTCATGGATCGCCGACCGATTCGAGCCGAAGACTTCCACGCACCGCCGCACCGAGACAGGGAGCGGGCGGGGTCGGAAGTGTGGCTGGTGTTGTGCGACAGGATGTCTCAGCACCGGTCCGGCGCAGCGTGCATCGTTGCATCGAATGCATGTCGGCGCGATGCGCAATCGCGGGGGGTGGTGGGCGCCGATCAGGCTGTGTCGCGGCGGATTTCGACGATCGGGAGGACCAGGGCGGCGGGGGCGTCGGCGGGGACGACCGGATTGCGCGGGGCCACCGGGGCGATGCGTTCGTAGGGGGAGTGCTGGGGCGGGCGGGAGTCGATTTCGCCCTTGTTGGGCCACAGGGATGCGGCGCGCTCGGCCTGGGCGGTGATGGTGAGCGACGGGTTGACGCCGAGGTTGGCCGAGACCGCGGCGCCGTCGACGACGCTGAGGGTCGGGTAGCCGTAGACGCGGTGGTAGGGGTCCAGCACGCCGTGCTCCGGATCGGCTCCGATGGCGGCGCCGCCGAGGAAGTGCGCCGTGAGCGGAATGTTGAAGATCTCGCCCCAGCTGCCGCCCGCGGTGCCGCCGATCTTGTCGGCCACCCGCCGGGTGACGTCGTTGCCCGCCGGGATCCAGGTCGGATTGGGTTCGCCGTGGCCCTGTTTCGAGGTGAGCTTGCGCCCGAACAGGCTCCGCTTGGTGTAGGTGGTGATCGAGTTGTCCAGGTGCTGCATCACCAGCGAGATAACGGTGCGCTCGCTCCAGTTCTTCACGCTCAGCATCGACACCAGCCGCACCGGGTGGCGCAGCACCTCCAGCAGGAACCGCAGCCAGCGCGGAATGCGCCCGCCGCCGTCGACCATGAGCGTCTGCAACAGACCCATGGCATTGGAACCCTTGCCGTAGCGCACCGGTTCGATATGCGTGTCGGCGGTGGGATGGATGGAGGAGGTGATGGCGACGCCGCGGGTGAAATCGCGGTCCGGGTCGACCTTGCGGGTCGCGGCCCCGACGATCGACTCGGAATTGGTCCGGGTCAACTCGCCCAGCCGCGGCGACAGCCCGGGCAGAATCCCCTTGTCGCGCATGGCGAACAGCAGCTGCTGGGTGCCGCGGGTGCCCGCCGCGAGCACCACCTGACCGGCGGTGAACGACTTCGGTGACTTGCGGAGCCAGGCGCCCGTGCGCTCGGTGTCGACCTGCCACGAGCCGCCGTTCAGCGGCCGCACCGCGGTGACCGTCGTCATCGGAATCACCTGCGCCCCGGCCTTTTCCGCCAGGTACAGGTAGTTCTTCACGAGGGTGTTCTTGGCGCCGTGCCGGCAGCCGGTCATGCATTCACCGCATTCGATGCAGCCGGTGCGATCGGGGCCGACGCCGCCGAAGTACGGATCGGACACGGTCTCTCCGGCCTCGCCGAAGAACACCCCGACCGGCGTCTGCACGAACGTGTCGCCCACGCCCATGTCGTCGGCCACCTGCCGGAAGACCTCGTCGGCCGGGGTCATGTGCGGATTGCGCACCACCCCGAGCATCTTGGTGGCCTGCGCGTAGTAGGGCGTGAGCTCGGCGCGCCAATCGGTGATGTCGCGCCACTGCGCGTCGTTGAAGAACGGGTCCGGCGGCACGTAGAGCGTGTTGGCGTAGTTGAGCGAGCCGCCGCCCACCCCGGCGCCGCCGAGGATCAGCACATCGCGCAGCAGGTGGATGCGCTGGATGCCGTAGCAGCCCAGCTTCGGCGCCCACAGGAATTTGCGCAGGTCCCAGCTGGTCTCGGGTAGCTGGTCGTCGGCGAATCGCCGCCCGGCCTCGAGTACGCCGACGCGATAGCCCTTCTCCACCAGTCGCAGCGCGGTGACGCTGCCGCCGAACCCCGACCCCACGATGAGGACGTCGAAATCGGTATCGGGCTCGGCCATGTGCAGCTCCTTGCTCGAGGTCGCCGGTGACGTCTGCAACATTACTCCCGAGTACGGGTAGCTGTGTCGCGCGGTACCCCATAACCGGTCCGAGTTCGCGAGCGGTGCTCTCGATATGGCAAGGTGGGGGAATGGCCTCCACGACGCCGCGGGCGCGAGCCCGCGCCCGCACCATGGAAGACATCGTGCGCATCGGGCGCGAACATCTCGCGGTGCACGGCGCCGCCGCGCTGTCGCTGCGGGCGGTAGCGCGCGATCTCGGCGTGGTCTCCTCGGCCGTCTACCGGTACGTCCGCAGCCGCGACGAACTGCTCACCCTGCTCGTCGTCGACGGCTACACCGAACTCGCCGACGCGGTCGACGCCGAACTCGCCGCCGCACCCGCCGATCCCGCCACGCAGTTGCGGGTCGTCGGACGCGCCGTGCGGAACTGGGCGCTGGCCGAGCCCGCCCGCTACGGGCTGCTGTTCGGCACGCCGGTACCCGGCTACGAGGCGCCCGCGGAGCAGACGGTGGCGCCGGGTACCCGGGTGATCGGCTCTTTGCTGACGGTCCTCGAAAGCGCCTATCGCGCGGACCTTCTCACCGCGCCGGACCCGGTGCCGCCGGTATCGGACGCCATGGCAGCGGATTTGGTGCGCATCCGCGGGGAATTCGAGCTGCGACTGCCCGATTGGGTGCTGGTGCGGGGAATCGCGGTGTGGACGGGCCTGTTCGGGGCGGTGAGCTTCGACGTCTTCGACATGTACGGAGCGCGCACCTTCGCCGACCGGGCCGAGGTATTCGAGCGCCAACTCGACAGCCTCTGTGCGATGGTGGGATTGGGCGGCGCGCCGGACGGGTAAACACGCAGTGGATTGTGTATTCGTCGTGGTCATGGTGCAGGATGTCCGCGGTTGTGGTGCAAGATCACAGCCCTGACGACGCGCATTCTCAGCTTCCCCACAGCACGGTGATGTGAAACTGTACGGCGAGATGAACGACGATACCGATCAGTTCCCGGTGGTGCCCGATCCGCGCCGCGGTGGTCGCCATGCCCGGCATACGGGGCGTGTGCAGCCGGACGCCGCCGATCGGTCCGGTCAACCGCCCGCGCATGCTCGGCGCGAGGAGCGCGAGGGCGGGATTCGTCGTCGGCGGGACGAGCCGCCGGAATCGGGTCCCGGCGGTGCGCGGACGGACGGCGGGAACCGGCGACGTGGCGCCGCGGAATCGGGTGCGCCGGTTCGCCGTCCGCGCGCGGAGGGTGCCGACCCCAGGCCACCGGCCCGTCGTAGCCGCGCCGAGGGGGAGCGTCCGTCCCGTCGCGGAGATGCGGAGCGGGCGGATGACGAGCGCCCGGTGCGGGACGCCCGTGCCGAGAGCGGTCCGGCGCGCCGGGGACGTGTCCGCGGTGCCGGATACCCCGTACTCGATATCGGCGACGAGGATTCGGCCCGTGCAGGCGCAGCGGGAAGTGCGGCGCGTGGCCCCGAGGGGGAGGCTGCCGGTGCCGGTCACGGGCGGAGGCGGAAGGGCCGCCGTACCGACGCCGATGAGGCGGCGATGGCGGCCGCGGGAGCGCCTCGGCGCAGAAGCGGCGAGCCGACGGGCAATGCCGACAGCCCAACCGACCGGTACGTTCCCGCACCGGAGAATCGGCGCACCCGCCGGGCGCAGCAACGCCACAGCAAGGCGGGCCGGGCGGCACGGATCGGTGGCCGGCTGCTGGCCGCCGCGACCGCCGTGATCGTGGTGTCGGGCACCGGATTCGCCTACTACACCGAGCGCAGCCTCGATTCCGGCTTCACACGGTCCAATGCGATCAGCGCCGAGGACGCCGCGGCACTGGACGGCGATATGAACCTGCTGCTGATCGGCCTGGACACCCGCAAGGACCAGAACGGCAACGACCTGCCCAAGAACATCCTCGACCAGTTGCACGCCGGGGACGGCACCGAGGGCGGCTACAACGCCAATTCGCTGATCCTGGTGCACATTCCGAAGGATCTGAAGAAGATCACCGCCTTCTCCATCCCGCGCGACGACTACGTCGCCGTCAGCGGGATCCCCGGCTACGACCACGCCAAGATCAAGGAGGCGTACGGGCTGAAGAAGGCGCACGTCGAACAGAAGCTCGAGAACCAGGGCGTGTCGGACAAGGTCGAGCTGGAGCGCAAGGGGCGCGAGGCCGGGCGCGAATCCATCGTGCAGACGGTCAAGCAGCTCACCGGGGTGCCGATCAACCGCTTCGCCGAGGTCTCGCTGATCGGCTTCTACGACATCGCCAATATTCTCGGCGGCGTCGACGTCTGCCTCAACGCGCCCGTCGACGACGAGTACTACTCCGGCGCTGTGTTCCCGGCCGGGCCCCAGCATCTCGACGCCGCCAATGCGCTGTCGTTCGTGCGGCAGCGGCACGGCCTGCAGAACGGCGACCTCGACCGGACCCATCGCCAGCAGGCGTTCCTCACCTCGGTCGCCAAGCAGCTCAAGGACTCCGGCACCATGACCAATGTCGGCAAGCTGCAGCAGCTGATCCAGATGGCGCAGGACGACATCGTGCTGTCGCAGGGCTGGAATCTCATCGACTTCGCCCAGACGATGGGCAAGGCGGGCTCCATCCCGATCGAATTCCAGACCCTGCCGGTGAAGGGGTACCAGACCGTCAACGGCCAGGAAGTGAACATCGTCGACCCGGCGCTGATCAAGAAGACCGTGCGCGCGGCATTCGGCATGCAGGCCCCGCAACCGGCCGAACCCACCACGACGCCGACCAGCACCGTGGACGTCGTGAACTCCGGCGGGCCCACGGGGATGGCGGGCAAGGTGTCGACGGCATTGTCGGAGAAGGGATTCGCCAAGGGCGAGATCGGCAATGCCGCCTACGGGGACGGGTCCAGTTCGGTGGTCTACTACGGGACCGGCGCCGATGTCGACGCCACCCAGGCGGCGGATATGCTCGGCGGGCTGCCCACCGCCCCCTCCAAGACCGTGCAGTCCGGGCACGTGAAGATCGTGATCGGCAGCGATTTCACCATGCCCGACGAATTGAGTAGCGGCACGACATCGTCCGGGACGTCCGGTTCGTCCACGACATCCGGCAGCTCCGCCACCGGCTCGTCGACCTCCGCGGCGGGCGATCCGCCCCCCGACTCCGGGAAACCGATGACCACGAGCATCGGGTCCGATATTCCCTGCGTGAACTGAGGGTCGCGGGTCAGGGTCTGCGGCCCCGAATCGTGTGCATCAGATACGAGTTCATGACCAGGTCCGGATCCTCGAGCAAGGTCAGGAACCGCCGGATCTCCTCGGCGGTGGCGAGACCGCGCGCCACGAGTTCGCGGCGCACCTGAACGGTGTTGGCGCGGTGCAGTTTCGCGCCGAGCGAGCCGCCCGTCCAGGACTCGCTGTGCGAGCGCTGCGCGAGATCGACGAATCCGGCCCGGCGCATGGCCGACAGGGCGTGCCGCCCCCAGTCCGGATCACCGCCGCGCGCGTAGATCAGCTGGTGGATGCCGTCGGTGACCCTCGCGTACAGCGCGGCATCGCCCGGGCCGGGAGCCGCGAGCAGCGGGAGATAGGAGCAGTCGAATTCGTCGAGCACCAGGACGCCGCCCGGTTTCAGGGTGTGGCGGATCCGGTCGAGCGCGTGCAGGCGTCCCGGCAGATGCAGCAGGACCAGCCTCGCGTGCACGAGATCGTATGTGGCGGAGGGGAGTTCGTCGGTGGTGATGTCGTGCCGCAGCACCTCGACACCGTCGTCGGTGTGCCGCATGCGGGACGGATCGATATCGGTGGCCACGACCTGGCCGGTCGGCCCCACCTGCTGCGCCAGCCACCGCGCCATCGAGCCCCCACCGCCGCCCACCTCCAGGCACCGCCACCCGCGCCCGACGCCGAACTCCCGCAGCCGCTCGATGCTCACGGCGTCGTACACGGCCTCCAACACCCGGAACCGATCCTCGGTCTCGGTCGCCGCATTGTCGAAAACATAGGCCATGGTCGTCGGTTCACGTCGGGGACATTCGGCTGCCACGACGGCAGTGCCGACAGTGTCCCGCCCCCTGGCAAAGGCGGGCAAAACCCTGGTTATGGTGCCCCGGGCACTAGGGTCGGAGCGTGCCGCTCACACGTCCTTCCGCTCACACGTCGAACGAAGTTGCTGCGTGCGTTGCGGCGCCGAATCGGCGGACGGACAAGCGAGTAATCCTCGGCCGTTGCTCGATGATCCGATAGGCGGCATCAAGCGCTGGGTCGAGAGAATTATCGAATTCCGCCCGTACCACCAAAGATCTTCCTGTAAGGCCGATACAACTGTGTGGCAGGTCGAAACCAGCGCGACGTACCGGTAGGTACGCCATGGATGCGGGAATCGAGTGATCTATTGCACGGCCAGTACGCGAAAAAGGTTGCATACAGTAGCATTTGATGTCGGTTTTGCCACGCACGGTCGACGGGGCATCGGTCGTGTGAGCCGAGGGAGACTGCCGATGGCCCAGCCGAAATCCCGCAGCATCGACCGGGAACTCACTCCGCCGCAACAGCATTCGGATGCGATGCGCCGGTGGACCACGATCAGCGCGATCGCGGCGATGGTGGGCGTCGTCATCGCGGTGGCCGCATGGTTGATGCCGCGCACCGGGTCCGAAGGTAGCCCGGTGAGCGCCGCACCGGGCTCCTCCGGAGCTCCGTTGCCGGCGCCGTCGATTTCCGAATCGACAACCACTTCGCAAAGGTCCGCGGAAGACACCGGCTGCCCCGCCCGCGCCCAGCGAATCAGCTCCTACGGATACTCCGCCGGTGACCAGGAATCCGTCCTCGATGTAGCGAACGGGGATTTCAGCGCGGGGTCCAAGATTCTGACCAATAAGGCCGGGCAAATCCTCGGGCAATGCTGGCGTGTGGAGCCGATCGGCCTGAAAACCAAACTCGGCTGGGCGTTGTACAAGATCTCGAATCAGCTCGATGCCGAATCGGTGTTGACGAACGATGACGGCACAGTGGTCCTCGACTCGTACGATCACCGCGCCGCCGGGACCTGGTGGCTGGCCGACTCCAGTCGCGCGGGCTACTACTATATCCACAGCGGCAGCTCCAACGACTGCATCACGGCTCTCGGCGCACGAGGCGCGGTCACCATCCAGGGCTGCGACACCGACCGGGCGACCCAGCTCTGGCAGGTATCGATGGGCGCCTAGCGCCACCGATCCCAGTCGGCAGGAGAGAAAGCAGCGCCGGACCTGCCGCATTCTTGGAGCCCCGGACGCCGACCACGCCGCCCGGCGGGAAGGCGACCTCCACGCAGTCGAGGCCTCCGGAACTCTTGCTGATCTTCCGCCACACGGCGGTGGATAGGTCGGCGGGTGCGTATGGATCACGAGGCGTACTCCCTAGCTCGATTGTCGGGATCGCCGTGTCCAATTCGGCGGTAGGCGAAATATCCACCGGGTGATAACGCTTATAGCTGGGCTCAACGCTTATAGCCGGGCTCGTAGGTAATTCCTCCTGGTTCTCCCAATGATCGAATGTCCAAGACGTGAAGGGGTGTGTTGGATTTCAGATCACGGGACCGACGAACGGATGGTGGGATGCGGGCGGGGGTGCGAGGGGGTCGACTGGCAACCTCTACGATTTCCCCGTGACCGGATACGACGATGCGTTCGAGCACCTCGATACCTCGACACTGCCGCCGCGGCAGCAGCGGATTCTGGCGACCATTCGTGACTGGGTGGTGCGGCACGGGTATCCGCCGAGTACCCGGGAGATCGGGGAGGCCGTCGGCCTGCGGTCCACGTCGTCGGTGTCGAAACATCTGAAAGCGTTGGAGGACAGGGGATTCCTGCGCCGCAGTGACAGCATGTCGCGGCCCATCGACGTGCGGTTGTTCCTGCGGGCCGAGGCGCCGCCCGCGCGCGAGGAGGAGTCGGTGTCGGTGCCGGTGGTCGGCGATATCGCCGCGGGCACCCCGATCCTGGCCGAGGAGCACACCGACGACGTCCTCACGCTGTCGCGCCAACTCGTCGGGCGCGGAACGGTTTTCGGCCTGCGGGTGCGGGGCGATTCGATGATCGACGCCGCGATCTGCGACGGCGACATCGTGGTGGTGCGCCGCCAGCACGAGGCCCATTCGGGAGATATCGTGGCCGCCATGATCGACGAGGAGGCCACGGTGAAGGTCTACCGCCGCCGCAACGGCCACGTCTACCTCGAGCCCCGCAACCCGGCCTACGACACCATCGACGGCGACCGCGCGGTCGTCCTGGGCAAGGTCGTCTCGGTCATGCGCCGCGTCTGAACCGGCGCGAACGATCAGGGGATGTCCGGCTGGGGTTCGCGGGTGACCTGGTCCGGGGATTTGTCGGGGCGCAGGCCGCGCCAGGAGGGGTGGCGGAGGCGGCCGTCGCCGGTCCATTCGGTGAAGGCGACCTCGCCGACGAGTTCGGGGGAGACCCAGACCGCGTCGGGGACATCGGCTTTCACCGTCGGCGCGGAACGTCGCAGCGGGCGCAGGTCGGCGGCGAGGTCGTCGAGCACGGCCTCGGTGAAGCCGGTGCCGACACTGCCGCAAGAGACGAGTTTCCCGGTGTCGTCGTGGATTCCGAGCAGTAGCGAGCCGATCCGGCCGGTGCGGCGGCCGGTGCCGGGGCGCCAGCCGACGATCACCACCTCCTGTTCGCGGACGTTCTTCACCTTGGTCCACAGGTCGCTGCGCCGTCCGGGCAGGTAGCGGCTGTCGAGCCGCTTGCACACGATGCCCTCCAGCCCGCGCCGCCGCGATTCGGCCAGGGCCTCGGCGCCGGTGCCCGGCAGCCGCGGCGGCACCCGCCAGTGCGGGCCTGCCAGCCCGAGCCCCTCCAGCAGTTCGCGGCGCTGCCGGTACGGCAGGTCGATCAGCGGCCGGTCGCCGATGTGGAGCAGGTCGAAGATCATGTAGGTGACCGGGTCGGCCGCGGCGAGCGCGCGGATCCTGGCCTGGTTGCGCAGGTGCATGCGCGGCTGCAGCGCCTCGAAACTGGTGCGGCCCTCGGCGCCGACGGCCACGATCTCCCCGTCGACGACGAAGCGCGGCGCGGCGGGCGCCAGACCGGCCAGCTCCGGCCAGGCCGCGGTGATGTCCTTGTCGTTGCGAGACACCAGGCGCAGCGAGTCTTCGATATATCCGATGGCGCGGATGCCGTCGAACTTGGTTTCGCGGGCCCACCCGTCGTCCGCGGCAGGCAGCGGGCCCGCCACCGCCAGCATCGCCGCGTAGCGCGGCAGCCGACTCATACCCGCCTCCCATCGCTTCCGAACCCGGACGTTGCTGAAGACTTGCCTGATCATACTCGGCGGTCTTCTTTGTGGCGGGAGTGGCGGCCGATGGAGTTCGGGTACGGAGCGCGAAGATTCGACGCGCACCTCGATCGGGTCGCCAAACGGTAGCTGCTGAATTACAGTCCATTCAGGGTGGAAATGCCCGGTGCGGTGGAATCGGCTACGGAGGTGCACGTGGCGGTACGGAATCGGATCGGAACGGCTGTCGCCGCAATGACTTTCGCGGTGCTGTCGACGGCGGTGGTGGCGAGCCCGGCGGCCGCCGACACCGGCGACCCCGTCATCACCTCGAAGAGCCTGCTCGCCGACCCGCGCGCCGCTGACGGCTCCTACATCACCAGGGCCACCGTTCAGGACGATCGCAATATCCGCCTGTACGTCTATTCGGCGGCCATGAACCAGACCTTCCCCGTCGACGTGCAGCGCCCGCGGGACGCGTCGGTACCGCGTCCGGTGCTGTACCTGCTCAACGGCGCCGGCGGCGGCGAGGACAGCGCCACCTGGGATCAGCGCGCCCCGGATACGCTGCGGTTCCTGGCCGACAAGGACGTCAACGTGGTCCAGCCGGTCGGCGGCAAGTGGAGCTACTACACCGACTGGCGCGCGCCGGATCCCGTACTGGGCGTGAACAAGTGGAAGACGTTCTTCACCGAGGAACTGCCGCCGCTGATCGACGGCGCGCTGGGCACCAACGGCCTCAATGCCATTGCGGGCCTGTCCACCTCGGGCACCTCGGTCCTGCAGCTGCCCATCGCCAAACCGGGCCTGTACAAGTCGGTCGCGGCCTACAGCGGCTGCGCGCAGATCTCCGATCCCACCGGCTACACCTTCGTGAACCTGGCGGTCAACCTGTGGGGCGGCGGCAACACCGAGAACATGTACGGCCCCCAGAACGACCCGATGTGGGCCGAGAACGACCCGTACGTGCACGCCGACCAGCTGCGCGGGCTGAATCTGTTCATCTCCAGCGGATCCGGGCTGCCCGGACAGTGGGACGGCCTCGACGGCCCGTATACCCTGCCGGGCGTCGGCGGCTGGGCCAACCAGCTCACCATCGGCGGCGTCATCGAGGCGGCGGTCAACTACTGCAGCCACAACATGCAGGGCAAGCTGGATTCGCTGGGCATCCCGGCGACTTACGATTTCCCGCCCACGGGCACGCACTCGTGGGGCTACTGGCACGACGCGCTGATCAAGTCGTGGCCGGTGCTGGCGGCGGGGCTCGAGTTGCCCGCATAAGGGGCTGACGAAGGGCGCAGCGCAGTGCGGGCGGCGTGCGGGGTCGAACCCGCACACCGCCCGCACGCGAGCCGTCAGTTACCGCAGTGCTGGCCCGG
Source organism: Nocardia mexicana NBRC 108244 (assembly GCF_001613165.1). Classification (GTDB taxonomy): domain Bacteria; phylum Actinomycetota; class Actinomycetes; order Mycobacteriales; family Mycobacteriaceae; genus Nocardia; species Nocardia mexicana. The sequence continues at coordinate 44,405 of NZ_BDBV01000108.1, forward strand.
CTTGGTGGTCTGCCAGAGGTCGTCCTCGATGCTGCCGCCCCAATCGATGCACTTGCCCTCGGCCTCGACCTTCGCGAACGCGTACTCCGAGAACTTGCGGCCGTCGTTGATGACCACCGCGTCATGGTCCGAATGCTGGCGCACGGCGGCGGCCATCGGGATTTCCTCACCCGGCTGATCACGGACGGTGACCACGCAGTTCGTCCGGCCGTCGTAGGTGAGGAAGATCGTGCCCTTGTGCTTTCCCTGGTCGAGCCGGTGCTGGTCGATCACCTTGAAGCCCTCACCGCACTGGCCGCGGTAGTCCGCCGCGGAGGCCGTTCCGGGCAGGAAGACAGCCGTACCGGCGGTGATTCCGAGGGCGGCCGCGCACACCGCGAGCGACTTTTTGGCGTTGATCAATGTAGAACCTTTTCCTTCATGTGACATGCAGCGTTTCGCTACTTACCCCGCCCGGTCGGCGCCCAAACTTCGGCGCAGCTACCGGGGCGACGCCGAACCCTACGGGAGTTCCCGATCGGTTCGTCCGGTCCCGGCGTCCCCACATGTGGGAATCCTGTGTGCCGCAGCGTGGTCGAGAGAAGGGTCAGGATCCGGTCGCCCGCGGGTCGACGGTCACCGGCCGGTCGCAGCTCGCGGGCGGATCCACCTGGGAACACTCGGTCGGGAGCCGGGTGGGGATGTAATCCGAGGCGACGCCGCCGTTCTGGATGAGCGAGACGTAGGCGTCGACCGCGCCGGTCGGGGTTCGGGTCAGCGTGGGATCGCTCTCCACGTTCACGGTGTACAGGCCGAAACGCGGTGCGTAACTTCCCCATTCGTAGTTGTCGGTGAGGCTCCAGTAGTTGTAGCCCATGACGTTCATGCCGTCGGCCTTGGCGCGCTGGATCCAGTAGAGGGTGTCACGCAGATGGTCGGCGCGGCAGTAGGGCTGGTCGCCCGTGGCCTCGATCGGCGGTTCGTTCCGTTTCCGGCAGGGACCGTCGGTTCCGTTGTCGGTGGGCATTCCGCTCTCCACCACGTAAATTGGTTTGCCGCCGAGATACTCGTGGTAGTGCCGCAGGGCGTAATAGATGCCCTCGGTTTGCTGCGGCAGCTCCCACATCTGCGGCGCTCCGGCCGAGGTGCCGGTGGCGGCGGTCTGGTCGTCGGGACCGAAATAGTAGTCGACGCCGACGAAGTCGAGCTTGTCGCGCACCTTGTCGACGAACCCGTGGTTGACCTCGGCCTCCTTGCCGGACACGAAGCCGACATTGCTGGTGACCAGGGCGTCCGGCTGATTGTTGTGGATCGTGTCGTAGATGTCGTTGTGCGCCTGGGCGAGTCGGTCCACCATGAGATCCGCCTCCTCGTTGGAGGTGATGGCGCCGATGCGGCGCTCGGCGCCGACGTAGGCGAGGGGTTCGTTGATCGTCACCCAGATCGGATCGTATGTGGCGAAGCGGTTGACGACCTTGCGCGCGTTGGTCAGCCAGTCCTCGACCATGGCCGGGTCGAGCCAGCCGCCGCGGTCGGCCGCCCAGCCCGGGTACACCCAGTGGTCGAGGGTGATCATCGGCGTCATGCCGTAGGCGTGGATCCGCCTGATCATCTTGTCGTACTTGACGAATGCCTGCTCGTCCCACCCGTCGGGGCCGGGTTCGGGCTGTACTCGGGCCCATTCGATGCTCATCCGGAACACCTTCACGCCGAGCGCGGCGGCGTGCTTGATGTCGTCCTCGTAGAAGTCGAGGAAGCGCACCGAATTCTGGTACTCGTCGACCGCGCCGGATTCGATGTATCGGGTCCAGTTGCTGTCGGGCGCAGAGCCTTCGGACTGGAAGCCGGACGCTGCCACACCCCAGAGGAAGTCGTCACCGAGCCGCCACGAGCCGCCGGCCCGGTCGGCGGGCGCGGCCGACACCAGCCCCGGCAGGACCAGGGTCGCTACCGCGGCGGCACAGGCCGCCAGCGCGTGTCGGCGATTCGACTGTCGCATTCCAGCAAGCGTAGCTGGACGATTGCTGAAATCCGGGGTGGCGGGCGGCGTGTCGCGCGTTCGGGGCCGGTATCAGGCCGCGGTCGTCTCCAGCCCGGCGGCGCGGGCGCGCCGGGCGAACAGCGCCGCGGCCACCGCGGCGGGCACGTTCATCAGGACGCCGTAGACCGCCGGTGGCACCGCCATCGCCGAGTTGTGCAGGACCGAGGTCGCCACCGCGATGGCCAGCGCGCCGTTGTGGATGCCGATCTCCATGGCCGCGGCGACCGCCTGATCGGCCTCGATGCCGAACAGCCGCGATACGTAGAAGCCCACCAGAATGCCGACCGTGGCCAGCAGCAGGCACACCGCCGCCAGCGCGCCGACATTGTCGGTGAGAGTGTCGAAATCGCGGGCCACGGCCGCGACCACCACCAGCGCCAGCACCACGATCGACAGCACCTTCACCGCGCCCCGCGCCCGCCGCGACCAGTCCGGGAACCGGTGGTGCACCCACATGCCGAGTGCGACGGGTATCAGCACGATCGCGAAGACCTGCGCGAACTTATCCGGCCGCAATCCGATCCCGGCGTCCCCGTCGAGGAACAGCGTGTAGGAGAGCCCGACCACCAGCGGCAGGGTGAACACGGCCAGTACCGAATTGACCGCGGTGAGCGTGATGTTGAGCGCCACATTGCCCCCGGCGATGTGGCTGAACAGGTTCGCCGACGGTCCGCCGGGCGAGGCGGCCAGCAGCAGCATGCCCGCCGCCACCGCGCCGTCGAGCCCGAACAGGTAGATCAGGCCCAGGCAGACCGCGGGCAGCAGCAGCATCTGGCACACCAGGGCCACCGCGGCCGCCTTCGGATAGCGCAGCACCCGCGCGAAATCGTCCACCGTCAAGGTGAGCCCGAGGCCGAACATCACCAGGGCCAGGGCGAGCGGCAGGAACACCGCGAACAACGAACCCACTGCAACTCCTCATCTGCGCACGTGCCGACGGGCCGCGTCGGCGACGAGTGTCGACACTAGTGAGTCGCCGGGTGCCCGGGCGAGCCCGAGAACCCTCAGTGGTGGTGAAGAACACCCTCAGCCGACGGGTGCTGCCGATACACGCACGATGAGCTCATCGATGTAGTCGCGGAAAAGCGCTGCCATATCGACGTTTTCGGGATCCAGCAGCCACTGCAGCTGCAACCCGTCCATCATCGCCGTCACCTGTCGCGCGACCGCGGCGGTGTCGACCCCGGCGGCGACGGTGCCCGCCGCGATGCCGCCGTCGAGGGCCCGCACCAGCCACTGCTGCAGGCGGCGATAGCGGTCGACGGCCCAGCCGTGCGCGGGGTGGTCGGCGGTCACGGCTTCGCCGCTGACCACGGTGAACAGCTGGACCAGACCGGGGACGTGCACGTTGTACTCGACCAGCCGCGCCAGCCGGTCGAGCGCGGCCGGTCCGCGCAGTTGCTCGTCGAAGCCGAGCCGCTCCAGATCGACGCGATCGCGGTGCTCGAGCACGGCGGTCAGCAGCGCGGCCTTGGTGGGGAAGTGGTGCAGCAGCCCCGGTTGCGAGAGGCCACAGCGTTCGGCGATCTCGGCTATGGAGGCGCCGCGGAAACCGTTGTCGGCGAACGTCTTCAGTGCGACGTCCAGGATCCGCTCCTTACGGGCCGCACCGCGCGGACGCCCGGGTGTCGACATGGCCGAATCGTATCACGGGAAGATAACAACACTGACCGAGTGCTCGGTTAGGTCACCCGCGCGGACGTCGTGCGCCCTGCCTGCGGCGCTGGGAGCTGTGGGTCGGGATGCGTTCGGTGGTGAAGCTGAGCATGGCCAGGCCCGCGTCTCGGATGAGCAGATCGAGATCATCGATGATCGCGCCCACCGCCGCGCCGGCGGCGCGGATCTCGGCCCTGGTGGTGCCCGGATTGTCGAACACCGCCTGCAGCGTGTGCAGCTGCAGCCCGACATCGAACAGGTGCCGGACCAGCCGATCGGTGGCGACGGCGACCTCGCTGTCGACCTCGGCGGGTCGAGGAGCGGGGTCGAGGAATACGTACGGTGGCCGGACGCCGCCGGTATGCGGCGGCGGTGTGCTCCGTGTGTCGTCGGTCATGGCGCTCTCCGGAGTCGCTGGGCTCTCGCCGGACTGCCCGGCGTAACCGGCGAGCCGCGCTTCGGGACTCGATGAACTGTTCATACTATTTTCGTGCTCTGCGGTTGCCGATGCGAGGGTATACCGAAAAGGGGGTTTGCGGGTTTCGGATTGTATTGTGTTGCGGCGGAATCCAGGTGGTACTACCGGGTCACGACCCGGCGGTCGAGGTGATAGTCGGCGAGATCGGGAGTGCGCCGCATGAGTTCGTCGAAGCGCGCCGGGCTGGACGGCCACACCTCCGGGACCCCGTTGCGCCCCAGATACCAGCTGTGGCAACCGGCTGCCCAGACGGTGCCGGGCATGGCCGCGCGCAGGCGCTCGTTGTAGGCCGCCGTGGCGGCGGCGGTCGGCTCGACGGTGGTGAAATCGCCGTCGCACCACCGGCGCAGCCAGCCGACGATCCGGCGGGACTGCGCCTCCGCGACGGCGGTGAGCGGGTGGTTGGCGACCGGGCTGTGCGGTCCGATGAGCATGAACAGGTTGGGGAATTCCGGCAGCATCATGGCCTCGAACGCGTGCGGCCCCTCGGCCCAGCTGCGATCGAGGGTGTGGCCGCCGGTGCCGGTGATCGACATCGGACGCATATAGGCGTGTGAGTCGAATCCCGTTGCCAGCACCAGGATGTCGAGGTCGTGACGGCGGCCGTCGGCGGTGACGACGCCGCGCGGATCGACGTGATCGATGGCCGCGGTGACCAGGTCGACATCGGGACGCTGGACCGCGGCGTAGAAGCCGTCCGAGACCACCAGCCGCTTGCACATCGGCGGATAGTCCGGGGTGAGGGCCCGCCGCAGGTCCGGATCCCGCACCGTGCGCAGGTGTGCCGCGCAGATCGCGGTGATGACTCGGCGCACCGGCCCCGGACGCACCAGCCCCCGGGAGAACAGCGCGAAGGTCATCGCGTTGAGCCGGTACGAGAGGGTGTTCAGGACCGGCCATCGCCGATACAGCACGCGGGACAACCGGGTGAACGGCCGGTTCACCGTGGGCAGGATCCATTGGGCGCTACGCTGGAACAACACCACCCGCGGCACCTGCCCGGCCAGCGCGCGCACCAGCTGGGTGCCGGTCGAACCGGTCCCGATCACCCCGATTCGCTTGCCGCCCAGGTCGATAGCGTGATCCCAGCGGGCGGAGTGGAACGCGGCGCCGGCGAACGTGTCCAGGCCCGGGATATCCGGCGTCCGCGGGCGATGCAGGAACCCGGTCGCGCAGACCACGAAGTCGAAACGCTCGCGCGCGCCCGCCGCGGTGGTGAGATGCCATGCGCGGCCGTCGAATTCGGCGGCGGTGACCTCGCTGTTCCACCGGGTGTGGCGGTGCAGGTCGTGGGCGCGTGCCACATCGGTGAGATAGCTGTTGATCTGTGGCCCGGTGGCGTAGAGCCGCGTCCAGTCCGGATTCTTGGCGAAGCTGAACTGGTAGTACCGCGACGGCACGTCGCAGACCAGCCCGGGATAGCTGTTGTCGCGCCAGGTCCCGCCGAAGCCGGACGCCTTCTCGAAGATGGTGAAGTCGTGAAAACCGGCGCGCCGCAGGAAGATTCCCAGGCAGATGCCCGAGATTCCCGCGCCCACGACGGCGACGCGCGGCTGCCTGGATTCGGTGGGACTCATCGCTACGCTCCCGTCTCGCACCCTGATATTAGACGCTAAGTCATTCAATAGACATGATGTCCAGCGAACTGTTACAGTGTGCGCCACATCACAGCTGTAAAGGATGTGCGATGCGAGCTCTGCAGTACACCGGGCCGGAAACCGTTGAGGTCCGGGAGGTTCCGGTGCCCGAGATAGGCCCGTCCGACCTCCTCCTGCGGGTCGGCGCCGCGGGAGTCTGTCATTCCGACCTGACACTGGTGAACTTCCCCATGCAACTGCGCGAGGAGCCGCTCACGCTCGGGCACGAATTCGCCGGGACCATCGAGGCGGTCGGTGCCGAGGTGTCCGGGCGTCAGGTAGGCGAACGCGGGGTGGTCTACCTGTTCTGGACCTGCGGGACCTGCCGCGAGTGCGCGAGCGGCAACCAGAACGTCTGCGTCGCGGCGGGGCGCGCGGCGTATCCACCGTGCCCGGGGCTGGGGCCGGACGGCGGGATGGCGGAATACGTTCGGATTCCGGCAGATTCGTTCGTTCCGATCGGTGACCTGGATTTCCTGCAGGCGGCGCCGGTGGCGGACGCGGCGCTGACCCCCTATCACGCCATCCGCGGCGCCCGCGAGCAACTGCGTCCGGGCGCCACGGCGGTCGCCATCGGTATCGGCGGCCTCGGCCATGTCGCGGTGCAGATCCTGCGCGCGGTGAGCGGTGCGCGCGTGATCGCGGTCGATGTCGCCGAGGACAAACTGGAACTGGCCGCCGCCTGCGGGGCCGACCTGGGCCTGATCGCCGGTGCGGAGACCGCGGCCGAGATTCTCGACCGGACCGGCGGCCGTGGCGCGGAGGCCGTCTTCGATTTCGTGGGGATCGACGCCACCGCGAAACTCGCGGTCGAGACCGTGGCCCCCAACGGTGCCTACCGGATGGTCGGGATCGGCGGTGGCGCACCCGAACTGACCGCGGGTCCGGCGGGCGGCCCCGGATGGCCCTGGGGTGCCACGGTGCGGAAATCGCTGGGCGGCACCAAATCCGACCTCATCGAGTCGCTGGCACTGGCGCAGGCCGGGCGGCTGCGGATCGAGGTGGAGCGGTACTCCCTGGCGGAGGGGCCGGAGGCGTTCGCCCGCCTCGACAAGGGACAGGTGCGGGGGCGGGCGGTGCTGGTGCCGTGAGCGGCCGTTGTCCGCGCCGGGCCGTGGCCCACCGGGGCGGCGGGGCGCGTGCGCCGCGGAACACTCGCACGGCGACTATTGTGGAGTTGTCCATGGGGGCGTGAGGCGGTGGGTGGTCATGATCGAGCTCATGATGCCGGGCGCGGACGGGACCGCCGTCGCTGTGCAGGAGTGGCTGGTCAGGCCCGGAGACACCGTCCGCGAGGGTGACACGGTGGCGCGGGTCGACGCGTCCGGTACCACGGTCGACGTGGTGAGCCCCGTCGACGGGATCGTGACCGGCATCGTGGTCGCCACCGGCGTGACGGGCCGGGCCGGCACGGTCCTCGCGACGATCGCCGAGGCGGTATGGCGTGTCCCGGCGCGCGAGGACGCACGCCGCGGACTGCTCGACGGCGCTCACGCCGCGGCACTGCGGGAGGCCCGCGCGGTGCACAGTGCCGCAGTGCTCGAACGC
>NZ_BDBV01000109.1 GCF_001613165.1 Nocardia mexicana NBRC 108244
CCTGCCCCGAAGGGCAAATCAGAAGAATGCATCGAACCAGAGTCCGAAAACCTAACTTAAACGCCAGCCGGAAAATAGCTGACAAAAAATCCGACACCCACACGGGGGTGTAAGCGCCGGAACCAAAAATAATTGGCACTGACATTCATCGACACACTATTGAGTTCTCAAAGAACACACGCACACACCATCTCCCGGGCTTCCGCCCGCTCGATCGGTGAGGCAACTTTTCGAGCTTAGCTCAGCCAGCCACCCCGAACCAAATCGGGGTCTCGGTCGAACCATGTGATCATCAGGCGCTCATCGTCCCACCTCGTGTCCCTGGCCTCTCGGCCCGGGTCGGCGTCCGTGTCGCTCTGACCTGGAATAAGTTACGTGCCAACCGCTTTCGATGTCAAATCGCCTGGTCATACGGCCAAACAGCAGTCGACGGCGCGGTGACGACAAGAGGTACAACCCAGCATCGGGCAGCTCCATTCCCGAACCAACCCATTGGTTTCCGAATTGCCGTTGTAGAACCCCGCCGAAAAGCCGGAAGCCGGCCCACCGAAACGGTGGACCGGCTCCCGAGAGACTCCGGCCGAGAGTGCGCCGGAAAGGCGGAGGCAGGACTCAGAAGTCCATGCCGCCCATGCCGCCGGTCGGGTCGCCCGCCGGGGCGGCCGCCTTCTCCGGCTTGTCGGCGACGACGGCCTCGGTGGTGAGGAACAGCGCCGCGATCGAGCCCGCGTTCTGCAGGGCCGAACGGGTGACCTTCACCGGGTCGGCAACGCCGGCCTGGAGCAGGTCTTCGTACTCGCCGGAATCGGCGTTGAGGCCCTGGCCCGCGGGCAGGCCCGCGACCTTCTCGGCCACCACGCCGGGCTCCAGGCCCGCGTTGAAGGCGATCTGCTTCAGCGGAGCGGCCAGGGCGACCCGCACGATGTTCGCGCCGGTGGCCTCGTCGCCGGTCAGCTTCAGCTCGTCCAGGGCCGGGGCCGACTGCAGCAGGGCCACGCCACCACCGGCGACGATGCCCTCCTCGACGGCGGCCTTGGCGTTGCGCACGGCATCTTCGATGCGGTGCTTGCGCTCCTTGAGCTCCACCTCGGTGGCGGCGCCGGCCTTGATCACCGCAACACCGCCGGCCAGCTTGGCCAGGCGCTCCTGCAGCTTCTCGCGGTCGTAGTCCGAGTCGGAGTTCTCGATCTCGGTGCGGATCTGCGCCACGCGGCCCTGGATGGCCTCGGCGTCGCCCGCGCCGTCGACGATGGTGGTCTCGTCCTTGGTGACGACCACCTTGCGGGCCTGACCCAGCAGGTCGACGGTGGCGTTCTCCAGGTTGAGGCCGACCTCTTCGCTGATGACCTCGCCACCGGTGAGGATGGCGATGTCGGCCAGCTGCGCCTTGCGGCGGTCGCCGAAGCCCGGGGCCTTGACGGCGACGGACTTGAAGGTGCCGCGGATCTTGTTGACCACCAGGGTCGACAGGGCCTCGCCCTCGACGTCCTCGGCGATGATCAGCAGCGGCTTACCGGCCTGGATGACCTTCTCCAGCAGCGGCAGCAGGTCCTTGACGGTCGAAACCTTCGAGCCGACCAGCAGGATGTACGGATCCTCGAGGACCGCTTCCTGGCGCTCCGGGTCGGTCACGAAGTAACCGGAGATGTAACCCTTGTCGAAGCGCATGCCCTCGGTGAGCTCCAGCTGGAGACCGAAGGTGTTGCTCTCCTCGACGGTGATGACGCCTTCCTTGCCGACCTTGTCCATGGCCTCGGCGATCAGCTCACCGATGGACGGGTCGCCCGCCGAGATACCGGCGGTGGCGGCGATCTGCTCCTTGGTCTCGACCTCCTTGGCCGAGTCGAGCAGGCGGTTGGTGACGGCCTCGACGGCCTTCTCGATGCCGCGCTTCAGGCCCAGCGGGTTCGCACCGGCCGCGACGTTGCGCAGGCCCTCGCGCACCAGCGCCTGGGCGAGCACGGTGGCGGTGGTGGTGCCGTCGCCGGCGACGTCGTCGGTCTTCTTGGCGACTTCCTTGACCAGCTCGGCGCCGATCTTCTCGTAGGGGTCCTCCAGCTCGATCTCCTTGGCGATGGACACACCATCGTTGGTGATCGTGGGGGCGCCCCACTTCTTCTCCAGGACGACGTTGCGGCCCTTGGGGCCCAGCGTCACCTTGACAGCGTCGGCGAGGCTGTTCAGACCCCGCTCGAGACCGCGGCGGGCCTCTTCGTCGTACGCAATCGTCTTGGCCATTGCGAAGTGATCCTCCAGGATTGGGGGTGACACGATGCTGGCCAGGCTCGGTGCCCGCGACGGACGAACGGGGGTGTCGTGGCACCCGCTCTCACCGTCCCGACCTGGCACTCACGGGTTGAGAGTGCCAGATCCCTTTCTAGCACTCAGGGATATCGAGTGCAAGGTCGAGCCCACAGGGCTACGTGGTATCGGTGACCCGCAACGCCAGGGCGAGAAAGGCGTCGGTGCGGCGCTCCTCCGGCGAGCGCGGTTCACCCCGCTCGACGGTGACCTGCTCGGCGTCGTGCAGCAGCAACTCCGCCTCGATGCGCATGATGGCGCGGATGAACGGCGGCGCCACCTCGGGTGGGAGGTCGCCGTTCACGATGTAACTGCCGTCCTCACCGTCCTCCGTTTGGACATAGGAAAGCGCGCGCAGCAGGTCAGCGCGCAATTCCCCCGCTATTAGGTCGGAATCCACGTCATCCGCCATAGCGACATCGTATCTTGACGACCCTTGTGCAACCCGCATCCGGGTCATACAGTACGTACGTACGGTTTGGTAGATGCGAGTTTTGGAGCCGCCGATGTGGGATCCCCAGCAGTACCTGGCCTTCGATGATCACCGCTCACGACCCTTTTTCGAGTTGCTCGGCCGGGTGCGCGCCGAGCAGCCGCGGCGTGTCGTGGATCTGGGCTGCGGTCCGGGACATCTGACCAACGCCCTGTCCGAACGCTGGCCGGATGCCATCGTCGAGGCGTCCGATTCCTCCCCCGAGATGGTCGCCGCGGCCCGGGCGCGCGGGGTGCACGCCACGCTGCTGGATGTCCGCGAGTGGGAGCCCGAGCCCGATACCGACGTCGTGGTGTGCAATGCGGTGCTGCAGTGGGTGCCGGGCCACCCGGCGCTGCTGACCGACTGGGCGGCGAAGCTCCCGCCCGGCGCGTGGCTGGGGGTCCAGGTGCCGGGCAATTTCGATGCGCCGTCGCACCGGTCGATCCGGGACGTGGCCGGAACGGATCGGTGGCGGGACCGGCTGGCGCCGACCGGGGTGCTCGAGGCCCGCAATGTCCTCGACCCGACCGGTTACGCCACGGTGCTCGCCGAGGCGGGGTGGGCCGTGGACGCCTGGGAGACGACCTATCTGCAGCGCCTGACCGGTGACGATCCGGTGCTGAAATGGGTGTCGGGCACCGCCTTGCGCCCGGTGCGCGAGGCCCTCGACGACGCGGACTGGGACCGATTCGTCGCCGAGCTCGCCCCGCGGTTGCGTACCGCCTACCCCCGCCAGCCCGACGGCACCACCTGGCTGCCGTTCCGCCGCGTCTTCGCGGTCGCCCACAGGCCCTGACCGACCCTGCGGCCGGGCCCGGCGGGTGACGCCGAGCGAGCGACATTGCGACCAGCCCGGCGGCCGCACGGATCCGCCGCGAGCTTCGATGCTCGAACTCACCGGACGCGCACGGTCTACGGCGCGGACCCGACAGTGCGTGGCGCGGTGGATCAGGAGGTCGGCGGTTGCGGCGGGGTCGGCGGCCCCGGCGGGCTGGGCGGCTGTGGCGGGGTGGGCGGCGTAGGAGGCTGCGGCGGGGCCGGAGGCATTCCGGGCTGCTGGGTGGCGTTCACGATCTGGGCGAGTACGGCCACGATGTCGCTCTCCAGTTCGTCCTTGTTCAGGCCGAGGCCGGACAGGGCGCCGGTGCCGTCTTCCTGCTCCAGCAGGGCGAGCAGGATGTGTTCGGTGCCGATGTAGTTGTGGCCCAGCCGAAGCGCCTCGCGGAAGGTCAGTTCCAGCGCCTTGCGGGCGGTGGCGCTGTAGGGGATGAGTTCCGGGACTTCCGCGGACGCCGGGGGCAGTGCCGCGGTCGCGACCCGGCGCACGGCATCCAGCGAGACGCCCTTGGCGACGATCGCCTGGCACGCCAGGCTCTGCGGGTCGGCGAGCAGGCCGAGCACCAGGTGCTCCGGCTGGATTTCCACGCTGCCGGCGCTCCGCGCCTCCTCCTGGGACTGGACCGCGACCTGGCGGGCCCGCAGGGTGAATCGCGCGAATCCGGCGTTCGGATCCATCCCGGGGTCGGCAGGCCCCTTGGGCACGAATCGCTTCTGCGCGGCCTGCTTGGAGACACCCATGCTGCTGCCGATATCGGTCCACGAGGCGCCGGAGCGGCGGGCCTGGTCGACGAAGTGGCCGATCAGATGATCGGCCACCTCGCCCAGATGTCCGGCCGCGACCACGGCATCGGTGAGCTGCTCCAAGACGTCGTCGGGCCGGGCCTTCTTTATGCCGTCGATCAGATCGTCGAGGCGTACCTTGTCTGTCATGCGTCAACGATAGGTTGACGAGGAGACGATCGTCAACCAATAGTTGACGTGGGCTTCGAGTCACGGGCGCGTGGACCATCCCGCACCGCGGACCACGGCCTCCTTGAACCACGCCGCCGGACGGCCGGTGAGGACCCGGCCGGTCGGGGTGTCGTCGGGGCGGACGAACTGGATCACCGCGTCGCGGCGGCCCAGGCTGATGCATTGGACCTGGTAGCGGAACCGCAGAGCGGGAGGCTGCGCGCCCCGCAGCCGGGCCGTTACCGCGGTGGCGGCGTGGGCGCCGGACGGCAGCGCGGTCGCGCACGCCATCCGCAACTCGCGGCCGTCCGGTCCGGCGATCGCCGCGGAGTCACCGGCGGCGTACACGGCGGGATCCGAGGTGCGCAGCGCCTCGTCGACCAGTAGGCGGCCGCGGGCGTCGACCGCGAGACCGGCGCGCGCCGCGAGCTCGGGAACCTCGAAACCTGTTGTCCAGAGCACGGTTTCGGCCGGAACCAGGCTGCCGTCCGCCAGCCGGAGGCCGTCGGGCAGCACCTCGACCACCTTCGCGTCCGAGCGCACCTCGACACCGAGCCGGTCCAGCACCGCGCGAATGTGACGGCGCGCCTTGTCCGACAGCCAGGCCCCGGGTTCCGCCGAACTCAGCAGTAGCACCGTGAGATCCGGTCGCGCCGCGGCGAGTTCGGTGGCCGTCTCGATTCCGGTCGAGCCGCCGCCGACGACGGCGATCGTCCCGGTCAGCGTTCCCAACCCCGCGACATCATCGGGAGTGGCCACGGTGCGGGCGTAGAGCCGCACGCCCGCAACGCTTTCCACATCGGCCGCGCTGCCCAGGGCGTAGACCAGCGTGTCGTAACCGACCACGGTTCCGTCGGCCAGCGATATCCGTTTCGCCGCCGGATCCAGTTCGACGGCACGCCCCTGCACGAACCGGATTCCCTTGCGCTCCAGCAGCTCCCGCAGGTCCCACCGTGGAATCCGCTGCCCGGCGGCGAGCTGGTGCAGGCGAACCCGCTCGACCAGCTCCGAGCGCGCATCCACGACGGTGATCTGCGCTCCCTTCGCCCGGCGTGCCAGCCGTCGCGCCGCCGACAGACCCGCGTATCCGGCACCCAGCACAACGATTCGATGCGATCCGGTCATGAGTGACTCCTTTCGAAAGGCCGACACTCAACAGACCGGACAGGTCCCTCCGCCCTGACATCGGAGGAACGTATGGTGCGTCACATTCCGCCAGATTCCGGCCGAAAGCGTGCCGGAAGAATAGGGAGGCGGGCACGCCGGACAGACGGACGGCTATGCGATGCGGGCGAGTTTGTCCGGGTTGAGTATCAGGCGGACGGCGGAGACTCGGTCGCCGGTCACATCGGCGATGCCGACGACGAGCACGGCGCCGTTCACTCGGGCCACTGCGGCGGGGGTGCCGTTGATCTCCTCGATGGTGAGTTCCAGACCCGGGATCTCGCGGTTGAACAGCCCCGACAGGTAGCGAGCCACCTTGGTGGCGCCGACGATCGGGCGGCGGGCCGCGGTGATCTTGCCGCCACCGTCGGCCACGGCGACGATGTCGGCGGTGAACATCTGCTCCAGCGCGGCCACGTCGCCCGTGCGGGCGGCGGTCAGGAAGCGTTCGAACAGTTCTCGGGCCTGCTCGGGCGGAGCATCGAAGCGGGTGCGCTCGGAACGAACGCGGCGGCGGGCCCGGCTGTAGAGCTGCTGCGAATTCGCCTCGGTCAGCTCCAGCATGTCGGCGATCTCGCGGTGCGCGTAGTCGAATGCCTCGCGCAGCACGAATACCGCGCGCTCGACCGGTGACAATCGTTCCAGCAGCGTCAGCACCGCCATCGACACCAGATCCCGCTGCTCGGCCGATTCCAGCGGCCCGAGTTCCCCGCGGCCGGTCGGCACCGGTTCCGGCAGCCAGGGGCCGGTGTAGGTCTCGCGGCGCGAGCGCGCCGAATCCAGCCAGGTGCGGCACAGATTCACCACCACGGTGGTCAGCCACGCCTCGGCGGAGCGGACCTCGGCGCGGTCGGTACCCTCCCAGCGCAGGTACGCCTCCTGCACGGCGTCCTCGGCCTCGCCGGCGGCGCCGAGCATGCGGTAGGCCAGGGCGAACAGCCGCACTCGATGCCGCTCGAATTCGACCAGCCCCGCGTCGTCCACTCGCTCACCCGCCTTCACCGTGCGCCACCGACCGGCGACGATACCCGCCACCACCCGCGCGGCCCGATGCCGCCTGCGGTGCGGCAGACGCTCCCGGGCGTGCGGGAGCGTATCGCTACCGGGCATCGGTGCCACCGTTTTCCTTGGGCCACTTGATATCCGGGAGCTGGATCCGGGGCAGGCGCCGCTCCGTGCTCGTGGGAGTCGCGCTCGTCGGGGTGTTCTTGCGCAGGCCCGCTCCCTCGTCGGATCCGTCCGCCGGACCGCAGGCGGTGAGCGACAGGGCGAGCGCGCCGGACGCCAGCGCGGCAATTGCCAACTTCTTCACGGGGCCTCCCGCCGATCCGGCACCGCACCTGTCGCGGCGCATGGGAAGACCATGCGCCGCAGTGCTTATCGGGTGCCAAACGATCGGTTAAGGCGAAAGTCGCGCTACTGCTCCGCGATACCGATGGCGACGGCGACCGGCTTGTCGGCCTGACTCTCCGCCAGGCACACCAGTTTCGCGGTGCCCAGCGCCACATTCGGGCTGCCCTCGAACTTCGATCCCGGATTCTCCGCGAGCAGCGACTCCATCAGCGACTTCTCGCCGTCGGTATCGAGATTCTTGAACTCGCCGCACGTCGTCTGCGAGGCGGGGCCCAGTGACGTATTGCCCGAGCGGGACACGCTGGTCGGGGCGGCCTCCGGGGACTCCGTGGCGGCACCGGTGACCGGAGGGGCCGCGGTCGCGGAGGGTGCGGTGATCGACGGCGCGTTTCTGCGCAATCCGCTGGCATCGTCGGTGGTCTTGTCGTCGCCGCCACACGCGGTCAGTCCCACTGCCAGTGCGCCCAGCACGACGGCAGTAGCCGAAAGTCGTTTCATAGACGTCTAATCCCGGTGGTCGCATGCGCCCGGCCTGTCCGGCGCGCGTCGCAGCGTACCGGGCGGGGGCGCGGATGAAAACCCGCGCACTCCGCCCGGCCGTTCCGGGCGCCGTTTCAGTGGATGTGGCTCTGCCAGTCGCTCGGGACCCGATCGCGGGGCCCCGGCACCGACTGGCCGGACGGATGATCGTGCGGCGGTGCGAGTTCCGGGCCCTCGCCGAACATCTCCTCGGTGCGGAAGTCCCAGAACCATTCCTCGCCGGGCTCGTAGCTCTGCACGTACGGGTGGCCGGTCGCCGCGAAATGCTTGGTGGCGTGCTGCGACGGGGAGGAGTCGCAACAGCCGACGTGGCCGCACTGGGCGCACCGCCGCAGATGCACCCACCAGCCGCGGGCCTGTTCGCATTCCACACAGCCGGGGCCGCTGGGCGCCGCCGCCGGATCGATCCCCTCGATCGCCTGAGACATCACTGACCTCCAGGATTCGTTTGCGCTGCTTGACCTTCCGTCGTGTCACCCTCGTCCTGCTGTCGATTCAGCGGCAGCCGGACGATGAACCGGGTGTCTCCCGGCACCGACTCCACCCGGATGTCGCCGCCGTGCTTGTTCACCACGATCCGGAACGAGATGTCCAGTCCCAGACCGGTTCCCTCGCCCACCGGTTTGGTGGTGAAGAACGGTTCGAAGATCCGGTGCCGGAGCTCATCGGGCACCCCGGGCCCGGTATCGCAGATTTCCACTGCGGCACAGTCGTTTTCGTGATAGGTGCGCACGGTGAGCGTGCCCCTGCCCGCCATCGCCGCGACCGCGTTGTCGATCAGGTTCGTCCACACCTGATTCAATTCCGCCGCGTAACAAGGCAATTGCGGCAGGCCCCGGTCGTAGTCCTTGACGATCTCGATACCGTCGCCGATCTTGCGGGCGAGCATGACCAGGGTGCTGTCGAGCAGTTCGTGAATGTCGACCACCTGGAACGGCGCCCGGTCCATCTGCGAATACTGCTTGGCCGCGTGCACCAGCGAGGAGATGCGGGTGGTCGAGTCGGCGATCTCGTTCATCAGCAACTCGGTCTCGACCGTGTAGTTCAGCCAGCGGATCGCGCCCTCGAACACCCCGCTGTCGTTGCCCTCCAGGGTGGCCGCCACCTTCTCCAGCCAGTCGATGTCGAATCCGGCCTGCACGAAGTTGGGCGCCAGGTCCCAGCCGTTGGCGATGCCGTGGTCGGCGAGCCAATCGCCCAGCTCGTCCTCGCGATCGGCGGCCTCCAGCGTCGTCAGCGTCGGAGCCTTGGCGACCTGGGTGGCGGCCTCCTCCTGCAGCTGCACCAGCGCCTCCAGCGACGACGGGTCGAACTTGCCGTGCGCCATCATCTTCAGCTTGTGCCGCATCCCGGCGACCCGTTCCCGCAGCGACGACGTGGCCCGCACCGCGGCGGCCGCCGGATTGTTCAGCTCGTGGGTCAGCCCCGCCGACAGCGAGCCCAGCGCCAGCAGCCGCTCGCGCTGGCCGATGATCTCGTTGGCATTGCGGTTGCCGAAGAACACACCCTCGAGCAGGTGCAGCGCCATCGGGAACCAGTCCTGCATCATGCGCGCGAAGGTGCCCGCGTCGAGCACGAAGAACTTCGACGGCTTGGTCACCGAGAACGACCCGGTGTAATTCTGCTCGGCCTTGTCGCCCATGTAGGCGGTCCAGGCACCGGCGTAGGAGCCGCGGTGATCGGTGCGGACCAGCTCGATCTCCTCGCCCGCCGACATCTTGGTCAGCACCACCTCGCCGTCCATCAGGACGTAGAAGCAGGTCGCCGGATCGCCCTCGCGGTACACCGGCCCCGGCTCGAAATGCTCCACGCGCCCGTCCCGGCACAGCCAGGCCAGCTGTTCGTCGTCGAGCTTCTCGAACAGGAACAGGGTGCGCAATTCCTCCGGGTCACAGATCAATTCCGTGCCCTTGACGTAATCGGCCGCTGCGTCGTCAGCCATGGCGCACACTCCTACTGTTTCGCGATGTATCGATGAACGAGCATGACGGCCATCGCACCCTCGCCCACGGCGGACGCGACCCGTTTGGCCGACTCCGACCGCACGTCGCCGGCCACGAACACGCCGGGCACGCTGGTCTCCAGATGATGCGGGGGCCGCGGCAGCTCCCAGCCCGCCGGGCGGGCGCCCTCGACCAGGAGGTCGGGGCCGGCCAGCACATATCCGGCCTCGTCCCGGACGACCAGGCCGTCGAGCCAGTCTGTCTCGGGTGCGGCGCCGATGAACAGGAACAACCGCTCCGCGTCCACCTTTTCTTCCGCGCCGGTGGAATTGTTGCGGAGCACGATCCGCTCCAGGTGGTCGTCGCCGTCGGCGGCCACCACCTCGGTGCAGGTGTGCACCTTGATGTTGGGGATCTGCTCGATCTGCTGGACCAGATAGTGCGACATGCCCCGATCCAGCGAGTCCGAACGGACCAGAATGTGCACGGTGCTCGCATTGCGGGACAGGAAGACCGCCGCCTGCCCGGCCGAATTCGCCCCGCCCACGATGTAGACCTCGCGGTCGGCACAGTCGGCGGCCTCGGTCATCGCCGAGCCGTAGTACACCCCGCGCCCGGTGTAATCGTCCACGCCCGGAGCCGGATGGTGGCGATAGTTGACGCCGGTGGCGATCAGCACCGAATGCGCCGCGACCGAACTGCCGTCGTCGAAGCGCACCACCCGGGCCGAACCGCACGCCTCCAGCCCCACCACCTCGCGCGCGGTGATCAGCTCGGCGCCGAACTTGACCGCCTGGCGCCGCGCCCGGTCCGCCAGCTGTGAGCCCGATAATCCGTCCGGGAAACCGAGGTAGTTCTCGATGCGCGAACTCTGCCCGGCCTGGCCGCCGGTGGCCGTGCGCTCCACCAGCACGGTCCGCAGGCCCTCCGACGCGCCGTAGACCGCCGCGCCCAACCCGGCCGGACCGCCGCCGATCACGATCAGATCGTAGAAGTCGCCGGTGGGGTCGGTGCTGAGCCCGACGCTGCCCGCCAGCTGGGCGTCGGAGGGGGTGATCAGGGCCTGCCCCGCGGCGTCGATGATCACGGGGCACTGGTCCTGGGTGGCCCCGGCCGCCTCCAGCAGCCGCGAACCCTCCGGCTCGTCGGCCAGGTACCAGCGGTAGGGCAGCTGGTTGCGGGCCAGGAATTCGCGCACCTGCGAGCAGCGGGCGGACCAGCGGTGCCCGATCACCTTCGTCTCGTGCACCGGCCGGTGTTCGTCTCCGCGCCACGCCTCCAGCAGGGCGTCGACCACCGGGTACAGCTTCTCCTCCGGCGGATCCCACGGCTTGAGCAGATAGTGATCGAGATCGACGACATTGATCGCCTCGATGGCGGCATTGGTATCGGCGTAGGCGGTCAGCAGCACCCGGCGCGCATACGGGTGCAGATCCATCGCCTGCTCGAGAAATTCGATGCCGTCCATGCCCGGCATCCGATAATCGGCGATCAGCACGGCGACCGGCTGGCCGCGCAGTTTCATCTCACGAAGCGCGTCGAGCGCGGAGGCGCCCGATTCCGCGCGCAGAATCCGATAATCCGCGCCGTAGCGGCGCCTCAGATCGCGGACCACAGCCCGGGAGACACCCGGGTCGTCGTCGACACTGAGGATTGCCGGTTTGGCGACAGCTGGTGAAGTCACCTCAAAAGTATGGGCGTCGACGCAAGTGGGTTCCCGCCGAACGTGCCCCGCCGGACGTTCACAGCCGGTGGTGCTGGACCAGGTCCAGCTCCTTCTGGGTCAGCAACCGCTCGAGCCGCTCCTCGCGCTCGACAGCCTTGTGTTGGGATCTCTTACCACCGTGCCGGGGTGGGGCGGGGGCGTCGTCGGATTCTGGAACCGGAAGTAGCGGAACGGAATCCGGCTGCCTGCGGTGGAGGAGAAAGCGCAGTTTCACGGCCGATCACCTCACGTTGGACGAAAACTCGGGCTCGGGTCGGTTGCTTCGTTGCCTGCCGCTTCATCTATCTGCCATTGTGCGTCCGTTATTACAGGTACCGATACCGATCACATCAGAATGTGATCTAGTTGATTTTCAATCGAGTGTGTCCCGCGTCACTCCGACCGGGCCGACGGGGCCGTGTCCCAGTAGGATTCCCGTTACCGATCGTCACACCTCGGAGGGCAACGTTGCCGAACACCCTGGAAGCCACCGTCGACATCGCCGCCCCGCGCGAGCGGGTCTGGGCGGTCGTCTCCGATCTGAAGCGGATGCCGGAGTTCAGCCCGAACACGGTCCGAATGCTGCCGCTGGGCACGCCGCGGCCGCGTGCAGCGCATTGCGGCGGTCCGCGCCCTCCCAGCCGAACCAGGCGACCAGCGCCAGCCCGGTCAGCGCGATCACCGCCCCGTTGCCGACGGTCACCGGCCCGCCCAGCAGCACCCGCACCACCGCGCAGACGACGTCGATCGCCACCGCGATCCCGAGGGTGATGAATCGCCGCCGCCACGACAGGCCGACCAGCGCGAGCGCCAGCCCGGCCCACGGCACCGTCATCGACTTCGGCGTACCCGCGTAGTCGGCCCACAGGCTCTGCAGCGGGCCCTCGAAATCGTTGTAGGAGGCCACGATCTGCAGCACGACGAGCAGGACGGGCACGGCCGCCACCGCACCGGACACCAGCACCCGCTTCGACGGCATGCGGCTCCGGCGAGCATCACCACCGAAGTCGGAACGCGGGTCGTCGAGTAGCACGACGACCATAGTAAACGGCCGATGAACGCCGCCCCGCTGAGCAGCTGAACGACCGGCCACCGATCGGCGACGCACCCTTCGCCGGGGTCACGATCCGGCCTCGACCAGGCTAGTTGTCGAGTTCCTTGACCAAGGCGTCCACGACGGCCACCAGGTCGCCCTGGGCCGCCGCGGCCACGCGGCGCTGGCGCTGGTAGGAAGCGCCGCGCTTGGGGATGTCGGCGACCAGGGACAGTTCCTGCTCGCAGCCGAGCTGCTTCGAGATCGGTTCGAGCCGGTTGAGCAGTTCCGACAGGTCGTCGGTCACCAGGCGCTCGTTGCTGTCCGCGTCGGTGATGATGATCGCGTCCAGGCCGTAACGTGCTGCGCGCCACTTGTTTTCCTGCACGTGCCACGGCGGGATGGTGGGCATCGTCTCCCCCGCCTCGACGCGGCGGTCGAGATCGACGATCAGGCAGTGGATGAGCGCGACCAGCGCGGAAAGCTCCAGGCGCGTGGGGATTCCGTCGCACACCCGCACCTCGATCGTCCCCCATTTCGGGGCGGGCCGGATATCCCAGTGCATGCCGCCGAGCTGCTCGATCACCCCGGTCTTCATCTGGTCGTGCACGAAACCCTCGAACTGCGACCAGTTCTCGAATTGGAACGGCAACCCGGCGGTGGGCAGCTGCTGGAACATCAGCGCCCGGTTACTGGCGTACCCGGTGTCGATTCCGGCCCACATGGGCGAGGACGCCGACAGCGCCAGCAGATGGGGATACGACAGCAGCAGCGTGTTCAGGATCGGAAAGACCTTCTCCGGGTGGGAAACCCCGACGTGCACGTGCACGCCCCAGATCAGCATCTGCCGCCCCCACCACTGGGTGCGTTCGATGAGTTCGTCGTAATGCGCTGTGCGCGTGAGCTGTTGGGTCGACCACTGCGCGAACGGGTGGGTCCCGGCGCAGAACAGATCCACCCCGGCCCGGTCGGCGGCGCCGCGCACGGCGTCCATGGTGCCGCTCAGATCGTCGAGGACCTCGCCCACCGTGTCGTGCACGCCGCTGACGAGCTCGACGGTGTTCTTCAGCAGTTCCTTGGTGATCTGCGGGGTACCGTCGTGCGCGCGCAGGTCACCGACCGCGTCGAAGACCGCGGCGGCCTGGTTGGACAGGTTCCGCGTCTGCTTGTCGACGAGCGCGATCTCCCATTCGACGCCCAGCGTCGGGCGGGGCGAGCTGTTCCACTGAACCTGACCGACCCCGCCCATGGCATCCCCGCGCTTACCCGACTACGCCACAGGCAACCCGGCCCCCCGCGTCACCGGTCGCCATCGTCTCGGCGTCCGGTCCGGCGGTGCCGTTGGCCTGCGTGTATCGGCTCGGAATGTTCCCGAAGTTGTCCGCACCGGCGTGGATCATCAGGGCCTTACCCTTCAGATCGTCCAGGGTGACGGAGTCGGTGGTGGTGACCAGCTTGGCGGTGCCGTCCTGCCGCACCGACAGCGAGGTGAGATCGCCGCTGGCCGGGTGCGTGCTCTGGTCGCCGACCTGCAGATGCCCGCCCGCGGACAGGAAGTTGCCCGCCGGGCCGCCCGACGGCGCCGTGGAGTTGGCCTCGCACTTGCCGAACTGGTGGAAGTGCAGGCCGTGGAAGCCGGGCTTGAGGCCGTGCGCCTCGACGATGAGTTCCAGGTGGTTGCCGGACTTGGCGATCGACGCGGTGCCGACCTGGGCGCCGGCCGGATCCTTCAGCGGCACCGACACCGAATCGCCCGCGGGCGCGGAGCCGTTGCCGTGCTCGGCGCCGTGTCCGGAGCCGTGCTCGCCGGATCCGGTGGACTCACCCGCCCCGGCCGAGCCCGTCCACACCGGCGGCGTGGTGCCCTTGACGTCACTCGACTCCTGGCTGTTGGTGCAGGCCGCGAGACCGAAGACCGCGACCGCCAGCACCGGGGTCACAGTCCGCCAGGACGGGCGACGAGTTGTGGACGGGGCCATCGGGGAACTCCTTTACGAGTACCGAGTTTACGAGTAAAGCTGAGTGGACAGATTCGTTACCGGACAAGATGATGCCAGAGCCGTTATCCAGTTGAGGCGTCGGGCCGGGTTGCCCGAGACGACCGTTCAGTTCCCTGTGACGATCACTATCACGCCGGGCGGCGAGTTCGCGATTCCGGCGAATCGAGGCTCGGCGGTGACGCCCAATTCCGCGGCGATGGACTGCGCCGCCGCCTGCTCGCCGGGCGTATTGCCGTAGTAGACCGTGGTTTTCGGCACCACGCCGCCGGGGTAGTTGCCGGTCTCCGCGACGGTCCATCCGTCGGCGGTGAGCTGACCCGCGGTCTGCGCGGCCAGGCCCACGATGGTGCTGTTGTTGAGCACCCGCACGGGAACCGTCTTGTCGGCGCCCGCGGGCGTGGTCGGCGCGGCGGTCGTGGTCGTCGGTGCCACGGTGGTCGTGGTGGGCTGCGCCGCGGCCGATGTGGTGGTCGCGACCGGCTTCGGTGCGGTGGTGCTGGTGGGCTGGCCCTGGGTCGCCTGTCCCTGCGTCGAGCTGTCCGAAGCCTCGGAGTCGGAACTCGACAGCGACATCGCGCCGAGGCCGGCGAACACGATGGCCAGCGCGATCAGCACCATCGCGAGCGCTCGCAGCGGCGGTCCACCGGAGGGCGGATTGGGGTTGCTCACCTGGTCGACCCTAGTCGCCTGCGGACGTGGACGCCCGCATCACACCTGGAAGCCCAGGCGCCGTGCCGCACGGGCCTTCTGCCGACTGGCCCGCAGCCGCCGCAGCCGCTTCACCAGCATCGGATCGGCGGCCAGCGCCTCGGGCCTGTCGACGACGGCGTTGAGCACCTGGTAGTAGCGGGTGGCCGACATGCCGAACAGCTCGCGGATGGCCTCCTCCTTGGCGCCCGCGTACTTCCACCACTTGCGTTCGAAATCGAGAATGTCGAGTTCGCGGCGGGTCAGTCCGCTGGGATCGGTCTCGTCGACCGGTACCGCAACCGCGCCGTCCGCATCCACGGAAGAGCTGTCCTCGCTTGCGGATAGATTCCGGGCCGCTGCGCTGTCCATATCGCTCCCTCGCCGAGTTACACCTGACGACTGCGTCCAGGGCTGCTATACGTCGTCGCTCATTCAACCACGAACGGCGGCGTTCCCCGTTCGCTCCTTCGGCGTGTCGGGCGGCGCCGACGTGTCCACTGCCACGGGCTGTTCCGGCGCCCGCGTAAAGTGACCGACCATGGCGATTCTCCCGATCCGCGTCGTCGGCGATCCCGTTCTGCACACTCCGACCGAGAAGGTCACCCAATCGCCGGAGGAGCTCGCGGAGCTGATCGCGGACATGTACGACACGCTCGATGCCGCCAACGGCGTCGGGCTGGCGGCCAATCAGGTCGGAGTCTCGCTGCGCCTGTTCGTCTACGACTGTCCCGATGTCGACGCGAGCGGCGCGATGAACCGCCGCCGCGGCGCGGTGGTCAATCCGGTGCTGGAGACCTCGGACATCCCGGAGACCATGCCGGATCCGGACGACGACGAGGAGGGCTGCCTGTCGGTGCCGGGCGAGCAGTTCCCCACCGGCCGCGCGGACTGGGCGCGCGTGACGGGCACCGATGAGCAGGGCAATCCGGTCGAGATCGAGGGCAAGGGCTTCTTCGCCCGGATGCTGCAGCACGAGGTCGGCCACCTCGACGGCTTCCTGTACGTGGACGTGCTGATCGGGCGCAATGCCCGCGCGGCGAAGAAGGCGATCAAGCGGAACGGCTGGGGCGTACCGGGTTTGAGCTGGCTGCCCGGCGAGGGGCCGGACCCCTTCGGACATGACGACTGAGCTGCCCGACATCCCGCCCGGCAGGCGGGTCGTGGTGCGGTATCGGCTGCCGTCGGGCTATCCCCAGCAGTTCACCGATGTCATCGGCGAGCTGATGTCGGTGGATCCGCCGACCGTGCGCACCGCCGACGGCCAGACGGTATCCATCGCCGCCGACCGCGTGGTGGCCATGAAACCGTTGGGGGCCAGGCCGGTTCGCACCCGGGAGATCCGGGCGCTGGAGGCGGCGGCGACCGACGGCTGGCCGGGCCTGCGGCACACCCGGATCGACGGCTGGCTGTCCGCGGCGGGCAACGGGTACACGAATCGAGCCAATTCCGCAGTGCCGCTGGGCAACTCGGAGGGACCCGCGACAACCCATCCGGATACCCTGCACCGGATCGGTCAGTGGTACACCGAGCAGGGGCTGCCGCTGCAGTTGCGGCTGCCGGACCGGCTGGCGCCGGTGCCGCCGGGCTGGCGCACCTGGGGTGAGACCGCCGTGCTGGGCCTGGATATCGACAATGTCGTTCTCCCGCAGGGCCCTTCGATGGTCCGGATCGAGCCGCTGCCGCCGGAGGCCTGGATGGAGCTGTACCGATTCCAGGGTGAGGACACCGTGCCGGTGCCACCGCCGCCGGTGGACGAGGCGGTCCTCACGGCGGTGCGGGACGGCGAAATCGGTTTCGCGGCATTGGGTTTGCCCACTCCGCTCGCGGTCGGCAGAGGCGCGGTCACCACGGCGCCCGACGGCCGGTGCTGGATCGGCCTCACCTGCCTCGCCGTCGCGGCCCCGCACCGCCGCCACGGACTGGGCACCCTGATCTGTGCCGAGCTCCTGCGCTGGGGACAGCGCCGCGGCGCCACCCACGCCTATGTACAGGTAGGGGTGGACAATGGTGGGGCGCTGGCGATGTACCGGGAGATGGGGTTCCTCGAACACCACAACTACCGCTACGCGGCACCGGACTGAGCACGCTGGGAAAGAAATCGGAGGCATGGTGACGTTTCGGCTGGCTACGTGGAATGTGAACTCGATTCGCTCGCGGCTGGATCGGGTGGTCCCGTGGCTGGACCGGGCGGATATCGACGTGCTCGCCCTGCAGGAGACCAAGTGCCGCGACGACCAGTTCCCCACGGAGCGGTTCGAGGAGGCCGGGTACGAGGTCGCGCACATCGGCCTCAGCCAGTGGAACGGGGTGGCGATCGCCTCCCGGGTCGGTCTCGAGGATGTCGAGGTCAGCTTTCCCGGCCAGCCCGGGTTCGACAAGGACGCGGGCGCCTCGCTGCTGAGCGCGCCCGTGGTGGAGGCCCGCGCCATCGGCGCCACCTGCGGCGGCGTCCGGGTGTGGAGCCTGTACGTGCCCAACGGCCGCGCCCTCGACGATCCGCACTATGAGTACAAGCTGGAATGGCTTGCCGCGCTGCGAGATACCGGAAAGAAGTGGCTCGCCGACGATCCCGCGGCACAGATCGCTCTGGTCGGCGACTGGAATATCGCACCCACCGACGACGACGTCTGGTCACCGGAGTTCTTCGAGGGCAAAACCCATGTCTCCGAACCGGAACGGGACGCCTTCCAGGCCATCGTCGATACGGGTTTCAGCGATGTCATGCGCCCGTTCGCACCGGGCCCCGGCGTCTACACCTACTGGGACTACACGCAATTGCGCTTCCCCCGCAAGGAGGGCATGCGCATCGATTTCATCCTCACCTCCCCCACCCTGGCCGCCCGCGCCACCGACGCATCGGTCGACCGCGAGGAGCGAAAAGGCAAGAGCCCCAGCGATCACGCACCGGTGGTGGCCGAGTTCGGCGACTGACGACGGCCCCGCCTTGCCATTCCCGGCAGCGCCCACCTCGTCATTCCCGGCGGCGCCCGCCTCATCACTTCCCGGCAGCGCCCGCCTCATCACTTCCCGGCAGCGCCCGCCTCATCACTTCCCGGCAGCGCCCGCCTCATCATTTCCCGGCGGCGCCCGCCTCATCATTTCCCGGCACGCTTTTGGCCGGGACCTCCTCACGCCGGACGGGTCTTGATGGCGTCGTGGGAGATGTAGACGTCGTAGGTGCCCGGGGTGGCGATCACGGCGTTGCCGTAGGCGGAGCGGACGAAAGGCTTGGTGTGCCAGGCCTCGTTCTGCATGTCCTCGAAGAAGTCTCGGTCGCCGCCGTTGAGGAAGATGTGGTTCTGTTCGGTGGCGATGCCGTCCAGGCGCTGGCCGAACAGGCGAGTCACCTTGTAGCCGGAGTGGAAGCCGAGGGCGTTCACCCAGGGTTCGAGCTCGACGATATTGGCCTGCAGCACCCACATATCGCCCTCGACGCGGTACTTCTCACGCTGTTCGGCATGTTCCTCGTCGCCGTACAGGGTCAGCTCGACATCCAGGGTGTGCGGTTCGCCGGGCACCTGCGTCGCGACCACGTGCGCGGCCTTCACCTCACCGCTCAGGCCGAGATAGGTCTGCAGCAGCGTTGTCCCCCAGAGGATCACCACGGCCACCAGCACGAGCGCGACCGCGCCGGAGCCGCGACCGGCCAGCGCCCGCCACCCCACCTTGCGGGCCTTGATCACCGCGGTGATCAACAGCCCCACGGCGAGCACGAAGAGCACCGCCAGCAGCGCCTGAATCCAGCCGAAGTCCACCGGGAAGACCATGCGGTAGTTGTACCCGGTGCGGTGGCCGCTCAGTAGCCGGAATGCGTGTCTCGTCGGCGCGTCGTTGCGGGCCAGTGGATTCCGGCCAAAAGCGTGGGCCTTCGGCCGGAATCCTTCCTCAGAACGCTGCTTCGTCCAGGTGCATGATGTCGTTGTCGAGGTTCTCCACGACCGAACGCACACCGCTCAACAGCGGCAGCTTGTTCTTCGCGAACCACGAAGCGACGCCGACCTTTCCGGTGTAGAACAGCCGGTCCTGCTCCGACGGCTGCCCGTCCAGCGCCGCCAGCGCCACCTTGGCCTGCTCCAGCAGCCGCCACGAGATGACCAGATCGCCGACGGCGTAGAGGAATCGCACCGATCCGAGGCCGACCTTGTAGATCTCCTCCGGGTTCTGCTGCGACGCCATCAGGTAGTTGGTGAGCGTGGCGGCCATCGCCTGCACATCGGCCAGCGCCGCGCCGAGCAGCTCCTGCTCCCGCTTGAGCCGGGACTCGTCGGCGTCGATGAACTTCTGGATCAGCCCGGCCACGTGCGCCAGCGCCACGCCCTTGTCGCGAATGATCTTGCGGAAGAAGAAGTCCTGCGCCTGGATCGCCGTGGTGCCCTCGTACAGCGAGTCGATCTTGACGTCCCGGATGTACTGCTCGACCGGGTAGTCCTGCAGATAGCCGGAGCCGCCGAAGGTCTGCAGCGATTCGGTCAGGGTCTCGTAGGCGCGCTCGGAACCGCAGCCCTTGACGATCGGCAGCAGCAGATCGTTCACCTTCGCCGCGGTCTCGGGGTCGGCGCCGAAATTCGCCTGCGCCACATCGTCGTTCTGGTAGGCCGAGCAGTACAGGTAGAGCGCCCGTAGGCCCTCCGAGTACGCCTTCTGCAGCGCCAGGCTGCGCCGGATATCCGGGTGGTGGGTGATCGTGACGCGCGGTGCGGCCTTGTCGGTCATCTGGGTCATGTCCGCGCCCTGCACGCGAGTCTTGGCGTACTCCAGCGCATTCAGATATCCGGACGACAGCGTTCCGGCCGACAGCACACCCACCATCATGCGGGCGTTCTCGATCACCTTGAACATCTGGGCGATGCCGTTGTGCACCTCGCCGACCAGATAGCCGACGGCGGGCTTGCCGTCGCCGTAGGTCAGCTCGCAGGTGGGCGAGGACTTGATGCCCATCTTGTGCTCGAGGTTGGTGACGTTCACGCCGTTGCGCTCGCCGAGTTCCATTGTCTGCGAATCGAACAGGAACTTCGGCACGGCGAACAGCGACAGGCCCTTGGTGCCCGGGCCCGCACCCTCCGGCCGCGCCAGGGTCAGGTGGATGATGTTGTCGGCGGTGTCGCCGACGTCACCACCGGAGATGAAGCGCTTCACGCCCTCGATGTGCCAGGTGCCGTCGGGCTGCTGCACCGCCTTGGTGCGGCCCATGCCGACATCGGAACCGGCATCCGGCTCGGTGAGCACCATCGTTCCGCCCCAACGGTTGTCCCACGCGTGCTGGGCCCAGCGCTGCTGCTCCTCGGTGCCCTCGTTGAACAGCACGGTGTGCATGAGCGGGCCCATGTTGAAGAAGCTGGCCGAATTGTGCGCCGCGACAAGCATTTCCTGCGTCGCCCACACCAGCGGCGACGGCGCGTCCACGCCGCCCATCGCCTCCGGCATGCCCAGGGCCGACCAGCCCGCCTCGTTCACGGCGGCGACGGTCTTGCGCAGCGAGTCCGGAACGATGATGGTGTGGTTCGCGGCGTCGAACTGCACCGGGTTGCGGTCGGCGTCGACGAACGACTCGGCAACGGGCCCCTCCGCGAGCCGCAGCACCTCGGCCAGGATTCCGCGCGCGGTCTCCGTATCCAGATCGCCGTAGGCGCCGCCGTCCAGCAGCGCCCCGATTCCAAGCACCTCGAACAAGTTGAACTCGATATCCCGAACGTTCGCCTTGTAGTGCGACACGGACCGGCCTCCTCGACTGGGGTTGATGTTGTCCCTGGAGGTTGCCGTACGGCCGTCCGGTTACGCAACCGTAGGCTCCGGGACGACAGGTGAATTCTTTGTACCTCGTACAAATTCCATACAGCAGGGCAAACGCATCACACCCGCGAGCAAGCCCGCGATGGCCTTATATTGTTTCGCGGTTTGCCAGAGATATGCCAGATAATTCCGGATATCGCAGCTCGCAACCGCCGATACCACTCGCGACGACTGCGCGCCGGGTGGGCGGGACGACCGGCGATCGCCCGCGTTCCCGCTGATATCTTGGTGCGCATGAGTTCGGATTCGGCGGTGCAGCCGCGGCAGCGTGCGCAACACCTCGGGCCCGAACGCCGCCGTCCGCAGGTGCTCGACACCGCGCTGCAGATCGCGGTCGAGGACGGCATCGCCGCCATCACCGTCGCCGCGGTCGCCGAACGTCTGAACGTCACGCGCCCGGTCGTCTACGCCTGCTACGCCGACCGCGTCGAACTCATCGACGCGCTGCTCCAGCGCGAGGAGACCTACCTGCTCGGCGGCATCATGGGCGCGCTACCGCGCCGCCGCGTCGAGGCCGACGAGGAGGTCTTCGTCGAGGGCTTCCGGGCGCTGCTGGAGACCGTGGCCGCCCGGCCCGACACCTGGAAGTTGCTGTACGGCAACCCGGATCCGGCGGTCGCCAACTCCTTCGGCCGCGGGCGCAAGCTCGCGGTGGAGCGCTGCACCCGCCGCCTGCGCCCCACCCTGCACGCCTGGGGCACCGCCGACGCCGAGCGCAAACTCCCGGCCCTGGTCGAACTCTGGGTCTCCGCCGGCGAGGGCGCGGTGCGCACGTTGCTGGCCGGTGACGGCGCCTGGACCCCGGACGATCTCGGCGCCTTCATCGGCGCAGCGGTATACCGCGCCCTCCGCGACGCCTGAGGACCTCCCGGCCACCACCTTCCGCGTAGGCGGCCTGTGCCCCGGCACGCCCACCTCGCTCTCCGGCGCACCTCAGTTCACTCCTCGGCACGCTCACCTCACCCCGGCACACCTCACCTCACCCCGACACACCTCGCGCCATCCCCCGGCACGCCCCACTCTCTTTCCCGGCATGCTTTTCGCCGGGATTGGCCAGGTGCATCGTGTGAAAGCCCATCCGGTGGTCAATTCGGATAGCTACGATGGACAAACACGAACTATCCGACCAGCAATCTGGCGAGAGGCCGGTCATGGCGTTCTATCGACAGGTGGGTTCGGTGCCGCCCAAGCGGCACACCCAGCATCGCGATCCGAGCGGTGAGCTCTACTACGAGGAGCTGATGGGCGAGGAGGGGTTCTCGAGCGACTCCTCGCTGCTGTATCACCGCGGGCTGCCACCCTCGCTCGTCGACTCCACGGTGTGGACGCCACCGAGTCAGCACACGGTGCCCAATCACCCCCTGCGCCACCGTCATCTGCGGCTGCACGAGCTGTTTCCCGGCGACACCCCGGCCACCACCGATGTGGTGACCGGGCGGCGGCTGGTGCTCGGCAACGACGACGTGCGCATCTCCTACGTGGTCGCGCGGCAGGAATCCCCGCTGTACCGCAACGCAGTAGGCGACGAACTGGTGTATGTGGAGTCCGGCACGGGCACCGTCGACACGGTGTTCGGGTCGCTGCCGGTTCGGCAGGGCGATCAGGTACTGCTGCCGCGGGCGACCACACACCGCTGGCGGCCCGGCGGCTCGGACCCGTTGCGCGCCTACGTCATCGAGGCCACCGGGCATATCGCGCCGCCGAAGCGGTACCTGTCGAAATACGGCCAGTTCCTGGAGAATTCGCCCTACTGCGAGCGTGACCTACACGGCCCCGGCGAACTCCGGCAGGAGTCGGGCACCGAGGTGGAGGTGCTGGTCAAGCACCGACCCGGACCCGAAATCGTCGGCACCCGAATGGTGTACGCCACCCACCCCTTCGATGTGGTGGGCTGGGACGGCTGCCTGTACCCGTACACCTTCAATATCGAGAACTTCGAGCCGATCACCGGGCGCGTGCATCAACCACCGCCGGTGCACCAGGCATTCGAGGGCGCCAACTTCGTGGTGTGCAACTTCGTGCCGCGCAAGGTGGACTATCACCCGCTGTCGATCCCGGTGCCCTACTACCACTCCAATGTCGACTCCGACGAGATCATGTTCTACTGCGGCGGCAACTACGAGGCGCGGCGCGGATCCGGGATCGGCCAGGGCTCGGTCTCGGTACACCCGGGCGGGTACGCCCACGGCCCGCAGCCCGGCGCCTACGAGCGCAGCATCGGCGCGGAGTTCTTCGACGAACTCGCGGTCATGGTCGACACCTTCCGCCCGCTGGGCCTCGGCGAGGGCGCCCTGGCCTGCGAGGATCCGAACTACGCGTGGACGTGGTCGGGGCGCGGGCCGAATGCGGGGCGCGCATGAGCGTGCGCGTCGAGGTGCCCGACGGTTCGCTGTTCGGGCCGGAGAATCTGCCCTACGGCGTGTTCGATCCGGGGGACAGAACCTTCCGGGTCGGCGTACGCCTCGGCGACTCGGTCCTGGATCTCGCTGTGCTGCTGGAGGATTCGGTATTCGCGCGGCCGGATCTGAATGCCTTTCTGGCACAGGGCCCGGACCGCTGGCGCGAGGTGCGCGAGCGAATACAGCGGCTGATCACCACCGCGATCCCCGACGCCGCCGTACACCCCTTGTCGTCGGTGCGGCTGCGGCTGCCGATCGAGATCGGCGACTACGTCGACTTCTACGCCAGCATCGACCACGCCACCAACCTCGGGCGGCTGCTGCGCCCGAACGGTGAACCGCTGCTGCCGAATTGGCGGCATCTGCCGGTCGGATACCACGGGCGCGCGGGCACGGTGGTGGTCTCGGGTACCGATATCACCCGGCCCTGTGGACAGCGCCGGACCCCGTCCGGTGCACCCGATTTCGGTCCTTCGCAACGGCTGGACATCGAGGCCGAGCTCGGCTTCGTGGTCGGGCGCGGGTCACGACCGGGCGGCCCGATTCCGATCGACGAGTGCGCCGACCGCATCTTCGGCGTCGCCCTGGTCAACGACTGGTCCGCCCGCGACATCCAGACCTGGGAGTATCAGCCGCTGGGCCCGTTCCTCGGCAAGTCCTTCGCCACCTCGATGGCCGCGTGGATCACGCCGATGGCCGCGCTCGATGCGGCCCGGATTCCGCTACCGCCACAGCGACCCGAACCGCTGCCGTACTTGCGCGAGCGCGAACCCTGGGGCCTGGACATGGAATTGGCAGTGCGGTGGAACGGCACTGTGGTCTCGCGGCCGCCCTACGGCCGGATGTACTGGTCCCCGGCGCAAATGCTGGCGCACATGACCGCCAACGGCGCCTCGGTCCGCCCCGGCGACCTGTTCGCCTCCGGCACCATCTCCGGATCGGAGCGCGATCAGCTCGGCTCGTTCATGGAATTGTCGTGGGGCGGAAGCGAACCCATAGATGTCGGCGGTTCCCCACGGACGTTCCTCGTGGACGGCGATCTGGTGGAACTCACCGCCACGGCCCCGGGTCCGGGCGGATCGCGAA
Source organism: Nocardia mexicana NBRC 108244 (assembly GCF_001613165.1). Taxonomy (GTDB): domain Bacteria; phylum Actinomycetota; class Actinomycetes; order Mycobacteriales; family Mycobacteriaceae; genus Nocardia; species Nocardia mexicana. The sequence goes on from NZ_BDBV01000109.1 coordinate 24,271, forward strand.
TCGGACTGGGCGAGGTCAGCGGGCTCATCCTGCCCGCGCAGATCTCCTGACCCGGTTGCGATTCCTGCTGCGCTCGACTCGAAACTCGCTGTCGGAAGCCAGGATTGCCGCGCCGCTGTGCCACGGGGTCTCGAACGGGACCCCGTGACACCGTGGCGGCGCGACTCGGCATCGCATCACGCGGCGGCGAGCGCTCCGTTGATCTTGCGGGTCATCTCGGCCATGGTCGGGCTGGGCTTGACCTGCTCCACCTGGGCGGCCTCGATGGCGACGCCGATGGTGCTGCGGAAGTTGTCGGCCTCCGCCGGGTCCTGCTGCTCGAGCAGGGTCACCGCGGCCGTCAGGGCGGGCAGCACATGGTCGGCGAGTTCGGCCACGGACTTGCCGTTCAGTTCGATGTCCTTCGACTTCGCGGCCAGCACGTGCCCGACCACGCCGGTCGACGACCACAGCGCGACCGAACCCTTGGTGGCGATCCTGTGCGGCTTGCTACCGGCGGAGGCCAGCAGCGATACGACACCGTAGGCGGCGGTCCGGATGGTGGCCTTGTCCTGGGCGGTGAGGGTGACAGACATGATGTGCTCCTTGATATTTCGCGGTGTTCGCGGGTGTCGGTGTTGACGTGACTACATTCGCCCGCCCGCCTGACACCGCCCTGATGCCCGCCTGATACGCCCACTGACACGGCCGGAGGTCGAGATATCGAGCCACTCGAGCTGGTACATCCAGCCCGATCACCGCGGTCCGCTGACATGCTCGGCGGGACCCATGTACCCTCGGCCGAGGACAACTGCACATGCCTACGGGGGCTCGCACCAGCGGGCTGAGAGGACGGCTAGCCCAATCGGGCGGATCAGGGCCGTCGACCGTTCGAACCTGACCGGGTAATGCCGGCGTAGGGAGGATTCACCCATGTCATCGAAACATGCCGCGACCACTGTCGATACGGTCACGACCGGCCCGATCCAGGGCAGCGTGAAGCACTATCAGCAGGTCGATGGCGGCGGTACGGCGCTGCGCATTCCGGTGCGCCGGATCAACCTCACCAACGGTGAGCACTTCGACGTCTACGACACCTCTGGCCCGTACACCGACGATGCCGCCGCGATCGACGTCGAGGCGGGTCTGCCGAAGCTGCGCGATACCTGGACCAAGCCGCTCGCCTCCGGACCGCGCACCCAGCTGGCCTGGGCGCGACAGGGAATCGTCACCACCGAGATGCGGTATATCGCTGCGCGCGAAGGGGTTTCGCCCGAGCTGGTGCGCGACGAGGTGGCCGCCGGCCGGGCCGTGATCCCCGCCAACCACAACCATCCCGAATCCGAGCCGATGATCATCGGCAAGAAGTTCGCGGTGAAGATCAACGCCAACATCGGCAACTCGGCGGTGTCCTCGTCGATCGCCGAGGAGGTCGAGAAGATGGTGTGGGCCACCCGCTGGGGCGCCGACACCATCATGGACCTGTCCACCGGCAAGAACATTCACGAGACCCGCGAGTGGATCCTGCGCAACTCGCCGGTGCCGGTCGGCACCGTGCCGATCTATCAGGCGCTGGAGAAGGTGAACGGCGATCCGACCCAGCTCACCTGGGAGATCTACCGCGACACCGTGATCGAGCAGGCCGAGCAGGGCGTGGATTACATGACGGTGCATGCCGGCGTGCTGCTGCGCTATGTGCCGCTGACCGCCAAGCGCGTCACCGGCATCGTCTCGCGCGGCGGGTCGATCATGGCCGCGTGGTGCCTGGCGCACCACACCGAATCGTTCCTGTACACGAATTTCGCTGAGCTGTGCGAGATTCTGGCGCGCTACGACATCACCTTCTCGCTCGGCGACGGCCTGCGCCCGGGCTCGATCGCCGACGCCAACGACGAGGCCCAGTTCGCCGAGCTGCGCACCCTCGGCGAGCTGACGAAGATCGCGAAATCCCATGGCGTGCAGGTGATGATCGAGGGCCCGGGCCACGTGCCGATGCACAAGATCGCGGAGAACGTGCGGCTGGAGGAGGAGCTGTGCGAGGAGGCGCCGTTCTACACCCTCGGCCCGCTCGCCACCGATATCGCCCCGGCCTACGACCACATCACCTCGGCGATCGGCGCCGCGATCATCGCCCAGGCGGGCACGGCCATGCTGTGCTACGTCACGCCGAAGGAGCACCTGGGCCTGCCCAACCGCGACGACGTGAAGACCGGCGTGATCACCTACAAGATCGCCGCGCACTCCGCCGATCTCGCCAAGGGCCACCCCCGCGCCCAGGAGCGCGACGACGAACTGTCCAAGGCGCGCTTCGAATTCCGCTGGCTCGACCAGTTCAACCTGTCGCTGGACCCGGATACCGCCCGCGAATTCCACGACGAGACACTGCCCGCCGAACCGGCCAAGACCGCGCACTTCTGTTCGATGTGCGGTCCGAAGTTCTGCTCGATGCGCATCTCGGCCGACGTGCGCGAGTACGCGGAGAAGCACGGGCTCACCGACGTCGAGGCGATCGAGGCCGGGATGGCCGAGAAGTCCGACGAGTTCGCCCAAGCGGGTAAGTCGGTGTACCTGCCGATCGTGTCGTAGGCGCGTCGAAATCGCCTGATACAGCACGCCTCCCGCCATCCTCGCGGAGGCCGGGGTCCCGCCTGGCCCCGACCTCCGCAGGGTTGGCGGCGGGGTGCCGCTTCAGGCGCGGGCCGAGATTTGCTGTATGCCCCAGCTGTTGCCGTCCGGATCGTCGAAGAAGAGGAAGCCGACGTTGTCCAGCGAACCGTCGGGACTCGGTGCGACCGTCTGGATCTCGCCGACATCGAGGCCGCGTTCGACGAGTTCGGCTCGCGCCCTGGGCAGATCGGGAACGACGAGCTGCAGGCCCTTGACCGAGCCCGGTTCCATCTTCGGCACCGCCGGGCCGTCGCCGATGACGATCGAGCAGCCCGACCCCGGCGGCGTCAGCTGAACGACGCGCCCGCCGGTGGGAACGGTGGTGTCGTGGTCGACGACGAAACCGAGCCTGTCGTGATAGAACTCCTTGGCGCGGTCGAGGTCCGAGACGGGGACGATGACAACCTCGAGAGTCCAGTTCATGGGCTTTCCTTTCGGTGGGTACAGCACTGACTAGGACTGAAGACGGTGTGCCCCGGCGGAATTCATCGACGACGCGGACGATCGCTCATCCACGGGGGCGCCATCGCTCGGCGAACTCGTTCGGTGCTGGTGGCGGGCCCGGCAGGTCTCCCTCCGTGGCCAGCCCGTCGATCAGGAGCGCCAGCACGCGGCGACGCAGTTGCGCGGTGCGCTCGGCATCGGGCAGCACGATCGCCGCGCACGCCTCGAGAATCAGCCCGAGGTCCTGCACGGTCGCCCCGGGCCGCAGCCGACCCGAGGCGTGGGCGCGCCGCACGATCTCCTCGTTCAGCACGCCCGCCCGCTGCACCTCGGGCAGGATCGACTCGTCCGGCGTGAAGGTCCCGGCGAGCCGCACGGTCAGCGAGTGCACATCGGCATCCACCACCCTCCGCAGAAAATCGACCAGCACCTGCCAGCCGTCGTCCAGCTCGAGCGCCGCCTCCGCCTCCTCGTTGTAGCGGCGCAGGCCGTCGTAGCAGAGGGTGCGCAGCAGGTCTTCCTTGCTCGGATAGCGGCGATACAGCGCGCTGATCCCCACCCCGGCCCGTTCGGCGACGGCCGAGATCGGCGCGCCCGAGTCGGCGAGGAACACCGCGCGGGCGGCCTCCAGAATAATCCCGTCATTGCGCGCGGCCTGGGCTTTTCGGCCGGGCAGGGGCTTGCGGGCCGGGGTGTCGGCTGTCTTCGGCATGACCTCAGACTAACACCTGAAACGGAATGATCCGTTCTGTTCAGAATATCGGATCAGTGCCGGTGCACCTCACCCCAGGACGGGAACGGGTCGGGATACCCCACCCACTCCCCCGGACCCGCGGCGAACTCGGCGTCGGTGAGCAGGGCGCCGTCGAGCAGGCCGCGCACGTGATCACGGTCGAGCTTCACCCCGATGAAGACGATCTCCTGGCCGGGCGGAGTCTCCAGCGACGACCACCAGGCGGCCGGTTCGAAGGTCAGGTTCGGCCCGGCCTGCGACCAGATGGCGGCCAGCGCGGGGCGGCTGGCGAACCAGCAGAATCCCTTGCTGCGCAACAGACCTCGCAGCCGACTCAGGACGCCGTCCAGCCGCTGCGGATGGAAGGGACGGTCCGCCGTATAGGTGAGGGAGCGAATGCCGTACTCCTCGGTCTCGGGAGTATGACCACCGGCGAGTTCCTCGGCCCAGCCCGCGGATTCGGCCGCGGCCACCGGGTTGTAGCGCCCGGTGTCGAGCACCTCGGACAGCTCGACCACGCCGCGTTCGACGCGCAGCACGCGGGCGGCGGGATTCATCCGCCGCACCGTCGCCTCCACCGTGCCAACGGCATTGGCGCTCACCAGATCGGTCTTGTTGATCAGCAGGACGTCGGCGAACTCCACCTGATCCACCAGCAGGTCGGCGATCGAGCGCGAATCCCCCTCGCCCGCTTCGAGATTGCGATCGGCCAGCGCCTCGCCGCGCACCACCTCCCCCAGGAAGGTGCTGGCGTCGACCACCGTCACCATCGTGTCCAGGCGCGCGAAATCGCCCAGCTTGTAACCGTTCTCGAACTCCCACTCGAAGGTCGCGGCCACCGGCATCGGTTCGGAGATTCCGGTCGACTCGATCACCAGCTGGTCGAAGCGGCCCTCGCGGGCCAGGCGGCCGACCGTCTCGATCAGGTCCTCGCGCAGCGTGCAGCAGATACAGCCGTTGGTGAGCTCGACGAGCTTCTCCTCGGTGCGATCCAGATGCCCCTGCCCGGCCACCAGCGCCGCGTCGATATTGACCTCGCTCATGTCGTTGACGACGACCGCCACCCGGCGGCCCTCGCGGTTGGCGAGGATGTGGTTGAGCAGGGTCGTCTTGCCCGCGCCGAGGAATCCGGAGAGCACGGTCACGGGCAGCAGGTCGGCGTTCGATGCAGTCACAATCTTAATGATAATCATTTTCATTAAAGCTGTGGAGGCGGGGCCCGGGAGGTCGTAGTGTCTAGGGCGTGAAACTGCTGCCTCTGACACCCGACGGCCGGACGCCGGTGCGCGCGCTCACCATCGCCGGGACCGATTCCGGCGGCGGCGCGGGCATCCAGGCCGACTCCCGCACCATGGCCATGCTGGGCGTGCACGCCTGCGTCGCGGTGGCGGCGGTGACCGTGCAGAACTCGGTGGGCGTCAGCGGTTTTCACGAGATCCCACCGCAGACCGTCGCCGACCAGGTGCGCGTGGTCGTCGGCGATATCGGGATCGGCGCGGCCAAGACCGGGATGCTGGCCTCCACCGCGATCATCGAGGCGGTGGCGGACGTGTGCCGGGAGGTCGGCATCGGGCGCGACGGCACGATTCCGCTGGTGGTGGATCCGGTGGCGGCGTCCATGCACGGCGACCCGCTACTGCACGCCGAGGCCCTGGACGCGTTGCGGGAGGCGTTGATTCCGCTGGCCACCGTCGTCACCCCCAACCTGGACGAGGTGCGGCTGCTCACCGGCGTGCACGTCACCGACGATCGCAGCGCCCGCCAGGCCGCCGAGGCCCTGCACAAGCTGGGCCCGAAATGGGCGATCGTGAAGGGTGGGCACCTGCGCTCCTCCGACTTCAGCACCGATCTGCTGTTCGACGGGGAGAAGTTCCACGAGCTGTCCGCACCGCGCATCGACACCGGCGACGACCACGGCGGCGGCGACACGCTGGCCGCGGCCACCGCCTGCGCACTCGCGCACGGTTACGAGGTACCCGAGGCCATCGCGTTCGCCAAGGAGTGGACCACCCGCTGCCTGAAGGCCGCGTACCCGCTGGGCGCCGGGCACGGGCCGGTGTCGCCACTGTGGCGGCTGTCCGAAATGTGACACCGGTCCGAAAAGCGCCAGCCGCCGAGAGGTGACCGTAACTGTCCTAACTGCCGGACATACTTCCCCCATGAGCAAAGACGAGCAGCCCGAGATCACCTCCTACGACGACCCGAACGCCCCGTGGAACCAGTTGCACACCGACGAGGACGTCGCGAACTGGAACGGCCCGGTCATCGAGGAGTTCCGCGCCAACGCCGGGAAGGTCGGCGGCGCCTACGAGGGCAGCACCATGCTGCTGCTCACCACGATCGGCGCCAAGAGCGGCAAGCAGCACGTGGTCCCGCTCGGTGCCTTGTATCGCGATGAGACGCTGTGGATCAGCTCGTTCATCGAAGATCGTTATCCCGCTTGGTGGTACAACGCCAAGGCCAATCCCGAGGTCGTCATCGAGTTGGGCGGCGCGACCTATCGCGGCCGCGCGCGGGTGCTGGAGGGCGACGCCTACGACGAGTTCGCCGAATGGGCGCTGGCGAACAACCCGCTACTGGCCGACTTCCAGTCGAAGACCGCGCGGCCGATGCCGTTCGTAACCCTGGAGCTCGGCGAACAGATCTGACCCGCAACGTCACGGCTGATCGGTGGCGGGTCGGTTAGGTTTGCCGATATGACGCCCGCGGAGGAACTGCTGACGTATGTCGTCGGACTGAACTGCTATGCGCTGCTGCTGATCTACCTGCGGTCGTGGCTGTATCGGGTACCGGTGTACCGGCCGATGGTGAAGAACTTCTGGCTGTCGGTGCTGCCGCTGTTCGTGCTGGTGCTGGTGTTCGCGGGGATCGCGGTCGCCGACGTGGCCGCGACCCGGGCCGTCGCGATCGTCGTCGGAATCGTCGGGCTGGGAATCTGGCTGCTGGCGCTGCCCAACTCCAGCTACCTCATCACCGAGCTGAATCTCAACCATCGCCGGGACGAGGATCCCGTGCCGCTCTGGTACGACATCATCGCGGTGCTGTCGTTCGCGATGTCGGGCGTGATCAATATGGTCGTCGCGGTGCTGGTCGTCCAAATGGGTTTCGTCGTCGCGGTATTCGGTGATACCGACAGCGGCGCCATGCGCGGTGCACCCGCCCGGTCCCTATCCGTGGTGATCATCCTGCTGGTGTCGATCGGGATCTATCTCGGGCGCTATCTGCGATTGAACAGCTGGGACGTGAAGTCGCCGCGACGGATGTGGGCGAAGGTCCGCGACCACTTCGATTCCCGGGCGGCGATCGGGGGATTCGTTCTCTTCTGCCTCACCCACACGGTGTTTCTGCTGCTGGTCTACGGGCTGATCGTCGGGCCGCTGATGGCGGCGCTCGTCGAGGCGACCGCCGACTAGCGCTCACAGGAACCTCCCAGCCCGGACGCAGCACCGCCGCAGGCTGGTGGCCGAAGTTCGTTGTCATGACCGACACAGCTACGGCCGCTCCGGCGGCGGACCCGGCCGATGCATTAGCGACGCCGGTATTGGATGTGGTGATCCCCGTCTACAACGAGGAACGCGACCTCGGGGCCTGCGTGCGCCGCCTGCACGCATTCCTGCGCGCGGGATTCCCGTTCTCGACGCGAATCACCATCGCCGACAACGCATCCACCGACAGCACGCTCGAGGCGGCACGCCTGCTGGCGGACGAACTCGCGGACGTGCGCGTGGTGCACCTGGACCGCAAGGGCCGCGGCCGGGCGCTGCGCACGGTGTGGGAGGCCTCCGACGCGCAGGTGGTCGCCTATATGGACGTGGACCTGTCGACGGATCTCAATGCCCTGCTGCCCCTGGTCGCGCCCCTGGTGTCCGGGCATTCGGATCTCGCCGTCGGCACCCGGCTGGCGAAGTCGTCCCGGGTGGTGCGCGGACCCAAGCGCGAATTCATCTCCCGCAGTTACAATCTCATTCTCAAGGCCTCCCTGCAGGCGCGATTCTCCGACGCCCAATGCGGATTCAAGGCCATGCGGGCTCCCGTGGCCCGGCAGGTGCTGCCGCTGGTGCAGGACGGGGAATGGTTCTTCGACACCGAACTGCTCGTGATCGCAGAGCGCGCCGGGCTGCGCATCCACGAGGTGCCGGTGGACTGGATCGACGATCCGGACAGCCGCGTCGACATCGTCGACACCGCGCGCAAGGACCTGCTCGGGGTGTGGCGGGTGGGCCGCGGCCTCGCCACCGGCGCGCTGCCGATCAACGAGCTGCGGGCCGCGATCGGGCGGGAACCGCTGGTGGAGGGGGTTCCGCTGGGCATGGTGGGACAGCTGGTGCGGTTCGGCATCATCGGCGTCGCGTCCACGCTGGCCTATCTGCTGCTCTATGTCGCGCTGCAGCCTTTCACGGGTGCGCAGCCGGCGAACTTTCTGGCGCTGCTGCTCACGGCGATCGCCAATACCGCTGCCAACCGGGCCTTCACCTTCGGCGTGCGGGGCTCGAATGCCGCTGTCTCCCACCACATCCAGGGACTGCTGATCTTCGGGTTCGCCTGGGTGCTGACCAGTGGCTCGCTGTTCGCGCTGCACCGCTGGGCGCCGGATGCTCCGGTGGGACTGGAGTTGCTGGTGCTGGTCGTGGCCAATGCCGTGGCGACGCTGAGCCGATTCGTCGGATTGCGGTGGGTGTTCCGCGATGCGGTCACCGACAGCGTTACCGCGCCGCAGGGAGGTACCCGATGACGGCGACGCTCAGCGCACCCGCCGCGCCCGTGGCCGCGCCGCCCCCGGCCCACCGACGATGGGAGTACGCGGCGCTCGCGGTGCTGCTGGTCGGCACCGCGGCGGCCTATCTGTGGAACCTGAATGCCAGCGGCTGGGCGAATTCCTTCTATGCCGCTGCGGCACAGGCGGGTTCGGTGTCGTGGAAGGCATTCTTCTTCGGATCCTCCGATGCCGCCAACTCGATCACCGTGGACAAGACACCGGCGTCGCTGTGGCCGATGGGGTTGTCGGTCCGGCTGTTCGGGCTGTCGAGCTGGAGCCTGCTGATGCCGCAGGTGCTGATGGGCGTGGCCACCGTGGCGCTGCTGTGGGCGACGGTGCGCCGCAACTTCGGCGCCGCCGCGGGCTTGGTGGCCGGACTGGTCCTGGCCGTGACTCCCGTTGCGGCGCTGATGTTCCGGTTCGACAACCCGGATGCGCTGCTGGTGCTCATGATGGTAGCCGCGGCGTGGGCGATGACCCGCGCGGTCGAGGACGGCCGCTGGCGCTGGCTGGTGCTGTGCGGGCTGTTCATCGGATTCGGGTTCCTGGCCAAGCAGTTGCAGGTCCTGCTGGTGGTCCCGGCACTGGCGCTGATGTACCTGATCGCCGGGCCGCCCCGGCTGGGCAAGCGGATCGTGCAGCTGTTCGCCGCGGGCGCGGGCGTGGTGGTCGGGGCGGGATGGTGGGTGCTCGTCGCCCAGCTGTGGCCCTCCGACTCACGGCCGTATTTCGGTGGCTCCCACAATAATTCGATCCTGGAGCTGACCCTCGGGTACAACGGCCTGGGACGGCTGAACGGCAACGAACGCGGCAGCGTCGGGCCCGGGGGCGAGTTGCCGCCCGGCGGTAACGGCATGTGGGGCAGCGCCGGGATCACCCGGATGTTCGAGCCCGCCCAGGGCGGGCAGATCGCCTGGCTGCTCCCGGCCGCTCTGGTGTTGCTCGCGGTCGGACTGCTGGTGCGCGGCAGGGCCGTTCGCACCGATCGGCAGCGCGCCGCGCTCGTGCTGTGGGGCGGCTGGCTGCTGGTGACCGGGCTGGTGTTCAGCTACATGAAGGGCATATTCCACCAGTACTACACGGTGGCCCTGGCTCCCGCGATCGCGGCGCTGGTCGGCATCGGCGCGATCCTGTTGTGGCGCAACCGAGAGCGCTGGTGGGCGCGCGTCGCGGCCGCGGTGACGCTGGGCCTGACGGTGGCGACGGCGTGGATGCTGCTGTCCCGCAGCACCGAATTCGTGCCCTGGTTGCGGTGGGTCGTGCTGATCGCCGGAATCGTTGCGGCCGTGGCACTCCTGCTGCCCCTGCCGACCCGTCCCGCGCTGGCGGCCGCGATCGCCGCGGGCGTGATCGCCCTCGCCGGACCGGTCGCCTACACCGTGGACACCCTGGCGACCGGCCACGAGGGATCGATCCCCAGCGCCGGTCCGCGCCTGCCGAACTCGTTCGGCCACGGCATGCCGGGCGGTCCGCCGGGTGACGACGGCCGGATGATGGGCGGCGGTGCACGCGGCGGCAATGGCGGACCTGCGCGAAACAGTGCCGACGGGGCACCGGGTGGTGCTCCCGGAATGGTGATCGGAGGGCCCGGCGCGACCTGTGGGGCCCCGGGCACCACCGGACCGGGTGGTGCAGGAACTCCAGGCGCACCGCAGCCGAACAGTGGTACAGGTGGGCCGATCGACGGCGCTACGGCCGAGGCGACCTGCGGTGGTGGGGGTCCGGGTGGGTTCCTGGGTTCCAGCCGTCCGAGCGATCGGATGGTGGCACTGCTGGAGGACAACGGTGACGCCTACACCTGGGTGGCGGCGACGGTGGGGTCCAACGGTGCGTCGGGCTACCAGCTCGCGACGCAGTTGCCGGTGATGCCGATCGGTGGTTTCAACGGGAGCGATCCGTCGCCGACGCTGGAGCAGTTCCGGGAGTATGTGGCGGAGGGCAAGATCCACTACTTCATCGGCGGGGAACGCGGTCCCGGGGAACGCTCGGGCACCTCGACCAGCGCTCAGATCACCGAGTGGGTCAAGGACCATTTCACGGCGCAGGAGGTGGACGGGGTCACGATCTACGACCTGACCCGAACTCACTGAGAATCAACAACTCTCGCCGGTGCCCGTTGCTCATCGCAGCGGGTACCGGCGAGAAGCATTGCCCTCATGCACCGGACAGCGATTCGGACGTCAGTGGTCTACCGCGATCGAGATTTTCGGATCTCGAAGGTCGCCTCGACATTGGAGTGGTCGGCCGATTTGGCCTTCTTCTCCGCTCGCTTCTCTTTGAGAGATTTCCCTGACTTCTTGGACATGGTCTTGCGCGGAGATTTGTCGGACATGAGGGTCCTTTGTTTGCAAGACCTGAGCGGTCTCGTTACCTCGACCGTACGCTACGTGGCGCATTCGTGACGCGGATCAGGTTTTCTCCGCTCGCCCGCGGACGAGTCCCGGCAGCCGGGCCACGACATGGGATCATCGGATACCTGCAAGTGGCGAATCTGCCGCAACGGCAGAGACTTTCATCTCGGGACCCACCCTCGATGGGTAGGTCTCCCGAAGTAGCCCCGACGGGATTTGAACCCGCGCTACCGCCTTGAGAGGGCGGCGTCCTAGGCCGCTAGACGACGGGGCCAGGACTCGATCTCCGAATCGGAGACCGGCATGCCTCCTATCAAGAAGGCTCGGCAAGCTTAACGGGCGCGGCGTCACGAACCAAATCGCGCGATCCGGTCGACCGTGCGGACACCTGTGCGGCACCGCGCGGCATCACGTGCGCGAGTTGTGCAGCGCCGAGTGCAGAGTCGCCGCCCACTGCTGCACGATCTCCTTGCGACGGGCGGAGTCGTCGGTGAGCACGTCGGCGAGGCCCAGCCCGCGCGCCAGGTCCAGGGTGGCCTGAACCAGGTGGTGGGCAACGGGATCGGAGTCGTCGACGCCCAGCGACTCGACGGCCAGCCGATGCGAGACGCGCCCGAAGCGGGCCTCCAGCGGGACGATGCGCTCACGCAGGGCGGGGTCGGCGGCCGCGTGCGTCCACACCTGCAGGGCCGCCTTGAACAGCGGGCTGGTGTAGGACTCCACCAGCCCAGCCACCACCGCCTCGGTGCGCCCCACCCCCGCGGCCACCTCACCGAGGGCCAGGGCCTCCGATTTGGCCGTGGCCATCCGGGTGTCGAACATGTACTCGAGCGCGGCGGTGATCAGGTCCTCCCGGGTCGGGAAGTGATGCTGCGCCGCGCCGCGCGACACCCCGGCCCGCTCGGCGACCACCGCCACGGTGGCCGCCGCCCAGCCAAGTTCGGCCAGGCAGTCGATGGACGCCTCGAGCAGCCGCTGCCGGGTCGCCCGGCTGCGGTCCTGCTTGGGTTCGTGCGGTGTCGCCATGATCGATTATTGTGCCCAGCTCGGCGGACGCCGCTGAAAGAAGGCCGTCATACCCTCCACGACCTCGGGGGTTCCGAAGAAACTGCCGGACCGCTTCGCCAGCTCGGCGGCGCTGCGATCGAACTCGGCGAGCATGGCCGCGTTGACCAGTCGCTTGCTCTCGGCCAGGCCCTGCGGCGAGCCCTTGCGCAGTTCCTCCCGCAGCCTGCCCACCTCCGCCGCCGGATCGTCGACGGCGAGGGTGATCAGCCCGATCCGCTCCGCCTCGGCGGCGTCGAACTTCTCCCCGGTCTGGTAGTAGCGCGCGGCCGACCGGGAGGTCATCCGCGGCAGCAGGGTCAGCGAGATCATGAACGGCGCCAAGCCGATTCGCGCCTCGGTGAGGGCGAAGCTGCTGTCCTGTCCCGCCACCGCGATATCGCAGGCGGCGAGGATGCCCATGCCGCCCGCCCGCACATTGCCGTCCACCTGCGCGACAACGGGTTTCGGCAGATCCAGGATGCGCCGCAGCACATCGAGCATCCAGCCCGTGCGGATATCGGCGGCCGCCGCGGGGTCGGCGTCCAGCGCCTCCTTCAGGTCCGCGCCGGCGCAGAAGGTGTTGCCGGTGTGGGTGAGGACCACGCCGCGCGCCTGGTCGTCGGCCGCCGCCTGTTCCAGCCCCGCCAGCAGTTCCCGCACCAGCCGGGAGGACAGCGCATTGCGGTTGTGCGGGGAGTCCAGTGTGAGAACGGCGAATCCGTCCTGGACCTCGTAGCGCACGTAAGGCGTTCCGGTATCAGGTGTTTCGCTCATCGAGCCTCCTCCAGGACGGCCGCTCCACTCGTATTTCGGCGCGAAGGCATCGGCCCGCCGTTGCCGCTCATCAGTACGACTTCGGGAGGCCGAGGGAGTGCTGGGCGACGAAATTCAGCACCATCTCGCGGCTGACCGGTGCCACCCGGCCGATGCGGGCGGCGGCGAGCATGCCCGCGAGCCCGACATCGCGGGTGAGGCCGGAACCGCCGTGGGTCTGGATGGCCTGGTCGAGTGCCTTGATACTGGCCTCGGCCGCAGCGTATTTCGCCATATTGGCGGCCTCGGCGGCGCCGAAGTCGTCACCCGAGTCGTAGAGCACGGCGGCCTTCTGCATCATCAGCTTGGACAGCTCGACCTCGATCTTCACCTGTGCCAGCGGATGCGAGATGCCTTGGTGCGCACCGATCGGCGTCTTCCACACCTGCCGCTCCTTGGCGTACTCGACGGCCCGGTCGATGGCGTAGCGGCCCATGCCCACCGCCATCGCGGCGCCCATGATGCGCTCCGGATTGAGCCCGGCGAACAGCTGCGCCAGCGCGGCATCCTCCTGTCCGACAAGCGCATCGGCGGGCAGCCGCACATCGTCGAGGAACAGCGTGAACTGGCTGTCGGGCTCGATGATGTCCATCTCCTGCCGGGTCTTCTCGAAACCCGGGGCATCGGTGGGGACGATGAACAGCGCGGGCTTGAGCTTCCCGGTCTTGGCGTCCTCGGTGCGCGACACGATGAGCACGGCCTCGGCCTGGTCCACGCCGGAGATGAAGATCTTGCGGCCGTTGAGAATCCAGTCGCCACCGTCGCGTCGCGCCGTGGTGGTGATGTGGTGCGAATTCGATCCGGCATCGGGTTCGGTGATGCCGAAGACCATCTTCGACGAGCCGTCGGCCAGCCGCGGCAGCCAGTACCGCTTCTGCTCGTCGGTGCCGTACTTCGTGATGATGGTGCCGCAGATGGCGGGCGAGACCACCATCAGCAGCAGGCCCGCGCCCTGGGCGGCGAGCTCCTCCATCACCAGCGCCAGTTCGTAGATGCCCGCGCCACCGCCGCCGTACTCCTCGGGCAGATTCACCCCGAGGAAGCCGAGCCGACCGGCCTCGTCCCAGAGTTCGTCCAGCGGCTCGTTGTTGCGGGCCTTCGCCGAGACGTAGTCGCTGAAACTGTATTTGGTGGCGAGCTGGGCCACGGCGGCCCGCAGCTGCTTCTGCTCGTCGGTTTCGATGAAACTCATGGCCTACTCCTGGTTGTCGGCGTCGACGGTGTTCTCGGCGGACTCGTCGGGTTGCACGATGGCCAGCACGGTGCCGACATCGACCTGTTGTCCCGCGGTCACATTCAGCTCGGCGAGCATGCCGGCGGCGGGGGCGGTGATGGTGTGCTCCATCTTCATCGCCTCCAGCCACAGCACCGGCTGCCCCTGTTCCACCCGGTCGCCGACCGCGGCGCCGAGCCGGATCACCGCGCCGGGCATCGGTGCCAGCAGCGAGCCCTCGGCGATGTGCTCGGACGGATCCTCGAAGCGCGGCAGACGACGTGCGGCGACGGGGCCCAGCGGTGAATCCACTGCCACCAGGCCGGAATCCGATCCGGATTCTCCGTAGCGGGCCACCTCGAATCGGCGGCGCACCCGCCGCCGCGCGCGGTCGGCGGCGGGTTCATCGGCGGAACCCGCTCGCCCGACCGGAACCAGCAGGGTGACGGAATCCGGTGTCGCCTCGATCAATTCGAGGCCCTCGTATCCCTCCACCTCGAGTCCGGTCCGGGTGATCCGATACCGCACCTCGTGCTTTCCGGTGGTGCGGCTCTCGTAGGACTTGGACTGCGGCTGCGCGGGCAGGTTGCGCCAGCCGCTGGGCAGGCCGCCGCCCACCCGGGCCCGCGATCGGTTGGCCGCCGCGTCGGCGAGCGCCGCCGCCACGAGCGACAGCTTCTCGTCGGATTCGGAAGCCAGTGGCGCGGAGAGGGTTTCCAGGCCGTGGGTGGCGAAGAACGCGGTATCGGTATCGCCCGCCAGGAACGCGGGGTGCCGCAGCACCCGCACCAGCAGATCGCGATTGGTGACCAGGCCGTGGATCTTGGCCCGCTGCAAGGTGGTTGCCAGCAGGTGGGCGGCCTCTTCGCGGGTGTCCGCGTAGGAGATCACCTTTGCCAGCATCGGGTCGTAGTGCACGCCGACCACGGAGCCGTCGACAACGCCGGAGTCCAAGCGCACACCCGGTTCTCGAAGTACCGCGAATTCAGCCACCCGGTCGTCCCGGCGAACGCCGGAACCGAGTGTTCCCGCTCCGTGCCCATGTCCCGCCTCGATTCCGGCGTTCGCCGGAATGACGGAGGGCGCCGTGCCGATTTCGAGCCGGTGCACAGTCCCGCTCTGCGGCTGCCAGTCCTGGGCCGGGTCTTCGGCATACAACCGCACCTCGATCGAATGCCCACGCATCGGCGGCGGCTCGGCGGGCAGCCGATGCCCCTGCGCGACCTGCAGCTGCAGCCGGACCAGATCCAGACCGGTGGTGTTCTCGGTGACCGGATGTTCCACCTGCAGACGGGTATTCATCTCCAGGAAGAAGAATTCGCCCTGCTCGTCCGCCAGGAACTCGACGGTGCCCGCGCCCTCGTAGCCGATGGCCTCCGCCGCCAGCCTCGCCGCCTCGAACAGTCGCGCCCGCATGCCGTCGACCCGCTCCACCAGCGGCGACGGCGCCTCTTCGACGACCTTCTGATGGCGGCGCTGGATCGAGCATTCGCGCTCGCCGACCGACCACACCGTGCCGTGCGTATCGGCCATCACCTGCACCTCGATGTGGCGGCCGGTCTCGAGGTAGCGCTCGCAGAACACCGTCGGATCGCCGAAGGCCGATTCCGCCTCGCGCCGTGCGGCTTCCAGCTGCCCGGGCAGCTCGTCGAGCGAGCGCACCACGCGCATGCCGCGGCCGCCGCCACCGGCGGAGGCCTTGATGAGCACCGGCAGCAGATCCGCGGTGACCTCGGCGGGATTCAGCTCCGCCAGCACCGGCACCCCGGCCGCATCCATCATCTTTTTGGACTCGACCTTCGAACCCATCTGCTCGATGGCGGCGACCGGCGGTCCGACCCACACCAGCCCGGCATCGATCACCGCGCGCGCGAAATCGGCGTTCTCGGACAGGAATCCGTAGCCGGGGTGGACGGCGTCGGCCCCGGAGGCCAGCGCCGCTTCGATGATCAGGTCGGCGCGCAGGTACGTCTCACCGGGGGTGTTGCCCGGCAACCGAATCGCCGCGTCCGCCTCCAGCACGTGCGGGGCAGCCGCATCGGCGTCGGAGTACACCGCGACGGTGCCCAGCCCCATGCGGCGGCATGTAGCGAACACCCGGCGGGCGATCTCGCCGCGGTTGGCAACCAGGACGGTCGAAATGTTCACTGCGGCCCTCACATTCGGAAGACGCCGAAGCCCTCGGCGCCCTTGATCGGGGCATTGTGGATGGCCGACAACGCCATTCCCAACACCGTGCGAGTGTCCCGGGGGTCGATGACGCCGTCGTCGTAGAGGCGTCCGGACATGAACATCGGCAGTGATTCCGCCTCGATCTGCGCCTCGATCATCGCGCGCATACCGGCGTCGGCCTGTTCGTCGAACGGCTGCCCCTTGGCCTCGGCCGCCGCCCGGCTGACGATGGAGATGACGCCGGCCAACTGGGCGCCGCCCATCACGGCGGATTTCGCACTGGGCCAGGCGAAGACGAAGCGCGGATCATAGGCGCGCCCGCACATGCCGTAGTGCCCCGCACCGTAGGAGGCGCCCATCAGCACCGAGATGTGCGGCACCTTCGAATTGGAGACGGCATTGATCATCATGGCGCCGTGCTTGATGATGCCGTTCTGCTCGTATTCCTTGCCGACCATGTACCCGGTCGTGTTGTGCAGGAACAGCAGTGGCGTATTCGACTGGTTGGCCAGCTGGATGAACTGGGCGGCCTTCTGCGCCTCCTCGGAGAACAGCACCCCGCGCGCGTTGGCGAGGATGCCGACCGGATAGCCGTGCAGCTCCGCCCATCCGGTGACGAGGCTCGAGCCGTACAGCGGCTTGAACTCGTCGAAGTCGGAACCGTCGACGACGCGGGCGATCACCTCGCGCGGATCGAACGGGATCTTCAGATCCGTCGGCACGATGCCGAGCAGCTCCTCCTGGTCGTACTTCGGTTCGACCACCTCGGTGCGCGGCGCCGGGCCCTGCTTGTTCCAGTTCAGCCGCCGCACGATGGACCGGCCGAGGCGGATGGCGTCCTGCTCGTCGACGGCCAGGTAGTCGGCCAGACCCGAGACGCGGGCGTGCATTTCGGCGCCGCCGAGCGATTCGTCGTCGGACTCCTCGCCGGTGGCCATCTTCACCAGCGGCGGCCCGCCGAGGAACACCTTCGAGCGCTCCTTGATCATCACCGTGTAGTCGGACATGCCCGGAATGTAGGCGCCACCGGCGGTGGAGTTTCCGAAAACCAGTGCGATGGTGGGGATTCCGGCCGCGGACGCCTGGGTCAGGTCGCGGAACATCCGCCCGCCGGGGACGAAAACTTCCTTCTGCGTGGGCAGGTCGGCCCCGCCGGATTCGACCAGCCCGATCACCGGCAGCCGGTTCTGCATGACGATGTCGTTCATCCGCAGGTTCTTGCGCAGCGTCCACGGATTCGAGGTGCCGCCACGCACCGTGGGATCCGGCGCGACGATCATGCATTCGACGCCCTCGACAATGCCGATCCCGCAGATCACGCTGGCGCCGACGTGGAAGTCGCTGCCCCACGCCGCCAGCGGGCACAGTTCCAGGAACGGCGAATCCTCGTCGATGAGGAGTTCGATGCGCTCGCGTGCGGTCAGCTTGCCGCGCTTGCGATGTCGCGCCAGCTTGTCGGGGCCGCCGCCCGCGATCGCCTTGTCGAACTCGGCCTCGATCTCGGCGAGCTTGCCCCGCATCGCCTCCGCGGCGGCCTGGTATTCCGCCGACCCCGCGTCGACGGCCGTGCGCAGAACGGTCATGACTGGAACCCCAATCGTTTTGCCGCCAAAGCGGTCAGGATCTCCGTGGTGCCACCGCCGATACCGAGAATGCGGATGTCACGGTACTGCCGCTCCACCTCGGATTCGCGCATATACCCGAGCCCGCCGAACAACTGCACCGATTGCGTGGCCACCCACTCGGCGGCCTCGACGGCGGTGTTCTTGGCGAAGCAGACCTCGGCGATGAGATCGGTCTCGCCCTCGGCGGCCCGCTCGGCCACCTTGCGCGCGTACACCCGCGCGACGTCGACGCGGCGCGCCATCTCCGCGAGGGTGTTCTGCACCGCCTGGCGGCTGATCAGCGGGCGGCCGAAGGTCTCGCGATCCCGGCACCACGCGAGGGTGAGGTCCAGGCAGCGCTGCGCCTGGGCGTACGCCTGCACCGCCAGTCCCATCCGCTCGCTGACGAAGGCCCCGGCGATCTGGGCGAATCCGCTGTTCTCCGGACCCACCAGATTCTCGACCGGCACCCGCACGTCCACGTAGGACAGCTCCGCGGTGTCCGATGCCAGCCAGCCCATCTTCTCCAGCTTGCGGCTCACCGTGAAGCCCGGCGTGCCCGCCTCGACCACCAGCAGCGAAACACCCGCCGCCCCTGGGCCTCCCGTGCGCACCGCGGTCACCACGAAGTCGGCGCGGGTGCCCGAGGTGATGTAGGTCTTGGCGCCGTTGACGATGAAGTGGTCGCCGTCGCGCACCGCGCTGGTCGTCAGGTGCCCGACGTCCGAGCCGCCACCCGGCTCGGTGATGGCCAGCGAACCGATCTTCTCGCCCGCCAGCGTCGGTTTCGCCCAGCGCTCGATGTGCTCGGCATTGCCGGACGCGATGATGTGCGGGACCGCGATGCCGCAGGTGAACAGCGAGGCGAACAGCCCGCCGGAGGCGCCGGCCTGGTGCATCTCCTCGCAGACGATCGCCGCGTCGATGCCGTCGCCACCGGCGCCGCCGCCCGATTCCGGGAACTGGATCCCCAGCAGGCCCAGGGCGCCCGCCTTCTTGTGCAGTTCGCGCGGGATCTCCCCCGCCCGCTCCCAATCGTCCAGGGAGGGCAGGATCTCACGCTCGACGAATCCCCTGACGGTCGCGCGCAATTCGCGGCGTTCGGGTGTTTCCCACACATTCATGACAGCAGCTCCACGGGTATGTCGACGTGCCGGGAGCGCAGCCATTCGCCGAGCCCCTTGGCCTGTGGATCGAAGCGGGCCTGATAGGCCACGCCCTGGCCGAGGATGCCCTCGACGATGAAATTGACCGCCCGCAGATTGGGCAGTATGTGCCGGGTGACCGGCAGCTTCGCGGTCTCGGGGAGCAGCACGCGCAGTTCGTCCACGGTCAGCGCGTGCACCAGCCAGCGCCACTGCTCGTCGGTGCGCACCCACACACCGATATTGGCGTTGCCGCCCTTGTCACCGCTGCGGGCGAGCGCGAGCGTGCCGAGCGGAGCCCGCCGGGTCTCGCCGCGGGGCAGGGGTTCCGGCAGCGGCGGTGCGGCCACCTCCGAGAGTTCCAGGGTCGCTGTGGCCGAGGCGATTTCGGACCGGTTCCCGTCCGGCAGCACCGCGATGTGCGGCACCGCGGCGGCATCGACGTATCCGGCCGTGAAAACCCCGTAGGGCCCGCCGTTTCCCGGCGGTGAGGTCAGCGTGAAGCCGGGATAGCTCGCCAGCGCGAGTTCGACGGCGACACTGGAGAATCCGCGCCCGACCTTGTTCGGATCGGGATCGCGGACCACGCACCGCAGCAGGGCGCTGGCCTGCTCCTCGGAATCGGCGTCGGGCCGGTCGGTCCGCGTCAGCGTCCACTCCAGCTCGGCCGGACGCACCGGCAGCCACCTCTCCAACTGTCGTTGCACCAGTTGGGCTTTGGCCTCGATATCGAGGCCGGTGAGGACGAAGTCCATCTCGTTGCGGAAGCCGCCCAGGGTGTTCAGCGACACCTTCAGCTGCGGGGGCGGCGCCTCCCCCGTGACCCCCGCGATGAGTACCCGGTCCGGGCCCTCCTCGGTGAGGCGGATGCTGTCCAGCCGGGTCGTCACGTCCGGGCCCGCATACCGCGCGCCCTGGATCTCGTACATCAACTGCGCCTCGACCGTGTCGACAGTGACTGCGCCGCCGGTGTTCTCGTGTTTGGTGATGACGCTGCTGCCGTCCCGGCGCACCTCCGCGATCGGGAAGCCGGGCCGGTCCAGATCGGCGAGCTCGGTGAAGAACGCGAAGTTCCCACCCGTGGCCTGGGTGCCGCACTCGACGACATGTCCCGCCACCACCGCACCGGCCAGCGCATCGAAATCGTCCCGGGCCCAACCGAAGTGCGCCGCCGCCGGTCCGACCACCAGGGCCGCGTCGGTCACCCGGCCGGTCACCACCACGTCCGCGCCCGCGGTCAGGCATTCGGCGATACCCCATGCGCCGAGGTAGGCGTTGGCGGCCAACGGGGTGCCCAGGTTCAGCTCGGCCGCGCGGGCCACCAGGTCGTCGCCCTCCACGTGCGCGACCTGCGCAGTGACACCGAGCTTTTCGGCAACCTCCCGCAGGCGATCGGCCAGGCCCGCCGGGTTCAGCCCGCCCGCATTGGCCACGATGCGCACGCCGCGCTCCAGGGCCAGTCCCAGGCAGTCTTCCAGTTGGCGGACAAAGGTTTTGGCGTAGCCGAGGCTCGGATCCTTCATCCGGTCCCGGCCCAGAATCAGCATGGTGAGTTCGGCGAGGTAGTCCCCGGTGAGCACGTCGAGCTGCCCGCCCTCGAGCATTTCCCGCATCGCGCTCAGCCGGTCACCGTAGAACCCGGAACAGTTGCCGATCCGGATGACCTCCGGATCGGCGGCCAGCCTGCTCATCGCGCGGCGCCTCCTGTGGGGTGAGTCCGCACAGCCTCTTCGCTGCGTCCGTTAAAGGGTCACATCACCCCAAGAAAAAATCAAGCCTGCGTGCTTGTTAATTAGGGTTCATGCAGGTCAACGCCACATCACTAGCATTCTCGGCATGCTTGGCGGGGATCCCGTCGCCGCGGCCCCAGGGGGCCGCGGCGACGGGAATGGGGAGGGCCGACGGCCAGTCCAGAGTTGGCGGGGCATCGTCGACACACGCCGGAGTGACGGTTGAAGACGGCGCACGGCAAGATGGCTGTGTGTCCAACTCCGTGATCGTGGTCTTCCTGTTCGCTCTGGCCGGATTTCTGCTGGGCGGCGCCTACAGCACCTGGAAGAACACCCGCTGGCTGGCGATTGCGCTCGGTATCTGCGGCGTGCTGGCGGCGGGTGGGGCGGTCGCGTGGATGATCGGCTGAGAGGCCGTTACTCCTCGTCGAGCCGGTAGATCCGCAGGTCCTCCGGGACGCCGCTGAGCGGGGCGGCGAAGAAGCTGCGGCGGTAGGGCTTGGGGACGTGACCCAGGGCCGCGAGAGTTTCGGGCTGGAGCGCCTGCAGCGTGGCGGCCGAGAGCATGGTGTTGCCGTTGCCGCCTGCCTCCATCACCCGGGCCGCTATCGTGACGTCGACTCCCAGCCAATCGCCGCCGATCTCGCGCGGATTGCCGGTGTGCAGGCCGATCCGCATCTGCGGCTTGTAGCTCGAAACCTCCACCCCGCAGAGGTTTTCCTTCGCGGAGACCGCCGCCTGCACGGCCCGGTCCGGCGAGGGGAAGACCGCCATCACGCCGTCGCCCATGCGTTTGACCACCCGGCCGCCGCGATCCACGATCGGGGGTTCGATGGCCTTCGCAACCCGGCGCAACAGCTCCAGGGTGGCTTCGTCCCCGGCCGACAACGACCAGCTGGAGAAGGCCACCAGATCGGTGAACATCACCGTCGTCTGCTGGGTCCCCTTGCCGCGGCCGACGCGCTCCAGCATGGCCTGCCAGACCTGCAGCGCGCCGAGGCCGATCTCCTTGGCCGCATTGGGGGTGTCGCCGACGAGCTTGTCCGCCGCCCGCGCCACCGCACGCGGACCGCCGGGACCCGAAACCGACAGTGGGTCACCGAAAGCCGGATCGCCCGGCAGATTCTCGCGGGCCCGCCGAATCACGCCGATGACGTCCGGCCGCTGGTTGGCCGCGGCCATCAAGGACGACAATTGCCCCGCGCGCAACCGACCGGCAGGGCGCCGGGGAGCATCGTCGGAATCGGCCGGAGTGAGCGGAATCACGACATCCGGGCCGGGTTCGATGCGGCGTCGGCCACCGCCGGGCTCGGTGCTCCCGCCCGCGCGTGACTCGTCCGTCTCCGATCGGCGCGCCGAACCGTCGGCATCGGCCGCGCGAGGCGCGTTTTCGCCGTCGCCGGAGGGTGTTTCGCTCACGGCGCCAGCGTAGCTCAGCCACCTGTCGGTGGGCGGATTACCGATGATCGCCACCTGCCATCTCCCCTGTCGGACTGAGCGGGCACGGCAATGGGTCCGCAGATGGATAGCTTCCTGGTTGCTGGGGCCGATACTACGCAGCGCCCGTTCCGGATGGAAGCTCGTCGTTTCACAGTTAACCAAGGATTTCCACGAAAACACCGGCCCGATGCGAGAGATTCGCATCGGGCCGGTGATGTCACATCGGCCGGGCAGTGGCCGACATGACTCGGGTACAGCGGTCCCCCGACAGGACCGCCCTCCCGGCCCCGGGGTGGCGAGGGAATGCTCCCCGGGGGTTCGGGCAGGTTCTAGGCGTCGCGTTTCTCGACCGTGTACAGCGCGGCGGCGAGGACGATCGCGACGAAGACGGTGAAGTACACCAGTCCGCCCCACGGGCCCCAGTGCCAGTTGCCGCTGGCGTCCGCACCTCCGATGAAGCGCTGCATATTGGCGAAGGGCAGGAACGGCTGCACATTGCGGCCGAAGCTGCCGAACGCGCCCGCCAGCGGCTCGACCAGCATCGGCCACAGCACGATCAGGGCGATCGCGGCGGCGGACTGGCGGACCAGCACACCGATCGCCACGGCCAGGATCGCGCCGAGAAACGCGTAGACCGGGACGCCGATCAGCCCGCGCCAGTCCTCGGCGGACGACAGGGTGAGCTGCGCACCCGCGTCCGAGCCGCTGAGCACCTTGGCGAGGCCGAAGGCCAGCAGGGCCAGCACCGCGGTGAGCACCGCGCCGAAGACGGCCACCAGACCGGCCTTCGTCGCGATCACCCGCGTCCGGTTCGGCGTCGCCTGGAAGGTCGTGCGGATGATTCCGAAGCGGTATTCGCTGGTCACCGTCAGGGTCGCCATGATCATCAGGATCATCACGCCCAGGCCGGTCAGGCCGGAGACCGCCATCGAGACCGTGAGCTCGAGCATCCCCTCCTTGCCGTAGGAGGCCTTGGCCACCAGGCCGAAGATCGCCGCCAGGCCCAGGCCGATCACCACGACCGACGCCGAGCACCACCACGGCGACCGGGTGGAGGTGAGCTTGATGCGTTCCGCTGTGATCACGCCCATCAGAGCGCACCTCCCATCACCTGTTCGATACCTTCACCGTGGTACTGCACGGCACCGCCGGTCATCCGCATGAATGCCTCCTCCAGCGAGGCCCGCTGCGGCGCCAGTTCGTACAGCGTGATGTTGTTCGCCCCGGCCAGTTTGCCGACCGCGTCGCTGGTCTCGCCGACGACGAGCAGCGCCGCGGGATCCTCCTCGCGCACCGTCAGGCCGTTGGAGGTGAGCAGGCTGCGCAGCTGGTCCAGCTGCGGGCTGCGCACGCGCACAGTCGATTCCGAGGCGCGCTCGATGAAATCCTTGGTGTTGGTGTCGGCGATCAGCTTGCCGCGGCCGATCACGACCAGGTGGTCGGCGGTCTGCGCCATCTCCGACAGCAGGTGGCTGGACACCAGCACGGTCCGGCCCTCGGCGGCCAGCCGCTGCATGAACCGGCGGATCCACAGGATGCCCTCCGGGTCCAGGCCGTTGACCGGCTCGTCGAACAGCAGCACCGGCGGATCGCCGAGCAGCGCACCCGCCAGGCCCAGCCGCTGCGACATGCCGAGGGAGAAGCCGCCCGCGTTCTTGTTGGCCACCTCGGTGAGGCCGACCAGGCGCAGCACCTCCTCCACCCGGGACTGCGGGATGCCGTTGGTCGCCGCCATCCAGCGCAGATGTGAGCGCGCCGAACGATTGGGGTGCACCCACTTGGCGTCGAGCAGCGCACCGACGGTGCGTAGCGGGTTGTCGAGGTCGCGGTAGGGCTTGCCCTGGATCACCGCGGTGCCCGCCGTGGGCCGGTCCAGGCCCAGGATCATCCGCATCGTGGTCGACTTGCCTGCGCCGTTGGGTCCCAGGAACCCGGTCACCTGCCCGGGCTCGACCTTGAACGTCAGATCGTCGACAGCGACGGTGGTGCCGAACCGCTTGGTCAGGCCAGTCACTTCGATCATGACGACCAGTCTTCCGAAGATTGCATGTGTAGACCATCGCTCACAGGTCGCTAGTTCGATCATCCTCGAGGATGAGGGGCACCCCCATGCATGCCCGACCGATCCCCCACTCAAACCAGCATGCCATCCGGTAGTGCTCACGGACCACCGATTTCCAGACCGGTGAACCGGTGCCACTCACACTGTGGGCCTCCCGATATCCACAGTGTGCCCGGCGAATCGACCACTGTTCACAAGGGGCGAGGCGATCACAGGTCGGGTGAGGACGCCTGTGCCCAGAATCGCTTGGGGATGCGGCCTGCCGCTCGCGCGAGGTATCCGGCCTCGACCGCGGCGGACATGGCGGCGGCCATGGTCGCGGGCCTGCGCGCACGGGTGACCGCGGTAGCCAGCAGCACCGCCGAGCAGCCCAGCTCCATGGCCAGGGCGGCGTCGCTGGCGGTGCCGATCCCCGCGTCGAGGATCACCGGTACGCCCGCGGCCGCGACGATCATCTCGATATTGTGCGGATTGCCGATGCCCAGGCCGGTGCCGATCGGGGCGCCCAGCGGCATCACCGCGGCGCAGCCGGTGTCCTCCAGCCGGCGGGCCAGCACGGGGTCGTCGTTGGTGTAGGGCAGCACGACGAAGCCGTCGTCGACCAATTGCTCTGCGGCGGAGACCAATTCGATGGCGTCCGGGAGCAGGGTGCGTTCGTCGGCGACGACCTCGAGCTTCACCCACTCGGTCCCGAGCGCCTCGCGCGCCAGCTGCGCCGTGAGCACCGCCTCGGCGGCCGTGCGACAGCCGGCGGTATTGGGCAGCAGGGCGATGCCCAGGCGCTGCAGCAGGTCGAGCACGCCGGTGCCGCCGGTCGCGTCAACGCGGCGCATCGCCACCGTCGTCAACTCGGTTCCGGAGGCGACCAGCGCCTCCTCCAGCACGGCCAGGTTCTCGGCGCCGCCGGTCCCCATGATCAGGCGGGAGTCGAAGGTGCGGTCCGCGATGCGCAGGGGCGCCACGGTGGACGCGGCGTCGACCGTGGCCGGGCTAACCACCCTGCACCGCCGTCAGCACCTCGATCTCCCAACCGCGGCCGACCGGCTCGTCCCAGCGGGACTTGGGGAACACCGCGCCGTCGACCGCTACGGCGACGCCCTGACACGGGAGCTCCAGCCGCTCGAGCAGCTCGCGCACGGTGAGCTGCTCGGCGAACTCGTGGTCCTGACCGTTGACGGTGACCCCGATCGGGATCGTTGCGGTCATCGATTGCCTCCTGACTGTGGAAAACGTTGCGGGTCGGCGACTTTCGCCTCGGCGAGGGTGTCGCCCGCCAGCAGGGCGGCGACCGCGTCGACGGTGATCGGCACGCCGAGGATGCCGTTGCGGCCGTGGCCGGTGGCGACGATCACGCGGTCGGAGACACGGCCGATCAGCGGCAGGTTGTCGGGGGTGCCGGGGCGGGCACCGGCGCTCGCCTCCTGCAGCTCGTATTCGCCGAGCGCGGGCAGCACCGCCTCCGCGTCCGCGATGAGATCACGGACTCCGGCGACGGTGACCGCGGTGTCGAACCCCGCCTCGTATTGCGTTGCGCCGACCACGATTCCGTTCGCCCGCGGCACCAGATACAGCGGGCGGCCGTGCACCCGGGCACGGATCACGCGGCGCGGCGGGGGCGGCGCTCCGGGCCGGTGCCGCAGCCGCAGGATCTCGCCCTTCACCGGGCGCACCGGCAGGCCGGGCCACAGCTGTGCGGCGGCGGCCCCGGTGGCGAGCACGATGCGGTCGTGGTCGAGATCGTCCACAGCCGCAACGGACGCCGCGCGGATGTGCACACCGGCCTGTTCACAACAGCGGCGCAGGGATTCGACCAGTAGGCGGTTGTCCACAGCCGGTTCGGTGGGTGCGAGCAGGCCCGCGCGGACGGTGCGGGCGAGGTCGGGCTCGCAGGCCCGCACGCCCTGCCGGTCCAGCAGCCGCATCTCGTGCCCCCGCGCGGTCACGAAATCGGCGATGGTGCGCAGGTCCGCGGCATCGGCGGTGTCCGAGGCCACGGTGAGGGTCTCCTCGGCGACGAAGACGGATACGCCGGTCGCGGCCCGGATCCGCGCGCCGAATTCCGGCCACCGGGCCAGCGAGGCGGCACCGAATTCGAGGGGTTCGTCCTCACCCGGCCACCCCTCCGACAGGGGTGCGAGCATGCCGCCGGCGACCCAGGAGGCGCCGCTTCCCGCGGCGGGATCGAAGACGGTGACCGACCAGCCCGATTCCGCGGCGCGCCACGCCACCGACAGCCCGATCACACCCCCACCCACGACGGCCAGACTTCGCATACCTTCCACCTTGCTCGATCCCGGATCAGCCGGGATCCGGACGCTGCGGGCACTCCCGCACCGAACGGCCTCCCCGCGCGGCCGCCTTCGCTGCGGGGATGTCCAGATGTTTCGCTATCCCAAGGTACCGCGACTACCGTCGATGACGTGCAACCGTCCCACCCGAACCGCCCCGCACCACCCCGGGACCGCCTGGCCTCGGCCCTGCTCTACCTGTGCACCGACGCCCGCCGCGATACGGGCGACCTGGCCGCCTTCGCCGAGGCCGCGCTGGCGGGCGGGGTCGACATCATCCAGCTCCGCGACAAGGGCTCCGTGGGCGAGGCGAAGTTCGGACCGCTGGAGGCGAAGGCCGAACTGGGCGCCCTGGCCGAGCTGAAGGCCGCGGCCCGCCGGCACGGCGCGTTGCTGGCGGTCAACGACCGCGCCGATATCGCGCACGCCTCCGGCGCGGATGTGCTGCACCTGGGCCAGGACGATCTGCCGCCGTGGTACGCCCGCAAGATCGTCGGCCCGGACGTGGTGATCGGCCGCTCCACCCACAACCGCAACCAGGCCGGACTGGCGGCGATCGACGAGCACATCGACTATTTCTGCACCGGCCCGGTGTGGACCACTCCCACCAAACCCGGCCGCACCGCCGCCGGACTGGAACTGGTCCGCTCCACCGCCGACGCACAACCCACCCACCCCTGGTTCGCCATCGGCGGCATCGACCAGGACCGCCTCGCCGAGGTCCTGTCCGCAGGCGCCACCCGAGTCGTCGTGGTCCGCGCCATCACCGCGTCCCCCGACCCGGAGTCCGCCGCCCGCTCCCTCAAACAACGCCTCCTCTCCAACACCGCACTCTGATCCCGGCCAAAAGCACGCCGGGAAATGAGGCGGACCGAGCACGCCAGGAAACGGG